>JBMNUB010000023.1:0-38631 GCA_050946055.1 Candidatus Fimadaptatus sp. | reverse complement strand
GATGAGCTGCGTGCGGCGCTCGCGGCGGCGCAGTGGCAATCCGATGCTGTGTGCCGCTTTGTGTCAGGCATCCCCCTGTACTTTCCGAGATTATATTGCGCACAGGCGCGCGCCCTATTCATTTTAGGGTGCGCGTCTGTCTTGTATTTGCACATTATGGCTTACCGGCATGAATATGCGCATAACCGATGTTCGCTCCCCTGCCCATATGACGTATAAAACCTGTCGTTGCCTTTTTCATTAACCGCCGTTTGATACTGCCGTTCCTCTCCAAAAAGCGTCATATCGGTTAAACAAATAAGACATCGGCGGCGCGCGCTTGATAAACGCGAAAAATGATACTACAATGAAAACAGGTATAAATGCGATGGGAGGTATCCATATGAAGGGCAAGAAGCTAATGGCGCTGCTGGCTGCTGCGGCGCTGATGCAGTGCGCGCCCGCCGCGCTGGCGGACAACATATCGTTCGAGGGCAAGGTCACTTCCAGCGACACCTGCCAGGTTTATGCAGACATAGGCGGCACGGTGCTGTCTGTGGACGTAAAGCCCGGCGAGGCCGTAAGCGCGGGCGACGCGATCGCCACGCTCAAGACCACCAAGGTATACGCCGAGGAGAGCGGCATAGTGTCGGGCGTGTTTGCGCAGCCCGGCGACAATACCCAGACCATAGCGGGCAAGTACGGCGCGGTGCTGTACATAGACCCCGAGAGCGAATACACCATATCCGCCTCGATAGAGAACGCCTATGACAGCGCCAGCACCAAGTTCGTACACCCCGGCGAGAAGGTATATCTGAGCTGCTACTCCGACGACGGCGACCATAAAGGCGAAGGCCGCGTGACCTCGGTAAGCGGCAAGGACTACACGGTTGAAGTGACTGAGGGCGAATTCATAGTCGGCGAGCGCGTCAACATATACCGCACCGAGCGCCACAAGTCCTCCAGCCGCATAGGGCGCGGCGAGCTTACGCGCACTACGCCCACCGCCGTGACCGGCACAGGCTCGATAGTGTCGCTGGCCGTTGAGGACGGAGACGAGGTGGAGCGCGGCGATCTGCTGTTTGAGACTGTGGATGGCTCTTTCGATGGACTGTACATGAGCGGCTGCGCCATAACCGCGCCCGTTGACGGCTACGTCGCCTCGATAAGCGCACAGGCCGGCGCGCAGGCCACGGAAGGCGCGCCCATTGCCGAAATGTATCCCAAGTCGTCCATGCGCATAGAGGCCGAGGTATCCGAGAGCGATCTGGGCTCGATAGCCGTGGGCGATCCCGTATCGATAGAGCTGAACTGGAACCGCGACGACGACGTGCGCTATGAGGGCGTAGTGACCATGATATCGGCCATAGCCAGCACTGATGCCAGCGGCGACGAGGCCACCTACACCGTGTACATAGACTTCACGCCCGATGAGCACACGCGCTACGGCATGAACGCCACCATAAGCACCGTGGATGGCGCAGCCGGTGGCGAGGCTGACTCTGACGAAGCGGAGGCGGATGAAGATGAGCAGCAGGGATAAGCACCGGCGCGGCGCGCTGACGCTGGCGATAGCGCTGGCGGCGCTGTCCACCGGCGCGCTGGCCGATGCGCCCGCCCTGCCCGATACAACCGCAGAGGTCACGCTTGCGCCCGAGGCAAGCGGCACGCCTGAGACGAGCGGTGCTCCCGAGACGAGCGACACGCCTGAGGCGAGCGGCGCTCCCGAGACGAGCGACGCTCCCGAAGCGACCGCCACTCCCGATCCCGGCGCACAGCCCACGCCCGCGCCCAGCGCGTTGCCGTCTAGCGAGCCGACCGTCGCTCCCTCCCCTGCGCCCACAGCATATCCCACGCTGGAGCTGGGCGCAACCGGCGAGGACGTGCTGCGGCTTCAGGCGCGCCTTGTCGAGCTCAAGTACCTCGTATACCCCGAGGGAAGCATGCCCGACGGCATATTCGGCGAGGAGACGCGCGATGCCGTGATGCTGTTTCAGACTCAGCTGATGCTTGAGCCCACCGGCATAGCCGACGATGCGCTCCAGCAGAGGCTGTTTGCGCCCGACGCGCCCGCCTACGGCGATCCCCTGCCCACGCCCATGCCCACATTCCCGCCGGGCTGGCCGGGCGGTTGGCCGGGCGGCTTCCCCGACGGCTGGCCACAGGGCATGATTCCCGGCATGGACCCCATGGCAACGCCCTGCATAATACCCGGGCAGCCGCTGACGAGCGGACATTCCAAGGGCGATGGCGACATGACGCTGTACGGCGCGCTGCCGCTTGACGGGCTGGACGGTGCCGAAGACGTTTGCGAGCTAAAGGTGGATGGCGATATTATATCGATATCGCTCATAGATGCAGAGGGCGAAGCGCTGCCCTTCCGCGCCGAATACGAGGGCGGCGTGCTTACGCTCACCGCCGTGCAAAGCGGCACATGGCGCGTTAACGGCTACGCGCTGCGCGTGCTGGCAAGGAGCGGTGCGCAGAGCATAGCGCTAAATTGCGGCGATGCTCACTATTCGCTGGAAACTGAGCAGGGGCTTCATGGCGCGGAATACGCTTCTCTGCGCGCGCAGGGCTATGTTTCGCAGGACTTTGACTATATGATAAGCGCTTTAGGCACGAGCGTGCGCGCAGCCGGGCGCGAGTTCGCTCTGACCGGCGGCGAGCTTATGCCTTTGGAGAGTGAGGAGTGATGCGCATGCGTAGATTTGGCAATGCACTGCGCGCGCTGCTTGCGGGCGCTGTGGGCGCGATTTTGCTGCCGGGCGCGGCGCTGGCAGGGCCGGGCATATGCGACGGCAGCGTGGTTGCCACCGAGCAGGTGTCGGTATTTGCCGAGTGTGATGCGCGCGTAAATGACGTGCCGGTGTTGCCGGGGCAGATAGTGCATCCAGGCGATGCGCTGATAGCGCTGGACGTAGAGCAGGTGTTTGCGCACGCCGACGGCACCGTGGCCGATGTGGAGGTCGAAGCCGGCCAGCCCGCCAGTGGCAAGGTGCTGAGCGTAGCGCCGGTCAGCCGGTACAGCATAGTGTGCAGTCTGAGCGAAGCCGATGACGATGACCCGCGCAACATGCTGCTGCGCATGGGGCAGAACGTGTACGTCAAGTGCAAGAAGGACGGCTCGCACAAGGCCATAGCGCGCGTGATATCCATGCATGGTGAGCTGTACACGCTGGAAACGCTGGGTGGCGAGCTGTACATGGGCGAAGCCGTGTACATATACTCAAGCGACGAGTTTGAGCGCGATCAGCGCGTGGGCATAGGCACGGTTATACCGGTAGCCACCGACGATTACGACGCGCAGGGCTGCGTCACACGCATGTGCGTAAGCCCCGGCGACGTCGTAGAGCGCGGCCAGCTGCTATATGAATACCTGCCCGCAAGCGGTGCGTCTGGCGGGCAGTCGCCCGTCATAGTCAGCCCCGCGTCGGGCATCATATCGGACATAAGCGCAGACGAGGGCGCGCGCGTAAGCAAGGGTGCGTCTGTCATGACCATAGCGCCGCTGGATTCTCTGCGCGTGAGCGTGCTGCTCTCCGAGGAGGATGTGCAGGGCGTTGAGGCAGGCGACAATGTGAGCGTACTGCTGCCCTGGCAGCGTGGCGAAGATGCGCTGCCGGGACGGGTGGAGTCCATATCGCCGGTCAGCGAAGCCGACAAGGCGCAGAGCAAGGCGCGCCAGCAGCAGATATCCGAGCAAAGCAGCGCCGCACTTCAGGCGCAGGCTGGCATGCAAAGCAGCGCCGCACTTCAGGCGCAGGCTGGCATGCAGGGCAGCGCCGCGCTTCAGGCGCAGGCTGGCATGCAAAACAGCGCCGCGCTTCAGGCGCAGGCTGGCATGCAGAACAGCGCCTCGCTTCAGGCGCAGGCTGGCATGCAGAACAGCGCCTCGCTTCAGGCGCAGGCTGGCATGCAGAACAACGCTGCGCTTCAGGCGCAATACGGTATGCAGGGCAATGCCGCATCTCAGGCGCAGGCCGTTGACGATACCGCCTATTACGAAGTGCTGATAAGCCTTAGCGACGTGAGCCAGTTGCGCATAGGCATGAGCGCCACGGTCGCATTCGCCGATAAGTGATAATCCCCGGCTCATCTTCGGCAGCCATATCCAATCTGAAACATGAGCGCCTCTCCAGCATGCTGCGGGGAGGCGCTCGTATTTGCTAAAAATATTTTTAAATTACCGTTGCCTTTGGCGCATTTTGTGGTAAAATTACATCGTGCGCAGCGGTGCGCGGCGCATATACTCATAAACATACGCGACTGACTCACGGGCGGCATGTGCCGCCGGACATGGAGGCTACAGCTATGACATGGCATGACAAGGCGTTCTTCGGGCTGCACTTCGACATACACGCGACCATGCAGGATAAGAATCTGGGGCGCGATGCGAGCGTTGAGCAGCTGGTAGCACAGTTTGAAAAGATCAAACCCGACTTCGTGCAGTGTGACTGCAAGGGACATCCCGGCGTCACGGCATGGCCCACTGAGGTGGGCGTGGCCTCACCCGGCATAGTCAAGGATGCGCTGGCCATATGGCGCGAAGCCACGCGGCGCATGGGCATCCCGCTGATAATGCACTATTCCGGCGTATACGATACGGCGGCGATAGCTGCGCACCCCGACTGGGGGCGCATAAAGTCGGCGCGCGAAGCGGCGGGCGGCGATGCGCTGGACCACGACAACACCTGCCCGCTGAGCGACTATACCAAGGGCTACATGATACCGCAGATGCTGGAGCTGGTGCGCAAGTATGACGTGGACGGCTTCTGGGTGGACGGCGAGAACTGGGCGACTCATCCCTGCTACTGCCCGCGCTGCCGCGCCGAGTTCACGCGCCGCACCGGCATAGAGCATGCGCCCGAGGGCGAGGACGAGCCGCACTGGGCCGAGTGGCTGGCGTTCACGCGCGACCTGTTCGTTGAGCATGTGGACAGCTATGCGCGCGCGGTGCATGCGCTGAAGCCCGCGTGCAGCGTATGTTCCAACTGGATGTACTCCATACGCCAGCCCGACCCCATACGCGCGGATGTGGACTATATAAGCGGCGACTTCTCCTGGATATGGAGCGGACGCTCGGCGCTGATAGAGTCGCGCTTTATGGACAACCGCGGGCTAAAGTGGGATCTTATGGCATGGTCGTTCTCCAGCTATGGCCCCATGGGCAACTGGGAGTTCAAGAGCGCCGATGCGCTCTGTCAGGAGGCGGCGATAGTCATGTCGGCGGGCGGCGCGTTCACCATATACGACACGCCCAACCGCACCGGCAACATCGTCGCCTGGCACATGGACGAGCTGGCCGACGTGGCCGCGTTCTGCCGCGCGCGTCAGGCGCTGTGTCAGGACAGCAAATCCGTGCCGCAGGCGCTGGTGCTGCATGCGCCCGAACACTATTACGCGCTGGCATCCGAGGGCTTCTACAACACCGCTCACGGCAGCTCCGACGCAGTCGAGGGCGCTGTGCATGCGCTGATGGACGCGCACGTGAGCGTGGACATAATGAACACGCCCGACGCGCTGGCCAACATGAATCGCTATCCCCTGCTTGTGCTGCCCGAACAGAGCGGACTTGCGGACGATACGCTTGACGCGCTGCTTGAGTACGCGCGTCAGGGCGGCACGCTGATAGTCTCCAGCACCAAGGTCACACCGCGCATGGCAAAGGTGCTGGGCGTGGAGATGCGTCCTCTCCCCGACGAAAATTGTCCCTATGCGCCCGTAGGCAGGCGCACTACCACGCTGATAGGGCCGTGGTGCGCCGCCGTGCCTACCGATGCCGAGCCGCTGGTCATGCGCCAGTACACGCGCGACCGCGACGAGTTTGCCCGCGCCAGCGAATACGCGCTGGCCACCGTCCGCCCGCTGGGCAAGGGGCGCGTTATCGGCATATACTCTGACTTCTTCACCGCCTACGGGCAATCGCACTATCCCGCCACGCGCGCGCTGTTTGAGGACATGCTGCGTCGCGTCCCCTGCGATATCATGCGCGTGGACGCGCCGGTCAGCGTATACGTGTCGCTGCGCCGCAAGGATGACAAGCTGCTTGTCAACCTCATCAACATGGGCAGCGGCGTGCCGCTGTCGCCGCAGCGCTCGTTCGTGGAGGATGTGCCGCCCGCAGGCCCTGTGCGCGTGCAGCTAAGGCTGGAGCGCGAGCCGCGCCTTGTGCGCCTGTCCCCCGACATGCGCCCGGTGAGCTGGCGCTTTGAAGGCGGCATACTCACGGCTGACATACCCTATATCGGCATACACGACATACTCGTCATAGAGTAAATCCAAGCGCCCGCACGCGCAGTCAGCGCACAGTACGACGGGCATCATCTGCTCCGCTCTCGGTTGCATAGAGGGCGGAGCAGTTTTGATCATGAGCATAGCTGCGCCAAAGTCCTGCCCTGGCCCGCAGCATAGCGCGGGCTGCCTGCATGTAAGCGACGCGCAGTCCCCATCCGCCGCTCATCCGGAAGTATCCGCCATTTGCCGGTTGCCATACGCTCACCGCAGTTCGCGCATCTCCGATAGCCAAGGTCACTCATACGTGCAATGTCCGTCGCCCTCCGACCTCCCCATACGCTCACCGCAGTTCACGCATCTCCGATAACCAAGGTCACTCATACGTGCAATGTCCGTCGCCCTCCGACCGCCCCATCACGATAACACTCCCGCGCTTGCCCTATGGCCATATGCGCGCTATAATCATCCATGCGGCTTAGTGCCGCTATCTGTCAGAAGGGCGGGCTGGGTTTTGAGCAAGACTTTGGTGTTGGCCGAAAAGCCGTCAGTGGCGCGCGACATAGCGCGCGTGCTGGGCGTGCGCGGCGACAGGGATTCCTCGGCAAACGGCTTTATGGAATCCGACACATGGGTGGTATCATGGGCGCTGGGGCATCTTGTGGCGCTGTGCGAGCCAGACGCGATCGATCCACGCTACCGCGCATGGCGCATGGACACTCTGCCCATGCTGCCCGGCGAGATACCGCTGCAAGTGCTGGACAAGACGAAAAAGCAATTCGGCGTGATAAAGAAGCTTATGCACCGCCGCGACATAACCCGCATAATCTGCGCCACCGACTCAGGGCGCGAGGGCGAACTTATATTCAGATACATATACCGCATGGCCGAGTGCAAGCGGCCCTTTGACCGGCTATGGATATCGTCAATGACCGACGAAGCCATACGCAGCGGCTTTGAGCATCTACGCCCGGGCGCGGATTACGACATGCTCTACCAGAGCGCGCGCTGCCGCTCCGAGGCCGACTGGCTGGTGGGCATGAACGCATCGCGCGCCTACTCGGTGCGCTACAATGCGTGGCTATCGGTGGGGCGCGTGCAGACGCCCACTCTGGCTCTGATATGCGCGCGCGACAGCGAGATAGCCGCATTTGTGCCTGAGGACTACTTTGAGGTGCGGGCGGTGTTCTCGCCCGCGGATGGCGGCACGGCATCGGTTGATGCGCATGATGCCGTTCAGACTGCCATGTCAAGCGGCGCACAGGATACCGCCGGCGATGCGCAAAAGCCCGCGCGCGGCGGCAAGCGCGATGTGCTAAAGCCGCTTCACGGCGAATACGTGGGCGTATGGCAGGGACAGTCGCGCGAGAATCCCTCGCGCATAGCAGACGAAGCCACGGCGCGCGCCATCGCGCAGCAGGTCACAGGGCAGCGTGCGCGCATAGAGCGCGTATCGCGGCGAGAGCAGCAGACGCCGCCGCCGCTGCTCTACGATCTTACCAGCCTCCAGCGCGACGCGAACCGGCTGCTGGGGCTATCGGCCAAGCAGACCCTGGACGTGGCGCAGGCGCTATACGAGCGGCACAAGCTGCTGACCTATCCGCGCACGGACAGCCGCCATCTGACGCACGACATGGCGGCGCAGCTGCCGCGCGTGCTCAATGCGCTGCCCGATTCATACAGGGAGTTTGCCGCGCCGCTTGGCAATCTCAGCGGCGCAGAGGGCAACAAGCGCATATTTGACGACGGCAAGGTATCCGACCATCACGCGATAATCCCCACCGGCAAGCGTTTAAGCGGCGCGCTGACCCGCGAGGAGAGCGGCGTATTCGACCTTGTGGTCAGGCGGCTACTGGCGGCGCTATACCCGCCCTATCGCTTTGTCAAGGCGGAGATAGTCACGCGGGTGGGCGAGCATCGCTTCTTCAGCAGCGGCAATGCGCCTATTGACATGGGCTGGAAGGCGGTATATCGCGGCGTGGACGAGGAGGATGAGCGCGAGCCGCTCTTGCCCGACGCAATCGAAGGCGAAGTGCGTCTGACGCGCGCCGCGCAGCATCAGGCCAAGAGGACCCAGCCGCCCAAGCCCTATACGGACGCGACGCTATTACAGGCGATGGAGAACGCCGGGCGGGCGATAGATGACGAGGAGCTCAAGCAGGCGATGAAGGATTCGGGGCTAGGCACGCCGGCCACGCGCGCGGCCACGATAGAGCGGCTATTGGAAGTGGGCTACTGTCAGCGCAGCGGCAAGTCGCTCAGGGCCACGCCCAAGGCGTTCAAGCTCATGAGCGTACTGCCCGAGCAGCTGCGCTCTGCCGAGACCACGGGGCGCTGGGAGCGTGCGCTGGGGCGCATAGCGCGCGGCGAAGGCACGGTCACGCCCGAAGCGTTTCTGGACTCGATACGGCGCTTTGCCGCGTTCATAGTGCAAAGTGCCAAGGACAGCAGTGCGGACGTGGAGTTTGAGAGGCAGGAGGTAGCGCCAAGGCGCAGTCAGGCGCACTATCTGACGGGAGTTAAGTGTCCGCTGTGCGGTGCGCGCATGCTGGAGAATGCGCGTGCATTTGGCTGTGAGCGCTGGCGCGAGGGCTGCAAGTTCACCATATGGAAGGACGCGCTCCAGCGGCAGGGGTTACCGGAGATAAGTGCGACCAATGCGCGCAAGCTACTGCGCGGTGAGGATGCGCCTTTGGGCGGCAAGCTGGTGCGGCTTATAGAGGGCAGGCCGCGCATAGTGGGCGATGCGCCGGTCAAGCCTGCGGCCAAGGCAAAGCCGAGCGCGGATAAGGCCACATCTAAAACAACGGCAAACGCCAAGTCCCTGTCTACATCCAAGGCGTAATGCGTTCTCGACCACACCATGAATTTTATTAATGCACAAGGAGGCACTTATGACTGAAGTCAAGTTTTACGACGCGGTGGATGACGCTCTGCTCAAATTTGCGGTAATAATAGCCCAGCACGGCGGGCGCTGGGTACTCTGCCGGCACCGCGACCGGATCACGCTGGAAGTTCCGGGCGGACACAGGGAGCCGGGCGAGAGCATAGATGAGACTGCGCGCCGCGAGCTACGCGAGGAGACGGGGGCGCTGGACTTTGACATTGCGCCGATATGCGTATACTCCGTGACTGCGCCCGACAACTTTGACGGGCAGGAGAGTTTCGGCATGCTCTTTTGCGCGGATATACGCACATTTGGCGAGCTACACAGCGAGATCGAGGAGATTATGATAAGCGATGAGCTGGCTACCAACTGGACTTATGCCGCTATACAGCCGCTTCTTATCGAGGAAGCCGTGCGACGCGGCATGGTGCGGTTGCCTGAAAGGTAAGGGCCTGCGCAAGGGACGGCGGGCGGGCGACATGCCGGTGCGCGGCCGGAGGGCGCGCGCCGGCAGGGAGGTCGGCTGCCGTCCGCGCATACCGGCTTAAGCCATGCCCAAGGCCGGCGTGGCGCGCGCTGCGCCGCGCCGGACGGTGTGCGCCCGTCCATGTTGTGGCGTTCATTGCGGCAAATTTATGAATAAACCGGTTTGCGCTTTACAAACAGCCTCGAATCGTTGTATAGTATAAGTAAAGAAGTATGCATTCGCGCGCCGCACCCGGTGGCGCAATGGAGGTATCGCAATGTACTCTAATGAAGACACGCTGGTAAACAATGCGCGTATAAAGAAGATAGTCACCGTGCTCTGCGTAGCGCTGGCGATAAGCATAGCTGCGCTGGTGCCTACGCTCATATTCCGAGTGCAGTGGGCCACCGACGTGGTGTCCTGCCTGTGCGCCGCTTTCATAATGTTTTTCTGGAGCATGAAGCTTACTCCGCTTCTGCACTACCGCAGGTTCCTGCGCAGCATGAACAACGGCATGTCGCATGAGATGGTGGCCGAGTTTGTGAGCATATCACCCGATCTGGCCACGCATGAGGGCGTATCCGCGCATGTATTTGAGATGAGCGAAGGCCCCAAGGAAAAGGGCGATGACCTGCGCCTGTTTTACTGGGATGCATCCAAGCCCGCGCCCGATCTGCAGCCCGGCGAGATGCTGCGCGTGACTTCGCATGGCGGCTTCGTGATAAACTGGGAGCGAGTATAATCGGAGAGTGAACTAAGATGCACGTCACGGTATGTGTGACCGGACAAAGGACCTGTGAGAAGCTCATACATGAGGGCGCAATGCTGTGCAGCGAGGGCGACCTGCTGTCCGTGCTACATGTTGCGCGCAAGGGCGCTCATCTGCTGGGCGATCAGAGCGAAGCCGATGCGCTGGAATACCTGTTCAAAATAAGCCATCAATACGGTGCAAACATGGTGGTATTGCGCGCCGACAACGCAGCCGATGCCATAATAGGATTTGTCGAAAAGAACTCGGTGGACACGCTGCTGCTGGGGCGCGCAGGCAAGCCGCACGAATGGGACTTGTCCGCCGAGCTGAAGATGCGCATGCCTCAGCTGAACATACGCACCGTCTGGGCGGAATAGCATATGACACCTAAGCGGGACATCGCGTCATGCGGCGCGATGCCCCGCTTTTTGCGTTCCTTGCCGCTGTCCCTTGCGCAGCATCGGCGTGCGCCGCCTATCTGCATCGCCACGGCAATTCCCGCATTCCCCGCGTCCTGTCGCATTGCTCAGGCTTCTCTATCCCGCCTCCTGCGCGACCCGACTCATCGCGCTCTACCCTGCCCCTCCGCGCCAGCATGACAGCCCGGCTCCAAACCCTCGCAGCCCAACTCATCATGCTCATCCCTGCCCCTCCGCGCCAGCATAGCAACCCAGTTCAAAGCCCTCCCGCAACCCAACACATAACGCTTCGCCTTGCCCCCCTCCACGCCAGCACGACAGCCCAATGCCAAGCCCCCGCAGCCCAACTCATCGCATTCCACCCTGCTACTCCACGCCAGTATAGCATCACAGTTTCAAGCCCCCAGTAGCCCAACACATCACGCTTCGCCTTGCCCCTCCGCGCCAGCATGACAGCCCGGCTCCAAGCCCCCGCAGCCCAACCCATCATGCTCATCCCTGCCACTCCGCGCCAGCATAGCATCCCAGTTCCAAGTCCTCCTGCATCCCAACACATAACGCTTCGCCTTGCCCCCCTCCACGCCAGCACGGCAGCCCAATGCTAAGTCTCACGCAACCCAACCCATCGCGCTCTACCTTGCCACTCCACGCCAGCACAACAGCCCAATGCCAAGCCCCCGCAACCCAACTCATCGCATTCCCCCTGCTACTCCACAACAGCATGACATCCCAGTTCCAAGCCGCCCGCATTTTCGTTCCATTGCGTTCCCAATCACATGCCATCCCGCAGCTGTCGCACTTCTTCTCCTGACAAGGCTTGTGCAAACGCTCCGCCATATCTCTTGCGCATTGCCTGATGCCCGCTGCGCTTTGCGCCGCTGCCGCACGTGCAGTGCGCAAGAAAGTCCTGCTAATGCACAAATATCTCCATTTATAAACGCAGCCGCGCATGCTATACTTGTAGCATCAAGTTTGGCGCAAGCCTGAGCAGGAGGATGTTCAAATGGCCAATTTCCGCGAGATAGCCGACGCTCTTAAGATGGGTTCCGCTCCCAAGGTAAAGAAGATGGTAGCCGCCGCCATAGAGGAAGGCGTCGCCCCTGTCGATATACTTAACAACGCTCTGGTCGTAGGTATGGGCGAGATAGGCACGCTGTTCAAGAACAACGAAGTCTACGTTCCCGAGGTGCTCATAGCCGCGCGCGCTATGAAGGCCGGCATGGACATCATCAAGCCCCTGATGATAGCCGCCAATGTCGAGATGATCGGCAAGGTCGCGATAGGCACCGTAAAGGGTGACCTGCACGACATCGGCAAGAACCTCGTAGCCATGATGCTCGAGGGCGCGGGCTTCCAGGTCATCGACCTTGGCACCGACGTATCCCCCGAGAAGTACGTGGCCGCCATACAGGAGCAGGGCGCTCAGATAATCGCCATGTCCGCTCTGCTGACCACCACCATGCCCGTAATGAAGGACACCATCGATGCTGTGACCGCCGCCGGTCTGCGCGACAAGGTGAAGGTAATGGTGGGCGGCGCGCCTGTAACCCAGCTCTATGCCGATGAGATCGGTGCGGACGGCTACTCCTCCGACGCTGCCTCCGCCGCTGACCTGGCCAAGGAGCTCATCAAGCAGCTGTAACGGTCTTATCCCCCCTAAAATATATAATGAATGCACACTGCGTCGCCCGATACAATCAGGCGACGCAGTGTCGACTTCTGCCATTGCGCACATGCACAGCTACCCACAGGCCGCGCCTCCACTGCCGCGCACAGGCGCATGCTCTAATCGCAGGCAGCCCCTCAAGCCTATTCCTGCGTGCCGCTCCGCATTAGCGCACCCGGATGTGCCGCGTTTGCCGCAATGCCCATGGTAATGAATGCACACTGCGTCGCCCGATACAATCAGGCGACGCAGTGTCGATTTCTGCCATTGCGCACATGCACAGCTACCCACAGGCCGCGCCTCCACTGCCGCGCACAGGCGCATGCCCTAATCGCAGGCAGCCCCTCAAGCCCATTCCTGCGTGCCGCTCCGCATTAGCGCACCCGGATGTGCCATGTTTGCCGCAATGCCCATGGTAATGAATGCACACTGCGTCGCCCGATACAATCAGGCGACGCAGTGTCGATTTCTGCCATTGCGCACATGCACAGCTACCCACAGGTCGCGCCTCCACTGCCGCGCACAGGCGCATGCGCTAATCGCAGGCAGCCCCTCAAGCCCATTCCTGCGTGCCGCTCCGCATTAGCGCACCCGGATGTGCCGCGTTTGCCGCAATGCCCATGGCATGTTCATATGCTTCTCTCGCTTGCTCCCGGCGCGCTCATTGGCTGCATACCCGTTGCGCTGCTGCCATGGCGGCGGCTATATTTACAGTCAGGCGCAGCTTCTGCACTCACGCGCGCCTGTATGCGGCGGGCGTGCGGCCGGTCAGCTTCTTAAACACGCGCGAAAAGTAGCCCGCATCCTCGTAGCCCACCTCGCGCGCCACCTCGGCGACCGTGCGCTTGCCATCCGCCAGCAGCTGCTTGGCGCGCTCCACGCGCGTGCGCGTCAGGTATTCTATGAACGTTATGCCCAGCTCATCGCGGAACAGATGGCTCAGGTAATATGGGCTGATATGCACGCTCTCTGCCACCTCGTCCAGAGCTATGTTCTCGGAATAGTGCGCCGATATAAAGTCCGCCGCGCCGCGCAGCAGCAGCATATTGGGCGTGGCGCGCGTGCTATACACGGTGTCCATGAACTTATCCAGCACCTTGACCAGCCACAGGCACACCTCGTCAAACGCGCTTATGCCGCTCAGCTCGCTTATGAAGTTGTAGTTCATGCCCAGCAATCTGTCCAGCTCCGCGCCGCCCTCGACCGCAGCGCGCGATATCATCACCACCAGTTCCAGCGAGCGCGCCTTCAGCACCTCGGTGTTGCCGCCCGCGCCATACAGTATATGCCCCAGCAGCTCGTTTAGTATGGCCCGCGCACCGTTGCGATCGCCCACGCGCACGCGGCGCAGCAGCTCCTGTTCCATGCTTATCGGATAGCCATGCACATCGGTATCGCCCTGCTTGTCGCCCTCCAGCACGCTGAACAGCTCGGTCTGCTGATTATACGAATCCCGCTGGCGCGACAGGTAGCTGCTCTCGCACGATATGGCTGCGCATATGTCGAAAAGCAGCTGGCATATGTCGCGCGCCTGGCGGCAGTTTATCTGCGGCAGCGCCTCAAACGCCCGCTCCATGGCCTCAAGGCTGATTTCGCCCGACAGCTCGGGATGCCGCGCACAGGTTGCGTCCAGCTCGTCGCGCGCATACTCGTCCCAGTCCCACATGCGGCACGGTCCCAGCACTATGTGCGCCGCCACGCTGTCATCCTCTATCAGCGTGCCTGCAAACAGCACTCCTCCCAGCTGACATCTGTGTATATTGGATATGCCCAGCTGTACACTCACGCTGCCCGCATACAGCGCGTCGCGGCAATTCTTGCGCGCCGCGCAGCCCTCGCACAGCGCCGATGTGTTGAAGCCGCCGCGCAGCCTGCCCTCGGGCGCTATCACGCGCAGCCCCAGATCCCAGTTTATGCATACCGCCTCGAACCTGTCCATTATCTGCTGTATATTGTGCATATTTCCACCCTATCGCACGGCATTCCCGTGCCGACATATTCCGCATAGTGTTTAGCCCGACGCATTCAATGCGCCGCACATCAATCATCTAAGGCGCGCCACACATTAGCACGCTCCCCGCCCAATGCGCCATGCCCTCCCGCACGGCTGCAAGCGGCCCTTGCATATGCGCATGCGGCCGCGCTTATGGTCATCTCGCCATCGCCAGCAGCTCACGCGCATCGTTCCGGGGCATCTGCAAGCCGTCATTAGCGCTGCTGTGCATATCAAGGCTTCACTTTTGTACAACATCCCCCGTCAAGTGCTGGCGTGCTTTAGCACCGGCACGCGCAAAAGCCATGTCGACCATGCCCGCGGTCATCTCGCCATCGCCAGCAGCCCCCGCGCATCGGCATCCGGGCTGTCCACGCATCGCGATATCAGTTCCGCCTCGCTCAGCTCGCCTATGCAGCGCATGTGCGCGTCCATGACCCTAAACACCGTGGTCGAGCCGCGCCGCAGCCCGCCCAGCAGCGATCGCGCCGGTGTCGAAGCGTCCACGGCCACCACCCGCACGGGCAGGCATTCGCCGCGCTCCAGCTCATCCCTGTGCGCCCAAGCCAGCTGCCACGCCGTCTGCGCATCGCCCATTAGCTCGCCCGCCGCCAGCGCGTATACGCTGAACGCCGCCGCCATCAGCATGACCGGCACAACGCCCCGCGCCGCGCTTACAAGGACGCAGCTCATCAGCCACAGCGCCATCAGCATGCCCAGCGCGCCGCATACATCGCAGGCGCGCCGCTCGCCCAGCCTTGCGCGCAGCAGCGCATGCAGCATGCGCCCGCCATCCAGCGGCGAGGCCGGCAGCAGATTGAACAGCGTCAGCGCCAGCGCTATGCCCGCGCTCTCCCGAAGCAGCGCGTCATCCATCCCCCTGCCCGTCATGAGGCACAGCACAGCCACCGTCAGTGCGCTCGCCAGCGGCCCTGCACCCGCTATCAGCGCCTCCTGACGCGGCGACAACAGCCGCGCATCCAGTTCCAGCGCTGCGCCCAGCGGCGTTATGCGCAGCCTGCCTATTGGCACGCCCACGGCGCGCGCGCATAGTATGTGCGCCAGCTCATGCACCGCCATCACTGCCATGGTCATGGCCAGCAGCCGTCCCTGCCCCAGCAGCAGCGTAAGCACCGCCAGCCCTATCAGCGCAGGATGCACCGACACCAGCCCGAATTGAGCCGCGCGGCAGGGCGGCGCGGCGCTGGCTGCGCCACCCGTTTGTCGCGCGCCGTGCGGCTCAGCGCTGCCCGCAAGCGCCTCATTGCGCCCGCTCACATCGCGCAGCGCTTTAGCATCGCGCGAAACGACCGGCATGCCGTCACGCATATCCATTGCGGGCATTATTGAACCGCATTCTGCGACTGTGCATGCGTCCGATTGCCTGCTAAAGCCACGTTCCGAACCGATGTCCGTCTGTTCCTCGCCTGAATGCTTTATGCCCGCCATGCGCTCGCTTATCAGTTCGCCGTCCTGTGCAGCGTCACCTGCATCAGTTTCGCCTGTGTCATAGCATATGGGCGCGAATTCCCTGCGCAGCAGGTCGCGCAGAGCGCCCTTGCCCGCGCGCGGCATCACAGCTTACCCAGATACGGCGAAGGATCTACGGGCGTGCCGTCCACGCGCATCTCAAAGTATATGCGCGCGCCGTTTGCGCCCGAGGCCCTGCCTATCTGCTGAGCCGCCGCCACGCTGTCCCCCTCCTGAACCGATGTCTCGCTCAGGAAGGCGTACACCGTCTCCATGCCGCCCTCATGCTCTATGCGCACCGCCCAGTCGCCCGCGTCGCCCTGCTCAAGCTGCACTACGCGGCCCGAGCGCACGCTCCTGACCTCCTGATTCTGCCCGGAGTACTCCAGCCAGGGCTGATCCTCGCTAAACGCATGCGTCACGCTGCCCGAGAAGGGCGCGCTGTACTCGCCCGCGCCGCCGCTCCAGAATACCATGGCGCTGTCGGGTATGACCTCGCGCACGAACTTCAGCTCGCCCAGCGTCTTGTCCAGATCCACGCTCATGTTGACCGCGCCCGACATGGCCGCCACGGCCTGCTGCGCCCAGTCAAACGGCAGCACGCGCACCGCCGCCACGCCCATTATCACCGCGCACACTATCAGCGTGCTGCGCGACATGCGCTTCATGTAGTCGGGCCTGCTCACGGCGCGCGCTCTGTGCCCCGGCCTGCGCCGCGCTGCGCCCGGCCAAATGCGGCTCATGCCCGCACCGCGCCGGTTGCGCCTGCGTGTGCCGCCCGGCGACGAGCCGCACTGCGCGGCGGCATGCTCATCGCCTGCCGCGCCCTGCGCCGTGCCTGCTGTAGCCGCGCCCGGCCCGGCGCTGCGGGCCTTGCCCGCCTCACTTCTGATGCGTGCAGAATCGGCTTGCTCCGCGCTGCCGCTTGCCGCGTCTTCATGCTGCCGCGCTTCGCTGCCGTCCGTCGGAGCGCCATGCCCGCGCTCTGCATCGCGCATGATGCGCACGCGCCGCCGCAGCGGCTTGGGCAGAGCCGTGCGCGCACCGCATCCGGCCTCATGTTCGCCGCCTGTACGCTCGCACTGCGTGCGCCCTGAGCGCTTTACGTACTCCATATCATCTGTGGGCGGGCAGTTGGATGTGTATACCCGTATTACCGTATTGCTGTTTCGCTCTGTTGTCATACCATCACTCCCTCGTCTGATAGTATGACGAGCGGTGCAGGTAAATTCATTCAGAAAATGGCGAACCGTCAGCAGCTTAGCTATCTTACGGTCCGCCATTGTCGAGCACTCACATCATTTCCGCCGCATCACGCCGTGCATGGCGGGCGCGCCTGCCAGCTTGCGCGCATGTCACGCCGTGCGCTGCGCCGCATCCATGCCGTACTGCATGGCCGCACGCTCCTGCTTGCGCCGACGCAGTTCCTGCCTGTATTGACAGACCATGGACACGTTCAGCACTATCGCAACGCTTGCCATGTTGGTCAGCAGGTTGGAGCCGCCATAGCTCATGAACGGCAGCGGTATGCCGGTTACCGGAGTCACGCCTATAACCATGCCGATGTTTTCAAATAAATGGAACAGCAGCATGGCCATAACGCCCACTATGGTCATGGACGCAAACCTGTCCTCTATCCGGCGGCTTAGCACCAGCATGCGCAAAAGCATTATCGCGTACAGTATTATGACCGCCATGCCACCCATAAACCCGAAGGTCTCGCATGTCACCGAGAATATGAAGTCGGTGTGGTCGTCGGGTATGTAGCCCAGCTGGCTCATAGCGCCCGAACTGAACATGCCCTTGCCCAGCAGCCGGCCCGAACCCACCGCCATCTTGGCATTGGTGGTCTGCGTGGCGGCATCGGCGGACACGTTGTCCGAGCCAAGGAACACCAGTATGCGCTCCAATCGGAAGCTGCCCGACTGCACCATCAGGTACGCGCCCACCAGCACGCCTATAAGTCCCAGCCCGATTAGCCCCGCAAACAGCTTCATCTTTACGCCCGACATGAACAGCATGCAGCCGAATATGAACACGTACACCATGGCCGTGCCAAGGTCGGGCTGCAGACATATCAGCACCAGCGGTATGCCTATGTATATCATCAAAGACGCCATCTCGCGCATAGTGGAGACCGGCTTGTCCAACAGCGCAAACCGCCGCGCCAGACCCAGTATTATCGCAAGCTTGGCTATCTCCGAGGGCTGTATGGTGCGCGAGCCCACGCGGAACCAGCCCGCCATGTTGCCGCGCCCGCGCTCGCCCATCAGCACGACCACAAGCATCGCAATGTTCAGCCAGTATATCCAGTTGGTCTTGCTGGCTATGAACTTGTAGTTTATGGCCATTATAACGCCCGTGCCCACAATGCCCACTATGGCCCATATGAGCTGCAGCTTAGGATAGTACAGCGATTGATTGCTCAATATGTCTATCAGCGGCGCGGAATCGTCCGTGACAGGCGAAGCCGTAGCTGCGGCTATGGACGCTATGCCTATGCATATAAGCGCCAGCATGCACAAAAGCAGCGTCCAGTCAAAGTACCTGAACATGCGAAAGCGCAGCTTTATGAATACGTTTGATCGCTTGGCTCCCATAGAAACGCTCCTTATGCGGCGCCTGCCGCGTTATTCCTCCACATCCGGCTCATTCACGCCGCGCAGCACCTTTATGCTGCGCCTGAGCCTGCGCCCAAGCGGCGGGCGCACCATGGGCAGGCTCAGCGGTATGTCCTCACCCATCAGCCTCAGCGCCGCCTCGTCATAGGCGCGGCCGGAGGGGCTGTCCGCGTCCAGCGGCCTGCCGGTAAAGCAGGCGCGCGCCACTTCTATGTCCTCGGGCAGCACGGCTATCGCCTTGAGCCGCATTATGTCCATCACCCGCTCCAGCGGCAGCACCTCGCCGGTCTGCACGAGTTCCGCGCGCATGCGGTCTATCGCCAGCATGGGAGCAGGCAGGCTGCGCTGCTCCAGCAGCCCCACCATGCGCTGCGCACTGCGCACGCCCAGCGGGTCAGCGGTCATGAGCAGCACGGCGCTGTCCGCACCGGCGCAGGCGCTGTCAAAGCCCTGTTCCGTGCCCGAGGGCGCGTCGATAAGTATGTAGTCGTACTTGTCGCGCAGCCTTGAGGTGATGTCGCGCATGCCCCCGGCGGTGAGCGCAGCGCGCTCGCGCGTCTGTGCAGCCGCCAGCAGCTTGAGCCCAGGCCGCTGGCCGTCGCGCAGTATGGCCTGCTTCAGGCGGCAGCTGCCTTCTATAACGTCCACCGCGTCATATACGACCTTGTTCTCCATGCCCAGCACTATGTCCAGACAGCGCATGCCGGTGTCTGCATCTATCAGCAGCACGCTCCTGCCGCGCCGCGCCAGCGCTGTGCCTAGGCAGGCCGTGAACGCGGTCTTGCCCACGCCGCCGCGCCCGGAGACTATCGCAATCCTCTCGCCCATGTGCTTCTCCTCCGTCAAGGTGCCAGCGTGCCGGACTTGGGCAGCACATCCTGCGTGGTCAGCTCCTCGCGATCGAGGTAGTAGTCTATCACCGTGCGGCAGGTGTACGCGCTCAGGCCGCCCGCATAGCCGTTTGGTATGTACACGACCACGACTATCTGCGGGTCATCTATGGGCGCAAACGCCACGTGCCAGCTCTTATTCTCAAGGTCGATTAGCGACGTGGTCTGCGCAGTACCGGTCTTGGCGCATATGACATCCTTGTACTTGCTGTCGGCGTAGTACTTGGCTGCCGTGCCGCCGTCCTCAAGGCTGGTAACCGAGTGCATGCCGTTCTTTATGTACTTGAGATAGCCCTGACTGTCGTCTATCTCGCTGGCGATAACGGGCTGCTTATCCAGTATGACCTCGCCTGACGGGGATACTATGCGGTCGATTATCTGCGCATCGTATACAGTGCCGCCGTTTGCCAGCGCAGATATGTATCTGGCCACGGCCAGCGGCGTAACCTGAGTTATAGACTGGCCTATGGCGCACATTATGGTTTCGGAGTCGGTCCACTTGAGGTCGTTCAGATAGCTCTGTATCTTGGTACCCAGCGCGCGCTTGGCGATGTACTCGTTGGTAAGGTTCATCTCCTGAAGCAGTATGGAGCGTATGCGCGCCGGCCATGTGGCCTTGGTAGGCTCCTCGGTCACTATGTCCAGCAGCTCCTTGGCCACGCGATCCAGTCGATCCTCGTCGTAGGTTATCTGCATCTCCTCGCCCACGTCGCGCAGCAGCGCCTTTATCCTGTTGGCCGCATACTGCGGCTTGCTGGTGTTCTGGCTGCCTATGGCGCGGTCGGCGTCGTACAGCGTGGACTGATTGCCCACAAAGCTGGTGGACTCGCTGGGCAGTTCTATGCCGGTCTTGCTGGTAAGTCCCAGCCGCGCCGCCCACTTGCTCAGGTTGGTCGAGCCCAGGCGCAGGCCCACGGTGTAGAAGTAGTAGTTGCAGGAGTTCTTTAGCGCCGCCACCACATCCTGATCGCTGTGACGCTGATAGTTGGGATATACCCAGCAGCGCGGCTGGTGAGTGGTGTCCAGACCCGTGAACTTGCCCAGATCGTCTATCTTCTCGTTGGGCGTGACCACGCCCTCCATGAGCGCCGCCAGCGCCGTACACATCTTGAATATGGAGCCGGGCGTGTCCTTTGCGGATATGGCGCGGTTGAACATGGGATTGCGCTCATCCTTGAACAGCTCGCTGAGCTTGTCGCCGTCCGTGCCGGACACGAACCAGTTGAGGTCGTAGTCCGGATAGCTGGCCATGGCCAGCACTGCGCCGCTATTGGGATCCATGACCACCGCCGCGCCGGTCTCGGCGAACTGCAGCTTCTTGTCGCCCAGATTCTCCAGCTTCTTGGCGTTGGCGTCCTGCCACTTTTCGCTGGCATAGAGCTTCTTCTGCTCGGCATTGATTATCTCTATGTTCTCGCGCAGCGCCGTCTCCAGCACCGACTGCAGGCGCGTGTCCAGCGTAAGCTCGACCGTATTGCCGTCCAACGGTTCTTCATAGCTCAGCTCGCGTATGACCTTGCCCAGGGAATTGACCTCGACCACGCGCTTGCCCTGCCGGTACGATATGTTGGGTGTCAGCTGATCCTCCATGGAGTACTCTATTCCCGTAACGCCCACCTTGGCGTCGGTGGGATAGCCCTTCTCCTTGTATTCGGCCATGCTGCTCTCGGAGGATATCGAGCCAATGTAGCCTATCACGTGGGCGGCAAGCGACCCGCGCGGATACACGCGCGTGGTACTCTCCTCTATCGATATGCCGTCCAGCTCGCTGGTCATGGCCTCTATCTCGGCCACAGTCTTGAGGCTGACGTTGTAGGCTATGGTGACTGGCTCGGACAGGAAGTTCTTCATGCGCGATTCCTGCCACAGCGCCAGCACCTGTATCTTCTTGGACTCGGGCAGCTCCGCAGGTATGGAGTAGTTCCTGCACAGCGAGTCGAACAGCTTGTCCTGAGGCGTGTATTGCAGCGCGAAGTTGGCGCGCCACTGTTCCTCGCGCTTTTTTGCGGCGCTGGCCAGCGTTGTGCCGGTGTCGAACACCCACTTGCCGGTCTCATCGCGCTTCAGCCAGAATTCGTCTATGGTCTTGCCGCCGTTCTGCTCGACTATGTCTATTACCTTGAGCAGCACCTGAGTGTACTCCGCGCGGTCGTCATTGCTGCGGCGGTTGGGGTCGCGGTAAAAGCGCACGTTGTAACACTTCTGATCCACGGCCAGCGGTATGCCGTTCACGTCCAATATGCTGCCGCGCTGGCCTATTATGGTCTTGGTCTGAGTCTTTTTGTCCTCGACTATGTTCTCATACGTTTCGCCGTTTACCACCTGCAGATTGTACAGCTGCAATGCCAGCAGGCAGAACAGGCACAGCATGGCAGTGATGACCGTGAAATACCGGCCGGAAAACTTGTTGCCCTTTATCTTGACCACATCCTTCTAAGAAAAGCGGGCGCAATGCGTGAGGTATTTGCCGCGCGCAATACTGTAAGCGTCCAGAGAACTTTCAGCCGGGCGCAATCACGTTGGCTTTCAATTCGGCACAGCGGCATGCGCGGTGAGCCAAGGGCCATTTTACGCCCGGAAATTTATTTTCCCTAGCAAAACAGCTTAAGCCTTCTTGCAGTTTCCGCGCCCGGAAATCCGTGATGATTTAAGCAAAAACCGGCGTGGCTGACATTGGCGGGAAAGCTTTTCCCCCGTCCACAATGTCACTTGCCCACGCGCTTGCCTATGACGTGATATTTGAAATTGCTCCTGTACAGCAGCCAATATATCGGAAGCGCGCACAGCACCGTCAGCAACGTGGACACCGCCAGCCTGTTTATCAGCGTAAACGTATCAAAGTGCGTGCGCGATATCATCAGCACCACTATGTCCACAAACTGTCTTAGCAGCTGCGCCGCGCCCACGGCTATCACCGGCAGCGCGAACCTGCTTGAGCGCGCCTTGAAGCTGAGCCAGCCGCAGCCAAGACCCAGCAGCGCATAAGTAAGCACCGTGCGCGACAGTGACAGCGTGAACAGCGACCCCGCCAGCACGCCCACGCACGCGCCATAGAACATGCCCGCAGCCGGGCCGTATATCAGCCCCAGCGCGCACACGCCCGCCAGCGCTACGTCCGGATACACATTTATGGGCAGCATGAGCAGCACGGTATACTGTATCACAAAGCACAGCGCCGCTATCAACCATTTGAACCTGGCAAGCAAACAAACACCCCCATCAGCTCTGCGGCTTGAGCAGTATCACTTCCTCGATATGCTCAAAGTCGGCAAAGGGCGTGACCACAACGTACTGCGACAGCCCCGAGGACTGGCGGCTTATCTGAGTTATAGTGCCTATGGGCAGTCCCTTGGGGAACACGCCGTCCAGACCGCTGGTAAGCACGGTGTCGCCCGTGCGCACGTCGTTTACGTCGGGCAGATAGTTCATCTGCAGCAGATCCTCGCCCGTGGTATCGTCCACCATGCCGCGCACAACGCCGTTGTCGCGGTTGCGCTCAATTAGCGCCGCCACACCGCTGGAGCCGTCTATCAGCGACATGACCTTGGCATAGTTTATGCCCACATCGACCACGCGCCCCACCACGCCGTCCGCGCTCATGACCGTCATGCCCAGCGTAACGCCGTTGGACGAGCCCTTGTCCACGGTGAAGTTGGAAAACCAGTTGCCCGTGTCCTTGCCTATCACGCGCGCGAACATGGGCTGATACTGCGAATACTTCTCATAGCTGCCCATGAGCGAGCGCAGCCGCTCGTTCTCGGCCACTACCTCGTCATAGCGCGCCACCTTGGTGTTTATAGTGGCCAGCTCCTGCAGCGCCGAGTTAAGCTCGCGCTCCATCTGCTCGTTGTAGTTGAACGCATCCAGCTTCTTGCCCACGGCGCTTGTCACGGACGTCACCGCGCGCTGCATGGGCGCAAGCACCGCGCCCAGCGGCCCTGCAAGCAGGCCATCCCTGCCGGTAAAGTCCAGCGCCAGCACCGCCGCCAGCGCCAGAGTGGTTATCGTTATCACCAGCGCCGCTATCGCGCCGCGCTTGCTGCGCTTTGCGCCCCTTTGTTCATTGCGCCTTTGCCCGCGCTTGTGTCCAGCGCTTCCGCCCTTCCTGCTACCGCGACCCTTGGCGCGCCCGGGCGCGGGTGCAGGCTCGCGGTATGGGGCTTCGGCATCGTCCTCGTAGGCATCCGCCTCGTCGCCCTCGGGCGCATCCTCAGCGCCGTATGCGTCCTGCCCGTCCGGCTCCGCTTCGTCGTAGTAGTCATCCCCGGGAGCTTCGCCCTCATCCTGCCGCTCCGCGTTGTCGAACACGGGTGCGCTCTTAGCCGCGCTGCGGCTGCGGGCGCTGTATTCCAGTTCGCCGGTCGCCTCGCCCGTCTCCGCGTCTATCGCGGCCGTGCGCTCCTCGCCCTCGCGTGCTCCGCCATTTTGCTGATCGTATGCCACGGCTCTACCTCCGCCTTTCGACCGCCGCTCAGCGCGGCACTGTGTTCATGCCAAACCTCTGCTCCAGTATGTCCCTTAGCCCGCTTACGCACAGGCCTATCACATTGTCATAATCGCCCTCATAGCCGCGCACCAACGCGCCGCCCAGACCCTGTATGCCGTAAGCGCCCGCCTTGTCCATGGGTTCGCCCGTGGCTATGTACTCGTCTATGCGCGCATCATCCAGCGGCATAAACTCCACCCGCGTCTCGTCCAGCCGCGCAGCGCAGCCCCTGTCCGACACCACGCACATGCCGGTAAACACGCTGTGCTTCCTGCCGGAAAGCAGCCTCAGCATGCGGCGCGCATCCTCCTCGTCGCGCGGCTTGCCCAGCGCCAGACCGTCTATAGCCACCACCGAATCCGCGCCTATGACCAGCGCATCGCGCTCGCGCATAAACACGTCCATGGCCTTGTCATAGCCGTTTTGCAGCGCCACTCGCGCAGGAACGCCCTGCGCTGTCTCGGCGCAGAGCGCAGGTATTATCTCAAACTCATCCACCAATCGGCCCAGCAGTTCGCGCCTGCGCGGAGACTGCGAGGCCAGTACGATACGCGGCTCACGCATGCCCAAAGTTCCCTCTTCCCACCGCAAAAGCGGCTTCTCTCGACAGCACTTCAATCTAGTATACCACAGTTCTCCTTTAGGCGATAGCAAATCAATTAAAAGGACAAAAAAACTTGCATGGAGTTTACAATTTTACCAGAGCTATACATCTATGGATATGCCGCGATGTAAGCGGTTGACGGTCTGTCCGCTGCTCAGCGCTGCTGCGGCGTAAGCGGCGGGCTGCGGGGGTAACATGCGCTGCGGCAAGGCTGCGGACAGGCTCTTTTCTGCAGGTTTCGCCGCGCGCAAGCGTGTGCGATGCGCTCCTGCGCTTGGACGCTGTATGCGGCAGTTCGGCTTAATCGTCTGCCGCATGTCGCCATGCGCGCCATTGGGCTGAGCGCTGTGCAGGCTTATTGCTCATATTAGCTTTGCTCCGCGCGATGCAAGGCATTGCCCGCGCCGGATCAAGGCGAACACCGCGTCAATTTTTTACGCAGGCCGCCGCGCAGATTGTAGATGGGCCGGATATGTGGTATCATAATAAGCACGGCGCGCGCAGACGGCGCGCATACTATGCGAGGTGATACCAAATGGAGTTCAAGCTGCATTCGCAATATCAGCCCACCGGCGACCAGCCGCAGGCCATTGACGCGCTGGTGCGCGGAGTTGAGTCCGGCATGAAGGATCAGGTGCTGCTGGGCGTGACAGGCTCGGGCAAGACCTTCACCATGGCCAACGTGATACAGCGCCTGCAGCGCCCCGCGCTGGTCATAGCGCACAACAAGACGCTGGCTGCCCAGCTGGCCGAGGAGTTCAGGGAGTTCTTTCCCGAAAACGCGGTCGGCTATTTCGTCAGCTATTACGATTACTATCAGCCCGAGGCTTACATAGCCTCGTCGGACACATATATAGAGAAGGATGCCGCCATAAACGACGAGATAGACCGCATGCGCCACAGCGCTACGGCATGGCTGAGCGAGCGCCGCGACGTGATAATCGTGGCCTCGGTGAGCTGCATATACTCCATGGGCGACCCGGAGGAGTACGCAGGGCTATCGGTGTCGCTGCGCGAGGGCATGCAGCTGGACAGGGACGAGCTGCTGCGAAAGCTCGTGGAGATACAGTACGAGCGCAACGACTTCGAGAGCGAGCGCGGCACATTCCGCGTGCGCGGCGAGGTCGTGGACATAATGCCCGCGGGCAGCGAGAAGGACATGGTGCGCGTGGAGTTCTTCGGCGATGAGATAGACAGGATATCCCATGTCGATCCCACCACGCAGACCGTGCGCGAGCACCTGAGCCATGCCATGATATTCCCCGCCTCGCACTATGTCACCAACCGCGACGCCATGGAGCGCGGCATAGTCGAGATAGAGCGCGATTTGGACAATCGCGTGCGCGAGTTCAAGCAGGACGAGCGCCTGATAGAGGCGCAGCGCATAGAGCAGCGCACCCGATATGACATAGAGATGATGCGCGAGATAGGCTACTGCTCCGGCATAGAGAACTACTCGCGCTACTTTGACGGACGGCAGCCGGGCGAAGCTCCGTTCACGCTGCTGGATTATTTTCCTGATGACTTCATACTGTTCATAGATGAGTCCCACGTGACCGTGCCGCAGGTGCGCGCCATGTTCAACGGCGACCATGCGCGCAAGTCCGAGCTGGTCAATTACGGCTTCCGCCTGCCCTCGGCGTTTGACAACCGCCCGCTCAAGTTCCACGAGTTCGAGCAGAAGATAGGTCAGACCATATACACAAGCGCCACGCCCGGCCCTTACGAGCTGGGGCGCACGCAGCAGATAGTGGAGCAGATAATCCGTCCCACAGGGCTAATCGACCCCGAGATAGTCGTGCGCCCCGCCAGCAATCAGGTGGACGACCTGCTGGGCGAGATACGCCGCGAGGTCGAGGCTGGCCGCCGCGTGCTTGTGACCACGCTCACCAAGCGCATGGCAGAGAGCCTGACCGGCTATCTCAAGGAGATGGACATCCGCGTGACCTACATGCACTCAGACGTGGAGACGCTCGACCGCATACGCATACTGCGCGAGCTGCGCATGGGCGAACACGACGTGCTTGTGGGCATAAACCTGCTGCGCGAGGGTCTTGACCTGCCCGAGGTCGGCCTTGTCGCCATACTTGACGCCGACAAGGAGGGCTTCCTGCGCTCCGAAACCTCGCTCATACAGACCATAGGCCGCGCGGCGCGCAATGTGGACGGGCGCGTGATAATGTACGCGGACTCCGTGACCGACTCCATGTTCCGCGCCATAAGCGAAACCAACCGCCGCCGCGGCATACAGATGGCCTACAACGAGGAGCACGGCATAGTGCCGCAGTCGGTGCGCAAGGCCGTGCGCGAAATGATGGAGATAACCCGCCCCGCCGAGGAGGGCGCGGAGTCTGCCGTAGCCATGAGCGACGAGGAGCGCCGCATGGCCATAGAGTCGCTTGAGGACAAGATGCTGGAAGCCGCTGCGCGTCTGGACTTCGAGCGCGCCGCCAAGCTGCGCGACCAGCTCATGGAGCTGAAGGGCGAGACCGTACCTGCCCAGACCACCGAGCCCAAGCGCCGCTCCCGCCGCAAGCGCAAGTAATGCGCATGGCGCATCGCGGGCATAATGCGTCTAAGATGACGCGCGGGCGTGCCAGGCGCTCATCGCGATATGCAGGCCGCACGCCTGAGCTTGCCCGCCATGGTCGCTTGACACGACATGTCTTGCCCGCGCTGCGCAGCCAACAGGCAAATTGCTGACGCGATATGAACCTGACATGCTCCGTTCTTACAGGAATGTAAGTCCGGCGCGCCAGATGCTACGCGCGTTAGGCATGCTACCCCGTACCGCTATGCGCGGCGGGCGTTTCTTCCTAATATAAATATACCGCGTGCGCCGCGCATAGCGTAGCGCACATCCACCATCCTACCTTTTCAAGGAGACATTGCAGATGCGTCAAAGCATAGTCATAAAGGGCGCGCGCGCTCACAACCTGAAGAACATAGACCTTGAGATACCGCGCGACAAGCTGATAGTGTTCACAGGGCTGAGCGGTTCGGGCAAGTCCTCGCTGGCGTTCGACACCATATATGCCGAAGGCCAGCGGCGCTATGTCGAATCGCTGTCGTCATACGCGCGTCAGTTTCTGGGGCAGATGGAAAAGCCCGATGTGGACTACATAGACGGCCTTTCCCCCGCCATATCCATAGACCAAAAGACCACCAGCAAGAACCCACGCTCGACCGTCGGCACGGTGACCGAGATACACGACTACCTGCGCCTGCTCTATGCGCGCATAGGCACGCCGCACTGCCCCGAGTGCGGCCGCGAGATAAACCAGCAGACCGTGGATCAGATGGTCGATCAGATAATGGCGCTGCCCGAGCGCACGCGCATACAGATACTTGCGCCGGTGATACGCGCGCGCAAGGGCGAGCACAACCGCGTGCTTGAGGACATGCGCAAGCAGGGCTATGTGCGCGTGCGCATAGACGGCGAGATATACGATTTGGGCGACACTCCCCCGCTGGACAAAAAGAAGAAGCACACGATAGAGGTGGTCATAGACCGCCTGATAGTGCGCCCCGACATAAAGACCCGCCTGACCGACTCGCTGGAAGCCGCGTTGCGCCTGGGCGGCGGGCTGGTGCTGGCAGCGATAGTGGACGGCGAGGAGATGCTGTTCTCGCAGAACTACGCCTGCCCCGACTGCGGCATATCGATAGGCGAGCTGGAGCCGCGCCTGTTCTCGTTCAACAACCCCTACGGCGCGTGCCCGGCCTGCACGGGTCTGGGCATGCTGCACAAGATAGACCCCGCCATGATAATACCCGACCCCTCGCTGAGCCTTAATCAGGGCGCGATATCCATATCGGGCTGGCGCTCGGACGATCCCGACTCCACGGCGCGCGCGTTCTTTGAGGCCATAGCCCAGAAGTACGGCTTCAGCATGGACACGCCGCTAAGCCAGCTCGACCCCAAGATGATAGACATATTGCTCTACGGCACGCGCGGCGAGAAGCTGGAAGTGCGCTACAAGCGCGAGAACGGCTGGGGCGTATTCGCATCGCCGTTTGAGGGGCTGGTGCCAAACATCGAGCGCCGCTACAATCAGACGCAGTCCGACTCCATGAAGGAGGAGTATGAGCAGTACATGGCCGATACTCCCTGCCCGGAGTGCCACGGCCAGCGGCTCAAGCGCGAGGCGCTCTCGGTCACGGTGGGCGGCATATCGATAGCGCAGCTCAGCGACATGTCGATACGCGATTCGCTCTCGTTCATAGAGGGGCTAACGCTCACCGAGCGCCAGCAGATGATTGCCGCGCAGATACTCAAGGAGATACGCCAGCGTCTGGGCTTCCTGCGCGATGTGGGACTGGATTACCTGACGCTGTCGCGCGCTGCCGCCACGCTGTCGGGAGGCGAGGCGCAGCGCATACGTCTGGCCACGCAGATAGGTTCGTCGCTGGTGGGCGTGCTGTACATACTGGACGAGCCGTCCATAGGCCTGCATCAGCGCGACAACGAGCGCCTGCTAAAGACGCTCAAAGATCTGCGCGACATAGGCAATACGCTCATAGTGGTCGAGCACGACGAGGACACCATGCGCGCCGCCGACTGGATAGTGGACATAGGCCCCGGCGCGGGCGAGAACGGCGGCAGGCTGGTGTCGCAAGGCACATGCGCCGACATAATGGCCGATCCGCACTCTATAACCGGCCAGTTTTTAAGCGGCAAGCGCTCAATACCCGTGCCTGAGACCCGCCGCGAGCCGCGCGGCTGGCTTAAGATACGCGGCGCGCGCGCCAACAATCTGCGCGGCATAGACGTTAACATACCGCTGGGCGTGTTCACATGCGTGACCGGCGTGTCGGGCAGCGGCAAGTCCTCTCTGGTCAACGAGATACTGTACAAGGCCCTCGCGCGCGATCTCAACCGCGCCCACACCCGCCCCGGCCCGCACGATGGCATAGACGGCCTTGACAAGCTGGACAAGATAATCGCCATAGACCAGTCGCCGATAGGCCGCACGCCGCGCTCCAACCCCGCCACCTACACCGGACTGTTCGACCTGATACGCGACGTGTTCGCCTCCACGCCCGATGCCAAGGCGCGCGGCTACAAGGCCAACCGCTTCTCGTTCAACGTGAAGGGCGGGCGCTGCGAGGCCTGCTCGGGAGACGGCATAGTCAAGATAGAGATGCACTTCCTTCCCGACATATACGTGCCGTGCGAGGTCTGCGGTGGCCACAGGTACAACCGCGAGACGCTGGAAGTGCGCTACAAGGGCAAGAACATATACGACGTGCTGGAGATGACCGCCGCCGAAGCGCTGGAGTTCTTCAAGAACCTGCCGCGCCTGCGCAACAAGCTGCAGACGCTGGTGGATGTGGGACTGGGCTATGTGAAGCTGGGTCAGCCCTCCACCACGCTGTCGGGCGGCGAGGCGCAGCGCATAAAGCTGGCCACCGAGCTGAGCCGCCGCGCTACCGGCAAGACGCTGTACGTGCTGGACGAGCCCACGACCGGCCTGCACATGGCGGACGTGGAGAAGCTGGAGCGCGTGCTTCAGCAGCTGACCGATGCCGGCAACAGCGTGGTCGTGATAGAGCACAACCTCGACCTCATAAAGACCGCCGACCACTTAATCGACATGGGGCCGGAGGGCGGCGACGGCGGCGGCATGGTGATTGCCGAAGGCACGCCCGAGGACATATGCAAGAGCGAAATCAGCTATACCGGCATGTTCCTAAAGCGCATGCTGAAGGCGTGATGCTGTGGCGCGTCGTATAGCCCTGCCTGCACAGGCAAGGCGCACAGCATGGCAGCAGCTTATCAAGTACCATAGCCAACGCAGCTGAGCCAATGGCAAATTTCCCAGCAAGCACGCCGTCTTAACAATACGCAGCGCAAAAGGTGCGCGTTCCCGCCGAAACATTGGCAGGAACGCGCACCTTTGCGTTTTGTATGTATGCGCTACGCCGCATGGGTATTGTGCGCATAGCATGAACAGCTTTTCCCAAGTCTACGGCATGAGTACCTGCCAGCATACATGTTCATTGCAAACAAACACGCTCAGTTTATCCCGCACCGCATATGCGCATAGTCTAAGCGCCGCCGCCCATCTCAGCCCAGTATGTCGCCGCCCGGACGCACGCCCAGCACGGTGTACATACCGCCCGCGCGCGTCATCCAGCCCAGACCTATGAACCCCCGCCGCACCGTGCAGTAGTCCTCGTGTATGCGCGATATTATCTCGTTGACCTCGCGCTCGGTGTAGGTGCGCCCCACCTCAAACTGCGCGAATATCTCCTCGTAGATTATCATGCGCTTCTTTATCTGCGCAGGCATCACCTTGCAATAGCCGTCGGGCATGAACGCCTTTATCACCTTGCGCCGGTAAAGCTCCTCGCGCAGGCGTTCGGCGGCATCCGCATTCTGCTCAGGCGCTATCAGCTCGCGCAGCGTCAGCGCAAACACGTCGCCGCGCAGCGAATACACGGTATAGTACTGCTCACGGCGCGAATCCACCAGCCCAGCCGCCTGCAGCTTCTTCATATGAAAGGACACCGTCGCTGGCGTGAGCTGCAAGCGCTCGGCCAGCAGCTCCACATACATGTCCCGCTCGCACAGCGCGCGCAGTATCTTGAGCCGCGTGTCATCAGCCAGCGCCTTTAGCACCGTAAGTGCCTCGCTCATGCATTGTCATCTCCTTCATTCAGCGCGCTCCACGCGCGCAGTATCATGTCCCGCTGCACAAGGCAGCGGTCGGCACTGTCAAAGTCGCCCTGTGCGCGCAGCTCCTCCGCCCTGCGCGCAAGCTCCTCGGCGCGCAGAGGCATGCTGCCGGGCGCCAGCTTGCCCAGCGCGGGCAGCATGCCCTCGCACATGCTTCGCCGCATCTGCGCCATGGCCAGCGCACGCTCATCGCCCGCCTCGCGCGCAGCTTCGACCTCGCGCATGGCCGTGCGCGCCCATTCATTAAGCGCTGCATTGTAGCCATCCATGTTCATATATAGCACCTCGCCGATTATTATTCGATGTACATCAAATCAATCATAGCATTTATTTAGACTTTTGTCAATATAGTTTTGCGCATATCGCGGCGATGCATCGATACCGGCATTTGGGCAACAATACCTGCATGGAGGTAGATGGACATGCTGATGGTATTTGCGCGCGCGACCGTTATGTACATAGTGGTGATGATAACGATGCGCCTTATGGGCAAGCGCATGATAGGACAGCTCCAGCCGTTTGAGCTGGCGGTAGCCATGCTGATGGCCGACCTTGCCGCCGCGCCGCTCAGCGACATAGGCATACCGCTGCTGTACGGCATAGTACCCATGCTGGCGCTGCTGCTCATGAACTCTATAATTGCGCTGCTGAGCTGCAAGTTTCCCGCCGTGCGGCGCATAGTGTCAGGGCGGCCCGCCATGCTGATGAAGGATGGCGCAATAGACCATGCCGAACTCAAGCGGCAGTGCTATTCGGTGAGCGATCTCATGGAGGCGCTGCGCATGGCGGGCCAATTGGACATAGCGCAGACAGGCACGGCCATACTGGAGACAAACGGCCAGCTCTCGGCCTTTCCCTCGTCCGGCGAGCGCCCGCCCACCGCCTGCGAGATGAACATAAGCCCCGGCCCCGAAGGCGCGCCGCTGGTGCTGGTGCTGGACGGCAAGCCCGATGATGAGAACCTCAAGCTGCTTGGCAAGGACGAGACATGGCTGCGCAATCAGCTGAGCGCGCTGTCGCTCAGGCCCGAAAACGCGCTGCTCTGCACCGTGGACCGTCAGGGCAGGCTGTACGCGCAGGACTACGGCGGCCGCATCTGCCGCGCGCAGCCGCTCAGCCGGGAGGACATGCCATGAGAGCGACTTTGGCCACAATATGCGCGATAGTGCTGCTCATGGCGGCGCTGAGCGCATACAGCACCGATGTGCTTAACTCATCCGTATCGCAGATGGCTGCGCACAACGGGCGGCTGAGTCAGGCCGCCGCCGCAGGCGATGCGCGCGGAGCGGACAGCGCCGCGCAGGCGCTCTGGCAGGACTGGCGGCTGCTCATGCCCTCGCTGGCGGCGCTTATACCGCACGAGGATCTGGACAACGTGTCGCTGACCGTGACCGACATATGGCAGCTCGCGCGCCAGCGCAACTACACCGGGCTGATGCTGGCCTCGGGCGAGCTGGGCGAGCACCTCGACCATCTGCTGCACAAGGAGGAGTTGATCTGGGAGAACCTCATGTAGCAGCGGGCAGTCCCAGCAACATTGGCACAGAGAGGCGCATCGCCCTTTCGCATGATATCTGCGTGAGGGCGATGCGCTTTTGATGCTTATACTGTATGCTCATTGCTGCACGTTCACCGGCAATGCTCACGCTGAAAGCATTCCAGCTGTGCTGAGCTTGGCCCCCTTCAGAGCCTGCCGCTTCTGCGAAGCATTCCAGTTGCGTTGAGCTTGGCACCCTTCAGAGCAAGCCGCGTCTGCGGAGCATTTCGGATGTATAAGGCTTTGCTGCTGGCTATCGCGACATGAACGCCATATTTTGCACGCCCGCACATCGTACTGTGATAATCCCGCGCAATGCAGTTTGCCGCGCGAGACGCTTTTGCACACCTCGCGCTGCACGCTTCACTTTCTCCCTACGTACAGGAGATGTTCCGCCATGCCCAGCAGTTCGGGGCGCTCGCACACATTGAGTGAAAGCTCTATCCAGCGCTTGAGCAGTTCGGGCGACTTGGCTATGTCGGGCTCGCGCGGCGAGCACATGCCTTCGCTGTTTGCAATGTGGAGCTGCTTAAAGCCCGCGTTGCCCATAAGCGTGGTGAACTCATCACAGCCCATCATGTGCATCTGCGTAAATCCCGCTCCGCTGTACGATTCGCCGCGCTCCACCGCCGCCACGTACTCCTGTTCGGACTCGGCAAATATAATCGTCGGGTCGTTTTGCAGGTAGTACATTATGCCCGCGTAGCTGTTTATGCAAGCCGCAAACACATATCCGCCGTCGCGCAGCGCCGCATATGCCTGCTCCGCCGCCTGCGCGCGCTCATCCCACTTTAGCAGGTGATACAGCGGCCCCATGAGCAGCACCGCGTCAAACCCGCCGCTCGCCAGCTCGCCCAGCGCACAGGCATCGCCCTGCACGGCGCGAATGTTCAGTCCCATGCTTTCGGCCTTGGCCTTGGCAAACTCCACATTGCCAGCGCTGAGGTCGAGCAGCGTCACCTCGCAGCCGCGCTGTGCCAGATGCAGGCTGTACCTGCCCGGCCCGCCGCCTATGTCCAGCACGCGCATGCCGGGACGGACGTAACTGTCTATATAGTGCTTGTTTATCACAAACTCCACGGGATGCTGCTCCATGCGCTCCCATTCCGCCTGCACGTTTGCGTCATAATACGCGCTGACTTCATCCTTGTACATGCCTTGCACACTCCTTATGTATATTAAGTGGCATTATACTGTATAAAGGAGCGCATTTCAACCCCATCAAAACATTTAACGTGCATATCCGAATCATATCATAAATAACGTTCGTACATATACAAGAATGCGCCCCGGAAGTGCATTTCCGAAGCGCATATATCAACATTGCAGTGCTGTTAGTCCCTTGAGCCTCCGCAGCGGTCTTATGTCCCGCCGCTATATGGGCATCTTACTTACCGGCATCGGCCAGCAGCGCCAGCAGCTCATAGGAGCGCTTTACGAAGGCCAGCATCGCGTCGCCGTCCAGCGGAGCCTGACCCATTTCGGCCAGATCGTATACCTGACGCGCCATGAGCTTGCTGCGCTCGTCCACGTCCGCGCCCGCCAGATACTGTATCAGCGCATTGCCGGTGTTCAGCACCAGCTTCTTCTGTTCGGGCATCATGAAGCCGCCGCCCCAGCGCTTGCTCATCTCGGTAAAGCGGCGCGACTGCTCCTCCACCATCACCATGGCGGGCATGGCCTCGCCCTTGAGCTTCTTGAGTTCCACCTCCAGCTTGTCGTTGCCGGTAGCGGCGCGGAACAGCTCCTCCAGATGGCTGGTCCAGTTCGCGTCTATGGCGGCGCCGTCCTCGGTCAGGCCGCTCACGTCGCTGTCCACGCGCTTGAACTGCATGCCGCTCTCGGTGTACTCAAGGAAGCTGATGAAGTTGGAGTCTATCATCTGATCCAGCAGCACCACGGTCATGCCCTGCTGGCGATACAGCTCCACGGCCTGAGCCTGTGCCTGAGCGTCGTTGCAGTAGTACACGGTCTTTTCCTGCTTCTCAGGGTTCTTCTGCTTGTACTCCTCCAGCGTCAGGAAGTCTCCATCCACGGTCTTGAATATCAGCGCGCCCTTCACGCGGTCATAGAACTTCTTGTCCTTTATGCAGCCGTACTTGACGAAGGGATTGATGTCCGACCAATAGCCCTGATACTGCTCGCGGTTGTTCTCGAACTCGCTGACCAGACGGTCGGCGACCTTGCGGGTTATGTAAGCGGCCATCTTCTGCACATAGCCGTCGTTCTGCAGGAAGGAGCGGGACACGTTGAGCGGCAGATCGGAGCAGTCTATCACGCCCTTGAGCAGCATGAGGAACTCAGGTATGACTTCCTTTATGTTGTCCGCCACGAAAACCTGACCGCTGAACAGCTTTATCTGACCCTCATTGGCGGTAAACTCGTTCTTGAGTTTGGGGAAGTAGAGTATGCCCTTGAGGTTGAAGGGATAGTCGGCGTTCAGGTGTATCCAGAACAGCGGATCGTCATAGTCGTGGAACACCCTGTGATAAAACGCCTTGTACTCGTCATCGGTCACGTCCTTGGGCATCTTGAGCCAGAGCGGATGAGTGTCGTTTATCTGGCGCGGGCCCACAAGGCGCGTCTCGTACTTGGGCTCCTTGGGCTCCTCGCCCTCCTTGACCTCCTCAGGCTCGTCCACGCGCACCTGCTCGGTCTCGCCGATTATGTTGAGCATTATGGGCGTGGGCATGAAGGCGCAGTACTTGTCCAGCACCTCGCGTATGCGCGCCGGCTCGAGGAACTCCACGCTGTCCTCGTTCAGGTGCAGCGTCATGGTAGAGCCGCGCGTGGTGCGCTCGCCCTCGCTCATGTCGTACTCCATGCCGTCCTCGGACACCCAGCGCACGGCCGTCGCGCCCTCCTGCCAGCTCAGCGTGTCTATCTCGACCTTTTCAGCCGCCATGAACGCCGAATAGAAGCCCAGACCGAAGTGGCCGATTATGCCGCTTGCGCCGTCCTTATCGCCCTGATACTTCTCTATGAACTCGGTCGCGCCCGAGAACGCCACCTGCGTTATGTACTTTTCCACCTCGTCGGCGGTCATGCCCACGCCGTTGTCCATGAAGCGCAGCAACTTGTTTTCCTTATCGACTTCCACATATACCGCGTAGTTGTCGTCGGCCTCGGCCTCGCCGCGCGAAGCGAGCAGCTTGTACTTGGCTATCGCGTCGCAGCCGTTGCTGACCAGCTCGCGCACGAATATGTCCTTGTCGGAATACAGCCACTTCTTTATTATGGGCATTATGTTTTGCGCATGTATCGAGATAGTACCCTTCTTCTCGTTCATTTCAAAAGCCTCCCAGCTATATATGACATTGTGTGGGCAGCGCGCCTGCCGCGTCGCCGCCATATGTTTATATTTTAGTCACTGACCTTGCCATTGTCAAGCACTTTTTAGCACTCAACGAGCGAGAGTGCTAATAATTCCCGACTTTTAACATAAGTAACCGGGCGCAACTCATCATGGGATGGTCACGCCCGGCTATTCGCTCATATATAATTCAGCTTGTCAAAGCGTCTTTTTGACAAGCGTGGACGGGGGAGAAGCTCCCCCGCCACTGCCACCCCTACTCAGTTTCCACTGAAATCCTGCTGATTTCCGGGCGTGGAAACTGCAAGGTAGATATTTTTACTCCGGGAAATGAGATTTCCCTGCGTAAAAATATCCTGAGCGCCCACCGCACATGTCGCTGGGCGCTACCTAAGTCGGCGGGCTGCGAGGCCCGCCGAGCTCTCCGGGGGGGTTTGTGACAGTCTGATAATTATCTATCTTCAAAGTCACTTTGTCTTCCAATATTTGCGCTTCATGCCGTCGCCGGGTTCCTCAAAGCGCGACCAGCGAAAGCCCTGCGCCAGCAGGTATTCATGGCAGGCATTGTCGCTGTCGGCATTGCCCGGCACCAGCGCCAGCAGACCGCCAGACTTGAGTACGCGCAGCTCGGCCTCAGGCTGATCGCCGTACACATGCCCCGACACCACCGCGTCGGCGAATCCGTCCTCAAACGGCAGCGCGCACATCAGGCCATCGACCACATGCACGTTCGCATATCCGCGCCGTTCAGCCTCGCGGCGCAGATAGGTGCGCAGGCTGCTCACGGGTTCCACGCCGTATACCGTGCGCGCCACGCCCGCCAGCGCAAACATCTGCTTGCCTGTGCCAGAGCCTATGTCCACTACGCGCAGTCCGGCAAAGTCACACAGCCCGGTCAGCTCGCGCTCGTCCCAGCCGTTGTGCGGCCGGCCGGCGTATATCTGCGGCTCCAGCGCGTATATTATCCAATCCTCAAATGCCTGCAATATATCTCCGCACGCCGCGCGCAGACCGGCCTCGTCAACAGCGGGCAGAGCAGCCGCCTCAGCGTTAAGCGCATCTACCCACTCTGCTTTGTCCGGGCATTTATGCGCTATGAACCAGCCTATATGCGGATAAGCGCGCAGCACCAGCGCCCATTGACGGCGCAGATAATCCTGCGGTATCCATTCCAGCTGACATTCTTCCAGCAGCAGCAGAGATTCTATCGATTTTTCGCGTATATCCTTCATCCAGTTTAGCGGCATAATATCTTCCTTTCGCCGTGATAAACGACGCGCCGCCATTAAACAGATATTTAGCGGCGCGCTACCTCCAACTTCTTATTCATGACACGCATCTCCTTTCACAGCAGTTTACGACAGTATATCATGTTTAAATATGTGCGTCAACAGCGCGAAAGCCGGTCAGGCATGGATGCACGCAAATCCACTTCCCCCAATGAGTTTATGATGCAAAAAGTTCCAAGCAGACAATCGAACATGACTTTAGCAACGAGCTGCTATGTGTTCATATATGCGGCGCGCATGGCTGCTTCATCTGCGCGCGATTTCTTATTTACATGCGCGCCGCCATGTGATATAGTCAAGCCAATCATATGCCGAGGAGGGAGCAATATGAGCAATAGATACGGTGCCATAATCCACCCGCAGGACTGGGATGCGCGCTGGCTGGAGCTGATGCAGGCTGCGGGGCTGAACGTGCTGGGGCTGCATCCCGTGGGCGGCCAGCAGGCCGACATATACCTGCGCGATCTCATCGAGGAGGCCCGCCTGCCCGAGCGCAGGGCGCTCTATGAACAGGCGCGGTCGATGGGCATAGACATAGAGTACGAGATGCACGCGCTGAGCTATCTGCTGCCGCGGCGCATATTTGGCGCGCATCCCGAGTGGTTCCGCATGGATGAACGCGGCGAGCGCGTGGCCGACTTCAACTTCTGCGCCAGCAGCGAGGCCGCGCTGCGCTACATAGCCGACCGCGCGGAGCTATTGGCGCTGGCATTGCCGCCCACGACAGACAGGTACTACTTCTGGCTGGACGACGTGACCGGCTATGGCTGCCATTGTCCTGAGTGCAGCCGCCTCACGCCCTCCGACCAGCAGCTGCTGGCAGCAAACGCCATACTGGACGGCATACGCAGGGTAAACCCCAAAGGCAAGCTGGCCTACCTCGCCTATCAGGATGCGCTCAACGTGCCTCGCATTGTGAAGCCGTCCGAGGGCATATTCCTTGAGTATGCGCCCATAGGCCGCGATTCATTCAAGGCGCTGGACGATGCCGAATGCCCGCAGAACGCGGCGCAGGCAGAGCCGATAGACGCGCTGCTGGACTTCTTTGGCAGGAAGGACTCGCAGGTACTCGAGTACTGGGTGGACAACTCGCGCTTCTCCGGCTGGCAGCGCCCGCCCAAGCGCATGACGCTGGCCGAGGATGTGATGCGCGCAGACGTGGCGTTCTATCGCGACAAGGGCTTTGAGAGCCTGACCAGCTTTGCATGCTATCTGGGCGCGGACTATGAGTCGCTTTATGGAGAGCCGCCGGTGCGCAGATATGGCGAGATACTGCGCGGCATGTGAGCCATGTCCGCTCGCGCAGATATTGGCATAAGGCAACGGGTTGCAGGCATCGCATTG
>JBMNUB010000022.1:0-39684 GCA_050946055.1 Candidatus Fimadaptatus sp. | reverse complement strand
GGATCTCCGTGCCTCAAAAAGAAAAGCAGCATATCGATCTTCCTTTCCCGCGCCCGCGCTTTTACGGGCGCAGCGTGCATTGCATACATTCTAGCACCGGCGCGGCGCAGTGTCAACGCGGGGGAAATGCGCGCCCGCATGAGCGCACTCTCGGCGTATGTCGTGTTTGCATAGCGCGCTTCGTGGGAAATGCGCACCCGCATGAGCGCACTCGCGGCATATGTCGTGTTTGCATAGTGCGCTTCGTGGGAAATGCGCACCCGCATGAGCGCACTCGCGGCATAGGTCGTGTTTGCATAGCGCGCTTCGTGGGAAATGCGCACCCGCATGAGCGCACTCGCGGCGTATGTCGTGTTTGCATAGCGCGCTTCGTGGGAAATGCGCACCTGCGTGAGCGCAAGCCGTGTGACAAAAATACGCATATGCGGCTTAAAGCTCCGGCTGCATGCGCAGGCATAGCTAAAGCACACATATGCGTATAACTTACTCGGAATATACTGCCCGGCACATCCATATACCGCCCTTAGGCGCGCAAGTCATGAACCGGCAAGGGCGGATGCGCCCCTTATGCAAACTCCAGACAGCGCTTGCGGAAGTGCATGTAGTTCTTGAGCGATACTTCTTCCGGCACGCCGTGGTCGCAGGTGGGCAGGAACCCGCCGCGCTTTTGCATGACCGGGAATATGCTGTCTATCATGCGGTCTATCGCGCCCGGTCCCTGCGCAAGTATGCGCTTGTCCACGCCACCCGATATGCGCAGGTCGGAATACTGCTCGCCGGTGCGGCGCACGTCGCAGCCCGCCGCCACCTCGAAGGGGCTCATGTGCGTCATGCCCAGCTCGCGGTAGAGGTCTATCACCGGCTCGCAGAAGCCGTCGGTGTCCACCTGGAAGCCTATCGGGCGGGACTTGTCTATGCGGCGGCGGCGCATGTTGGTGAGCAGCTGCTGGTAATAGGGCATCAGGAACTCGCGTATCATGTCGGGCGATATCAGCGGGCCGTGATTGTAGCATATATCCTCGCCTATGAACAGCTCGTCTATGGACAGCACCTTCTGATGCCGCTCTATCACGCTGTCGGCCAGCTTAAACCACTGCTGCATGCAGGCGTGTATGAGTTCGGGATCGTCGTAGAACTTGTACAGCAGCTGCTCGGGGCCTATCAGAGAGCGCAGGTACATGTATCCGCCCACGACCTGCTGGCCTATGAACATGCCCTGACCAGCCTTCTTTATGATATCCGGCAGGTATTCGTCCATGGCCTGCTGGCGTCCGGGCGAGTCGGGGTCCATGCGCCAGAGGCACAGTTCCTCCCATGTGCGCATGTCCTTTACCGGGTGATCGACGTATTCGGGCATGAAGCCGTTGCGCCTGCCCTTGAAGCACAGCACGGCGCGCCCGGCAAAGTCCTGCACCAGCTCGTAATCGCCGCGGTCTTCCAGCACCTTCTCCTCGAATATGGGCATGAATCCGGCCTCGCACCAGCCCAGCCCGCCCACGTCGGCACGGCCCTGCGGGTCAAAGCCAAAGAGCTTGCCAAGGTCGGCATCCCTGTCCAGCCCCTCCTCGCGCTGCCACTTTTCCAGTGAGTAGTAGCCAAACTCGCGCTGGTAGAATCCCGCGCCGGGCTTCATGTTGTAAAAATCCCAATACTTGCGCGCACCCTCGCACATCTCCTCGCGCGTGAGCTTTTCATGTATGCCATCGTGCATATTTCGGCACCTCCGTAAGCGGTTTATGTATATAATATAGCGCGCCTGCGGCACAAAGTACATCGCCTTATCGTACAACGGTATATACATTTCGGCAAAAATGTGCTACAATGGTGCCAAGGCAACTCGGGAGGATGACGTTTATGCGCAATCTGCTATCGCGGCGCGAGGTAAGTAGTCCGTCGCCGCATGCTCATCTTAGAAACGTATGGTATGTGGATGCCGACCATACGTATAGCGTGGATCGCAGGCAGGATGTGGGCGAGGGCAGCTACATAGCCGTGCGCACGCTGACGGGCGAAGGCACGATGTCGTTTATGGACGGTACGGCGTGCGAGCTGAGGAGCAATAGCCTCATAATCGTGCGGCATCTGGACATAGCGGGCTATTCAGCGTCCAGATCGGGCTGGCAATTCTACTGGTTTGAGTTCGACATGCTTGACGGTGCGCCCGAGCGGCTGGGCGTGCCGCTGGAGATACACATGAGCGCGCAGGAGCGCATAGAGCTGGAGCGCTGCTTCGTGAGTCTGGGCAGCGGAGACGCGCGCGAGTGCGCCGTGGCCGACGCGCTGATAAGCTATCTGCTGGCTGACTGGCAGCTGCGCGCCATGGGCGCGGGTGCGGGCGGCATGTCGCCGCAGGAGATAGTCACGCTGCTGGAGAAGGGCAGGCGCGAGAAGCTGAGCATAGGCGAGCTGGCGCGCGAGGCGGGCATGTGCGAGCGCAGTTTCAGGGACGCGGCGCGCGAGGCGACCGGCCTTGCACCCAAGGCATACATGCTCAAGGGCGAGATGACCGCCGCCATGGAGCTGCTGCGCACCAGCTCCATGTCAATATCCGAGATATCGGCATGCTTCAACTATTCCAGCCCGTTCTACTTCAGCCGCGTGTTCAAGAAGTACTACGGCGTATCGCCGCAGCACGTGCGCGACGGCATGGAACTGTGAGCGCGCAGGGATGAGCGCGGAGTGCAGTAGGACATGGGCTGCATGCGAACATAAGTTCGTTATATCCGCAGGCGCAAGTCAATATGCGCGCGGGTATGAGCGCGGAGTGCGGTTGGGCATGGGCTGTATGCGAACGCTAGCGCAGCATGAGATTGAGTGCGCATGGCCGCGCTTGAAAAGAGCAGATGCGCCTCTTGCCAGCGCCGCGCATGTACATAACGGCAAGCGGGACGATGCGCCGGGAATGCAACCAATGCGCGCATAAATGTGCCGCGCAGATGGTTGCATGTGAGCGTTTCGTGGTATATAATGGATGTATCGCTTTGAGAGGTAGTGGATGATGGAGGATCTGTTTTCGATGGCCGAGCGCGCGGCGGGCGGGGCAGAAAAGCCCGCTGCCGGTGCGGGTGACAGGCCGCGCCGCAATGCGCCGCTGGCCGACCGCATGCGCCCGCGCACGCTGGATGAGTTTCTGGGGCAGAGCCAGATAGTGGGCAAGGGCAGGCTGCTCAGGCGCGCCATAGAGGCCGACCGGCTGACCAGCTGCATATTCTACGGCCCGCCCGGCACGGGCAAGACTACGCTGGCCTCGATAATCGCGCGCACAACCAACGCCGCGTTCGAACAGATGAACGCCGTGACCAGCGGCGTATCCGACGTGCGCGAGGTGCTAAAGCGCGCCAAGGAGCGCCTGACGCTGTACGGCAAGCCCACGTATCTGCTGCTGGACGAGTGCCATCGCTGGAACAAGGCGCAGTCGGATTCCATACTGCCCGCCATGGAAAAGGGCGTGATACGCTTCATAGGCTCGACTACCGAGAACCCAATGATAGCGATGACCCCGGCCATAGTCAGCAGATGCCGGGTGTTTGCCTTTGAGTCGCTGGGCGAGGAGGATTTGATAACGGCCATGCGCCGCGCGCTTGCGGACAAGGAGCGCGGCTTCGGCGAACTGGACGTGGTGCTGGAGGATGCGGCAGCGCGGCACATAGCATTCACCGCGGGCGGCGACGTGCGTTCGGCGCTGGGCGCGCTGGAGCTGGCCGTGCTGACCACGCCGCCCGACAGGCAGGGGCGCATAGTGATAGACGAGGCCGTGGCGCAGGAGTCCATACAGCGCCCCATGATACGCATGGACGAGAGCTATTACTACGACATGCTAAGCGCCTTTTGCAAGTCGCTGCGCGGCAGCGATGCGGACGCGGCGCTGGCATGGTTCGCACGCATGACTTACGCGGGCGTGGATCCGCGCATAATCGTGCGCAGGCTGATAGCGCACGCCAGCGAGGATGTGGGGCTGGCCAATGGTCAGGCCATGCTCACCTGCGCGGCGGCGGCTACGGCGCTGGAGTTCGTGGGCATGCCCGAGGCGCGCTTGCCCATAGCGCAGGCAATAATAACCGTTTGCGAAAGCCCCAAGTCCAACTCGGTAGTGATGGCGATAGACAGAGCCATGGCCGATGCCGAGAAGGGCAACTATGCCAGCGTGCCGCAGCACCTGCGCGACACGCACTATGCGGGCTCGGACAGGCTGGGCAGCGGCGCGGGCTATGTGTATCCGCACGAATATCCGGGGCATTGGTATCCGCAACAGTATCTGCCGGACGATGCGCGGGGCATGCCGTACTATGAGCCGGGCGAGCTGGGCGGCGAGGAGCGCATACGCGCGCTGCGCGAGTATCGCAGGCAGCTGGCAGAAATGTATAAGCCGGGAAATAAGCGGCAAAAATAAGCGCGCCGGGCAGCGCCTGAATCGCCCTTGATGCATGGCGGAAGTCCCGCACAGATGCAGCGCGGACATGCTATCAGGGATTTAAGCGCGCCTTATGCGCCTGAGCGCGGGCAGTCCGCGCAGATGATATGACACTATGTTGTGCGCGCCAATGTGCGCCGCCGCGGACGAAGGCAGGTCTGTGCGGCGCGGGCGCGCCATGTAACGGTACTTTGCGCAGGGTGCGCTTTGTATATGGGGCAAGCGAGAACGGCATCTGCCGTTTGGCCCGGCTGTGCCGGGCATGCCGCCAGATAAATACATTTCCGCTCCATGCGGGCGGGGCAAGGGAGGAATAACATGTTGTCAAGGGCTACGGCTGAGGCCGTGCTGGCTGAGGCACTGTCTACCGGCGGCGATTTTGCCGAGATATTCATGGAGGACACGCTGAGCGGCAATATATCCATGATCGATGGCAATGTGGATAGCGCGCTCAATTCGCGCGATCATGGCGCGGGCATACGCATATATCATGGCCTGAATGCGGTATATGTGCATACAAATGACACTACTTTGGAGGGGCTAATGTCCTGCGCACGCAAGGCAGCTGCGGCTGTGGGCGTGGAGCGCCTGAGCCGTCAGGTGCAGCTGACGCGCTCCATACCCACCAATCTGCATCCCATAAAGCTGCTGCCCGGCGACGTATCCGGCCAGCGCAAGGTACGCAAGCTCATGGACGCATATCGCACCGCCAAGGCTTATGACAATTCCATATCGCAGGTAATAACCAGCCTGCGCGACGTGGATCAGTCGGTCGTGATAGCCAACAGCGACGGTCTGTTTATAGAGGACAGGCGCGTGTACACCCGCATGAGCGTGAAGGCGGTCGCCTCGGGCGGCGGCGAGAACCAGACCGGCTCCATAGGGCCGGGCGCCATGATGGGCTTTGAGCTGTTCGACACGCGCGTTGACCCGGCTGCGCTGGGCAAGGAAGCGGCGCGCACCGCCGTGACCATGCTGCGCGCGCCGGTATGCCCTGCGGGTACCATGCCCGTAGCCATAGACGGCGGCTTCGGCGGCGTCATATTCCACGAGGCCTGCGGACATTCGCTGGAGGCGACCTCGGTAGCGCGCGGCAACAGCGAGTTCTCAGGCCGTCTGGGTCAGAAGATAGCCTCCGACTGCGTGACCGCGATAGACGACGGCACCATGCCCAACGAGTGGGGCTCCACCAACATAGACGATGAAGGCACGCCCACCAACAGGCTTGTGCTAATAGAGAACGGCGTGCTCAAGAACTACATGATAGACCGCCTGAACAGCCGCCGCATGAACATGCCCGTAACCGGCTCGGCGCGCCGCCAGAGCTATGCATATGCGCCCACGTCGCGCATGCGCAACACCTACATCGCGCCCGGCGATTCCGATCCGGACGAGATAATATCCACCATGGGCGACGGCCTGTATGCCGCCAAGATGGGCGGCGGCTCGGTCAATCCTGCCACGGGCGAGTTCAACTTCGCCGTAATGGAAGGGTATCTTGTCAAGGATGGCAAGATAGACACGCCCGTGCGCGGCGCTACGCTGGTGGGCAAGGGATCGGAGATAATACTCAAGATAGACCGCGTGGGGCGCGATATGACCATGAGCCAGGGCATGTGCGGCTCGGCGAGCGGCTCCGTGCCGGTCAACGTGGGTCAGCCCATGATCCGCGTGAGCAGCATGACCGTGGGCGGCGGCCGTTGATTAGGAGGCAAATATGGAACTGAACGAATATATCAGCAAAGTTTTTGCGGCGGCCAAGGCGGCCGGGTTCGAGGCCTGCGAGTGCTGCTACACCACAGGCGAGGACATGTCCATATCCGTGTTTGGCGGCGAGATAGACGAATACTCGCTATCAAACAGCATAACGCTGAGGCTGCGTGGTCTGTATAACGGCCACATGGGGTATGCCGCCACGCGCGTGCTGGATGAGGCGTCAATAGATTGGCTGGTGGAGAGCGCCAAGTCCTCGGCTGAGCTGATCGATAACGATGACAAGGAGTTCCTGTTCGCGGGCAGCGAGAGCTATGCCGAGGTCAACTCGTATAGCCAGTCAATCGCGGACATGACCGCGCGCGAAAAGATAGACGCAGCGCTTGACATGGAAAAGCAGACTCTGGAGCGCGACGAGCGCATAAAGCGCGTTGTAGACTGCTCGGTCATTAGCTCCAGCAGCGAAGTGCGCATGGTGAACACGCTGGGTCTGGACGTGAGCTTCCGCGACAACGCGCTGGGCGCATTTGTAGTACCCATGGCGGAACAGGATGGCGACATGTCCAATGCGTTCTCCATAAAGTTCGTACACGACAAGGACGAGCTGGACACCAGCGCGATAGTCCGCGAGGGCGTAAGCGAGGCGCTGGCCATGTTCGGTGCCAAGCCCTGCAAGTCGGGCGCTTATACGGTGCTGCTGCGCCACGACGTAATGGCCGACATGCTCTCCACGTTCGAGGACATGTTCAGCGCCGATGAGGCTCAGCACGGCCTGTCGCTGCTCAAGGATCGCGAGGGCGACAAGATAGCCTCCGACATAGTGACCATAATCGATGACCCGCTGATGAAAAACGGCATGGCATCGCAGCCCTTTGACAGCGAGGGCGTGGCCACATATACCAAGGCCGTGGTGGAAAACGGCGTGCTGAACACGCTGCTGCACAACCTCAAGACCGCATACAAGCAGGGTGTAAAGACGACCGGCAATGCGGCGCGCGCGGGCGGCAGCATAGGCGTATCCCCCAGCAACTTCTTCATAAAGCCCGGCGAGCGCAGCCTGGACGAGCTGATTGGCGAGGTGGGCGAGGGCATAATGATAACCGACCTCATGGGCATGCATGCGGGCGCAAACCCGGTCAGCGGCGACTTCTCGCTGGGCGCGCGCGGCTTCATGATAGAGGGCGGCAAGCTGGGCCGCCCGGTCAAGGGCATAACCGTCGCGGGCAACTTCTTCAAGCTGCTAAACGATGTGCGCGCATTGGGCAGCGACCTCTGGTTCGGCATGCCCGGCATGAGCTGCTGCGGCGCGCCCTCGGCGATAATCGCTTCGCTGAGCGTGGCGGGCGAATAATGCCTTTGGCGCTTGACGAGGGGCCGCGCATTATGGCCGCGCAGTCGCGCCTGAGTTGCCTGTATCGCTGAGCGGAGGTGGACTGCCGCTTGCAGACGCAGGCCGGGCTCGTGCCTTACAGACATATTTATACATGCTTACCGGCGCTCTGCACTTTAGCTGAGCGCCGGTTTTTAGCACATGTTTTGCGCGCCGGGAGCGTTGCGTTTACAAAAAAAGCGCATGATATTAAGGAACAGTGACGTATTGATTTGACAACAGCACGATGTGCGCTTATAATGTAAACATGGACTGCGCGAAATGGCGATGGCTCACACTGCATGGTAAAATCAGCGTAAGGAGATGTGCAAATGCAAAGCGTATATTTCGATCTGCTCAAACAATGGTGCGACGCTCTGATAGAGCATCAGGTGCGCGGCATGGGGCCGGCCTTTGACGGCGCCTTCCTGTGTCCGGCGTGCAAATATGAGCATGGCCGCTGCCATGACGCGGTGTATCCCTTTATGTATATGGCCGACCGCACGGGCGACATGAAGTACGTCGAGGCAGCCAAGGCCGTGTTCGATTGGCATGAAAACAACATGATGTGCGACGATGGCAGCGCCTATAACGACCCCAACGCCGCATGGAACGGCATAACGGTGTTCGCCACGACAGCGCTGTGCGAGGCGCTTGAGCGCCACTCCTCGCTGCTGGATGAGGCTACGCGCGAAAAGTGGACCGACAAGCTCAGCCGCATGGCAAACTGGCTCTATCACGCGCTCAACGAGGACATGACCACCAACATAAACTACCTTGCCACCAATGCGGCGGCGCTGGCGCTGGCGGGCAAGTATCTGGGTCAGGAGGCGTATGTCGAGCAGGCCACGCATCTGGCCGCATATGCGCTGGAGCGCATAACGCCTAACGGCCTGCTGTACGGCGAGGGCAAGCCCCGCGACATAGTGACCGGGCGCGGCTGCCGTGCGATAGACATAGGCTACAATGTCGAGGAGTCCATACCCTCGCTGATTAAGTACGCCATAGCCACGGACGATCAGCCCGCGCTGGAGCTGCTCACCGACGTGCTGCGCAAGCAGCTCAAGTTCATGCTGCCCGACGGCGCATGGGACAACTCCTTCGGCTCGCGCAACAACAAGTGGACGTACTACGGCAGCCGCACTTCGGATGGCTGTCAGGCGGGCTATGCGCTGCTGGCCGACCGCGATCCTGCGTTTGCCGAGGCGGCGCTGCGCAACACGCTGCTCATGCGCGACTGCTCTCAGGGCGGGCTGCTGCACGGCGGCGTGCAGTATCCGCAGAACGGCGAGCCTGCCTGCGTGCATCACACCTTTACCCACGCCAACGCCATCACCTGCGCGCTGGACGCGGGCATAGAGAAGTACGCAGAGCGCGTCGCACTGCCCGAGGATGACAGCCCCGCGCCCATACAGTACTTCCCCGAGCTGGATACGTATAAGCTGGCCGTGGGCGATCTGCGCGCCACAGTGACCGGCTATGACTACAACCTCGACGCGGGCCATGCCTCCGGCGGAGCGCTGACGCTGCTCTGGCACAAGAAGGCCGGCCCGGTGATAGCCGGTTCGGTCGTGGACTACAAGCTGGTCGAGGCGCATAACCAGCAGCTCACGCTCAAGAAGGCGCGCCATCGCTCGCTGGTGCCGCGCGTGGAGCTGTTCGTGGACGGAGAGCGCTATTCGCAGTGCTACGACACGCGCGCGGTCATAACCACTTCGGGCAACGACCGCCAGGTCAGCGTCAAGGTGCATGCGTCGCTGGTGACGATAGACCAAAGGCCGCTCACTTCGCCCGCCTGCGTGAAACTGGAGTACAGGCTCACGGGCAGCGAGCTGGGCATATCCGGGCGCGTATATGGCCCGCATGCCGGCAAGGCGCGCTTCGTGCTGCCGGTGATAGGGGATGAGCCGCGCGTGGAGGTACCGGGCGAATACGCTTCGGACAGCATATTCTTCCTAACCGGCGGCTTTGGCGCGACTGAGTACTCCATATGCCCGGATGCCGATGGGCGCTTTGCGGCGCGCATAATGCTCCCGCGCGAGGAGAAGTGAGGCTATATCGCAGGCCACGCATGCGTGCAGGCTGTATATAGAGTGGCAATGCGGCGCAAGTGAGCGACACTGCAAAGCATGCTCTCACGCAAGCAAAGCTCCGCACACAGCGGCAACGGCAGTATAGAACGCCATAACAGGTGTGCGGCAGCTCTGGCATATCAGGCAATGACATAGTAAGAAGAACATGACGCGGCGCGCTCCTTTGTATGGAGCGCGCCGCTGTGCATGGAAGGTCGAATGCAGGAATGCTAGAGGCGGAGCGCAATGCGAATACATATGGCGCTGTGCCGGCCGTAGCTTAAAGCGGTATCGTGCGCGCGCAATAAAGGCGACAGGACGAGGTGTCCTGTCGCCTTTGTAGTTCCTGCGGAGAAAGCAGCGCAGCAAATTAGCCCTTTACAGCGCCTATCATGACGCCCTTTACGAAGTAACGCTGCAGGAAGGGGTAGATGACCAGTATCGGCACGGTGGAGACAACGACCGTGCAGTACTTGACCAGCTCGCGAGTGTAGCTCTCCTCGGCCATGGAGGTAACGTCGGTGGTCGCGGACTTGGTGTTGGTTATCAGCACCTCGCGCAGTATCATCTGCAGCGGCCACAGCTTGTTGGAGGGCTGGAACACCAGCGACTGATACCAGCTGTTCCACCACGCCACGCCATAGTACATGGCGATAACCGCGATAACGGCGGTGGACAGCGGCACGTATATCTTGAAGAATATTTGCAGGTCAGTCGCGCCGTCCAGAGTCGCGGACTCCTCGAGCGATTCGGGTATGCCCATGAAGAATGTGCGCATGATTATCATGTTGTATGCGCTCATCGCCCAGGGCAGCAGGAACGCCCAGCGGGTGTCGTATATGCCTATGCCGCGCACTACGAAGAACAGCGGGATTATGCCGCCCGAGAAGAACATGGTGAACATGATCAGCTTCATGATGACGTTCTTGAGCATGAAGTTCTTGCGGGACAGAACGAACGCGGCCATGCCGGTTATTACCAGACCCATGAGCGTGCCGACTACGACGTAGAACAGCGTGTTGACTACGCTCATGCCCAGCTTGGCATTTTGGAACGTAAGCTCATAGCCGCGCAGCGTGTACGGCTCCAGCGGCCACCAGAGCGGGCCTTCCAGCTTCAGCAGGCTCTTGGCATCGCTGAAGGAGGCAAAGACTGTATAAAGCAGGGGATATACCGTTATGAACATGAGCGCAAGCATTGCCACGACTATTATCACGTCGGCAATGATGGCGCTTGGCTTTCTGCCTATCGGTTTAGACATTGCTCAGGCCTCCCTTACCACAAACTGCTGTCGGAAATCTTGCGGGATACGGCGTTGGCGCTGACCAGAAGTATTACGTTGACTATCGAGTTCAGCAGGCCGACGGCCGTGGCGTAAGAATACTGTACCTGCACAAGACCGGTGCGGTAGACGTATGTGGAGATAACGTCGGCGGTCTCCATTACCATGTCGTTGTACATAAGTATTATGCGATCCCAGCCCAGGCTCATCAGATTACCTATGCGCAGTATCAGCAGTATGACTATGGTGGAGGATATGCCCGGCAGAGTGATGTGCCACATCTGCCGCCAGCGCCCGGCACCGTCCACGCGCGCCGCCTCATAGAGCGAGGCATCCACGCCGGTCAGCGCGGCAAAGTAGATTATCGAATCCCAGCCCAGCTCCTGCCATATGTTCATGCCTATGTACAGAGGCTGGAAGTAGCTTTCTATCGTGAGTAAGTTCGTCTTTGGCAAGCCAAAGTGGGAAAGCACGCTGGTAATCAGTCCATCGGAGCGGCAGAATATGACCATCAGGCCGCATACGACGACGGAAGAAACGAAGTGGGGCATGTATGTGACGGTCTGAACGACCTTGCGGAACGCCGAAGAACGCACTTCGTTGAGCATCAGGGCAAATATTATAGGCAGCGGGAAGCCAAACAGCAGCATGCCTATGTTTATCTGCAAAGTATTGCGAATGAGTCGCCAGAAGAAGGGACCTTCTATAAACGTCTGGAAGTGCTTAAAACCTACCCACTTGCTGCCGGCTATGCCCTTAAGCGGCTTGTAATCCTGAAACGCGATTATAATGCCGTACATAGGCGCATAGTGGAATACTATGAAGTAAGCCAGCGCCGGCAGTATCATTATGTACAGCCAGGGATGCGCGCGCATGTTGTCCAGCAGGCGGCGGCCCCAGCTCTTATTGGCATGTTTAATATCCATCTGCGCCATAACACAACCTCTTCTCCGCGTAAACTCTTGCGTGGTGAGCTTTTCCAGCGGAAGTTCTTAAGAAGAAAAGGTCTGGCCTGAGCCAGACCTTTTCAAGTTAACTTTTCCCGCTTGAGCGGTCCATACTGCCGATATCAGCGCTCCAGATAGCGGTCGTAAGCGGCCTGCTGTATCTCTATGACCTTGTCGATGCCATAGGTGTGCAGGGTCTCTACGTAGCTGTCCCAGTTGTTGATATCGTCGTCGCCGCAGATTATCTTGGTGGCCTTCTCAAGTATGAAGGTCTTGATGGTGTTCATTATCGGAACCTGCTCCTGCGACTCCTCAGCGGTCAGGCTGATGGTGCCGGGGATGCGGCGGGCGTTGGTAAGGTCGGTGGTCCAAGCTTCCCAGCACTGCGCGTTGATGGGCGCGTTGTACTGCTGGGCTTCCATATCGGAGGAGTACTCGGAGCTCAGAGCCTGTATGGTGTAGTGATAACGGATGGTGTTGTACTCCAGGTTGGGGTTGTGGAGGATGTAATCGCTGAAGGAGCGAGTGCCGTCCTCGTTGTGGGTGTGGATGACTTCGCCGTCCCACTCCTCAGGACCAAAGACCATCAGGTCGATGCCCTCGGGGCTGTACAGGTAGTCCAGGCACTTCATGGCTTCCTTCTGATACTGAGAGGTAGCAGAGATAACCCAAGTCTGGCCGGAGGTACCGTTTACGATGGGATCGCCGAACTCGTTGATGAAGTCGGGGTCATCGTCGGGCTTGAGGGAGCTTATGCCGATAAGCTCGAAATCGGGATCTTCGACCTTGCCCAGAGCGGTCAGCTCCTGAGTGGTCCAGTTGCCTATCCAGCACATGCCGCTGCGGCCGTTGGCCACCATCTTGCGGGCATCCTCTTCCTTGCGGTTGGCGAAGTCGCGGTCGATCAGACCGGCGTCGAACCAGCCCTTGAGGTAAGCCAGATAATCCTTGTAGCCGGGCTCCAGCATGGAGAAGGTGACGGTCTTGTAGTCATCCTTGAGCTGGAAGCCGTAGTGGAACACGCCGAACGCCGCGCTCAGCATGTTGCTGCCGGAATAGTACCAGGAATCGTACTCCTGAGCCGCGAAGGGAACTTCAACGCCGTTCTCCTTGAACGCGGTCAGCACTTCGGTCATCTCGGACACGGTGGTGGGAACCTTCAGACCCCACTTGTCCAGCCAGTCCTTGCGCATTACAAGACCGCTGTGCTGCTGGTCCAGAACCGGAACGCGCTGGTTGGCAGCGCCCAGACGCCACAGACCGGCATCGGTCTTCATGTTGCGCAGAGTGGCCGCGTCCCACTTGGCAGCTTCCTGCAGGTAGTAGTAGCCGTACTGGTCAATCAGCTCGTTGGTATTGGCCAGTATGCCATCATTGATAGCGCCCTGCACGCCGCCGGGATAGTAATCTCCAAAGCCGGTGGTTATCCACACGTCCGGGAACGACATCGAGGCTACCAGAGTGTTGAAGTAGGTGCCGTCGTCGCCTGCCGGGGGATGGACGAAGGTGATGTCCAGACCGGTGCGCTCCTCCAGAGTGATTATAGCCGGGTGCTCGTCGTAAGTGGCCATCTTCTGCTCAGAGCCGCTCTCCATGCCCATGTAGAACTTGAGCTGAACGCTGCCGTCGGTGACTATCGGCAGTTCGTTGGGCTCAGGATCGGCAAAAGCGGACACACAGGTCAGCAGCATGGCAACGGCCAGCAGCATCGAGAAAAAACGTGCCTTTTTCATGGTGTGCCTCCTGATTTATTTATTTACGCGGCTCCCTTCCACCATAGCGAAATGCCGCGCAACTTTACATACACATTATATCAATATGCTGCATCCGTGTCAAGGTAAAGAATCGCTTAAACTCAATGGAATTATTGGAATGTGATAGAATAGTGCAAGAAATTTGGTTGAATGCCAGAATTGTATAATACTCCCATTAATCAAAAGTTCATGTTGCAGTTAGGGAAAAGAAAAGATATCGGACATGCGCATCGGGCAGGGCTTCTGCCGGGATATGTGCATGTCCGATATCTATAAGATGTTTACAAAACAGTAGCCGCAGGCATTAGTCACCCTTAACACATTTGCCATGCGATGTGTCGCCGCCGGGTATGCCGCGCTTGCGCGTAAAGTAAAACGCCGCGCCCACGGCTATGGGCAGGTAGAAGGTGAATATGCGCCACAGCACCGTGGTCATGAGCAGCAGATCGCCGTTGCTTATGAATATCGACAGGAACCAGTAGAAGCTGCCCTCCGCGCCGCCCGACGCGCCCGGCGCGGGCACGAACGAGGTCACCATGAACACAAACAGCGTGGCGCTAAACGCTTGGGAGAAGTCCACATAGTCTATGCCCAGCGCCCTGAACAGCAGATAGGGTATTGCAAAGTAGCACGTAAGCTGCAAAAGCGTAACGAGCAGCGGCGCTATGACTATGCGGGGCTTGGAGCGCATTATCTGGAAGTTGGTGTAGAACATGTCCAGCTCGGAGTCCACGCGCGCGCAGGCGCGCTCCTCGTCGCGCAGTATATGCATGCGCACGCCCAGACGCACTATGGCGCGCAGGCACTTGCGCGTGGCTTTGGGGAAAAAGCCCACTGCCAGTATAAGGCTGAGCGCCACCACATTGGTCAGGAAACCTATGAACACGAACAGCCCAAAGCCGGTTATGCGCGTGCTGAAGAAGCCGTACTTCCATATCGTGACCGCCAGCGCGTACAGCGTCATGGCCATCTGGTATATGATGAACTTGACCATCAGTATGCAGCTGCTCTCGCCGTAGGACACGCCGTAGCGCGCCAGCTCATACGCCTGCACGGGCTGACCGCCGCTGGCAAAGGGAGTGAGGTTGTTGAACAACTGGCCTATCATGCTCACGCGCAGGCTGGAAAGGCGCGTTATGCGCCGACCGAAGCTGCCCGCGACCTGCCTGAGCAGCACGCCTTCCAGCAGCCAGAAGGCTATCATGCAGCCCAATGATGCCAGCATGAAGCGTATGTCGGCGGCGCGCAGCGTGCGCCACACCTGTTCCGGGTCGCTCATCTGGCTGAGCAGCCATATCATTACGGCGGCTGTGGCGGCGATGAATATGTAATTCCACTTGCTGTGACCGGGTTTGTTTGTCTGCATGGCGATACCTGCCTAAATCATAGTGAAATATAGTATACAGCCTGATTGTTAAAGTATTGCATCGACTGGCGGCGCATAGCGCGAATGTAAATGAGAATTGCATGAAAAAGCCCATATTAGCATGCGGCCGGAGCGTGCAGGCGGGCTTGCGCTTCCTAATTAAATGGCGTGCTGCGCGGCAGGGCATGCCTGTGCGCCGCAGTGAGCGCACCGCAGGCGGTGATACATGCGCGCATTGGGATAGCGTAGCCGCTGCATGCACGGCTCGAACCGGCGTGCGGCGGTAAAGCCCTGCGCAGCGTGCGCGATGGGCAGGGGAACGGCAGTCGGGGAGAAGGCTCACGCCGCGCTTCGTAAAATTACGCTATGCGGTTGACAAAGGCGCGGGCGTGAGCTAAAATTATTGTGTAACGTAGTGAAACGTTTCGTTTGACGAAAGGGGTATGACTTATGTACGTAAGCGGCAAGGATATGCTTCTTGATGCGCAGCGCGGCGGCTATGCCGTGGGCGCGTTCAATTTTGAGAATATGGAGATGCTTCAGGCGATAATAGGCGCTGCGGAGGAGATGCGCGCGCCCGTGATGCTTCAGACCACGCCTTCCACCGTGAAGTATGCGTCGGTCACGATGTTTTCGGCCATGGCGCGCGAGATAGCCAGCCGCGCAAGCGTGCCGGTGGCGCTGCACCTTGACCACGGCAGCAGCTTTGAGCTGGCCGAGGCGGCGGCGTGCGCGGGCTATTCAAGCGTTATGATAGACGGCTCTCAGCTGGACTTCGAGGGCAACATCGCCATAAGCCGCAGCGTTGTCGATATGGTGGCGGAGCGCGGGCTCAACATACCGGTCGAGGGCGAGCTTGGCACGGTGGGCGGCAAGGAGGATTCCACCGTGGCGCACGGCATAGCCTATACCGAGCCCGACAAGGCGGCTGAGTTTGCCCAGCGCACCGGCATATCGTCTCTGGCCGTTGCCATAGGCACGGCGCACGGCGTATACAAGGGTGTGCCGCATCTTGACATAGACCGCCTTTCCGACATACGCAAGGTGGTCGAGATACCGCTGGTGCTGCACGGCGCTTCGGGTGTGCCCGACGAGCAGGTGCGCGCCTGCGTGGAGCGCGGCATATGCAAGGTCAACTACGCGACCGAACTGCGCATAGCGTATTCCGACGGCGTGAAGGAGTTCCTGCGCGAGCAACCCGACGCCTTCGATCCCAAGAAGTACGGCAAGCGCGGCATGGAGCGCGTGCGCGAGGCGGTCAAGTCCCGCATGGTGATATGCGGCTGCGCGGGCAAGGCGTAAGCGCCTAATGCCGCGCAAGGAGGGTGTTATGCAATATCTCTTGGGCATAGACGTAGGCACTTCGGGCGTAAAGACGGCGCTGTTTGATTTGGACGGCAATGTGCGCTGCCAGATAACGCGCCCGCTCACGGTCACATATCAGCGGCCGGGCTGGGCGGAGCAGTCGCCGGACGACTGGTGGAGCGCCATCTGCTCGGCCACGCGCGAGATAGCCGGGCGCATGGACATTCGCGAGGGCGATATACTGGGCATAGGCATAGACGGTCAGAGCTGGTCGGCGATACCGGTAAGGCACGGCGAGGGCGCGCTGGGCAGCACGCCCATATGGATGGATACCCGCTGCGAGGACATATGCCGCGAGCTGGGCGATGCGATAGGCAGAAAGCGCATATTCGACGTGTGCGGCAATCCGCTCATGCCCAGCTATACGCTGCCCAAGGTCGTGTACTTAAAGCGCAATTCGCCCGAGGTGTATGCAGCCGCCGATGCCATACTCCAGTCCAACGGCTACATCGCCTACAAGCTCACAGGCGAATTCAGTCAGGACGTATGTCAGGGCTATGGCTGGCAGTGCTTTGACATGCGCAAGGGCGCGTGGGACTATGCGCTGGCCGAGGCGTTTGGCATAGACAGGCGCTTGCTGCCCGAGATAGTGCCTTGCGACCGGGTGATAGGCCATGTCACGCGCGAGGCGGCGCTGGAGTGCGGCCTGCCCGCGGGCATACCCGTGGTGGCCGGTGCGCTGGACGCGGCCTGCGGCACGCTGGGCGCGGGCGTGATAGAGCCGGGGCAGACTCAGGAGCAGGGCGGTCAGGCGGGCGGCATGAGCATATGCATGGACGAGTACATAGCCGACGAGCGGCTGATACTGTCCTTCCACGCCATACCCGGGCGCTGGCTGCTTCAGGGCGGCACGGTGGGCGGCGGCGGCGCGCTCAACTGGTTCGAGCGCGAGCTGGGCGAGAAGGAGCGCTTAATGGCGCGCGAGCTGGGCGGCAATTCGTTTGAACAGCTCAGCCGCGAGGCGGGTGAGATACCCGCAGGCAGCGAGGGGCTTACCTTCCTGCCGTACATGGCGGGCGAGCGCTCTCCGCTGTGGAATCCGCATGCCAAGGGCGTGTTCTTCGGGCTGGACTACACCAAGACCCGCGCGCACATGGCGCGCGCCGTGATGGAGGGCGTGGCCTATTCGGTCAGGCACAATGTGGAGATAGCGCTGTCGCGCGGCGCTCATGTGGGCGAGATGCGCGCCATGGGCGGCTCGGCAAACAGCGTTGTGTGGACGCAGCTCAAGAGCGACGTGCTGGCGCGCCCCTTCGTGGTGCCGGATTCTGACAACGCCACGACGCTGGGCGCGGCGCTGCTGGCGGGCGTGGGCGTGGGCGCGTATTCGGGCTATGAGGAAGCCGTTGAGCGCACCGTGCGCGTGCGCAGGCGGCATGAGCCGGACACCAGGGTGGGCAAAGTGTATGACGCGGGGTATGAGCGCTACATCGCGCTGGGCGAGGCGCTTTCCGGGTTCATGAAGTAAATGGCATAAAGCAATACGAAGGCGGGGCAATGCCTCTGCCTTGGAAAGAAGTGTATCATTATGAAAGCAGCGGTACTTCACGCAAACATGGATCTGCGCTACGAGGACTATCCCACGCCCCAATGCGGCGCGGGCGAGGTGCTGGTGCGCGTGCATATGACCGGCATATGCGGTTCGGACGTGCCGCGCGTGCTGCATAACGGCGCGCATGGCTATCCGATAGTGCTGGGTCACGAGTTCTCGGGCGTGGTCGAGCAGGTAGGCGAGGGCGTAAAGCGCGTCAAGGTGGGCGATCATGTGTCGGGCGCGCCGCTTCTGCCCTGCATGGAGTGCGCCGACTGTCAGCGCGGCAACTTCTCGCTGTGCAAGCATTACAGCTTCATAGGCTCGCGCCAGCAGGGCAGCTTTGCCGAGTACGTGGTGCTGCCCGAGCGCAACGCCATAGTGTACGATCCGTCTATACCGTTTGAGCAGGCGGCGTTCTTTGAGCCGTCCACGGTGGCGCTGCATGGCGTTATGCTCAACGACTATCGCGGCGGCGGCCATGTGGCCATACTGGGCGGCGGCACGATAGGCCTGTTCACGGCGCAGTGGGCGCGCATATACGGCGCGGCGGACGTGACCGTGCTGGACATAGTGCCTGAGCGCCTGGAGCTGGCAAAGAAGCTGGGCGCGGACTATGTGGTAAACACCTCCGACCCCGACTTCAAGGCGCAGTGCGACAAGATAACCGGCGGGCGCGGATTTGACTATACGTTTGAGACGGCGGGCGCTGTGCCGACCATGCACATGGCGTTTGAAGTGGCGGGCAACCGCTCGCACGTGACCTTCATAGGCACGCCGCACAAGGAGATAACCTTCACCGCCAAGGAATGGGAACTGATGAACCGCAAGGAGTTCAAGATGACCGGCTCGTGGATGAGCTATTCCGCGCCCTTCCCGGGCGAGGAGTGGGAGCTGACCGCGCATTACTTCGCCAATGGCCAGCTCAGGTACGACCCGGCGCTTATATACAAGAAGTTCCCGCTGAGCGAAGCCATGGATGCGTTTAAGCTTTACACGATACCGGGCGCGGTTCAGGGCAAGCTCATGCTGGAAGTTACCAAGTGACAGGAGGAAGATTATATGAGACCCGCATTCATAGATCCCAAGTCCGTGCCGCAGATGAAGCTGTACAATGGCATGAGCGTGCCTGCGCTGGGACTGGGTACGTTCGGCTCTGACCACTATACCGGCGAGCAGGTGGCGCGCGCGGTGGGCGAGGCGCTCAAGTGCGGCTATCGCCTGCTGGACTGCGCTTCGGTCTACGGCAATGAGGATTTGATAGGCGAAGTGCTGGCCGATGCCTTTGCGACCGGCGCGGTCAAGCGCGAGGATCTGTTCATACAGTCCAAGGTGTGGAACGACCAGCATGGCAAGGGCGACGTGCTGCTCAGCCTTGCCAAGACGCTCAAGGACCTGGGCATAGACTATGTGGATGCATACTATGTGCATTGGCCCTTCCCGAACTACCATGCGCCGGGCTGCGACGGCGACAGCCGCAATCCCGACTCCAAGCCCTTCTCGGTGGACGAGTTCATGGGCGTATGGCGTCAGATGGAGCGCATATACGACATGGGTCTGGCCAAGAACATATGCATGTCCAACATGACCGTGCATAAGCTGAACGAGGTGCTGCCGCTCTGCCGCGTAAAGCCTTCCATGATAGAGATGGAGCTGCATCCCTCCTTCCAGCAGAAGGCGCTGCTTGAGTACGTAAAGGCGCACGGCATACAGCCGGTGGGCTTCTGCCCGATAGGTTCGCCCGCGCGTCCCGAGCGCGACACCACGCCCGAGGACGTGGCCGACACGCAGCTGCCCGAGGTGGTCGAGGTCGCGCGCGCTCACGGCGTGCATCCCGCGATAATCTGCCTCAAGTGGGCGGCGCAGAGCGGCGTTATACCGATACCGTTCTCGGCCAGCCGCGACCACATAATGGACAACCTGCTTGCGGTGATAAACGACCCGCTGACCGACGATGAGATGGCGCTGCTGGCCAAGGCCGACTGCAACTGCCGCCTGATAAAGGGACAGGTGTTCCTGTGGCCGGGCGCGACCGACTGGAAAGAGCTTTGGGACGGCGAGGCGTGATGCGCTGAGAGTCAAAGGCTTAATTGAATATGACAACGGCGCTGGTGCAGAGTGTTGCTTCTGCATCAGCGCCGTTTGTGTTTATTGTCATAGTGATGCACGACTGCGCAGCCTGTGCGTTCAGTGCGGTGGCGGGAAGCGCAGCGTGCGTGTATGCGCTTGCGCGCACATATATCGCGCCTTGCACATTTGCCCGCGCTCAAAAGGCGCTGCGAACGTGAAGTCACCAGTGCGCGCCCATGTCGCGCCAGAGTGCTTTCGCTTGCACTATAAATTGCTGCTAACGTGCATTCACCGGTGCGCACATATATCGCGCCTTGCGCTTGCTCTAAAGCGCCGTGCATGACCCAATGCGTATGGATAAAGCAAGGCAGCGCTATGGCGCGCTCTGCCCATGCCGTGCCCGTATCACACGGTAACTCCCGTCTTGAATATGGCCAGATCGCTCTTGTCCAGTGCCTCGGAGCGCGTGTGCATGTCGCCCGAAGCCACGGCGATAACCGTGTCCAGCAGCTCCTCGGCCAGCGCGTCAATCGCGCCGCCCGACAGCAGCCGCCCCGCGTCGAAGTCTATCCAGCCGCCCTTGCGCGCGGCCAGCGCCGAGTTGGAGGCTATCTTGACGGTGGGCACGGGACAGGTGAAGGGCGTGCCGCGCCCGGTCGTGAACAGCACCATCTGGCATCCTGACATCGCCAGCGCGGTCGCGCTCACCAGATCATTGCCGGGCGCGCTGAGCAGCGTCAGCCCGCGCGTCCTAACCTGCGCGGCGTAGGGCAGCACGTCGCTCACCTGTGCATGGCCGCCCTTCTGAGTGCAGCCCAGCGACTGCTCTCAGGGCGGGCTGCTGCACGGCGGCGTGCAGTATCCGCAGAACGGCGAGCCTGCCTGCGTGCATCACACCTTTACCCACGCCAACGCCATCACCTGCGCGCTGGACGCGGGCATAGAGAAGTACGCAGAGCGCGTCGCACTGCCCGAGGATGACAGCCCCGCGCCCATACAGTACTTCCCCGAGCTGGATACGTATAAGCTGGCCGTGGGCGATCTGCGCGCCACAGTGACCGGCTATGACTACAACCTCGACGCGGGCCATGCCTCCGGCGGAGCGCTGACGCTGCTCTGGCACAAGAAGGCCGGCCCGGTGATAGCCGGTTCGGTCGTGGACTACAAGCTGGTCGAGGCGCATAACCAGCAGCTCACGCTCAAGAAGGCGCGCCATCGCTCGCTGGTGCCGCGCGTGGAGCTGTTCGTGGACGGAGAGCGCTATTCGCAGTGCTACGACACGCGCGCGGTCATAACCACTTCGGGCAACGACCGCCAGGTCAGCGTCAAGGTGCATGCGTCGCTGGTGACGATAGACCAAAGGCCGCTCACTTCGCCCGCCTGCGTGAAACTGGAGTACAGGCTCACGGGCAGCGAGCTGGGCATATCCGGGCGCGTATATGGCCCGCATGCCGGCAAGGCGCGCTTCGTGCTGCCGGTGATAGGGGATGAGCCGCGCGTGGAGGTACCGGGCGAATACGCTTCGGACAGCATATTCTTCCTAACCGGCGGCTTTGGCGCGACTGAGTACTCCATATGCCCGGATGCCGATGGGCGCTTTGCGGCGCGCATAATGCTCCCGCGCGAGGAGAAGTGAGGCTATATCGCAGGCCACGCATGCGTGCAGGCTGTATATAGAGTGGCAATGCGGCGCAAGTGAGCGACACTGCAAAGCATGCTCTCACGCAAGCAAAGCTCCGCACACAGCGGCAACGGCAGTATAGAACGCCATAACAGGTGTGCGGCAGCTCTGGCATATCAGGCAATGACATAGTAAGAAGAACATGACGCGGCGCGCTCCTTTGTATGGAGCGCGCCGCTGTGCATGGAAGGTCGAATGCAGGAATGCTAGAGGCGGAGCGCAATGCGAATACATATGGCGCTGTGCCGGCCGTAGCTTAAAGCGGTATCGTGCGCGCGCAATAAAGGCGACAGGACGAGGTGTCCTGTCGCCTTTGTAGTTCCTGCGGAGAAAGCAGCGCAGCAAATTAGCCCTTTACAGCGCCTATCATGACGCCCTTTACGAAGTAACGCTGCAGGAAGGGGTAGATGACCAGTATCGGCACGGTGGAGACAACGACCGTGCAGTACTTGACCAGCTCGCGAGTGTAGCTCTCCTCGGCCATGGAGGTAACGTCGGTGGTCGCGGACTTGGTGTTGGTTATCAGCACCTCGCGCAGTATCATCTGCAGCGGCCACAGCTTGTTGGAGGGCTGGAACACCAGCGACTGATACCAGCTGTTCCACCACGCCACGCCATAGTACATGGCGATAACCGCGATAACGGCGGTGGACAGCGGCACGTATATCTTGAAGAATATTTGCAGGTCAGTCGCGCCGTCCAGAGTCGCGGACTCCTCGAGCGATTCGGGTATGCCCATGAAGAATGTGCGCATGATTATCATGTTGTATGCGCTCATCGCCCAGGGCAGCAGGAACGCCCAGCGGGTGTCGTATATGCCTATGCCGCGCACTACGAAGAACAGCGGGATTATGCCGCCCGAGAAGAACATGGTGAACATGATCAGCTTCATGATGACGTTCTTGAGCATGAAGTTCTTGCGGGACAGAACGAACGCGGCCATGCCGGTTATTACCAGACCCATGAGCGTGCCGACTACGACGTAGAACAGCGTGTTGACTACGCTCATGCCCAGCTTGGCATTTTGGAACGTAAGCTCATAGCCGCGCAGCGTGTACGGCTCCAGCGGCCACCAGAGCGGGCCTTCCAGCTTCAGCAGGCTCTTGGCATCGCTGAAGGAGGCAAAGACTGTATAAAGCAGGGGATATACCGTTATGAACATGAGCGCAAGCATTGCCACGACTATTATCACGTCGGCAATGATGGCGCTTGGCTTTCTGCCTATCGGTTTAGACATTGCTCAGGCCTCCCTTACCACAAACTGCTGTCGGAAATCTTGCGGGATACGGCGTTGGCGCTGACCAGAAGTATTACGTTGACTATCGAGTTCAGCAGGCCGACGGCCGTGGCGTAAGAATACTGTACCTGCACAAGACCGGTGCGGTAGACGTATGTGGAGATAACGTCGGCGGTCTCCATTACCATGTCGTTGTACATAAGTATTATGCGATCCCAGCCCAGGCTCATCAGATTACCTATGCGCAGTATCAGCAGTATGACTATGGTGGAGGATATGCCCGGCAGAGTGATGTGCCACATCTGCCGCCAGCGCCCGGCACCGTCCACGCGCGCCGCCTCATAGAGCGAGGCATCCACGCCGGTCAGCGCGGCAAAGTAGATTATCGAATCCCAGCCCAGCTCCTGCCATATGTTCATGCCTATGTACAGAGGCTGGAAGTAGCTTTCTATCGTGAGTAAGTTCGTCTTTGGCAAGCCAAAGTGGGAAAGCACGCTGGTAATCAGTCCATCGGAGCGGCAGAATATGACCATCAGGCCGCATACGACGACGGAAGAAACGAAGTGGGGCATGTATGTGACGGTCTGAACGACCTTGCGGAACGCCGAAGAACGCACTTCGTTGAGCATCAGGGCAAATATTATAGGCAGCGGGAAGCCAAACAGCAGCATGCCTATGTTTATCTGCAAAGTATTGCGAATGAGTCGCCAGAAGAAGGGACCTTCTATAAACGTCTGGAAGTGCTTAAAACCTACCCACTTGCTGCCGGCTATGCCCTTAAGCGGCTTGTAATCCTGAAACGCGATTATAATGCCGTACATAGGCGCATAGTGGAATACTATGAAGTAAGCCAGCGCCGGCAGTATCATTATGTACAGCCAGGGATGCGCGCGCATGTTGTCCAGCAGGCGGCGGCCCCAGCTCTTATTGGCATGTTTAATATCCATCTGCGCCATAACACAACCTCTTCTCCGCGTAAACTCTTGCGTGGTGAGCTTTTCCAGCGGAAGTTCTTAAGAAGAAAAGGTCTGGCCTGAGCCAGACCTTTTCAAGTTAACTTTTCCCGCTTGAGCGGTCCATACTGCCGATATCAGCGCTCCAGATAGCGGTCGTAAGCGGCCTGCTGTATCTCTATGACCTTGTCGATGCCATAGGTGTGCAGGGTCTCTACGTAGCTGTCCCAGTTGTTGATATCGTCGTCGCCGCAGATTATCTTGGTGGCCTTCTCAAGTATGAAGGTCTTGATGGTGTTCATTATCGGAACCTGCTCCTGCGACTCCTCAGCGGTCAGGCTGATGGTGCCGGGGATGCGGCGGGCGTTGGTAAGGTCGGTGGTCCAAGCTTCCCAGCACTGCGCGTTGATGGGCGCGTTGTACTGCTGGGCTTCCATATCGGAGGAGTACTCGGAGCTCAGAGCCTGTATGGTGTAGTGATAACGGATGGTGTTGTACTCCAGGTTGGGGTTGTGGAGGATGTAATCGCTGAAGGAGCGAGTGCCGTCCTCGTTGTGGGTGTGGATGACTTCGCCGTCCCACTCCTCAGGACCAAAGACCATCAGGTCGATGCCCTCGGGGCTGTACAGGTAGTCCAGGCACTTCATGGCTTCCTTCTGATACTGAGAGGTAGCAGAGATAACCCAAGTCTGGCCGGAGGTACCGTTTACGATGGGATCGCCGAACTCGTTGATGAAGTCGGGGTCATCGTCGGGCTTGAGGGAGCTTATGCCGATAAGCTCGAAATCGGGATCTTCGACCTTGCCCAGAGCGGTCAGCTCCTGAGTGGTCCAGTTGCCTATCCAGCACATGCCGCTGCGGCCGTTGGCCACCATCTTGCGGGCATCCTCTTCCTTGCGGTTGGCGAAGTCGCGGTCGATCAGACCGGCGTCGAACCAGCCCTTGAGGTAAGCCAGATAATCCTTGTAGCCGGGCTCCAGCATGGAGAAGGTGACGGTCTTGTAGTCATCCTTGAGCTGGAAGCCGTAGTGGAACACGCCGAACGCCGCGCTCAGCATGTTGCTGCCGGAATAGTACCAGGAATCGTACTCCTGAGCCGCGAAGGGAACTTCAACGCCGTTCTCCTTGAACGCGGTCAGCACTTCGGTCATCTCGGACACGGTGGTGGGAACCTTCAGACCCCACTTGTCCAGCCAGTCCTTGCGCATTACAAGACCGCTGTGCTGCTGGTCCAGAACCGGAACGCGCTGGTTGGCAGCGCCCAGACGCCACAGACCGGCATCGGTCTTCATGTTGCGCAGAGTGGCCGCGTCCCACTTGGCAGCTTCCTGCAGGTAGTAGTAGCCGTACTGGTCAATCAGCTCGTTGGTATTGGCCAGTATGCCATCATTGATAGCGCCCTGCACGCCGCCGGGATAGTAATCTCCAAAGCCGGTGGTTATCCACACGTCCGGGAACGACATCGAGGCTACCAGAGTGTTGAAGTAGGTGCCGTCGTCGCCTGCCGGGGGATGGACGAAGGTGATGTCCAGACCGGTGCGCTCCTCCAGAGTGATTATAGCCGGGTGCTCGTCGTAAGTGGCCATCTTCTGCTCAGAGCCGCTCTCCATGCCCATGTAGAACTTGAGCTGAACGCTGCCGTCGGTGACTATCGGCAGTTCGTTGGGCTCAGGATCGGCAAAAGCGGACACACAGGTCAGCAGCATGGCAACGGCCAGCAGCATCGAGAAAAAACGTGCCTTTTTCATGGTGTGCCTCCTGATTTATTTATTTACGCGGCTCCCTTCCACCATAGCGAAATGCCGCGCAACTTTACATACACATTATATCAATATGCTGCATCCGTGTCAAGGTAAAGAATCGCTTAAACTCAATGGAATTATTGGAATGTGATAGAATAGTGCAAGAAATTTGGTTGAATGCCAGAATTGTATAATACTCCCATTAATCAAAAGTTCATGTTGCAGTTAGGGAAAAGAAAAGATATCGGACATGCGCATCGGGCAGGGCTTCTGCCGGGATATGTGCATGTCCGATATCTATAAGATGTTTACAAAACAGTAGCCGCAGGCATTAGTCACCCTTAACACATTTGCCATGCGATGTGTCGCCGCCGGGTATGCCGCGCTTGCGCGTAAAGTAAAACGCCGCGCCCACGGCTATGGGCAGGTAGAAGGTGAATATGCGCCACAGCACCGTGGTCATGAGCAGCAGATCGCCGTTGCTTATGAATATCGACAGGAACCAGTAGAAGCTGCCCTCCGCGCCGCCCGACGCGCCCGGCGCGGGCACGAACGAGGTCACCATGAACACAAACAGCGTGGCGCTAAACGCTTGGGAGAAGTCCACATAGTCTATGCCCAGCGCCCTGAACAGCAGATAGGGTATTGCAAAGTAGCACGTAAGCTGCAAAAGCGTAACGAGCAGCGGCGCTATGACTATGCGGGGCTTGGAGCGCATTATCTGGAAGTTGGTGTAGAACATGTCCAGCTCGGAGTCCACGCGCGCGCAGGCGCGCTCCTCGTCGCGCAGTATATGCATGCGCACGCCCAGACGCACTATGGCGCGCAGGCACTTGCGCGTGGCTTTGGGGAAAAAGCCCACTGCCAGTATAAGGCTGAGCGCCACCACATTGGTCAGGAAACCTATGAACACGAACAGCCCAAAGCCGGTTATGCGCGTGCTGAAGAAGCCGTACTTCCATATCGTGACCGCCAGCGCGTACAGCGTCATGGCCATCTGGTATATGATGAACTTGACCATCAGTATGCAGCTGCTCTCGCCGTAGGACACGCCGTAGCGCGCCAGCTCATACGCCTGCACGGGCTGACCGCCGCTGGCAAAGGGAGTGAGGTTGTTGAACAACTGGCCTATCATGCTCACGCGCAGGCTGGAAAGGCGCGTTATGCGCCGACCGAAGCTGCCCGCGACCTGCCTGAGCAGCACGCCTTCCAGCAGCCAGAAGGCTATCATGCAGCCCAATGATGCCAGCATGAAGCGTATGTCGGCGGCGCGCAGCGTGCGCCACACCTGTTCCGGGTCGCTCATCTGGCTGAGCAGCCATATCATTACGGCGGCTGTGGCGGCGATGAATATGTAATTCCACTTGCTGTGACCGGGTTTGTTTGTCTGCATGGCGATACCTGCCTAAATCATAGTGAAATATAGTATACAGCCTGATTGTTAAAGTATTGCATCGACTGGCGGCGCATAGCGCGAATGTAAATGAGAATTGCATGAAAAAGCCCATATTAGCATGCGGCCGGAGCGTGCAGGCGGGCTTGCGCTTCCTAATTAAATGGCGTGCTGCGCGGCAGGGCATGCCTGTGCGCCGCAGTGAGCGCACCGCAGGCGGTGATACATGCGCGCATTGGGATAGCGTAGCCGCTGCATGCACGGCTCGAACCGGCGTGCGGCGGTAAAGCCCTGCGCAGCGTGCGCGATGGGCAGGGGAACGGCAGTCGGGGAGAAGGCTCACGCCGCGCTTCGTAAAATTACGCTATGCGGTTGACAAAGGCGCGGGCGTGAGCTAAAATTATTGTGTAACGTAGTGAAACGTTTCGTTTGACGAAAGGGGTATGACTTATGTACGTAAGCGGCAAGGATATGCTTCTTGATGCGCAGCGCGGCGGCTATGCCGTGGGCGCGTTCAATTTTGAGAATATGGAGATGCTTCAGGCGATAATAGGCGCTGCGGAGGAGATGCGCGCGCCCGTGATGCTTCAGACCACGCCTTCCACCGTGAAGTATGCGTCGGTCACGATGTTTTCGGCCATGGCGCGCGAGATAGCCAGCCGCGCAAGCGTGCCGGTGGCGCTGCACCTTGACCACGGCAGCAGCTTTGAGCTGGCCGAGGCGGCGGCGTGCGCGGGCTATTCAAGCGTTATGATAGACGGCTCTCAGCTGGACTTCGAGGGCAACATCGCCATAAGCCGCAGCGTTGTCGATATGGTGGCGGAGCGCGGGCTCAACATACCGGTCGAGGGCGAGCTTGGCACGGTGGGCGGCAAGGAGGATTCCACCGTGGCGCACGGCATAGCCTATACCGAGCCCGACAAGGCGGCTGAGTTTGCCCAGCGCACCGGCATATCGTCTCTGGCCGTTGCCATAGGCACGGCGCACGGCGTATACAAGGGTGTGCCGCATCTTGACATAGACCGCCTTTCCGACATACGCAAGGTGGTCGAGATACCGCTGGTGCTGCACGGCGCTTCGGGTGTGCCCGACGAGCAGGTGCGCGCCTGCGTGGAGCGCGGCATATGCAAGGTCAACTACGCGACCGAACTGCGCATAGCGTATTCCGACGGCGTGAAGGAGTTCCTGCGCGAGCAACCCGACGCCTTCGATCCCAAGAAGTACGGCAAGCGCGGCATGGAGCGCGTGCGCGAGGCGGTCAAGTCCCGCATGGTGATATGCGGCTGCGCGGGCAAGGCGTAAGCGCCTAATGCCGCGCAAGGAGGGTGTTATGCAATATCTCTTGGGCATAGACGTAGGCACTTCGGGCGTAAAGACGGCGCTGTTTGATTTGGACGGCAATGTGCGCTGCCAGATAACGCGCCCGCTCACGGTCACATATCAGCGGCCGGGCTGGGCGGAGCAGTCGCCGGACGACTGGTGGAGCGCCATCTGCTCGGCCACGCGCGAGATAGCCGGGCGCATGGACATTCGCGAGGGCGATATACTGGGCATAGGCATAGACGGTCAGAGCTGGTCGGCGATACCGGTAAGGCACGGCGAGGGCGCGCTGGGCAGCACGCCCATATGGATGGATACCCGCTGCGAGGACATATGCCGCGAGCTGGGCGATGCGATAGGCAGAAAGCGCATATTCGACGTGTGCGGCAATCCGCTCATGCCCAGCTATACGCTGCCCAAGGTCGTGTACTTAAAGCGCAATTCGCCCGAGGTGTATGCAGCCGCCGATGCCATACTCCAGTCCAACGGCTACATCGCCTACAAGCTCACAGGCGAATTCAGTCAGGACGTATGTCAGGGCTATGGCTGGCAGTGCTTTGACATGCGCAAGGGCGCGTGGGACTATGCGCTGGCCGAGGCGTTTGGCATAGACAGGCGCTTGCTGCCCGAGATAGTGCCTTGCGACCGGGTGATAGGCCATGTCACGCGCGAGGCGGCGCTGGAGTGCGGCCTGCCCGCGGGCATACCCGTGGTGGCCGGTGCGCTGGACGCGGCCTGCGGCACGCTGGGCGCGGGCGTGATAGAGCCGGGGCAGACTCAGGAGCAGGGCGGTCAGGCGGGCGGCATGAGCATATGCATGGACGAGTACATAGCCGACGAGCGGCTGATACTGTCCTTCCACGCCATACCCGGGCGCTGGCTGCTTCAGGGCGGCACGGTGGGCGGCGGCGGCGCGCTCAACTGGTTCGAGCGCGAGCTGGGCGAGAAGGAGCGCTTAATGGCGCGCGAGCTGGGCGGCAATTCGTTTGAACAGCTCAGCCGCGAGGCGGGTGAGATACCCGCAGGCAGCGAGGGGCTTACCTTCCTGCCGTACATGGCGGGCGAGCGCTCTCCGCTGTGGAATCCGCATGCCAAGGGCGTGTTCTTCGGGCTGGACTACACCAAGACCCGCGCGCACATGGCGCGCGCCGTGATGGAGGGCGTGGCCTATTCGGTCAGGCACAATGTGGAGATAGCGCTGTCGCGCGGCGCTCATGTGGGCGAGATGCGCGCCATGGGCGGCTCGGCAAACAGCGTTGTGTGGACGCAGCTCAAGAGCGACGTGCTGGCGCGCCCCTTCGTGGTGCCGGATTCTGACAACGCCACGACGCTGGGCGCGGCGCTGCTGGCGGGCGTGGGCGTGGGCGCGTATTCGGGCTATGAGGAAGCCGTTGAGCGCACCGTGCGCGTGCGCAGGCGGCATGAGCCGGACACCAGGGTGGGCAAAGTGTATGACGCGGGGTATGAGCGCTACATCGCGCTGGGCGAGGCGCTTTCCGGGTTCATGAAGTAAATGGCATAAAGCAATACGAAGGCGGGGCAATGCCTCTGCCTTGGAAAGAAGTGTATCATTATGAAAGCAGCGGTACTTCACGCAAACATGGATCTGCGCTACGAGGACTATCCCACGCCCCAATGCGGCGCGGGCGAGGTGCTGGTGCGCGTGCATATGACCGGCATATGCGGTTCGGACGTGCCGCGCGTGCTGCATAACGGCGCGCATGGCTATCCGATAGTGCTGGGTCACGAGTTCTCGGGCGTGGTCGAGCAGGTAGGCGAGGGCGTAAAGCGCGTCAAGGTGGGCGATCATGTGTCGGGCGCGCCGCTTCTGCCCTGCATGGAGTGCGCCGACTGTCAGCGCGGCAACTTCTCGCTGTGCAAGCATTACAGCTTCATAGGCTCGCGCCAGCAGGGCAGCTTTGCCGAGTACGTGGTGCTGCCCGAGCGCAACGCCATAGTGTACGATCCGTCTATACCGTTTGAGCAGGCGGCGTTCTTTGAGCCGTCCACGGTGGCGCTGCATGGCGTTATGCTCAACGACTATCGCGGCGGCGGCCATGTGGCCATACTGGGCGGCGGCACGATAGGCCTGTTCACGGCGCAGTGGGCGCGCATATACGGCGCGGCGGACGTGACCGTGCTGGACATAGTGCCTGAGCGCCTGGAGCTGGCAAAGAAGCTGGGCGCGGACTATGTGGTAAACACCTCCGACCCCGACTTCAAGGCGCAGTGCGACAAGATAACCGGCGGGCGCGGATTTGACTATACGTTTGAGACGGCGGGCGCTGTGCCGACCATGCACATGGCGTTTGAAGTGGCGGGCAACCGCTCGCACGTGACCTTCATAGGCACGCCGCACAAGGAGATAACCTTCACCGCCAAGGAATGGGAACTGATGAACCGCAAGGAGTTCAAGATGACCGGCTCGTGGATGAGCTATTCCGCGCCCTTCCCGGGCGAGGAGTGGGAGCTGACCGCGCATTACTTCGCCAATGGCCAGCTCAGGTACGACCCGGCGCTTATATACAAGAAGTTCCCGCTGAGCGAAGCCATGGATGCGTTTAAGCTTTACACGATACCGGGCGCGGTTCAGGGCAAGCTCATGCTGGAAGTTACCAAGTGACAGGAGGAAGATTATATGAGACCCGCATTCATAGATCCCAAGTCCGTGCCGCAGATGAAGCTGTACAATGGCATGAGCGTGCCTGCGCTGGGACTGGGTACGTTCGGCTCTGACCACTATACCGGCGAGCAGGTGGCGCGCGCGGTGGGCGAGGCGCTCAAGTGCGGCTATCGCCTGCTGGACTGCGCTTCGGTCTACGGCAATGAGGATTTGATAGGCGAAGTGCTGGCCGATGCCTTTGCGACCGGCGCGGTCAAGCGCGAGGATCTGTTCATACAGTCCAAGGTGTGGAACGACCAGCATGGCAAGGGCGACGTGCTGCTCAGCCTTGCCAAGACGCTCAAGGACCTGGGCATAGACTATGTGGATGCATACTATGTGCATTGGCCCTTCCCGAACTACCATGCGCCGGGCTGCGACGGCGACAGCCGCAATCCCGACTCCAAGCCCTTCTCGGTGGACGAGTTCATGGGCGTATGGCGTCAGATGGAGCGCATATACGACATGGGTCTGGCCAAGAACATATGCATGTCCAACATGACCGTGCATAAGCTGAACGAGGTGCTGCCGCTCTGCCGCGTAAAGCCTTCCATGATAGAGATGGAGCTGCATCCCTCCTTCCAGCAGAAGGCGCTGCTTGAGTACGTAAAGGCGCACGGCATACAGCCGGTGGGCTTCTGCCCGATAGGTTCGCCCGCGCGTCCCGAGCGCGACACCACGCCCGAGGACGTGGCCGACACGCAGCTGCCCGAGGTGGTCGAGGTCGCGCGCGCTCACGGCGTGCATCCCGCGATAATCTGCCTCAAGTGGGCGGCGCAGAGCGGCGTTATACCGATACCGTTCTCGGCCAGCCGCGACCACATAATGGACAACCTGCTTGCGGTGATAAACGACCCGCTGACCGACGATGAGATGGCGCTGCTGGCCAAGGCCGACTGCAACTGCCGCCTGATAAAGGGACAGGTGTTCCTGTGGCCGGGCGCGACCGACTGGAAAGAGCTTTGGGACGGCGAGGCGTGATGCGCTGAGAGTCAAAGGCTTAATTGAATATGACAACGGCGCTGGTGCAGAGTGTTGCTTCTGCATCAGCGCCGTTTGTGTTTATTGTCATAGTGATGCACGACTGCGCAGCCTGTGCGTTCAGTGCGGTGGCGGGAAGCGCAGCGTGCGTGTATGCGCTTGCGCGCACATATATCGCGCCTTGCACATTTGCCCGCGCTCAAAAGGCGCTGCGAACGTGAAGTCACCAGTGCGCGCCCATGTCGCGCCAGAGTGCTTTCGCTTGCACTATAAATTGCTGCTAACGTGCATTCACCGGTGCGCACATATATCGCGCCTTGCGCTTGCTCTAAAGCGCCGTGCATGACCCAATGCGTATGGATAAAGCAAGGCAGCGCTATGGCGCGCTCTGCCCATGCCGTGCCCGTATCACACGGTAACTCCCGTCTTGAATATGGCCAGATCGCTCTTGTCCAGTGCCTCGGAGCGCGTGTGCATGTCGCCCGAAGCCACGGCGATAACCGTGTCCAGCAGCTCCTCGGCCAGCGCGTCAATCGCGCCGCCCGACAGCAGCCGCCCCGCGTCGAAGTCTATCCAGCCGCCCTTGCGCGCGGCCAGCGCCGAGTTGGAGGCTATCTTGACGGTGGGCACGGGACAGGTGAAGGGCGTGCCGCGCCCGGTCGTGAACAGCACCATCTGGCATCCTGACATCGCCAGCGCGGTCGCGCTCACCAGATCATTGCCGGGCGCGCTGAGCAGCGTCAGCCCGCGCGTCCTAACCTGCGCGGCGTAGGGCAGCACGTCGCTCACCTGTGCATGGCCGCCCTTCTGAGTGCAGCCCAGCGACTTGTCCTCCAGCGTGGTTATGCCGCCGTCCTTGTTGCCGGGCGAAGGATTGTCGTATACCACCTGATGATTGTCCATGAAGTACTTCTTGAAGTCGTTTATAAGATGCACGGTGCGATTGAATGTCGCTTCGTCGCGGCAGCGGTTCATGAGCAACTGCTCCGCGCCGAACATCTCCGGCACCTCGGTCAGCACCGCGCTGCCGCCCAGCGCTATCACCCTGTCGGACAGCGCACCCACCACGGGGTTGGCGGTTATGCCCGAGAAGCCGTCCGAGCCGCCGCACTTTAAGCCTATGACCAGGTTCGATGCGTCCATGCGCACGCGATGCATGCCCTGCGCCTGCGCCGCCAGCTCGCGCAGCAGCTCCATGCCGCGCGCATGCTCGTCTGCCTCATCCTGACACACCATAAAGCGCATGCGCCTGCGCTCGTCCTCGGTGAGGGCATCCACTATCGCGGACAGCCGGTTGGTCTCACAGCCCAGCCCTATGAACAACACCCCGCCCGCATTGGGATGCCGCGCCAGCGCCAGCAGCGCCTCGCGAGTGCGCACTAGGTCGTCGCCCATCTGCGAGCAGCCATAGGGGTGCGCAAATGCCGTTATGCCGTCTATACCGCCGCGCACCAGCGCCTGAGCATCGCGGCTGAGCGCGCGCGCAATGCCGTTCACGCAGCCCACGGTGGGGATTATCCATATCTCGTTGCGTATGCCGGCTCGGCCATCCTCGCGCTCATATCCCATAAAGCTGCGCGGCGCGACGGCGGGCAGCGCGGCGGCGGGCGTGGGGGAATAGGTGTAATCGAGCTGTCCGTCTAGGTTTGTGCGCACATTGTGGACATGCACCCAGTCGCCCCGGGCTATGTCGCGCGTGGCGCGGCCTATCGGGAAGCCGTACTTTATCACGCTCTCACCCGCACGTATGGGACAAAGCGCCAGCTTGTGTCCGGCGGGTATGCGCTCGCGTGCGCCGCATTCGCCGGGCGCAAGCTCCCTTAGCGCCACGGCCACGTTGTCGGCGGTATCTATGCGCAGTATGCTATCCATTGTGTCCTCCCCAAGCGCAATCAAGTGCGCCCGATATCATGTAACCTGTTTATGCTTCGATCATGCGCAGAGCTTCGCGCATGCCGCGCGTGCGTATCGCGTCAAGGCCGTCTGCCACCGCGCCCTCAAGGCCGGGTATGGCAGTCATGTCCTCGCCCCAGAAGTCGTCACGCTTTAGTATGGCATGTGCGTATTCGCGCGCGGGCAATTTGCATGCGTCGCGCACGGCGGCTATCACGCGCGCATCATCCTGTATGGCATAGCGTTCATCGCCGCGCCTGCCCATGTAACCGCCCTCGCAATCCTCACCGGTATAGAACGCCAGCAGCGCCGCCAGTGAGAACGCTATGCGGCGGGGGAAATGCCCGCGCGCTATGTTGTCGCGCAGCGTGTTAAGCTCGCGCGCCCGCCACTTGGCAAACGAATTGAGCGATATGCTGAGTAGATTGTGGCGCACATAGGGGTTCATGAAGCGCTCTATCACGTCCCCGGCGAAGGCGCGCGCTTCCTCTATGGGCAGCGGCACGCAGGGTGCCATCTCGTCGAGCATGGCTTCGCGCACGAATCGCCCTGCCACCTCGTCCTGCATCATGTCCAGCACGGTGTCGCAGCCCGCAAGGTATGCCGCCGCCACGCCGCAGGTGTGCGCGCCGTTGAGCAGGCGCACCTTGCGCTCCTTGTAGGGGCGTATGTCGCGCGTGAATACGACGGGCAGGCCCGCCCTGTCGAGCGGCAGCTCGGCGCTTATGTCGCGCCCGCTCTCTATCACCCACAGCGCAAACGGCTCGCCAGTGGTGAGCAGCGCGTCGGTATAGCCCAGCTCGCGCTCTATATCCGCTATCTCGTTGCGCGGGTAGCCGGTCACTATCCTGTCTACCAGCGTGCAGGCAAATACGCATTCGTCCTCCAGCCAGCGCGCAAAGCCATCGCCCAGCGCCCATGCGCGGCAGTACTTGAATACGCACTCGCGCAGCATGTCGCCATTGCGGTCGTTAAGCTCCGCGGGCAGCATTATCAGCCCATGCCCCTTGCCGCCAAAGTGCATATAGCGCGCGTGGAGCAGTTGAGTGAGCTTGCCGGGAAAGGTCTTGCTCATGCCGGACTCGGGCAGGGTATCGTCGTCGCGGAACTCTATGCCGGCTTCGGTCGTGTTGCTCACGACAAAGCGCAGTTCCTCGCCGCGCGCGATGTCGAAGAACCCGGCTTCATCCTCGTGCGGGTCGATGACCGAGGCAATCGAGCGTATAACGCGGCTGGAGCAGCAGGGCTTGCCGCCCTCTATGCCTCGCAGCTGCACCGTGTACACATTGCCCTGCCTGCGAAACGCCTCCAGCCCGTGACCGGGGCGCGGCTTTATCACGGCTATGTTGCCTGAGAACGCGCCGCTTTCGTTCGCTATGTCCACCATCCAGTCCACGAACGCGCGCAGGAAGTTGCCTTCGCCGAACTGCGCTATGCGTATGGGGCGCTCCGGCACGGAATATATGTCGCCTATCGGCTTCATGCGTCAATCCTCCTTGTCAAGCGGCGGCAGTGCGCGCACATGTTCGCGCAGCCGCTCAAAGCTGAGCTGGCTTATCACATGCTCTATGCGGCATGCATCGTCGGATGCCGTCTCCCTGTCCACGCCCAGCCGCATCAGAAACTCAGTCAGCACGCGATGGCGCTCATATACCTGCTCGGCCATGGCGCGCCCGGCATCGGTCAGGTGTATGCCGCCCAGCTCGTCCACGGTTATCAGCAGCGCGCTCTTAAGATTGGCCATGGCCACCGATACGCTGGGCTTGGAAAACTCCATGAAATTGGCTATGTCTATCGAGCGCACAAAGCCGTTTTGCTGGCTGAGTATCAGTATGGCCTCCAGATAGTTTTCGCGGGATTCCTGTACCTTCAACTCCGCGCCTCCTCTCCGGGCGCATGTGCGCCCCATGTAGTATGGACCGGCGCGCCGCGCGTACGCTTGAGCGCCGTTAGTTGTCGCATGCGATTGTGCATTTGCCGCGCAGGCTTGTCGCGTTCATGGTTCATGACAGTCGATACAGCGCCTGCATCCATGCTTGTCAGGAATGCATTTTGCACATTGCGCATGCTTGATATCGATGCATTGGCATATGCCGTGCCTGAATACGCACTGGGAAGAGTCGCATATTGCACATGCCCGTTATCAATTTACCGGCATATGCTGTGCTTGCATATGCGCTGGCAAGGCCATATCTGCGCGCAACTGCATGGCAAATGGGCGCAATGCGCGGCCTGTTACATATGCACATCCTGCCGCGCCAAGTCATCGGCTATGGCGCGTGCCGCACCGCATGCGTCAAGAGATGTCGTGTCTATCAGCGTCGCATCCAGCGCAGCGTATAGCGGCAGGCGGGGGAGCGAGCGCGCGATGACGTCCTCCGTGCGCACGCCGCGCGCCACGTCCGCTTCTATGCGGGCCTTGAGCACTTCGGGCGCGCAGGTGAGCGCGAATACGCGCAGCTCGAATATGCCGCGCAGCTGAGACGCTATGCTGTCCACTATCTGCTGCTCGTGCATGACCCAGCAGAATATCACGTTTTCGTAGTCGGGACAGGCTATGAAGCTGTTTAGCATATGGACGATGTTGTCCGTAGCCATGCGCTTTGTGCGCTCGTTCACCACGAACGGACGCGCATCCCAGCACCAGTCGCCGTCCAGAAACACATTGCGCTCCAATATATCCTGAAGCGCGCGGCAGGTCGCGGTCTTGCCCACGCCCATGGTGCCGCATATGAATATGACTCTCTTCAAATTGCTCCTCCGTATATCGCATGCGCATGCTGAACTAATGCCTGCGCATGCGGCCTGAACGCGCATCGCAAGGGGAGGCGCGGCGCTCACCAAACGCCGTGCATGGCTGCACGCGCAGCCATGGCCACTATTGCCGGGCGGCATACGCAGTGTGGCTGCGCGGGCGCATGCTGTCAATTCCGCCTGATAATCAGCCGCGCGGCAGTATGGCGGCTCATATGCCACTCGGCGAGCCTTGCCAAACCATGCCCAAGCCTTGACTGGATGCGCGCACAGCCTGCGCCAACGCGCTGTTCGCGGCACGACCGCGCCTGCCGGATAGCATAGTCGCCCTTGCATCAAGCCGGCTTTACATGCACGCTGGACTGGTTGGCGCATGCGCATGACACCAGCCTTCACTCGCGGCTGCATGAGCGGGCGGGCGTGTAGTCAGCGACGCTGCATCTGCGCGCGCTGGACTGGTTGGCGCATGCGCATGGCGCAAGCCTTTTGCTCGCGGCTGCATGAGCATGCGGGCGTGCGGTCAGCGACGCTGCATCTGCGCACGCTGGACTGGTTGGCGCATGCGCGGGCGCGTCACATCACTATGAACTGAGAATCGCATGAGGTTATCGGTATGCGCTCCTCGCCCATCTCAAACACAGCGCCGCTGGGGTCGTCCATGTGCAGGTCGATTATGGTCTGACCGTCCATGCGGTTTATGCGCACCGATATGCGCCCGCGCGGCGTGAGTATGCTGCCGCGCACGAAGTTCAGCCCGCTCACCAGCTGGGGCCGTATCACGACCTCGCTCCAGCCCGCGCCGCGCTGGTCTATGCCCAGCAGGTACTGGAACAGATAGCGCGTCACTGCGCCGAACATGGGGTGGCTGTGCGAGCGCTCATAGGCCACGGGCCAGTATTCCCACAGCGTGGTCGCGCCCAGGCGGCGCATGTGGTCAAACGACGCATCCTCGCGGGAGGCGAGCAGGTCGAACGCGGTCTGCGCATGCCCGCGCTCAAACAGCACGCGCGTCACTATGTCCGTGCCGAATATGCCGGTGTCGTAGCAGTGCGTGTCCTCGTAATGGCGCGCCATGCGTTCAAACGTGCGCTCGTCGCCAAGGCCTATGTCCACGGCAAAGGCGTTCGCGCCCTGTATGTTGCCCGCGAAGTCGCCGGTCGCGGGGTCGAAGTACTCGCGCTCTATGGCCTTGCAGCGCACGTCTATGCGGCGCGCAAGCTCAGCTTCATTGTGGCGGGACAAGCCCACTATGCGGCCTATCTCCTGCACCTCGCGCAGCGACTTGATGTAGAAGTAGTTGTTCACAAACGGCGCGGGTATCTGTATCTTGTCGGGCGTACACCAGTCGCCCAGACACCACTGGCCGGGATTGTCGCTGGTTATGAGGTCGTTTTCGCTGTGCGCCTCGAGGTAGTCGAAGTACTTCAGCATGCGCGGCAGCATGCGGCGCATGGGCTCGGCATCGCCGTATTGCAGATAATAGCTGTACGGCACATGCACTATGGCGCAGCCCCAGCCGCCCGGCCCGCCGCCGCAGCGCGTGTAGGGCGCGGTGTACTGCACATGCCCAGTCACATCGTCCTGACAGTCCTCTATGTCGCGCAGCCACTTGCGGTAGAAGTCGTGCGCGTCCAGCGTGAGCATGGCGGCCTGACAGACCAGCTGTCCGTCGCCGGTGTAGCCGCGCCGCTCTATGTGCGGGCAGTCGGAGGGAATCCCCGCGTGCATGTTGGTGAGCTGAGTGCGTATGAAGGCATCGTACAGCCAGTTGAGCGGCTCGCAGTCGCTGTCAAACTCGGAGGATACAGGTACGTTTGCGTGTATCACAAGGCAGGTCTGCACGCTGGCCGCGCCGCGCACGCCGAAGTACCTGAAGCCAAACCACGTAAAGCGCGCCCGCAGCTCGCGCTCATTGCTGTCCAGTATGAAGCGCTGCTTCTGGCCGTGCGTGTATTTTTCATCCAGACGGCCCTCCTTCAGCTCCTCGGCAAAGCGTACCTCGATCTCGTCGCCCGGCATGCCTTTGGCAATCAGCACAGGCGTGCCGGTTATGTTTTCGCCTATGTCGTATATGGCTTCGCCGTCGCACTCGCATATCAGGCGCGGGCGTATCTGGCGTATTACCGCGTCGGCGGGGCAGTCCTGCTGCTGATATTCCGTCTCAAGGCCGGCAAGCTCGCGGCATGTGTTCCAGCTGGAATCGTCGTATTCCGCATCCAGCCAGCCGTCATGACTAAATTCCAGGCGCTGCACCTCGCCCTTGAACAGGTCGTATTCCACTATCGGGCCCTGCGCCCAGCGGGTGTGCGCGCCCGATGTGAATTCGCGCTGTCCGCCCCTGTCATCGCGCACGGCCATGCGATAGGCAAGGCGCACGTCGCCATAGCGCGCCGTGCCGTTGTCATCCGACCATGTGGGCTGGCCAAACCAGCCGGGCGCGAGCATCACGCATATCGAGTTGCGCCCCGGACGCAGGTAGCCGCCCACGTCGTAGTGAAGGTAGTATACGCGGTGGCGCAGCTGCTCTTTAAACGGCTCGCCGCACACGGTGAAGCTGCGCGGGCAGTAGTCCGAGGTCACGGGCGCGAACATGTCGCCGGTCACGCGCGCGCCGTTTATGTACAGCTCAAAGAAGCCCAGCCCGCAGATGTCTATCTCCGCGGCCTGAGTTTCGCCGTCAAGCTCTATCACGTCCCGCATCAGCGGGCAATCGCAGTGCGCGTCCGGCCCTACCCAGCGCGCGTCATTGAATACCTCATGAAAAGTCATAAGCACATCCTCCGCACAGAGATCGGTTTACATGATTATACCACACAAACCTGCGCTTCGGAATAGCTGCAATCAACAGGAGTGAGGAGGAAGATTTTTTTGTGCAATCTGGCCGGGCGCTGGCCGTATAGGCACCGGATACCGGCAAAAGCGGGGCAAAGCAAGGGACAGCCTGCGAGAGCGTGCAAGCAGCGGGTTTGAGATTGGCTGATAGCGCCGGCGGGGTGCTGTAATGCGCTGGCCGGGCAGAGGACTGCGAAAAGCGGATGCAGCCAAGCGGGCATGTCTGACGGCATGGGCATCGAAGACCGCGCACAAATTCCGCGCCGCAGCATAGGCTGTACAGAGGAGGTGCGCATATGGACAATTACACGATGATACAAAACGCGGGCAAGAGGCGGCCGGACATAGAGCGCGCA
>JBMNUB010000021.1:0-40704 GCA_050946055.1 Candidatus Fimadaptatus sp. | reverse complement strand
TGTTATCCCGATCCATAATACGTCCTCCTATCGCGGGCGACCGCTTATGTTCCCCGCCTGTTTATTTTCGGGCCTGCTCCCTGCCCGGTCATGTTCCGCTCGTGGCCGGCGCATGCGCGCCTGCTCCGCTGTATTCATGCCGCGCACAGCGCAGCTGTTTATCGCTCATGCCCTTTAAGATGATGGCACCGTGCATGCGGCGCGCATTGCCCGCCCTTGCCATGCACGGCCTTCATCTCCGCTTTATGCGCAGCCGCTCTGCCCGCGCCCCGCATCATGCCCTGCGCGCGACCCGCTCCGCGCTCACGAAGCGCTCGCCCGCCCTCCCTGCCAGCTCGGACACAGTGCATGGCACAAGCCCCCGCGCCGCAAGGTCGTCCAGCGCGCCGCCCAGCTCGTCCACAAGCGACGCATCGCACAGGCTCATCAGCACTATGTCGCCCGCCTGTACATCGCCCATGGCTGCACGCAGCCCCTTGCCGCCCGCGCGCGACTGCAAGTCCAGACTCCATGTCACCGTAAGCTGCCCATGCTCGCGCACCTGCCTAACAAGGGTCAGATCCCAGTCGCCATACGGCGGGCGAAAGCAGCGCGGCGGCGCGCCGGTAAGCGCACTTATGCGCGCGTTCACGCCCGATATCTCGGCATCGGCTGCGGCTTCGTCCATGCCCACCATGCGGCTGTGCGTAACCGAATGCCCGCCCAGCTCGTGCCCGGCGCGCGCTATGGCTTCGGCTTTGTCCGCGTTCTCGTCCATCCAGTAGCCCGTGAGGAAGAACGTCGCCTTCATGCCCCTGCGACCCAAATCAGCCAGCACCTCATTTACATAATCAGCGCCCCAGCCTGAATCGAAGGTCAGCGCCACGCAGCCGTCCGCACGCTCCACACGGCTGAGCGGCTCGCGCATGTCCCACTGCGCCGCCGACGAGCGCCGCGCATCGCCATTCAGCGCCGTGCATATCAGCGCAGTTGTCAGCGCCAGCACAGCCAGCAACGTCCCGCACGCTGCACGCTTCGCCGCACGCACCCCCTTGCCGTAAGAATTCCGGACATAATATCAATATGCGCGCAGTGCCTGAAATATGTACATCGGACAGGCTTTTGTGCGGCCAAAAGGCATATCCAAAAATATGCCGACAGGCACGGTCACGCGCTGCCCTCGCAGATATTGGTGGTTTTTATGGCATGCTGTGCGAAAGAGAAAAACAAAGTCGAAGCATGACAGCTGCTTGTCAAAAAAGTCTTTTTGACAAGCGTGGACGGGGGAGAATCTCCCCCGCCACTGCCACCCCTACACAGTTTCCACTGAAATCCTGCGGATTTCCGGGCGTGGAAACTGCAAGGTAGATATTTTTACTCCGGGAAATGAGATTTCCCTGCGTAAAAATATCTCCGCGCCCACCGCACATGTCGCTGGGCGCGATTGAAATCGAGAGGGCTGCGAGCCCTCTCGAGCTCTCCTGGGGGTTTTTTGACAGTCTGGCATGACAGGTCTTTACAAAACAAACGAGTTATCAGAGTGCGAATGCATTATATATCGCCGGTTGATTTAGCTTGGATTGCTTAGCATGCGCTGCTTATGTTTTAGTCAGGAATTGTATTATGATAATTGCTCGCATATGGTCGTATATCGATTAAACGCGCAAGCAGAAAACTATGCCTCCCGATATTGTATGCGCGCAGCAAAGAGCGCCGCTCCATCACAAAGCATGTAAAGAAGCGGCGCTCATATATCGCACTTGGCGCTATTGCGCGCGTATTGCTTACTTGGACTGGTCGCGCTTTATGTCCTTAAGGCGCTTCATTACGTCGTTGCCGCCGCGGCCGAAGTAGTCGTGCAGCTTTACGTATTCGGCGTACAGCTTCTCGTATATCGCCTGATTCTCGGGTATTGGGCGATACACTATGTCCTTAACGCCGCCCATGCGCTTGGCCGCATCCACTATGGAATCGTAGCCGCCCTTTTCCGCGCCGGCAGCCACCGCGCCGAACATGGCCGCGCCCAGCGCCGGAGCCTGAGCAGAGCGAGCTATGCGTATCTCGTAGCCCAGCACGTCGGCGTATATCTGCATTATGAAGGCGTTCTTCTGGGATATGCCGCCGCAGGCGTATATCTCGTCTATCTTGACGCCGCTGTTGTTGAAGGTGTCCACTATCATGCGCGCGCCATAAGCGGTGGCCTCGACCAGCGCGCGGTACATCTCCTCGGGGCGCGTGGTCAGCGTCATGCCCAGCATCATGCCGGTCAGGTTGGTGTCCACCAGCACGCTGCGGTTGCCGTTCCACCAGTCCAGCGCCAGCAGGCCGCTCTCGCCGGGCTTGTATGCCGAAGCCTTCTCGGTCAGCAGCACGTGCAGGTCTATGCCGCGCGCATCGGCCTCCTGCTTGTACTCGACAGGCACGCAGTTGTCCACGAACCAGTTGAAGTGGTCGCCCACGCAGCTCTGGCCGGCCTCATAGCCCATCAGCCCGGGTATTACGCCATCCTCGACCACGCCGCACATGCCGGGTACTATCTTCTCCTCGTCGTGCAGCATTATGTCGCAGGTGGACGTGCCCATTATCATCAGCATCTTGCCCTTTTCGGTAAGACCCACGGGCGGCAGCGACACGTGCGCGTCCACATTGGCCACGGCCACGGCAGTACCCTCAGCCAGACCCGACCACTTGGCGGCCTCGGCAGTGACCTCGCCCGCCTTGGAGCCTATGGGGTATATCTCGGTGGAGAGCTTGTCCTCGACCACGTTCTCCAGCCTAGGATCGAGCGCGCGGAAGAAGTCACGGCTGGGATAGCCCTCGCGCTTGGACCACATGGCCTTGTAGCCCGCCGTGCAGCTGTTGCGCGCCTCGCGGCCGGTCAGCTGCATTATCACCCAGTCAGCCGCCTCCATAAAGCGGTCGGTGGCCTCGTATACCTCGGGCGCCTCGAGAAGCACCTGCCATATCTTAGGTATCATCCACTCGCTGGATATCTTGCCGCCGTAGCGCTTGAGGAAGTCCTCGCCGCGCTCCTCGGCTATGGCGTTGAGCTTGTCGGCCAGATACTGCGCCGCATGGTGCTTCCACAGCTTTACATAGGAGTGCGGATTGGAGCGGAACTCATCCTTGAAGCACAGCGGCGTTCCCGCCTTGTCCACGGCAATCATGGTGCAGGCGGTGAAGTCTATCGACATGCCCACAACGTCGGTATTGGCCACGCCCGACTGGCGCAGCACCTCGTTTACAGTATAGCCCAGCGTATCCAGATAGTCCTGCGGATGCTCCAGCGCCCAGTCCGGCGCGAGCTTGGTGCCGTCCGGCAGATACTCATCCATTACCGCGTGGGGATAGTTCATAGTAGCAGTAGCCAGTTCGCGCCCGTCCGCTACATCCACCAGCAGCGCGCGCGCCGACAGCGTGCCAAAGTCCACACCTATGCAATACTTGGCTGACATCGCTCTTCCTCCCTGACAGTTGTATTAATGCCTTTAGTATTTCGACTAAAGTTTTATAATTCCTCTTTTTGAGGGCGTGCATATCCAAAAAATGTGCAAATCATCACTAAAACATTATATACCACGGCGCGGCAAAATTCAATCGACATGTTGGCAGCGCGAGCGTCAAGTTCCCCCGCGCTTATGCCCGTCCGATTCCAGCATGACCGTCCCGCTGGGCGCGGGCTTCTCGCTTGCTTCATCTGCTCCCGGCATAGCTCGCGCCGCGCTGGCAGAAACCTATGCAGTTGCATCAGCCGTTTGCCAGCGCTAAGCTGCGGCGATGCTTGCTCGCCATGCTCCGCAGCCATATCGCTTAACTCAGTTCCCGGCCAAACCGCTCTACATGCGCGGCAAAAGCGCAGTCCACGTAAAAAGGTAGTGTCATATCGGTGTTTTATCCAAATTTTTTTATGGAATTGCTTAAGCAGCGGTTTGATGTGTGATATAATGCCAATGTGAACAAGAGCTTCACGAACATGTTAGGAGGACAATCGATATGCGTAAAGTGATCTCCTGCCTTATGGCGCTTTGTCTGATGCTGGTACCCGCCCTCTCGCTCGCCGATGAGGTAAACAACTACTTCTGGAGCACGGACACACAGTTTGATCTGTACGACCTGGGCTTCTCCATCAATCTGCCCGAGGGCTGGCAGCACGCCGACGAAGCGACCATAAACACCATGAACGGCTTCACGCCCGAGGGCGAGCCCGATCCCAACGCCACGATAGACAACAACTCCGCGCTCTCGCCCTCCGCGATAGCCATGATAACCAATGCCGATGCCAGCGTTATCACCATGATAACCTGCGAGGATCTGGAGAACCCCGACGCGGTGGACTCCGTTGACAAGTACATTGAGCTGCTGGCAGGCGACATGGTGGCCTCCGGCGCGGCCGAAGGCATAACCTATACCTACGACCTATCCACCATATCGGACGCCACGCTGGTCACTCAGACCTTCCGTGAGCTGGCCGTGACCGGCTCTGACGGCTCGGTCATAGATCTGCTGGTGTGCCGCAGCGGCATGGGTTCCTACTATGCCTTCATGATAAACGGCACTGCCGAGGCCATAACCGCGTTTGCGGGCGAGTTCATAGGCTCTCTGACCGAGATAGAGGCCGTGGGCTGACGGACTAAAACGAAATACCAAAGCGCGCCGCGCGACTACATGTCGGCACGGCGCGCTTTTTGCTTGTCAAAAAAGGTGCTGGACAGGCGCGGAAGTTGGAAAATCTCCCCGGCCACCGTCCCCTGCCAGTTTCCACTGAAGCCCTGAAGGTTTACGGGTGCGGAAACTGCAATGCGGATATTTTTGCTCCGGGAAATAGGATTTTCCAGAGCAAAAATATCCGCGCGCACACCACAAATGTCGCTGGGCGCGATTGAAGTCGAGAGTGCTGCAGGTCCATTCTAGCTATCTTGTGGTTTTAGATAGTCTGAAAGCGCGCCTCGCGACCATATGCCGGCACGGCACGCTTTTTGCATCCCGCTTTATGCCGGGCTGCTACCACGGCGCTATGTACACTGCTGTATTGAGAGCGCACGGCAAATATGGCATGAGCATTTGCCCCTTCGCATATGCAAATCGCAGTCAGCGCTATGCCGGGCGGCTTACGCATGCGGCATGAGAGGGCGCATGCATGCCTTACCCGCCGCAGGCCAGCATGCGGCCAGCGCGCCACGAGTTTGCCCCGTTTCAGCATCGCGCAGCTCTTGCGAATAGTCCTTGCACATTTCCATAGTTTCACGGCTGGCCTTGCCCCTGCCGAGCATCGCGCAGCGCTTATGCGGCGGTCTTTGCCCCGCTCCAGAGTTTCACGGCTGGCCTTGTCCAGCTGTCACACGCCCTTGCCCAGCCCGTATGCCTCATCCAGCTTTGCATTGCCCTCTATCTCGCCCGCATCGGTCACGCCGCCCGCGAACAGCCTGCCCGCCACATGCGCCCGCTCGAAGCACTCCACCCAGCCATCCAGCCCGCTCTCCGCGCGCGCAGGCACGTCCGGCTCTGTCTCAGCCGCCGTGGACAGCATGTACACGTCGCGGAAGGCATAGTCCAGCCCGTACAGCGGATTCATGCGGTCCAGCAGCACCTTCATCTGCCCTGCCATCTCATAGTAATAGATGGGTGTGGCAAACGCTATCACATCCGCGGTGAGCATGCGCCCGGCTATATCAGATGCGTCATCGCGCTGAACACAGCGCCCCTGCTTCTGACAGGCCATGCAGCCCGTGCAGAAGCCTATCTGCTTGCCGCGCAGCGATATGAACTCTACCTCATGACCCGCATCGCGCGCGCCCCGCGCGAACTCCTGCGCAATCCGCTCAGAATTGCTGTTCTTTCTCAGGCTTGTCGATATAACCAGTACCTTCCTGCTCATGTTATCATCCTCCGTATGCGTTTTTATCGTGCGCTGCCCCGTCGCAGCTTGCCCTTAATACGCCTGCGCAGCGCCGCCGCGTAACGGTGAGCCGCACTGCCGGGCGGCATTGTCCGCACGGCGCGCTGTCCTCCGCACTCATGCACTGTGCGACCGCTCACTGTCTCGCCGCCTCCAGCCGCAGCTCATGCTGCGCGCGCAGCAGCTCGCACTCCGCCATGTCGTGCGTCACAAATATCAGCCGTTTTGCATCTGTCTCCAGTATCAGCTTCACTGCCCCGGCGCGGGTCTTTTCGTCCAGCCCGCGAAACGGCTCGTCCAGCAGCAGCAAATTGGGCTGCACTGCCAGCGCGCGCGCTATCGCCACGCGCCGCTTCATTCCGCCCGAGAACTCGCCGACCGTCCTGTCCACGTCCGCGCCCAGACCCAGCCGCTCCAGCAGCTGCCTTGCGCGCGCCAGCGACTGGTGTCCAGCGGCGAACTCTATGTTCTCCAGCGCGGTCGCGTCCTCCAGCAGCCTGTCCTCCTGAAACACCACAGCCATCCTGCCCTCGCCGCGCGTTATACTGCCGCTGTCCGGGCGCGTGAGTCCGCACATCAGGTTGATGAGCGTGGTCTTGCCCACGCCCGACGGGCCGGTTATGGCGGTCGTGCCGGGCGCAAATTCGTGCGTTATGTCGCGCAGCACATACCTGCCCTCAAAGCGCTTGCTCACATGTTCCAGCTTCACTTGTCCCCGCCTCCCGGTATCAGCTTTTCGCAGGCCAGACTTATCACGACTATGACCACCGTCCATGCCAGCACCTCAGCTGTGTTCAGGTACAGCTTGGCATCGTACAGGCGCTCTCCTATCGAATCGGGCGGCAGGCCTATCACCTCGGCAGCCACGCCCGCCTTCCAGCACAGGCCGCACGCCAGACGGCATGCGCTGCGCAGTGGCGCTTTCACGCGCGGCAGGTACAGCCGCCTTAGCCGCCTGCCCAGCCCCACGCCGTATACGTCCGCCATCTCCAGCAGCTTTATGTCCACGCTCATCAAGCCAAGCCCCACCTGCGAATAGAATATGGGCAGCGCCATGAGGAAGGATATGAACACCGACAGATAGCTCGCGCGTATCCACACCAGCGCCAGTATCACAAACGATGCCACCGGCACGGACTTTACGCACACCATAACCGGCCTTAGCAGCGCCCGCACCGGCGGCAGCACATGCGCCGCCACCGCCAGCACGCAGCCCACCGCAAACGCCAGCGCAAAGCCCAGCGCTATGCGCCCCGTGGACGTAAGCAGCGCCATGTAAAAGCCGCGCTCATGCATCAGCTCCCACAGCACGGACAGCACGCGCCCCGGCGAGGCCAGCAGTATCTCCTGCCCCAGCGCACGCGCGCCCAGCTCCCACACTATAAGCCATATAGCCACGGCGGCCACGCGCATGTAAAGCGGCTCCTTGCCCCGACCAAGTTCCCTGTCAACGCGCATATTAACCTCCGAATGTGTATTTGCATGCAGAACATGCGCTCATGTGTGCGCCTTATGATTGCCATTGGCTCATGAGCATCGCCATGAGCGGCATGGCAGTCCGCACATGCTAAAACGGGGGAACGCAAGTCCAATGCTCACGTTCCCCCGATTTTTATATCGTCCGTCAGGCTGCGGGAGCTTCGTCGGCAGCATCAGCCGCCGCATCGTCCGCAGCTTCATCAGCCGCGCCATCCCCGGCGGGAGCCGCCGCGCCATAGTAGAAGTCATCGCCCGGCAAATTTCCGCCCACAGCCTTCGGATTCATGCCAAACAGCACTTCAAGGTAGCCCTCCAGCTTTGCGCGCATATCGTCGCCGCTTATGAACACTATGTTGCAGTTGGGTATGGCCTTCTCGGTGACCGCAGCCTTGGCCACGCCATTGGCTTCGATTATGGGCGCAGCCTCGGCGGGGCTGGCGTTTACGAAGTTCACCGATGCCTCGTAGTCGCTGAGCAGCTTGGCGACCGCTTCGGGATTGTCCTTGGCAAACTCGGTGCGCAGCACCAGCACGCCCGTGACCATGCCGCTGCCTGAGCTGACCTTGTTCCACTCGTCGTTAAGGCTGAGCGCCACGCGCACGTTCTCGTTGGAGCTGAGCACGGTGGTCACATACGGCTCAGGCAGCACGGCCAGCGTGGTCTCGCCGCTCTGCAGCGCCGCGGCCAGCTCGGTGGCCTCGGTCTTGAACTCGACAGTGAGGTCCTTGTCGGGATCCATGCCGTTCTGGGTCAGCACATAGTCCAGCGCGAACTCGGGCGTAGTACCCTTGCCGGTGGAATAGACCGTCTTGCCCTTGAGGTCGGAAACGGAATTGACCGTGTCGCCCGCCTCAAGCACGTACAGCACGCCCAGCGTGTTTATCATTGCCGCCTGAACGCCGCCCTTGGTGTTATTGTACAGCACGCTCGCCAGATTAGCAGGCACTGCCGCCGCGTCCAGCTCGCCCTTTACCAGCAGCGCCGTAAGCTCATCCGCCGCGCCCGCTATCGTGAACTGATAATCGCTCTCCTCGCCGGACTGCATCATCTGCGCCATGCCCATGGCCGTAGGGCCTTTGAGCGCGCCTATGCGCACCTTGTTTACAGATGTCGCTTCTTCCGCCTGCGCGCCCGCCATGGCGAACATCAGCGTCAGAGCCAGCAGCATGGATACCAGTTTCCTCATTGGAAATACCACCTTTCAACATCCCGGCGCAAGCGCCGTTGCTCATCCTACTGCCTCGGGCATGTCCCTTGGCCTCGGATAGTGTAAGGGCCCGGCAGGGTTCATGCGCCCTCGCCGCACCATATATCATATATACCCGGTTTTGCCCGCGTGCAACATGTTTTGCGCAGGGCTTTTGCGTCATGCGTAATAGATGAGCGCCAAATAAGCGCCTGCTTACGCGCAGGCAACCAAGCAGCTTAGGTTTGCGCGATGACAGCCCGCACCGGTCAGGCAAAGCATCATCTATGCGCGCAGGACTTAGCAACGCAGGCGCGTTACAGCCGATGCATCTCCTATGTCAGCACCGGAAAGCTGCACCGCTCTGGTCATGCGTCATGCTGTCAGCCCCACGTCAGCCAGAGGGCATTGCGCCCGCATCGGCATGCACCGCTCTGATAGCGCATGGCAGTGCCGCATCATATGCGCGCCGCAAGCCCGCCATATGACAGGCTTGCGGCGCGCTCATGTTTACTCCATCTTGAGCGCCTTGACCACGGCTGCGGGATCGCTCGCGCCGAACAACGCTGAACCCGCCACCAGCACGTTTGCGCCCGCCGATATCAGCTTGGGCGCGGTCTGCGCGTTCACGCCGCCGTCCACCTCTATCAGCATGTCGTCGCGGCCGCGGCGCAGGCACATCTCGCGCAGCTCTGCCACCTTGCGATAGGAGCTTTCTATCAGCTTCTGCCCGCCAAAGCCCGGATTGACGCTCATTATCAGCACCATGTCCACCTCGTCCAGCACGTAATCCAGAGTGCTGAGCGGAGTGGCTGGGTTGAGCACCACGCCGGGGCGCTTGCCCAGCGCGCGTATCTGCTGTATGGCTCTGTGCAGATGGCGCGTGGCCTCCACATGCACGGTTATGCCGTCCGCGCCGGCCTCGGCGAACTCCTCTATGTAGCGCTCGGGCTGCTCTATCATGAGATGTACGTCGCGATAGGTGTCCAGCTTCTTAAGCCCCTTGAGCACGCAGGGGCCAAACGATATGTTTGGCACGAACATGCCGTCCATCACGTCGAAGTGCAGCCAGTCAGCGCCCGCCTTCAGCACGCGGTCAATGCTGCCGGCCGCGTCCAGCCAATCCATGGTTAGTACAGATGCGGATACCTTAACCATATCGATTCCTCCATCTCTCCGACATTTCGCTATATATGGCCTTGTAGCGCTCGTAGCGCTCCCGGCTCATAAGCTGCTCCATGCGGCGCTTGAACTCGCAGTCCGGCTCGCTTATGTGCGCGCAGGGCGAGAAGCGGCATCCCGCGATGTCCTCCATCTCGGGATAGCCGTGCTGCAGCTCCATAGGCTCCATGAGCGGCAGCTCCAGCAGGCTAAAGCCCGGCGTGTCGAACACCATGGTGCCTTGGCCTATGTCTATCAGCTCCACATGGCGGGTGGTATGCCGGCCGCGCTCGGTCTTGCGCGACAGCGTGCCGGTCTCCAGTTCCAGCCCGAACAGCTCGCCTATGGCGGTGGACTTGCCCACGCCCGACTGCCCCGCCCACGCGCAGGCGCGCCCGCGCGTGAACCCGCGCACCTCGTCAAGCCCTTCACCCGTGCGCGCGCTGACCTTGAACACGGGCAGGCCGCACAGCGCATACTGCCTGCACACATCCTCCGCCCTGTCCGGGTCGAGGTCGGCCTTGGACACGATTATGGCCGCGTCTATCGAGTTCATGCGGCACAGTATCAGCATCTTGTCCAGCATGGTGAGGTCGGGCTGAGGATTGCAGGCGGCGACCTGCAAAAGCGCTATGTCTATGTTGGCGACCGGCGGGCGCTCCAGGCTGTTGCGGCGCTCCAGCACGCGCTCCAGCCAGCCGTCCGCCTCGCCTTCGCCGGGCGTGAATTCCACGAAATCGCCCACCTTGGGCGTGACCTTGAGCCTGCGCAGCGAGCCGCGCGCGCGCAGAGTATAGCTTGCGCCCTCGCACAGCGCCGTATAAAATCCGCCCACTCCCTTTGTGATGCGTCCCGTCAAAGCTGTTTCTCCTCCTCTGCGCTATTCAAACATTACCGTTTCGCTGGCGACCTGCTCATCGCCCACGTATACGCGCAGCTCCCTTGCGCCCGGCGTAGCGCGCTCCAGCGTGAGCGTAAGCCGCATCGAGCTTGTGGGCGCGGCCTCGCCGGTATAAACCTCTTCCTCGGAGCCGTCCGGCTCTATCAGCACCGCGCGCACGGTTATCGTGGGCTCGTCAGTCTCCACGGCAAACGACACGTCCACCATGTTGGTATACACATCCGGCGGCGCGGCGTAGAGCGTCAGCGTCACATCGCTGCCGCGCAGCACGCGCGTGCCTACCGCCGGGCTTATGTTCATCACGCTGTCGGCCTTGCCGTCGCTGGACGGGTAGTACACCCGCGCCGTGACCTTGAGTCCCAGCGCATCCAGCTCCGCCGTGGCCTGATCGACGGGCTTGTCTATCACGTCCGGCACGTCCACGCTGGAGCCGCTTATCTCCAGCGTCACGCCCTCGCTGGGCGATATCCAGTTGCCCGCCTCCGGGCTTTGTCCGACCACCGTACCCGTCTCAAGGTTGGACACGACTAGGCGTTCCTCCTTTATGGGTATGGACAGCTCGTCCAGCTTGCGCACGGCCTCGGAGCGCGATACGCCCGTGACCACAGGCACCATTACCATGTCAACGCCCTTGGACACGGTGAGTATCACCCTGTCGCCCGGCTCCATGGCCGTGCCTTTGACCGGCGACTGGCTTATGACCACGCCCTTGGGTATCTCCTCGTGATAGGCTTCGACCACAGTGCTGCCCAGGTCGTTTAGCTCCAGCTCGCTCTCGGCGGCATCCAGAGTCATGTTGACCACATTGGGCGCGGGTATGGAGCCGCCGCCGCGCATGCGGTTGACTGCCAGTACGCCCACAAGCGTAAGCAGCGCCACCATGACTGCGGTTATGGCTATAAGCATCCATGTGCGCATGCGCTTTGTCGGCCTGCGCTTCTTGCGCGTCTCATGATGCTCGCCCGATATGAAGCCACCGCTGGGCGCGCGCATGGCATGCAATAGGTCCGAGGCCATCTCATTTGCCGACTGATAGCGCCGCCTTGGGTCCTTCTCCATGCCCTTGAGTATTACCTCCTCAAGCGCTGGAGAGACCGACGCCTCGAACTGGCGCGGCGGTATGGGCTTTTCCTTTATCTGCTTTACGGCTATGGCGGTGGGCGTCTCGCCGTCAAACGGCACGCGCCCGGTCACCATCTCGTAGAGCATGACCGCCACCGAATACAGGTCGCTCTGCTCGCTAATGCCAAAGCCCCGCGCCTGCTCGGGCGATATATAATGCACCGAGCCCAACACTTCGCTGGCGTTTATGGTGTTGCCGGAGTCCTTCTGCTGAGCTATGCCGAAGTCGGACACCTTGACCATGCCGTCATCGGCCAGCAGTATGTTCTGGGGCTTCAGGTCGCGGTGGATTATGTGCTGCTTGTGGGCATGGCTGACCGCCGAGAGTATCTCGCGCGTTATGTTGATGGCCTCGTTGGGGGCAAGCCGCCCGCGCTGGGCTATGAACTGCTTGAGCGTATAGCCCGGCACATATTCCATCACTATATAGCGCACGTCACCGTCCTGACCCACGTCCATGAGGCTTATTATGTTGGGATGATCCAGCCTTGACACCGCGCGCGCCTCATGCTCGAAGCGCTTCACGAACGCCGGATCGCCCATAAGTTCTCTGCGCAGCACCTTGACCGCCACGTCGCAGCGGCGCTTTAAGTCCGTGGCGCGGTACACCACCGACATGCCGCCCGTGCCTACGACTTCCTGAAGGACATAGCGGCCGCTCAGTGTGACCGTGCCGTTCATTCCATGCCCTCCCCGTCAAGCGCCAGCACCGCGGTTATGTTGTCGATGCCGCCCCGCTCAAGAGCCAGATCCAGCATGCGCCTGAGCTGCTCCTCGGGCGTACCCTGACTCATTATGCGCTCCAGCTCGTCATCCCCGACCATGTTGGTCAGTCCGTCCGAACAGATTAGGTATGTCGTGCCTGCCTCGCGCTCAAACGCGGCTATGTCCACGTCCACATCGGGCTGCGTCCCCACCGAGCGGGTTATCAGGTTGCGCCTGGGATGCACGCGCGCCTGCTCCGCGCTTATCTCGCCTATGTCAACCAGCTCCTGCACGAATGTGTGGTCGTGTGACAGCTGCTTTAAGCAGCTGCCGTCGTAGCGATACAGCCTGCTGTCGCCCACATGACCCATTATCACCCTGTCGGACAGCCACCACAGCGCCGTGAGCGTGGTACCCATGCCCGCGCAGTCGCGTCCGGATGCGGCGCGCTCATACACATCGGCGTTTGCAATCACAATAGCCTCGCGCAGCATCTCCTGACCGGGCTGAGCGCCGCTGAGCGTGCGCCTGAGCGAATCCACCGCCATGCGGCTGGCCACCTCGCCCGCCTTGTGGCCACCCATGCCGTCGCAGACCACCGCGAAGCGCTCGCCGCCCTCCTCAGGTATGAAGAAGCAGTCCTCATTAAGGTCGCGCACCAGTCCCGGATGCGTGATAGCGAAGCACCTCATCGGCCCTCCTCCTTCCCGGAGCGCAGCGCCTTGCCGTCGCTGCCTATGTACGCGCGCCTGAGCTGTCCGCACGCGCCCTCTATGTCGTCGCCCATCTCGCGCCGGCGCGACACCGATATGTGCAGCCGCTCCAGTTCGGAGGTAAATGCGCGTATCTCGGCCTCGGAGGGCGCGCGCAGGTCGCGCTCCGGCACGTCGTTTAGCGGAATTAAGTTGACATGGCACTGCATGCCGCGCAGCCTCGCCGCCAGCGCGCGCGCATGCTCGGGCGCGCAGTTCACGCCCGCCACCAGCGCGTACTCGAATATGACCCTGCGGCCGGTCTTTTGTATGTAATTGCGGCAGGCGGCGAGTATGTCCTCCATGGCATAGCGGTTGGCTATGGGCATTATCTTCTTGCGCACTTCATCGTCGGGCGCGTGCAGCGATATGCACAGCGTGACCGGCAGACCCTCCCCGGCGAGGTCGTATATGCGCGGCACAAGCCCGCATGTGGACAGCGACACGCCCCTAAGCGACATGTGCAGTCCGTCCTCGCGGTTCATTAGATGCAGGAACTTGACCACGTTGTCATAGTTGTCCAGCGGCTCGCCGCTGCCCATGAGCACGACGTTTGATATGCGCTCATCCGCGCCATCCGCGCGCAGGTGATTGTTCACGGCCACTATCTGCCCCAGCAGCTCGCCGGGCGTGAGGTCGCGCACGCAGCCGTCCAGCGTGGACGCGCAGAAGCGGCAGCCCATGCGACATCCCACCTGCGTGGACACGCACAGCGTATTGCCGTAGTTGTAGCGCATGGTCACGCCCTCTATAACGTTTCCGTCGGGCAGCTCGTACAGATACTTCTCCGTGCCGTCCAGCTTGGACACCACCGACTTGAGTATGCGCACGGGATTGGCCGGGCCGCGCGCGCGCAGCTCGTCCCTGAGCGCCTTGGGCAGGTTGGTCATGCCGTCGTAATCCACGCCCCGCATGAGCCACTGATAGAGCTGCTTGGCCCTGAACGCGCTCTGCCCCATGCCCTTGAGCTGTTCCGCCAGCTCCTCCGGGGTAAGGCTCATAATATCCGCCATACGCATATCCCTCCGTCGTATCTTTGCCCGCAGATGCCGCCCGCGCAGCCGTCCGCAGTTGCGGCGGCAGGGCATCATGCCGATAAGTCTCTGTCGTGCGCATTTGTATTTGCGCTTTATAAAAACTTTGGGTGCGCGCGTTTGTGCTTATTCATGTCCCATATGGCGCGTGCTTTCGCAATGCTTCACGCCGCGACGGATACATGCTTTCGCACTGCTTTATGCCGCGACAAATGCATACTTTCGCGCTGATTCACGCTGCACAAGATGCGCACTTTTGTGCTTACTCACACCGCAATAAATGCGCTTCTTCGCACTGCTTCACGCCGCGCAATATGCGTGCTTTCGCACTTACTCACTTTCGCGCTGCGCAGACCGCGCCGCTTCCGCCTTACCTGCGCACCATGCGCGCAATGAAGAATCCGTCCACATTATCGCGGCAGCCCAGCAGAGTCAGCATGCCTTCGTCCAGCCCCGCATGGAAGCACTCGGGTATGCGCTCGCGCAGGCCGCACAGCTCAAACTCGCCGTGCCGCGCAAGGAACTTGCGCACCACATCCTGATTTTCGGCCTCCAGTATGGTGCATGTCGAGTATATCAACGCGCCGCCCTTCTTCACATAGCGCGCGCAGTTTTCCAGTATGGACAACTGCACGCCCGGCAACGCGTCCAGCTCATCCGCCTTGAGCGAGAGCTTTATGTCGGGCTTGGACGCCATAACGCCCAGCCCCGAACACGGCACATCGCACAGCACCGCGTCCATGGATTCCTCCCACTCGCGATTGAAGCGCGAGGCGTCCTGCTGCATGGGGCGCACGTTGTCCAGACCCAGCCTGCGCGCCGACGCGCGTATCAGTTCCACCCTGTGCGCATGTATGTCACAGGCGTACACGCGCCCTGCGCCCTGCATAAGCTCTGCCAGCGCCGTGGACTTGCCGCCCGGCGCGGCGCACGCATCCAGCACGCGCATGCCCGGCTTAGGTGCAAGCGCACGCGCGCACATCAGCGAGCTTTCGCCCTGCACGGTGAACAGCCCCTGCCTGTACATGTCCAATCTGTCAACAGCGCCCATGCCGCGCACGCGGTACGCGCCCGGCACGTGCAGCCGCTCAAACTCCAGCCCGCGCTCGCTCAGCATGCGCTCAAACCGCGTTTCATCGGTGCGCAGCGGATTCATGCGCACATTTACGCCGTCGCCCTCGCGCCATGCGAGTATGCGCTCGGCCATGTCCGCTCCGTACTGCCCGATGAGCCTTGCGCACGCAAACTCGGGCAGCGAGTACTCTATCGAAAGATAGCGCTCCAGACCGTCCTCGCGCCCCGGCACAGCCAGTTCATCGCGGCGGCGCAGCAGATTGCGCAGCACGCCGTTGACTAGTCCCGTGGCATTCTCCATGCCCTGCGCGCGCGTTAGGCGCACGGCCTCGTCGCAGACCGCGTTGTCCGGCACGCGCTCAAGGTACAGTATCTGATATGCGCTCATGCGCAGTATGTCGTGTATGCGCGCCTCAGGCTCATGCGTCATCAGCTGACCCAAAGCGTAATCCAGCCTGCCCATGCGCTCCAGCGTGCCATAGAATATGCTCGTGGCCAGCGCCCTGTCAGCCGCGCTCATGCGAGCTTCCTCAAGCACATTGCCCAGCGCCAGCCCCGCATACGCGCCCTCGCCCGTCACCATGCGCAGCGCCTTATATGCGGCCATGCGCGCGGGCGTGACCTGCCGCTGAGCGCCGGGTGCGGGCTTGCCGCCGTTGCCGCGACGCTCGCCCGATGCGGGCTTGCCGCCGTTGCCACGATGCTCGCCCGATGCGGGCTTGCCGTAGTTGCCGCGACGCTCGCCCGATGCGGGCTTGCCATAGTTGCCGCGACGCTCGCCCGACGCGGGCTTGCCGCGCATATCGCGCCTGTCGTCAGCCATTGGTCACCTCCGCGCCCAGCTGCGTGCCTGTCGGCATGGGCTTGCCGTTGAGATAGTCGCGGGCGTTCAGGCGCTTGGCGCCGGGCAGCTGCAATTCGTCCAGACTCAGCGCGCCCTCGCCGCACTTTACCAGCAGCCCCGCGCGCCTGTCCGCGCATATTACCTGACCGCAGGCCATGTCTGCGCCCTCGCTCGGGCAGTCTGCCGCATGCGCGCGCCATACCTTGAGCACGCCATTGCCAAAGGGCGTATACGCGCCCGGCCACGGATTCACGCCCAGCACCTGATGCTCTATCTCCTTAGCCGCGCGCGACCAGTCGATGAGCCCGTCCTCCTTCACGAGCATGGGCTGATAGCTGGCCTTGCTTTCGTCCTGCGGCACGCGCTCAAGCGTACCGGCTTCCAGGCGCTCCAGCGTCTCTATCAGCACCTGCGCGCCCAGTTCGGCGAGCCGCGCGGTCAGCTCGCCCGCCGTCTCGCCGGGCAGTATGTCCATCTCGCGGCTGAGCAGCATGTCGCCGGTGTCCAGCCCGCGCTCTGTGAACATGGTGGTCACGCCGGTCACGCGCTCGCCCGCCATTATGCAGCGGTTTATCGGCGCGCTGCCGCGATACTTAGGCAGCAGCGACGCATGCACGTTTATAGTACCCTTCTCGGGTATGGCCAGCACCTTGTTGCTGAGTATCTGGCCGTATGCTGCCGTCACGAACAGTTCCGGCTTCAGCGCGCGCAGTGCGTCCAGACTCTGCTGGCTGCGTATGCGCTCGAACTGGAACACGGGCAGGTTCATCTCCAGCGCGCATTCCTTGGCTTCGCACATGGCCAGCTTGCCCGAGCGCCCGCGCGGGCGGTCGGGCTGGCATACCACGCCCACCACCTCATGCCCGGCCTTGACCAGCGCCTTGAGGCTGGGCAGCGCAAAGTCGGGCGTACCCATAAACACTATGCGCAGACTCATTCTTCATCGTCCTCGAATACTTCTTCTATCATCTTGTCCAGATACAGTATGCCGTCCAGATGGTCTATCTCGTGGCAGAAGGCGCGCGCGAGCAGGCCGGTGCCGTGATACTCGCACAGCTCGCCCTTGCGGTTGAGCGCGCGCACGGTCACGTTCTCAGGGCGCGCCACCTTGCCGCGCCTGCCCGGCACGGACAGGCAGCCTTCCGCGTCCACTATCTCGCCCGAAGTCTCGACTATTTCGGGGTTTATCAGCTCATACAGATTGTCGTCACCCACGTCTATCACGACCACGCGGCGCAGTATGCCCACCTGGGGCGCGGCAAGTCCGCAGCCGTCGTTGACATACATGGTCTGGCGCATGTCATCCAGCAGAGTGAGTATCCTCTTGTCTATGTTCTTTACCGGGCGGGACACCTTGCGCAGCGTGTCGTCGCCCTCCTTAACTATCCTGCGTATAGCCATTTTGCTCCTCCTGTTGCTATATACTTTCGCCCCGATTCTGGCGGCCACAGGCACATGGCAACCCGTTGCCCAAGCTGTTTGAATGCGATATCAGGGCATGACCCGTTCATAAAACTACTTACAATATGCTTGCCGGACTTATCTCCAGCGTCACAGTTACCTCGCCTCGCTCGCGGGCGCGCTCCTCCTCCAGCCCGGCCATGAAGTCCAGCACTCCGTCCGACGGGCCGCGCGCGTACAGCTTTGCAAATACCTGCCAGCGCGTCATGCCGCGTATGAGCTTGAGCGGCGCTTCCATGGCGCGCATCTGCACTATCTGCCGCCGCATGACCTCGTTTTGATTCAGGAACTCAAGGAAGCTGCTCTCCAGCTCGCGCGCGGTCCTTTCCACGCGCTCGCCGTCCTTGCCCTCTATCAAGAGCCTTGCGATTATGGTGAAGGGCGGATACAGTCCCTGCCGCCTGCGCCCGGCCTCCTGAGTGAAGAAGGCGCGGTAATCCTGCGCGGCGGCCAGCTGTATGGCGTAGTGGTCGGGCTCATAGCTCTGCACTATCACCCTGCCGGGGCGTTCGGCGCGGCCTGCGCGCCCGGCGGCCTGAGTTATCAGCTGGAACGTGCGCTCAAACGCCCTGTAATCGGGCAGATTGAGCGACGTGTCCGCCGCTATCACGCCCACCAGCGTCACGCGCGGAAAGTCCAGCCCCTTGGCCACCATCTGCGTGCCTATAAGCGCCTGCTTGCCGCCCGAGCCAAACTCGTGCAAGAGCCTGGCATGCGCGTCCTTGCCCGACGTGGTATCGGCATCCATGCGCACCACGCCCGCTCGCGGAAACATCTCATTTATCTCCTGCTCGACCTTCTGCGTGCCTATGCCGAAGTACTTTATGTAGGGCGAGCCGCACTCGGGACATACATGGCGCGGCGCGCGCTCTGCGCCGCAGTAGTGGCAGCGCAGCTTGTCATCGTACTGATGATAGGTCATGGTCACGTCGCAGTTCTCGCACTTTTCCACATAGCCGCAGCTGCGGCAGCTCACGAACGTGGAATAGCCGCGCCTGTTCAGGAACAGTATCGCCTGCTCGCCCGCGTCGAACGTCTCCTCCAGCGCCCTTTTGAGCGCGCCAGAGAATATCGAGCGATTGCCCAGCAGCAACTCCTTGCGCATGTCCACTATGCTGACCTCGGGCAGTGCGCGCCTGTTTACTCGCTCCAGCATCTCTATGAGCGTGAGCCTGTTTTCGGGCTTCACGCCGGGCAGCGTGCGCATGTACGTCGCCACCGAGGGCGTGGCGCTGCCCAGCAGCAGCACGGCGCGGTTGGAGGCGCAGCGCCACGCGGCCACCTCGCGCGCGTCATACGAGGGATGCTTGTCCGACAGATAGCTGCTCTCGTGCTCCTCGTCTATTATGACGGCGCCCAGATTCTCTACCGGCGCAAACACCGCCGAGCGCGCGCCTATCACCACGCGCGCTTCGCCCGAGCGTATGCGCCGCCACTCGTCGTATCGCTCGCCCGCGCTCAGCCGCGAGTGCAAAAGCGCGCACATGTCGCCAAAGCGCGATGAGAACTGCTCCGCCATCTGCGGCGTGAGCGATATCTCAGGCACGAGCAGTATGGCCGTGCGCCCGCGCGCCAGCAGTTCTTCTATCAGGCGCATGTACACTTCGGTCTTGCCGCTGCCGGTAACTCCGTGCAGCAAAAAGCGCCCGCCGCCGTCCAGCGCCATGCAGAGTTCATCCAAAGCGCGCCTCTGCGCAGGCGTGAGTTCCGGGCGGGGCTTGGATGCGCCGCTTGAATATATTGCGGGCGCGCGCCGCACCTCGCCCGTTGTCAGCTCTATCACGCCCGCCTCGCTCAGCTTCCTCAGCGCATCCGAACTTCCGCGCCCCAGCTCGCTCACGCGCGCCTGCCCGCCCATGTCGCGCAGCGTCTCCAGCAGCTCGCGCCGCTTAGGTGCGCGCTGCTGGCTCTCTATCACCATGTCCAAAGCAGGGCCGGTAATCTTCAGCCGCGCTATGCGGCCCGTCTTAATCCGTACCCTGCCGCCGCGCATCTGGGCGGGTATCATAAGCCTGAGCGCCGAGGACAGCGTACACTTGCACTGCTCGCGCATGCGCACGGCTAAGTCTATCTGCTCGCCCGTAAGCGCTGGAAAGTCCTCAAGCGGGCGGGTAAGCGGCTTCACGCGCGCGGCATCCATGCCCGGCTCCTTCTTAAAGCCGATTATGTATCCCTCCACGCTGCGCCCGCCAAACGGCGCCAGCACGCGCATGCCCAGCTCGTAATCGCCATCGGCGGGCGCTTCGTATGTGAACACGCGGTCGAGCGCGGCGCTGTTTATGTCAACTATAACGTCTGCGTATATCGCGCTTGCCTCCCGTTCATCACTTGCCCGCGCGCAGCTGCACTACGCGATCCAGTATGCCATGCGCCACATCCAGCTTGCTCATTATGGGCAGCTCGCGCGTCTCCAGCCTGTCTATCAGCGTGACTATGTTGGTGTCCACGTCAAAGCCCGCGCCGGCGCGCGTCACGTCATTGGCCACAATCATGTCCAGCGACTTGCGCTCCAGCTTGCCGCGCGCGTTTGCCAGCACATCGTTGGTCTCGGCGGCAAAGCCCACCAGCGTCTGACCGGGGCGCTTGAGCTTGCCCAGCGCCGCGGCTATATCGGGATTAGGCACAAGCTCTATCGACAGATTGTCGCCCGTGCGCTTTATCTTCTTGTCGCTCACCTGAGCTGCCCGGTAGTCGGCGGGCGCGGCGGCCTGTATGACTATGTCCGCGCCGGCATTGGCCATAACCGCGTCAAACAGCTCCTGCGTCGTGCCTATGCGCACCATGTCCACGCCCTTGGGCGCATCCAGCGCGGTAGGACCGCTTATCAGCGTCACGCTTGCGCCGCGCGCGCGCGCCGCCTGTGCCAGCGCATAGCCCATCTTGCCCGACGAGCGATTGGTTATGAAGCGCACCGGGTCTATCGGCTCTGCGGTGGGGCCTGCCGTAACCACGACGCGCAGCCCCGCAAGATCCTCGCGGGGCGCAAGCACTTCCACTATCGCCTTGGCTATGTCCTCGGGTTCGCTCATGCGCCCTGCGCCCTTATCGCCGCAGGCCAGCAGGCCCACTCCGGGCGCGACAAACCTTGCGCCGCGCTTTTCCAGAGTGAGCATGTTGGCCTGAGTTGCGGGATGTTCAAGCATTGCGGTATTCATGGCGGGCGCTATTATGAGGGGCGCGCGCGTGGCCATAGCGGTAGTCGAGAGCATGTCGTCGGCTATGCCGCAGGCGAGCTTGGCGATGATATTGGCGGTAGCCGGAGCTATCACGAAGGCATCGGCGCGCTGCGCCAGCGCTATATGCTCTATCTCCCAGGTCTGTATGTTGGCAAACGTGTCCACGCTGACCGGATTGCGGCTGAGCGACTGAAACGTAAGCGGCTGAACGAACTCGGTTGCGTTGCGCGTCATTATCACGCGCACGTCCGCATTGAGCTTCTTAAGGCGCGATACCAGCTCGCAAGCCTTGTACGCGGCTATGCCGCCCGTCACGCCCACAACTACGCATTTTCCCGTAAGCATGTGCTGCACCTCGCTTTGCCGGCCTTATTGGTTTTCCTCTTCCTCCTGCATATGGCGCTCGTCCTTTTCGACCAGCTCGTCCATATTGCGGGTATAGCCCACAAGGCCGCGATGTATCTCGTCTATGGCTATGACTATGGGCTTGGTCTCCTTGGTGTCTATCATGGGCTGAGAGCCGCCCACTATGGCTCTGGCGCGCTTGGCGGTCTCCACGACCAGCGTATAGCGGCAGTCTACCTTCTCAAGCATCTCAGCGATCGGCGGTTTGGTCATCGGCATAGCTAATTCCTCCTAAAATATCGTCGCATCATCGGGCGCACATCGCCCACATCATATCATAAGTGCCGGCATTGCCCGGCGATATGGTCGTTTGTAAGCACCACGGCATCAAGCACCGCAAGCGCGCAAGGCGGCGCACGCATTAGTCAATCGATGTCCAAAGCATGTAGCGCTGCAAGAGCAGCTTTCGCGTAATGTACACGGCAAGTCAATGCACTATGGCCATATGCACATAGCCCCGCATCGAGCGCCGGCAGCGCATCGTTTGCACAATGTGCCATAACCCGCGCGCAAGCCTTAATCAAGCGATGCCCGCAGCACCTTCTGCCACTCCATCGCGGTGCGCTTTAAGCGCGCATCACTCCTGATCCATCTCGGACTGTGCGCCGCGCGCGACCTTGCAGCGCTCGGCGGTCAGTATGGCCTCCACCTTGGACACGGCCCTGTCCACCTCGTCGTTGACCACGCAGTACTGATACTCCTTGGTCATGAACAGCTCCAGCTCCGCGTTGCGCAGGCGCAGCGATATGGCCTCGGGCGTCTCGGTGGCGCGCTTTATCAGGCGATTGCGCAGTTCGGCGCGGTTGGGCGGCAGTATGAATATGGTCACGGCGTCGGGATAGGACTTCATGGCCTGAATGGAGCCCTGAACGTCTATCTCCAGCAGCACGTCATAGCCGTCCTCAAGCTGCTTTACAACGTATTCCAGCGGCGTGCCATACTGGTTGCCATGCACATAAGCATGTTCCAGCAGTTCTCCGCGCATCACCATCTCGCCAAAGCGCTCCTCGCTCACGTAGAAGTAGTCCACGCCCTCCTGCTCGCCCGTGCGGCGCTCGCGCGTGGTCATGGATATAGACTCGCGTATCTGCGGATTGCGCGCGCGCAGCTCGGCGCATATCGTACCCTTGCCCACTCCCGAAGGTCCGGATACGATTATCAGCATACCCTTTCTCTGCATAGCATATCGCTCCCGTAAGTATATTATTGCCGGATATCGTCCTCCGGCTCCTCGTCCTCAGGCTCGTCCAGCTCGCCGCCCGACTGGGCGTCCAGCCTGTGCGCCAGCGTCTCCGGCTGCATGGCGCACAGCACCACATGCTCGGAATCGGTTATCACAACGGCGCGCGTGCGGCGGCCATATGTGGCATCGATCAGCATGGAGCGCTCCTGCGCATCGCGTATCATCCGCTTTATCGGCGCGGAATCGGGCGCTACCAGCGCCACCACGCGCGCAGCCGAAACGTAATTGCCATAGCCAATATTGATAAGTTTATCGCCCATGCGCGCCTCCCGGCTCACTCGATGTTCTGTATCTGCTCGCGTATCTTCTCAAGCTCAGCCTTGGCATCCACAACAAGACCCGTCAGCACCAGATCGCTGGACTTGGAGCCAGTGGTGTTGACCTCGCGGTTCATCTCCTGCACTAAGAAGTCCAGCTTGCGCCCCGCCGGTTCCTGCAAGGACAGCAGTTCGCGCATCTGCGCTATGTGGCTGCGCAGGCGCACGGTCTCCTCGTCCACTGCGGCGCGGTCGGCTATCAGCGCTATCTCCTGAGTGAGGCGCGCCTCGTCCAGCTGCGTCTGGCACACTTCCTCTATGCGGGCGCGCAGGCGCACCCTATATTCCTCCAGCCATTCGGGAGCGCGCGCGTCTATATCGCCCGCCATGCGCTCCAGTGTGTTGAGCCGCGCTTCTACATCCGCGCGCATGGCCTCGCCCTCGCGGCTGCGCATCCGGCACAGCCCATCCAGCGCCTGCTCCAGCGCATCGTGCATGAGCGCGGACAGCGCCTGCTGGTCGTCCTCGGCCTCCTCGACCGACAGCACGTCCTGCATGTCCATCACGTCGCTCAGGCGCAGATTGTCCTCAAGCGAGTGCATCGTCGCGCCCTCGCGCAGCGCCTTGAGATACGCGCCCAGCAGCGCGTCATCCAGACGCACGCAGCGCGCATCCTCGCGCTTGTTCGAATAGGTCACGAATATGTCCACATGGCCGCGCGCCAGACGCGCGCCTATCTGCGCGCGCATGTCGTTTTCTAGGAACGCAAAACTGCGCGGCATCCTGAACGCCAGATCCAGGAATCTATGATTGACCGACTTGAGTTCCACGGTCAGCTCGCGCCCGTCGCGCGCCATTATGCAGCGACCATAGCCCGTCATGCTCTGCGGCACTTGCTCCACCATCCTTTTGTGCGCGGTTACCGCCGCTTATCCGAATTAATATTATACCACAAACCCGCGCGCTATGCACGTGAACTTTATTAAAAGCACATGGCCGCCACGATAAGGCGCGCTATATGCCCATAATGCGCTTAAATTCCGCCTCATCCATGGTGCGCACGCCCAGCGACTTCGCCTTTTCCAGCTTGCTGCCCGCCTTTTCGCCGTATATGACAAGGCCGGTCTTTTTGGATACGCTGCCGGTACACTTGCCGCCGTTGCGCTCTATGAGCGCCTGTGCCTCGTCGCGCGTCATGCCCGTGAGCGTGCCGGTCAGCACCACGGTAAGCCCCAAAAACGCATCGCCCTGCGCTTCCTGACGGGAGGTTTCAGGCTTTACGCGCTTTAGCAGCTCGCGTATCATCTGCTCGTTGCCCGCAAGCCCGGCTTCGGCATCGCTCTCGGACGCAGCTTCGCCGTTGTCCACAGCTTCGTTGACATTGGATGCGTCGGCATCGCACGCGCTTTCGCTCTCAGATATGGCCTTGCCGTTGTCCATGGGTTCTTCTTTGTCCATGGCCTCGCCATTATCCGCAGCTTCACCCGCATCGTCAATGCTATCCTCCTGCGCATGCACAAAGCTGTACACGCTCCCAGCCACGACTTCGCCCACGCCATCCACCTGTGCCAGCTCCTCGCGCGACACGGTGAACAGCCCTTCTATATCGCCTATCAGCGCCGCTATGTCGCGCGCCGTCTTGCGCCCCACGTTGGGTATGCCCAGCGCGAACAGGAACGCATCCAGCGCGGGCTGTGCGCTCTTTGCAATGGCGTCCAGCAGATTGCCGGCGCGCTTTTCGGCAAATCCGGGCAGATCGCGCAGCTGTTCAAGCGTCAGGTCGTACAGCTGCCAAGGCTCGCTCACGCCCAGCTTCTCGTACAGCAGCCGCGCCGTGGCCTCGGACAGACCTTCTATGTCCATGGCGTTTCGGCTGGCAAAGTGCGTCATGCGCGCCACTATCTGCGGAAGGCACCCGTCCCTGTTGGGGCAGAACAGGTGCGCGCCGCGCTCTATAAGCTCCGCGCCGCAGGCCGGACAGCGCTCCGGGCGCTCTATCGGGCGCTCATCCGAGTTGGGCTGGCCCCCGGCGCGACCCATTATCTCGGGTATTACGTCGTTGGAGCGGCGCAGTACCACGTCCGCGCCCAGCGCCACGTCCTTGCGCTGTATATCGCCCCAGTTGTTGAGCGTGGCGCGGCTGACCGTAGCGCCGCCTATGTCCACAGGCTCAAGCGCGGCCAGCGGCGTGAGCTTGCCCGTGCGCCCCACTTCCCACGACACGCTCAGCAGCCTAGTCACGGTCTGCTCGGCTTCATACTTGAATGCCATCGCCCAGCGCGGGAACTTGTCGGTATTGCCCAGCTCCTGCCTGAGCGCCATATCGCACACCTTGACCACAGCGCCGTCGGTCTGGAAGTCCTCGCCCGCGCGTATGCGCTCTATCTCGCGTATGGCCGCCATTACCTCGTCCTCTGTGCGGGCGCGCATGTGTACATCGCCCACCGTGAAGCCGTTTTTGCGCAAGAAGTCCAGCATACCCCAGATGTCGTCATACTCGGGCTTGCCGTCCGGCCACTCTATATAGCCTACATTGTAGAAGAACGCGCTCAGGTGACGCGCGCGCGTCTCCTGCGGATCGAGGTTGCGCAGCGCGCCCGCCGCCGCATTGCGCGCGTTCTTGAGCGGCTCGGCGGCAGTTCTGTTGTAGCGCTCCAGCCGGCTCAGGCGCATTATGCCCTCGCCCTGCACCTCCATGCGCCCCTTGAAGCCTATCGTAAGCGGCACATCCTCTATCGTGCGCGCCTGCGGCAGTATCTCCTCGCCGACCTCGCCGTTGCCGCGCGTGGCCGCGCCTATGAGCATGCCATCCTCATATGTGAGGTTTATCGTAAGCCCGTCGAACTTGTGCTCCACGGCCAGCTCGGGCAGCTCGCCCTCGCCCTCCGCACCGCTTATCGCCGCCTGATGCCTGCGCAGCCGCGCGCAGAAGTCGCGCACGTCCGCCTCGGTGCGCACCTTGTCCAGACTCCACAGCCGCGCAAGATGTCTGTGCGGCTCAAAGCCCGTCAGTATCTCGCCGCCCACCCTGTGCGTGGGCGAATCGGGTAGCGTCACGCCCTCATCGCGCTCCAGACGCTTCAGCTCATCGTACATGTCATCCCATTCGCCATCGGATATGTCGGGATTATCCAGCACGTAATAGCGATAGCTGGCCGCGTTGAGCCTTGCGACCAGCTCCTTCATGCGCTCTGACATAAACTCACCCCAGCTTTATTATGGGCGCGACGGATGCGGCAAATTCGCTCGTGCGGCCATCGTCAAATTCTATGCTGACCTTGGTGCTAGCGCCCGTGCCGCTCACGCCTATGACCGTGCCGGGGCCGAACTTCCTGTGCTGCACGCGGTCGCCCACATTGTACAGCGTAGCCGCCGGCGTAAGCGATGCCGCCTGCGAGCGCACCACGCCCGGCATGCCGCGCGAAACGCCCGGTATCTGATCGGGTCTGAGCGGCGCGCCGCGTCCTGTCTGTGCGCCGTATGCGCCGCGCGACTGTCCTGCCTGCGCGCCGTATGCGCTGCGCGGCTGCATGCCCATGTCATACGAACCCGCACCGCCGCGCACCGTGCGCGGACGCATAAGCGACGCCGCTTCCCGCACGCGCGAGTTCATATCCTCGGTCACGCGCCGGGGCAGCTCGTCCAGAAAGCGCGAAGCCATGCACATGTTGGTGCGGCCATACAGCGTCCTCTGGCGCGCATGGGTCAGGTACAGCCGCTTGCGCGCGCGCGTTATGGCGACGTAGCAGAGCCTGCGCTCCTCCTCAAGCTTGTCATCGTCATCCATGGAGCGCGTGGTCGGGAATATGCCCTCCTCCATGCCTATCACGAACACATTGCGGAACTCCAGACCCTTGGCGCTGTGCATGGTCATGAGCGTTATCGCGCCTTCGTCATCGTCGCTCCTGTCCATGTCGGTGACCAGCGCCACGTTCTCCAGATAGTCGTCCAGCGTGCCTTCGGGGTTCTGCTTTACATATTCAATTACGCCGCCCACGAATTCGGCTATGTTCTGAAGGCGTGCGGTGTTCTCGTCGTTTTGCTCCTGCTTGTACTGGTCCTCGTAGCCGGTCAGCTCCAGCAGCTTGCGCACGAACTCATCGGGCGGCAGCAGCTGGCGCTGCACGACCAGCTCGGTCATGAGCTCGCCAAAGCCCTCCACGGCCTTGAGCGCACGCCCGGTAAGCCCCGCCTGGCCGGGCTCAAGCACCGCCGCAAACAGCGAATCGCCGCGCGACGCCGCATAGTCGGCCAGCTTCTGCACGGTGGTATCGCCAATGGAGCGCTTGGGCTCGTTTATTATGCGCCTTACCGCCACGTCATCGGCAGGGTTGACCACGGCACGCAGGTAGCAGACTATGTCCTTGACCTCCTTGCGCTCGTAGAACTTAAGCCCGCCGAACACGCGGTACTTGAGTCCACCGCGCACCAGCGTCTCCTCGACCACGCGGCTGAGCGCATTGGCGCGGTACAATACGGCCATATCGCCCAGCTGATCGCCGCTCTTTTGCAGCGCGCCTATCTGCTGCGCCAGGAAGTACGCCTCGTCGCGCTCATCCTGCGCTTCGTACAGGCGCACGGGCTCGCCCGCGCCCTCGCTCGTCCACAGCGCCTTCTCCTTGCGCCCCACGTTGTGAGCTATTACCTGATTGGCCGCGTCCAGTATGTTGCCGGTCGAGCGGTAGTTCTGCTCCAGCTTAATCACGGTCGCGTCGGGGAAGTCCTTTTCAAAGTCCAGTATGTTGCGTATGTCCGCGCCGCGCCAGCCGTATATGGACTGATCGTCGTCGCCGACCACGCACAGATTGCGCTTTTCGCCGGTCAGCAGCCTGACCAGCTGATACTGAGCGCTGTTTGTGTCCTGATACTCGTCCACGAGTATGTATTCAAAGCGGCGCTGATAGCTCTCCAGCACCGGCGGATGCTGCACAAACAGCTCCAGCGTCTTTATCAAGAGATCGTCAAAGTCCAGCGCATTGGCCTTTTTGAGCTTGTCCTCATATTTGGCATATATATCGGCATACTTCTGGGCGCGGAAATCGCCCTGCTGCGCCTGAAGCCATTCGCGCGGCGACAGCAGATGGTTCTTTGCATCCGATATTATCGACAGCGCCTCGCGCGGCGGATACATCTTTTCATTGAGATCCAGCTCGGTCAGCACGTCGCGCAGCAGCCGGTTCTGGTCATCGGTATCGTATATTGTGAACGAGCGCGTATAGCCTAGCTTCTCTATATCGCGCCTGAGTATGCGCGCGCAGCTGGAGTGGAACGTGGACACCCACGCATCGGCCGCCGCGTCGCCCGCCAGCAGGTTTACCCTGTCCAGCATCTCCCGCGCCGCCTTGTTTGTGAAGGTCAGCGCCAGTATGCGATACGACGGCACGCCCTTTTCCAGCAGATACGCTATCCTGTGCGTGAGCACGCGCGTCTTGCCCGAGCCTGCACCGGCCAGCACCAGCAGCGGCCCTTCAGTGGTCAGCACGGCGCGGCGCTGCGGCTCGTTGAGCATGGTAAGATCCATCAAACTTCCTCCCCGGGGGCATTGTCATCTGTCTCGTTCCCTTCGCTCTCCGCATCGCCGGAGAGCCTGTCCAGCACGCGCTCATATCCGCCCGCGCCGTACACCAGCGCGCGGTTCACGCGGCTTATGGTCGCGGTGCTGGCGCCGGTCTTTTGAGCTATATCGTGATAGGTTATATGCTCGCGCAGCAGCTTGGCCACATGTATGCGCTGTGCCAGATCCTGCACCTCGCGTATAGTGCATAGATCCTCAAACAGCGCGTAACCTTCGTCCACGCTCGACAATTCCAATATCGCATTCATCAGCAGATCAGTCTGCTCGTTGCGCACTCGCTTAAGACTCATGTGGGACGCCTCCTTGCTCTGTATTCGCGCCTGTATGCGCGCATTATCAACCACTATACAACTTTATCACACTGCGCCCATCCAATGCAAGCGCATTTATATTGCTTTGCCGCGTCAACGCGCGACATTGCGCGAAGTTTGTCGCATCTGCGTACCATGGCGCATATTTCCTTCCCGCGCCGCCCTGCTCAAGCGGCGCGCGCAACGGCTGCGCTAATAACTGCAGGCCCTGCGCCGCTCCATGCGATATCCGGGTTCACGCGAGATGCAGCGAATGCCGCCGGTACTCACCGGCGCTCGCATGCCGCGCTTCGCGTTCCGTCCGCATCTTCGGGCAGGCCGGCTTTTGACATGTGGCGCGCTCTAATCATACTCCAATGATTTTGTAATCGCCAGCTATTTGTAAGCCCGGCGGCAAAGGTGTATAATAGCGTCAGAAATAAAGCCGCGCATCTCATGCGCGCAGGAGGTAAAACATCATGGCCCGATACAACTTTGAGAAGCGGACATATGCCATAGCGCCGCAGGGAATAGTTGAGCTGTTTGTGGACGCGCGCCATATGCCCATAAGCGCACAGCCCTATAACGGCGACGAACTGTGCATAGAATACTACGCCTCCGAAGAATATCCCTACTCTGTGCATGTGGAAAACGGCATAGTCATACTGGACTGCCCGCAGTCTTCGCGCCGCATCGGCTTGGGTGACATGTTCAACATATTCTCCATACCGCTGGGCGGCACTAACTGGCAGGACCTCACCATAAACATATACGTTCCGCGCACATACGCGGGCATGCTCAACCTCTGCACCAGCAACGCCGCCATAAACGTGCGCAATCTGGAGCTTGCGGGCAGGCTGCACGCGCTCACCAGCAATGCCGCCGTGGACGTGCGCGGCGTGATAGCGTCGGCGTTTGAGTTCGGCACGACCAACGCGCGCGTATACGCCGAGAACGCCGCCGCATGCGGCGAGCCGGACGACGACGGCATGCTGCGCCCGGCGGAGAACAAGATATCCTCGACCAACGGCGCCATAGAGCTGCGCGGCTTCAGCACGCTGGGCGCGCTCTCCTGCCACACCACCAACGGCGGCATGCGCCTTTCCGACACCGCCGTGCAGGGCGGGCTCTCCTGCGCCACCTCCAACGGCAACGTGCGCATAGAAAGCGTGAGCGCGCAGGAGACTGCCTGGATAAAGAGTTCCAACGCCTCTATAAAGCTGGACAGGCTGCTGGCGCGCGACATAGACATAGCCACCACCAACGGCAACATAAAGGGTTCAATAGTGGGTGCGCAATCCGACTTCATGACCGATTGCAGCACAACCAACGGCAAGTGCCGCCCCGCCTCGGGCGGTCTGCCCACGGGCCGCATGCTGCGCGCCCGCACTACTAATGCTAATATCGTGATGGAATTTGTTTGATGAGAATAGGCTGTATTTAGCATGAGCGTTGGCGTTCATCCGCGCATGCCTGCTCACAAACCGCATATTATTGAATGGCGCGCATAAGCGTTTTCGGCAAACCATCGCTGCGAAACTGCGCAAGAGCACATGCGGCTTAATCGCACATATACTTTCCATCATGCAAATAACGAAACCGCAAGCCTTGACTGGCTTGTGGTCAGACTGTCAAAAAAACCCCGGAGAGCTCGGCGGGCCTCGCAGCCCGCCGACTTAGGTAGCGCCAGCGACATGTGCGGTGGGCGCGTGGATATTTTTGCGTCGGGAAATCCCATTTCTCAGAGCAGCATGTCTTCCTTGCAGTTTCCACGCCCGGAAATCCGCAGGATTTCAGTGGAAACTGAGTAGGGGTGGCAGTGGCGGGGGAGATTCTCCCCCGTCCACGCTTGGCAAAAAGACGCTTTGACAAGCAGACCGCAAGCCTTGACTGGCTTGTGGTTTCGTGTACTACTGTGATAGAATGAAAGTAGTAAACTTAAATAGGTCAAACAGATTAAAAATTTGAAGTTGCAGGAGAGAGTTGCAAATGTTTTATATCATTATTATGATGCAAAAGTAGGACCATTTAAAAATATATCGGATTTATCTGTAGTCGATGCTAAGCAGGTAGTAGAGCATAGTCCTTGGCTGGAAACTTGGTATGAGAATTCTTCATTTATTAGAATCCCGATTGAGGAATTTGATATCTCTACTTTATCGTTTACTTATGGTGATTCTCATCCGACATTCAGCCCTAGAGTAAATGATGGAAAAGAATATCGAAAACAGTTATATGCATACAACGAAATACTAAAAATAATAGAAAAGTACGGGTTACCACAAGAATGGAATAATGACGGGAAATATGGTCCTGAAAGATATATTGAAGTTCATGTGTGGAGTGATGAAACCATTAAAAAATATATGATATAAGCAATTCAAACTATCAGTTTGTCAAATTTCGATTTGTTGAGCAAACGTAAATCGATTTCCTTCATTTCAGTAGGGCACAATTATACGCACCGTTTCGGTGCATTCGTTTCCACGGTTTGCAAACTGAGCAAATAACTATGCCGATCCATAAACAAACGAGCATCCGAATGCCGAATGTTTATTTGTTTATGTTGTTTGATCAATTGTTCCTTAAAAACTTTCCCGTCAATGGGCGTGTCTTTTGCCCTAGCCATCATCACCGTAGTTTTCACAAACAAATTCTATGAGAATTGGACAGGCATATTAAAATATAGTCCTGTCATCCAAATAAGTGAAATTGCGAGCGGAATAATTACAAGTACATATTTTGTATCCGCCTGCTTCTCTCTTGCAATGCTTACCGCATGCCTTTTTATAAGCCTTGCGCGATTTAGTCGTGTCGAACTATAAGTTTTGTCCAGATTAGTGAATCAAGCCAGAAGGCGGCAGGTATAGAGCAATGGACAAACACGTTTTCTGCGCCGATATAAAGGTTCTCGCCGTATGTGCGCCTTGCACATAACATACAACGCACCCCGCGCTTCCGCATGATTCCACGGAAGCTCGGGGTGCGCTACTATTTGCGCATATTCAGTTCACACCGGCGCACGAGCCTTACAGCTCAGCAGGCGCTTGCATGGCAACGCCCTCTGTCATTCTCGCAAATCGCTCATCCAGCAATGCACCGCCACAATCCCCGCCAACCTCCTGCCCGCAAGCCCACGCCGCCGCTCTCACCATACGCCCATACATCAATAAACGTTGCCGTTCTCGCGATAGCCGCGCCATACGTTCTCGAAGAAATCGTCGTCCTCGGGTATCGGGCGAACCTCGCGCCACGTGCAGCCGCAGTCTAGACCGCTCAGCACTACCTCCTGCACCAGCTTGCCCTCGCGCAGGCGCGCGGTGCGCTCGTCCGGACAGGGCGCGCCCTGTGCCGGTATGTGGCGGCAGCTCTCGGGCAGCGCGTCCAGCGGCTTTTCGCCGCGCGCATCGGTGTACAGCGCCGAGCCCCGGCTCAGCCCGCCCGCGCGCGCATAGTCGGCCATGGCATTCAAGTAGCACAGCTGGCTCAGCAGCGTGTCGCGCAGGCGATAGAACTCGGGCAGCTCGCTCGCGCCCGATATGCCCACGCACTCGGGATAGTCCTCCAGCTGCGCGCGCACCTCGCCCGCCAGCTGCTCTATCGCCGCTATGTCGCGCACAGCCGCGCCGCTGACGCTCATCGCGCGCCGCGCCGCCCTCAGCCGCTCGCGCACAGGCGGACGCTCGTAACCGGTTTGGCTGAGCGCGCCGCCCGCCAGCGATATCATGCGCTCTACCTTGCCCTTTACCTCGTCAAGCGCCGCCGCTATGTCCACCTCATGCTCGCCCTGCGCGGCTATGTAAGTGGCCGCGCGCTCCGCACCCACCTGACCGGCGTTGAGCGCCGAGCCGCCGGGACGGTATACGCCATGGCTGGCCGCCGCCTCGCCCACCGCAAACAGTCCGGGCAGGTCGGTCTGCCACCAGCGGTCTATGCTTATGCCGCCGTTGTTGTGCTGGGAGCACAGCGCTATCTCCAGCTTCTGGGTATGCAGATCCACGCCGCGGCTCATGTAGAAGTCTATCGCGGGCTGATTCATGTGCGCAAGGCGCTCTATGGGCGTGCCGAACAGCGCGCCCGCACCCGCCAGATAGTCGTGCGCCTCCTTGGAGAGCGTCTCCATGTCGAACTCATCGCCCAGCGGATTGCGCGTGAAGTCAAGGAACACTCGCCTGCCCTTTACGCGCGTCTCGTTATACACTATCAGGTCTATCAGCGACGAGCCGCCCATCGCTTTGCGCGAGTCGAACGGCCACTGATAGCCCTTGAGGAACACGCTGGTCAGCAGCTCACCCACGTCTTCTATGTAATCCTTCAGGAACTCGCGCTCGTCGCCCATATCGGCATCGGTGGACACAAAGCGCGGCAGTACCTGCATGAACGTGCCGGACACGTTCCAGCGCGGCGCTATCGAGGCCAGACCGTACTGCCACTCGGTCAGATTCTTGCCGTGCGCGCCCGCTTCGAAGGCTATGCCGCTCATGCCGCTGTGACCGGCGGGATAGCAGCTATCCTGATATATGCCCGCAGGGCCGCCGGTCGCGTACACTACATTGTTGCACAGTACGAGCTTAAACCGATGCGCCGCGTCATCCAGCGCACTCGTGTTCAGGCAGAGCAGTCCGCGAACGCGCTCCCTGCCCTCCAGCACGGCTATGACCATGAGCTTGTCCAGTATGTCTATGCCGCGCGCGCGCACGTCGCGCTCCAGTGCCTCGGTCATCTGCTTGCTGGTGAGCGGCCCCGCCGATGTTGCGCGCCTGCGCGGGTCGTGGTCGGTCTTGTAGCCTATGTATTCGCCGTAGCGGTTGGTCGGGAACTGCACGCCCATGTCGGCCAGCCGCAAAAAGCACTTGGCGGACAGCGCCGCCTCGCACAGTGCATGGTCGCCGTCCACGCACTGGCCGCTAAACAGCGTATCGGCCATGTCGCGCACCGAATCCGGATCGCCGCCCGATAGCGTGAGCTTGTAGTAGGTCTGCTTGTCCGAGCCGGTGTTGCGGCTGGTGCCGGCGTTAACTCCCTCGGTGATTATGGCTATGTCGCGATGGCCGCGCGCGTGCAGCCTGCCTGCGCAGCTGAAGCCCGCGCAGCCCGTGCCGACTATGGCGGTATCTACGACTATCGTGTCCAGCGACGCGCCGCCTATGCTGCATTCAGTCCTTATCATGCGCGCCTCCCATTATATGGAGCGGATGTTCATGTATCCGCCGTCCACGTATATTACCTGACCGGTGGTGTAACTCATGTCGCCGCGCACGAACATGTCCACGACGTTGGCCACATCCTCGGGCGTACCCCAGCGATGTATCGGGAACTGGTCGCCCGCCAGCAGCCGGTCGTACTTCTCCTGCACGGTGGAGGTCATGTCGGTCTTTATCACGCCCGGCTGCACCTCGTATACATATATGCCTTCGCCCGCCAGCCTGTCGGCGAACAGCTTGGTCAGCATGGCGATGCCCGCCTTGCTCACGCAGTACTCGGGGCGGTTGGGCGAGGATACTGTGGCCGAGAAGCTGGATATGTTGACTATAACGCCGCGCATGCCCGCATCCGGCAGCGGCTGGCTGAGCATCTGATTGGCCACCAGCTGGCTCATGAACATGGTACCCTTGAGGTTTATGCCGGTCACGTAGTCAAACGACTCCTCCGTGGCGCAGAGCAGGTCGGCGCGCACCTTGGGCGCAACGCCGGCATTGTTGACAAGCACGTCCACGCGGCCATAGCGGCGCACTACCTCGCTCACGAACGCCTCGCGATCTGCGGCCTCGCCTATGCCGCCCGCCATGTAGAACACCTCGGGCGCTATGTCGGCAGGCGTTGCGCGCAGCTCGTTCAGAGCCTCGGCGCAGGCAGACTCGGCGCTGCGGCTCATTATGCAGGTTATGAATCCCGCCTTTATCATGCGTCTGGCTATGGCAAAGCCTATTCCACGGGTACCGCCGGTCACTATGGCAACTTTTCTCATTTGAAATTCCTCCGCATCCCGGACGCGCGAGTGCGCGCCCGCTCATTTTTATCGACACAGTGTTATATTTCGCACTTAACCCTTCATTTTCCTTTTTGCCCGCCAAATCATATGGCATTTTAACATACCCCTGCTATAATATGAGTTAATAAGGCACTACACCGACATTAGGAGGCGCTTCCATGGGAAAGCTCGCCATATTGCCCAACATAGGCGTTAGGCTGGAGGAGCAACTGAACGTGGCCGGCATAGACACGCCGGAACAGCTGCGCGAACTGGGCAGCCGTGAGATTTGGATGAGGCTCAAGCGCATGGACCCGGCTGTCAATCTTACCCGCCTTTACGCGCTGGAAGGAGCCGTGCGCGGCGTGCGCTGGCACCTGCTGGATAATGACACCAAGTCAGAGCTGCGCGACTTTGCCGCCGAGGCAGAGCGGGAGCTGTACCCGCCCAGGAACGAATGAACATTGGATAAGCAGCGCGTATAGCGCTGCACAGTGCGGGCGGCGGCACATGGCGTGTGCCGCCCGCCTGCCTGCCCAACATAAGCATGTATGATACTGCAACGGCGCAATGCATAGCGCCGTCAGCCGCGCTCGCCCCATCACAGCAGATGATGGTGCGGGCGCAGCTTGTCAAAAGAGCCTTTTGGGCAAGCGTGGGCGTGGGATTACCTCACCCGCCGCTGCCCCCTGCCAGTTTCCACCGAACTCCCAATGGATTTCCGCAGGAACTGCAAGGCAGATATTTTTTCTCCGGGAATAGATTTTCCCGCCGCAAAATATCCCCTCTCTCACAGCACATGTCGCCGGGCGCGCTTGAATTCAAGCGGGCTACAAGTCCTCTCGCGCTCTACCGGGTTTTCGACAGCCGCGCTCGCCCCATCACAGCAGGTGATGGGGCGAGTTTTTGTACGCTTTTTATGGACATGCGCCGCCATACGCGCTATTATATATCATGTGCGCACAAATGCACTTCCGAAAGGATGATACAAATGATACGCGAAAGAATAGACATCATGCCCGGCAGACCCGAAGCATATCTGGACTACTACGGCAACGACGACCGCAGCGCGCCCGCAGATGCCATGCTGGTAATACCCGGCGGCGGCTATGGCGCGGTATGTTCCGACCGCGAGGGCGAACCGATAGCGCTCGCCTACCTCACTCGCGGCATGAACGCATTCGTGCTGCACTATTCGGTGGGCAAGCAGATACTCTCCCCGCTCGACCCGCTCACTCAGGCATCGCTGGCCATGCTGCACATACGCGCAAACGCTGCGCACTACAACATCAATCCCCAGCGCTTATTTGTCGCGGGCTTTTCGGCGGGCGGGCATCTCGCGGCTTCGCTCGGCACGCTCTGGCACGATGACGAGCTGCAAGCGCGTTTGAACAGCTGCGGCGAGGGCAACCGTCCCAGCGGCATGGTGCTGTGCTATGCCGTGATAAGCTCGGGCGCGCACGGCCACAAGGGTTCGTTCTACAATCTGCTAGGCAGCGACACGCCCTCTCAGGCGCAGCTGGAGCGCTTCTCGCTGGAGCTGCACGTGGACGCGCGCACCTGCCCGGCGTTCATAATGCATACATTTGACGATCCGGTTGTGCCGGTCGAGAACGCTCTGTGCATGATGGGTGCATGCTCTGCGGCCAAGATACCCTGCGAGGCGCACATATATCCCCATGGCCCGCACGGCATGGCGCTGGCCAACCGCGTCACATGGATGGGCAATGCCGCGCTTGACAACGCGCCCATATCGCGCTGGGTGGACGATTCAATGGTGTGGATGGCCTCGCTGCGCTGAGCGCGGGCATGAGCAGCACTGAGCCGCACAGCATACGCTATCCGCATGGCGATGGCGTAGTTGCGCTGAGCGCGGGCATGTGCGGCACGCGGCATATGCACGCCATCGCGCCGTCTGTACAACACTTTATTAACTTGACATGGAGTAAGCTCCATGCGCTATGCTCTTGAGCGAGAGCTGCCGCCTGCCATCAGGTGTGCGCGGCACGCTCCGGCTGCGCGATGCAGGCGCGGCCTCAATATCGCAATAATATCAGGAGGCATGCTGTAATGAGTTCTATCGTTTACTTCACCCGCGACATATCCGCGCGGGGACTTGTGGCCATATATGAGGCGCTGGGCGTGGAACTGCGCGGCAAGGTGGCCGTGAAGATATCCACAGGCGAGCCGGGCGGACACAACTTCCTTCAGCCCGCGCTGATAAAGCCGCTGGTTGACATGCTGCACGGCACCATAGTCGAGTGCAACACCGCCTATGAGGGGCGTCGCTTTAACAGCGCCGACCACTGGCAGGCCATACGCGAGCATGGCTTTACCGACATAGCTCCCTGCGACATAATGGACGAGCCGGGCGAGATATCGCTGCCCGTGAACGGCGGCATGCAGATAGCGGAGAACTTCGTGGGCGCAAATCTTGCCAAGTATGACTCCATGCTGATGCTTTCGCACTTCAAGGGACATGCCATGGGCGGCTTCGGCGGCGCGCTCAAGAACATGTCCATAGGCGTGGCCTCGGCGCACGGCAAGGCGCACATACACGGCGCGGGCGATCCCGCAAAGCTTTGGACGGCCGACCACGACTCCTTCCTCGAGAGCATGGCCGATGCTGACAAGTCGGTAATGGACTACATGGGGCGCAGGAATCTGGCCTACATAAACGTGGCCAACCGGCTGTCGGTCGATTGCGACTGCGATGCCAACCCGCACGAGCCCGAGATGGCTGACATCGGCATATTCGCCTCGCTCGACCCCGTGGCGGTCGATCAGGCCTGCGTGGACGCGGTGTACGCCTCGCCCGACGAGGGCAAGGCCGCGCTGATAGAGCGCATGGAGTCGCGCAACGGCATACACACCGTCGAAACCGCCGCCAAGTTGGGGCTGGGCTCGCGCGAGTACGAGATAGTTTCAATAGACAAGTAAGCAAAGTGCCGCGCGGCTTTCAGCATGCGCGGCATCGTCACGGAGGCATTATGGCAAAGCTGAGAAAGATGCTGGGGCGCGCCGATGCGCCCGAAACACAGGCGCTGATGCGCCTTATAGAGACACAGAGCCGCGCAACCCTTGCAAAGTGGGCATCGGACTTCGCGCGCGAGCGCTATCTGCCCATACTTCAGGGCGCGCTGCCCGAGGAAGACCGCCCCGGCAAGGCGCTGGATGCATGCGCGCGCGTGACAAGCGGCGAGTGCAAGTTCAGCGCCATAAAGCCCGCGCTGCGCGATGCGCAGGCCGCCGCGCGCGAATGCACCGATCCGCTTGCACAAGCCGCTGCACGCGCGATATCCACAGCCTGCGGCGTATACGGCACGCCCACCAACGCGCTGGGCTTCATGTTCTACGGCGCGGCTGCGGCGGCATATGCCGAACTGGGTCTGGCGGCAAGCACCTTGGAATACGATGCATTTGCCGCGTCCGAGTTCGAGCGTGCGCTGGCTTCGCTGGGCAGCGTTGCGATAGAAAACGAGCCTGAGCCGGTCAAGGTCAACTGGAACTGCTGAGCATGCGCTGAAATGTTTTGGCAGTAAATGCCCGCATATTTGCCATATGCACAGCGGGATGTCATGACGAGCAATGCGCTATGACAAAGCGACATATACCGGGCAACTTGTCGAACCGGCATAGCATGTCTGCAATTTGCACAAGCCACATATTGCCTTAAACATCGCCGATGCATAGCGCGGGGCGGCTGCTTCACTTTTGACGCAGCCGCCCCTTGCCATATGCATATTTGGCATGCTGTGCATATTACAGCCCGCATGCTATCTTTCCACCGGGTCTGTGCGCCGCCACGTCTCAAACAGCGTCTGCCACACGTCCAGATGTGCCTCGCAATCCAAATAGTGTCCGAATATCTGTCGCGGCTTATCGCCCTCGGCAAACGCATCGCGCGCCGCCGCAGTATACTGCGCGCGCACGCCCTCGCAGAACGCGCGCCACTGTGCCTCGCAGCTCGCCTCATCCTCTATAAGGCGCGAGCGCTCCTCAAAGCCCGCCAGTATAGCGTCTGCTTCTGCCTGCGGCGCGGGCATTATGCCCTCGCCCTCAGTAACCACAGGTATATAGCGCAGGCGCTTGATGCCGTCGCGAACTTCCACCTCCAGCGCCAGCCCTGAGCGCCAATGCGGGTGGTCTCCGTGCTCAACGAAGCAGAAGTTGCCCTGACCATACACTATCTCGTTGCCCATATAGCTCTCGCGGCAGCCTATGCAGTGGCTGTGCTGAGTAAGCACTATGTCCGCGCCCGCCTCGACCAAGGCTCTGCATGCGCGGCGCAGTCTGGGCGAGGGATACTGACACTGCTCCTTGCCTCCGTGATACATGACTATCAGCAAATCGACTTCCGGGCGCAGTCTGCGCACATCCGCAGGCGTCACGAACGGGTCAAACGGCGCAGCGCCCATGGCATGCTCGAGCGCATAGCTATACTCATGTTCGCATACCGCTATCACGCCCGCGCGCATGCCCTCACGCTCTATCACCAGCGGTCTGCGGCTGTCTGCTAGGTCGCGACCCGCGCCAAACCACGCTATGCCCTCGCCTTCCAGCGCGCGCATGGTGTCCTCCAGACCGTCCGCGCCGAAGTCGTACACATGGTTGTTTGACAGCCCCGCATGCGTCACTCCTGCCTTGCGCAACGTGCCTGCACAGGACGGCCTGCCCTTGAGGTTGGGACCACACTTGCGTATGGCGGCATCCGAATCGGTAAGCGCGCACTCCAGATTGACTATCACCGCGTCGGCACGGGCGAACTCGTGCTCCATGCCGCCGAACACGGCATGCACATCGCCGCGCTCAAACGCCGCCGCGCTTACGGCAGTCGGCACAACATCGCCGCACAGCATGAGCTTCATAGCGCAACGCCTCCCCTCAGCGCCATCCCGTCAGCTCATCGAACACCGGCCATGCCAGCGCCGCATAGAAGCGATGGCCTTCCGGCCCTATGACATGGCGCGCATTGTCAGGTGCGCCCGCCGCCGCGTACAGCTGCTTGGCCACCTCGAACTGCCTGCGCGCGGAGTCCACCGGGAATATGGTATCCTTAGCGCCATTTACGACCACGAGCGGTCTGGGCGCTATCATGCCGGTGAGATCGCCCATGTCGAAGTACTTCATTATGCCCGGCACGTAGTTGCAGGTGCAATGATGCTGCGCGCCTATGGACTCCAGATAGCCGCAGAATGCCGAGGCCGGCACAGCCGCCGCTATGCGCGTATCCAGCGCCGCCGCGTAGCACACCACAGTGCCGCCGCCCGACTGTCCCTGAAGCGCGATGCGCTCAGGATCTATGCAGTCAAAGTGCGCTATCACGCAGTCTATGCCCCGGAACACGTCCCAGCAGCGCTCGCCTATCAGCGTGCGCCCCAGCAGCAGCGCGGCCATAGCGGGCTGTTCACACTTAGGGCCTTCCGGAGTGCCGCCGCGCTCGCCAAACGCGCGCTGTTCCATGACCAGTGCCGCCTGGCCGCGCGCCACTATCTGCAGCGCGAAGTCGCGGTCGCCGCCCGATATGGTTTCCTCATCGCCGGGGTACTTAGGACGCCCAAGCGATATATGCGCGCCTTTGGAATGCCCCTGAAGGCATATCACCATGGGCAGTTTGCCCCTTGCGCCATGAGGCAGCAGCAGATGGCAGCATACGTCCACGCCCGGCTCGCTTGCATAGGTGAAGCGTATCTCACGGAAGTCCTGCTCCTCTCGCTCCCACTCTATGTTGAACTCATCGCTCACAGGCATCTCCAGCGGCAGCCCCAGCAGCTCATTTAGCTTTTCGCGTGCGCGCGCCTGCCAAGCGGCAAAGTCCTCCCCCTCTCGATAAGCCAGCGCGCGCGGCGCATGGCGCATCAGGTCTATGTGACGTTCTTGTGGATCGTAGTGCATGATTGGTTCTCCTTTCGTTGCAAACGCTATTTGGCATCGAGCTGTAAAGAGTTCCCAATGCATGCTATGATACCACCGTGCTTCACCATTGTAAACATGTAAATCGACTGCAAACAACAAAAACCGCCCGCCCCCAACTTTCAAGTCAGGAGCGGGCGCATCATATAAGTCTTAGTCACATTGTCCCTTTATATCCAGCAAGACATAAATACCGGCCCTTTGCGCGTTTCATCATACATTTTAATTAATCATCGCACATCACCGTGTCATTTTCCTCACGCATAGTACAGCGCAAGGA
>JBMNUB010000020.1:0-45773 GCA_050946055.1 Candidatus Fimadaptatus sp. | reverse complement strand
ATCACGCTGCTTGCGGCGCATGTCTGGCCTTTGCATGCAAGACATCTTCCTCTGCCATCGGCGTTTGCCCGCAGAAGCTGCCTGTGCATATCACGCCGCATCGCCCGATCTTATCGCTCGAACACTCCGCATATACCCTGCTGATAGCATGCCTACGCGCTAGCATTCGCCGCGCATCTCCCGCATATGCAAAGCGCGCCGCTGGACACATGCCCGGCGGCGCGCTCATCACGCTTCACCTTGTATTGACCATGCGCTCACATTGGCGCACATAGTGCTACCCTTCCCATCAGCCTATGACCTGCCACAGCGCCACCACGGGGTCCATGGCCGTGGCCGGTACATAGGGTGTGCCGCGTGCGGCGCGGCTCTCTATCTTTATCTCCTCGGTGTTCAGGCGCACAGCCCCCGAGCGCTGCTGCTCTACCACGAAGTCATACGGCAGCCGCACGTTCAGCGCGCCCGCTATGCGCGTGCCGTTGGCGCCGTTCTTGAGCAGGCCGAAGCACTTCACGCCCTTGCCGCCGCGCGCCTGTATCTCGAAATCGACCAGCAGGCAGCGCTTCATGTATCCCCTGTCGCTGACCAGCAGCAGCTCGCCCTCCGGCTCAAATGGCATCGCGGCTATGCATTCGTCGTCGTCCGCAACGTTTATGCCGCGCACGCCCATGCCCACGCGCCCGGTCACACTGACCTCGCTTATCGCAAACGCCTTGGACAGGCCGCCCGCCGTTATCATCAGCACATTTGCCTCGCCCTTAAGCTCGCGCACGGCTATCAGCGCATCGCCTTCGCGCAGCTTTATGGCCGCGAACTTAGTGCCGCGCACCACGAACTGCGCATACTCCGTGAGCTTGACCATGCCCTGCTTGGTGGCCAGCATCAGCTGACCCTTGAGCTTTTGTCCGGGCAGCTCCAGTATGGACACTATGTTTTCGCCGCTCTCCAGACCTGCCAGCAGTCCGCCCGGCGTGCTGCCGCGCTGGCTGGGCTTTACGTCGGGTATGGCCGTCACCGGCAGCGTGAAGCAGCTGCCCCTGTCGGTGAAGCACAGCAGCTTGTGCGCCGTATCGGTGTCGAACAGATACGCCGGTCTGTCGGCATCCTCCTGCGCCATGATGCGCTCGAACTGGCGGCGCTGCATGCGCTTGAAGAAGCCGCCGCGCGTGAGCATGACTGTCGTAGGTTCGGGCGCGGGCGCGTCATCGTCCTCCAGCTCAGGCTCATCGCAGGCGCGCACGAACTGCGTGCGGCGATCGTCGCCGTACTTCTGCGCTATCTCGCTCAGCTCGTCCTTTATCACCTTTATCAGCTTCTTGGGGCTTTTGAGTATGCCCTCCAGCTTGGCTATAAGCGCCTCTATCTCCTTGAACTCGCGGCGCAGCTCCAGTATCTCAAGGTTGGTCAGGCGCTGAAGGCGCATGTCCAGTATGGCCTGCGCCTGTATCTCGCTGAGCGCGAACTCACTCATCAGACCCTCGCGCGCCGCCTTGGGATTCTTGCTGGAGCGTATCAGCGCTATCACGCGGTCGAGCTGGTCCACCGCTATCATGAGTCCCTGCAATATGTGTTCGCGCGCGCGCGCCTTGTTGAGGTCGAACTGCGTGCGACGGCTGACCACGTCCTTCTGATGCGCTATGTAATAGCCCAGCATCTCCTTAAGCCCCATCTGGCGCGGCTTGCCGTCGGCTATGGCGACCATGTTCACGCCGAACGTAGTCTGAAGGTCGGAGTGCTTGTAGAGCAGGCGCAGCGTGCGCTCGGGGTCCACATCGCGCTTCAGCTCTATGACCGCGCGCATGCCGGTGCGGTCGGACTCGTCGCGTATGTCGTATATGCCGGTTATCTTCTTTTCGTCGGAGAGCTTGAGCACGCGCTCCAGCAGCGCGGACTTGTTCACCTGATACGGCACTTCGGTTATTACCAGCAGCTTGCGCCCCGCCGGGCCGTCCTCCACATGCACCTTGGCGCGCACCTGAAGCCGGGCGCGGCCTGTCTCATATGCCTGCTCCAGCTCATTGCCCTCCATGAGCAGTCCGCCCGTGGGGAAGTCCGGGCCTTTTACGTACTGCATGAGGCCGCGCGTATCTATGTCGGGGTCATCCATCAGCGCTATGGCGGCGGCGCTGACTTCGCGCAGGTTGTGCGGCGGTATGTTGGTGGCCAGACCCACCGCTATGCCCGATGCGCCGTTGACCAGCAGGTTGGGGAACCTGCCGGGCAGCATGTCCGGCTCTTTAAGCGAATCGTCGAAGTTCAGCCTGAACGGCACGGTTTCCTTGTCTATGTCGCGCAGCAGCTCCATGGCCAGCGGCATCATGCGCGCTTCAGTATATCGCATGGCGGCGGGGCTGTCGCCGTCTATCGAGCCGAAGTTGCCGTGACCGTCCACCAGCATGCCGCGCATCACGAAGGGCTGCGCCATGCGCGCCAGCGCGTCGTACACCGAGGTATCGCCGTGCGGATGATACTTGCCCAGACAGTCGCCGACTATGCGCGCGCACTTCCTGTGCGGCTTGTCGGGGCTGAGTCCCAGCTCCATCATGGTGTAGAGTATGCGGCGCTGCACGGGCTTGAGCCCATCCTCCACGCGGGGCAGCGCGCGCTCCAGTATGACGTATTCCGAATACGGCAGCATGCTGTCATGCATGACATCTTCCATGGGCTGCTGTATGATAGTCTCGTTGCTCATATCGGGCAGCGAAGGTCTTTTAGCCATGTGATTCACCTCATCAGTGGCCGCGCTTTAAGCGGCATATAGTCGGCGGCCTGAGCCGCGCGGTGTTCATTTGGGCGCATGTCATATGCATGGTGTGCGGTCTCATATCGATTGCACATCGGGCGCTTTGCGCAACGCAAGGCACGGGCCTTTGCATTTGCGTGCATTGTGCGATATCGGCTTCGGCATGGACGCATGCCTGCGCTTCAACGCTGCCCTAGGCAAACCAGCGCGCATACGCACATGCTGTATCTGCGCGCGCGCCGCCGGCGCACATGCTGTCCGGCGGCACATCCGTATATCAGCCGTTTTCCACGCGCCCCTCAAAGCTGTCCTCGCGGTTGAAGTTGGCAAAGCGCGCTATGTAGTCGCGGCGCGGCTCCACCTTGTCGCCCATCAGCACGCTGACCATGCGCTCGGCCTCTGCGCCGTCCTCTATCGTGACCTGCATGAGCTTTCGCCCTGCCGGGTTCATGGTGGTCTCCCAGAGCTGTTCCGGGTTCATCTCGCCCAAGCCCTTGTAGCGCTGAAGCGAATAGCCCTTGCCCAGCTTCTTGGTGGCGGCGGCCAGCTCGCGGTCGTCGTAGCAGTAGATCACCTTGTCGCCCTTGGAAGCCTTGTAGAGCGGCGGCATGCCTATGTACACATGGCCGTCGGTTATAAGCTCCCTCATGTAGCGATAGAAGAAGGTCAGCAGTATCGCGCGTATGTGCGCGCCGTCCTGGTCGGCATCGGCCAGTATTATCACGCGGTCATACTTGAGCGAGGACAGCGTGAAATCCTCGCCTATGCCGGTGGACAGCGCGGTTATCATGGAGCGGAACTCCTCGTTCTCCAGCACCTGCGCCAGCTTCTTCTTTTCGACATTGAGCGGCTTGCCCCTGAGCGGCAGTATGGCCTGGAAGCGCCTGTCGCGCCCCTGCTTGGCCGAGCCGCCGGCCGAGTCGCCCTCGACTATGAACAGCTCGTTGCGCTTGTAGTCGCGCCCGGTGCATGCGCTGAGCTTGCCCACCAGCGGCGCGGCCTCCAGCTCATTGCGCTTGCGCGCCACGTCGCGCGCCTTGCGCACGGCCTCGCGCACGCGCGCCGCCTGCATTGCCTTGGCGATTATGGCCTGCGCAGCCTCCTGATGCTTGAGGTCGTCGAGGTATATGCTGAGCTGTTCGCTGACGAACGCCTCCACTATCGGGCGCACCTCGGTATTGCCCAGCCGCCCTTTGGTCTGACCCTCGAACTGAGGATTGCTCACGCCTACGGCCAGCACCGCGGTCAGCCCTTCGCGCAGATCCTCTCCGGTCAGGTTGTCATCCTTGTCCTTGAGCGCGCCTATGCGGCGGGCATAGTCGTTGAACACGCGCGTGAGTGCGGTCTTAAAGCCGGTCTCATGCGTGCCGCCCTCGCCGGTGGGTATGTTGTTTACGAACGAGAACACGCCCTCGCTGTCGGAATCGGTGTACTGAAGCGCCACCCTTATCAGGGTATTGTCGCGCTCGCCCTCCAGCAGTATAGGCTCGTCGTTGAGCGGCGTGCGGTCGGTGTTTATGTAGCGCACGAAGTCCGCAAGTCCGCCGCCGAAGCAGAAGTCCTCCTCGCGCGCAGGGCTTTGGCGCAGGTCATGGAAGCGAAAGTGTATGCCCTTGTTGAGGAACGCCAGCTCGCGCATGCGGCGCACTATGGTCTCGGCATTGAAGCGCACCTCGTCAAACACGCGCTTGTCGGGCATGAAGCAGACCACCGTGCCGTGCTTGCGGGTCGCGCCCAGCTTCTCAAGCGGCCCCTTGGGCCGGCCCGAGACTATCTTGTTAAGCTCCGGGTCGAACTCGCTGGCAAACGCCTGCCTGTAATGCTGATAGTCCTTGTACACATCCACGGTCATCCATTCGCTGAGCGCGTTCACGACCGACGCGCCCACGCCGTGCAGACCGCCCGAATACTTGTAGTTGTCGTGATTGAACTTGCCGCCCGCGTGCAGCACGGTGTATACCACCTCTACGCCCGATATGCCCAGCGTCGGATGCATGTCCACCGGCACGCCACGGCCATCGTCGCTCACCTCTGCCGAGCCATCCTTGCATATGGTCACATCCACATTGGCGGCAAATCCGTTTGCCGCCTCGTCTATGGCGTTGTCCACAATTTCCCAGAGCATGTGGTGCAATCCGCGCGAACCGGTAGAGCCTATGTACATGCCCGGGCGCATCCTCACCGCGTCCAGTCCCTCCAGCACCTGCAGATCGCCCGCGTTATAATGTCCTGCCATTGCTTCCTCCGAATCTCATCTATCCATGAATATGCCGTTTGCCGACTTAACCAGCGCAGGCAGATACCTGCTGTGCATGGCCGGCACCAGCTGTATGAAGAATATCAGTGTGCGCCCGGTGTCGGGATATATGCGCATGGACGTGCCCGCCAGACCGTTCCAGCCGAACGCGCCCGGCGCTTCCTCATATGCCGAACGCGACGGATTTTGCATCACGCGCACGCCCAGTCCATATGTATAGCCGCGCTCCTCCAGCCAGTTAAACGAAGGCTTGGCGCTGTCCGGCAGCATGTCGCTGCGCATCATGCGCACGCTGTCCTTGCTCAGCACGCGCACGCCGTCCAGCTCGCCGCCCAGTGCCAGAATCGAGGCAAAGCGCGCGCAGTCGCCTATCGTGGACACCAGCCCCGCGCCGCCCGAACATAGCTCGCGCGTACCGGTAAACGGCATGCCGCCCACGCCCGGCCACAGCGCAAGCGCGCCGCCCGCCAATGTGTATATGCCAGCCACGCGCTCCCTGTCGCGCTCAGGCACGGCAAAGTGAGTGTCATTAAGCCCCAGCGGATCGAATATATTCCGCTTCATGTATGCGCCCAGCGACATGCCCGACACCACCTCTATCAGGCCGCCCAGCACGTCCATGGACAGGCCATAGTGCCACTTTGCACCCGGCTCATTGAGCAGAGGCACTCCCGCCATCTCGTGCGCCAGCCGCGCCGCCGTGTAAGGAGCTTCCTCGCCGCGCTCTCCCGCCTGCATGCGCGCGATTATGGGGCGCATGCTGTCATGCACGGCGCGCTCGGCGGGCGTGGACTCGTCCAAGTCGTATGCCATGCCCGAAGTCATGGTCAGCAGATGGCGTATGGTAATCCGCTCGCGGCACGGCACCATATCGACCTCGTCGCTGCGCAGATCGCGGCGCATGCGCAGCATGTACCTGTACTCGGGGCATATCTCGTCAATGGGCTGGTCAAGCTCCCACAATCCTGCGTCCACCAGCGTCAGTGCAGCCACCGCAGTGAACACCTTGGTCATGGAGTATATGTGGCAGAGCGTATCGCGGTCAAATGCGCGCCCGCTGCCCATATCCGCCACGCCATGACAGCTGAACTGGCGCTCCCTGCCGCCCTCGCACACGAGCGCCGAAACGCCCGCCGCCCTGCCCTCATCGACAAAGCTTTTGAGCAACAAATCCATATCCATATGCAATGCTCCTCAATATAAGTCACTCATGCCCCTGCGGTCAGCCCGCGCCGTATTGTGGATATCATGTACCGCGTGCGCTCTAATTACATGCGCGCAAGGCTGGCACGCCGGATTGGCATGTGCAAACGCATGAACGCAGTCGCGCCGGATTGGCATGTGCCGCGCAGGAGCGATATCACGCCGTTTCGGCATGTGCCGCGCAGGAGCGCCAGCACATATGTCCGCACTGCGCCTCCCATTCATGCGCGTCGCGGCTCACATGGCCGCACCATAATCACTCGCTGCCCATCCGCAAAGTCCGATGCAATTCCTGTCATAATAAGGAAATATGCGACCTTAGCGGTTTATTGTAGCGCAAAACGCGCCCGGCTGTCAACCGCGCGCGCTTAACAATGGCGCGCGTCCCTCAGCCGGGCGCACAGGTATTGAGTTTATATTAACATGCCGTTATTTGGCTAGCGCACCCAGCCGCTCCAATGCGCACATTATGCCCAGCCTGCCGTGCGCGTATGTCAGCGAGCCCTGCATATACGCTATATAGGGCGACCTTATCGGCGAATCGGCAGACAGCTCTATCGACGAGCCTCCCACGAACGTGCCAGCCGCCATTATCACCTGATCCTGATAGCCGGGCATGTCCCAAGGCTCGGGCAGCGCCTCGGAATCCACGGGCGAGGCCAGCTGTATGGCCTGCACGAACTTGATGAGCTTGTCGGCCTCGCCAAAGCGTATGGCCTGTATTATGTCCTCGCGGGGCGCATCGAAGGCGGGATTTACATCATAACCCAGCCTGCCGAACACGCGCGCCGCCAGCGCCGAGGTCTTGACCGCCTGCATGGTTACGTGCGGCGCGAGGAACAGCCCCTGATAGAACGGCTGATAGCTGGCAAAGTACGAGCCAACCTCGCGGCCTATGCCGGGCGAAGTCAAGCGGTAGCCTACCATGTCCACATACTTGCGGCGTCCCGCTATGTAGCCGCCGGTGGGCGCAATGCCGCCGCCGGGGTTCTTGATGAGCGAACCCGCGATTATGTCCGCGCCCAGCTCGGTCGGCTCCTGCATGCGCGTGAACTCGCCATAGCAGTTGTCCACCATCACGCACACGTCGGGCTTCTTCTCGTGTATGGCGCGCGCCACCTTGCCTATCTCGTCCACCGACAGGCAGGGCCGCCACGCATAGCCGCGCGAGCGCTGAAGCGCCACCAGCTGCACATCGTCGGTGAGCTTATCCAGCACGGCGGGCAGGTCTATGTGGCCATCGGACAGCAGGTCCACCTCGTCATAGCCAATGCCGTAGTCGCGCAGCGAACCCGTGCCGGGCTGACCGGATATGCCTATGACCTCCTCCAGCGTGTCATACGGGCGGCCCGAAGCCGCCAGCATCTTGCCGCCCGGCCGCGTAAGTCCCTGCAGGCACAGCGCCAGCGCATGCGTACCCGAGGCTATCTGCGGGCGCACCAGCGCGTCCTCCGCGCCCAGCACGTCGGCATACAGCCTGTCCAGCGTATCGCGGCCTATGTCGTCGTAACCATAGCCGTTGGAGGGCGCAAAGTGCCTGAGCGCTATGCGGTGGCGCTGGAAGGCCAGCAGCACCTTCTCGGTATTGTATCGCTCTATCTCGTCCAGCTTAGCAAACACGTCCGCGCAGTCGCGCTCGCACTCGTCCACGAATCTGCGCACGTCCGCGCTTATTTCAGGCATTGCGGCATCGGTGTAATTCATATCAGCATGCTTCCTTTCGCATTCATTATCTATCGTTATGTCAAACTCCATCATGCGCGGGTAAGGCATATATATCGGGCGGCATGCGCACATATCAGCCATATCGATATACAGGTTTAAGCTCATCGGCGCATCCAGTGAAAAGCCATCGCCATATATGCGCAAGCTCATGCCCGAGCAAGTTCACCTTCGCATCCAGTGAAAAGCCATCGTCATATAGGCGCAAGCTCATGCACAAGCAAGCTCACCGTCGTATCCAGTGAAAAACCGTTGACATATAGGCGCAAGCTCATGCCTAAGCAAGCTCACCTTCGCATCCAGTGAAAAGCCGTTGGCATATATGCGCAAGCCCATACCTAAGCAAGCTCACCGTCGTATACAGTGGAAAGCCATCGTCATATAGGCGCAAGCTCATGCCCGAGCAATCTCACCTTCACATCCAGTGAAAAGCCATCATCTATAAGCAAAATCCCCTGTCCAAGCAAGCGCATACCCGCATCCGGCTAAGCGATGCTATATCCCCAGCAGTTCCATCGCCCTGTCCGCGAGTGAGCATACGTCGTCCTCCTCGCGCACATCCAGCCATCTGACGCGCGCATCGCGCCGCAGCCACGACAGCTGGCGCTTGGCATAGTTGCGCGTGCGCTGCTTGAGGAACGATATCGCCTCGTCGCGCGCGACCTCGCCGCGCAGCGCCTGCGCTACCTCCTTATAGCCCAGCGCCTGCATGGCGGTGCAGCCGCTGTCCAGCCCGTGCTCCAACAGCCCCGACACTTCCTCGAACAGCCCCTGCGCGCACATCTCGTCCACGCGGCGGTCGATGCGCGCATAAAGCCTTTCGCGCGGCATGTTCAGCGCCAGCAGGCGCAGGTCGTACAGCTCCACTCCCTCGCCCTCGCGCGCGGCGCTTTTCGACTTGGGTACGCCCGTCAGCTCGTATATCTCCAACGCACGCAGCACGCGGCGCGTGTCATTGACGTGCAGATGCGCGGCGCTTTCAGGATCGACGCGCTCCAGCTCGTCGTGCATGGCCTGCGCGCCGCGCCCGGCAAGCTCGCTCTCAAGGCGCGCGCGCACATCTGCATCGGCGGGCGCGGCGGCAAACGACATCTCGCGCGTCACCGCGTCTATGTACAGCCCCGTGCCGCCGCACATAACCGGCTGATGCCCGCGCGCGGCTATGTCCGCTATCACCCGGCGCGCAGCATCACGATACAGCGCCGCCGAGTAGTTCTCGCCCGGTTCGGCCACGTCTATCATGTGATGCGGTATGCCGTCCCTCTCCTGCAATGTGGGCTTGGCCGTGCCTATGTCCATGCCCCTGTACACCATCATGGAATCGCAGGACACCACTTCGCCGCCTATCCTGCGGCAAAGCTCTATCGCCAGCGCCGTCTTGCCCGAGGCAGTCGGCCCGGCTATCGCGATGAGCCGCTGTCGCTCCATGTGTTTCCCTCCTTAACTGAACATGTGCGCATGTCTTTGTACGCATGCATAGTGCGCCTGTGCGGTATGCCTAGCGCCTGTCCGCCGCATGCGCGTCGGCTCGCGCTGCTTGCTTCGCATATGATTATCGGCATGTGGCAGTATGCGCCCTTTCCGTATATGCATATGAGCATGCAAAGGTCGCTCACATGTTTGTCCATATGCACGCTTGGGCGGGCATGCCCGTTCATGCAAGCCGCGCGCCAAATCGCCAGCATGTGACTTTCGGCATTGTCAGACTCGAATCGCCGCCAATACCGTATCCTCCGCGCATGCAGGCCATGCGCATAGGCCAAGGCATTCAGCTTGCCATATGTCCATACATTCGTCTCACCATCTGTCTAAGCCTACTCATGCAGCTTGTCATGCGCATAAGCCCAGGCATTCGGCTTGCCATATTCCTGCCCGCGCTCCCTTTATGCCAAGCCCCAGCCCACTCCCTCAAACTATGCGCGAGAAGCGCTTCTCCAGCTCGGTGCGCGGTATGGCGATTATGACGGGCCGGCCATGCGGACAGTTGGGCGGCGCGCCGGTCTTGCGCATCTGCACAAGCAGCGCCTCTATCTCGGCATTGCCCAGGGCATCGCCGCCCTTTACCGCATGCTTGCACGCCGCCTGCATGACCGCGTCGCGGCGCGCGGCCAGCGGAGCGCTGCGCAGCCGCTTTAGCTCTGCCGCGCTCATCAGAAAGAACGGCCTGAGATCGGGCTCGCCCATTATCTGCGGCACGGCGCGCACCTGTATGTCGCGCTCGCCGAAGTCGTCTATGTCAAAGCCTATCTCCTCCAGCAGCTCGCGGTTCTCCATTATCTGCGCCTTCTCCGCCGCCGATACGCTTACCGTGTACGGCACAAGCAGCATCTGGCTGGCCGTGCCGCTCTCCCACTGGCGCATGAATCGCTCATACAGTATGCGCTCGTGCGCGGCATGCTGGTCTATGGCGTAGAGCGTATCGCCCTGCTGCACGAATATGTATGTGGAAAACGCCGTGCCTACGACATGCCATTCCTGTTCGGGCTGACTGTCCGCGTCCTCCAGCCCCGCCGCCTGCATGAGCGTCAGCGGCGCTTGCTGCGCGTCCGTAGGGCGCTCGGCAGTCATGAGCATGCTGCTCTCGCGCATGCGCACCCGCCCGCCAGCAAGCCCGTCTCTGCCCAAAGCTCCGCGCGTGTCCGCGACTGCTCCTCCGTCCACAGGCACATTTGCCCGCGCGCCTGCTTTATCCACATGTGCAGCGCCCGCGCCGCATCCACGCATGTCCAGAGATATGCACATATCCTCCACCGGATTCGCGCCATCTGCGCCCGATGCCGCGCATATGGCCTCGCCCTGCGCCGCATTGCGCGCGTCTGCGTGCATATCGCATGCGGGCGTGCCGTCCACGCCGCGCGCTTTGTCCACAGCCTTGGGCGCGCTTTGCCCAGATGTATGCCCTGCTGCAAGCGGCTCCGGCTGCGCGCGCTTTGCCTGAGCATCCGAGTCGCACAAGATATCCACAGCCGCAGCGCTGTTTTCCGCAGCGGTGCGATGGGTTAAGCGATCAGAGTTTGCGTGGGCTGTGACTGGAACGCCCGTCTCTAATGCCCCGGTTCTTGCGTTGCATGCGCCTGATTCGCTCGTTGCTGGCGCATCTGCTTCTGCCGCGTCGGCTGTTATCGCATTGGGTTGCGCCGGGCCTGCACCTGTCGCGTTCGCACTCGCGCGCCCTGCGTCATCCGCCCTGCGCACGTCTCCGCCCAGCGATATCCGCACCACGCCCATGCCCAGCGCGTCCTGCGCTTCGCCGGCACTGCCCGGCTGCGCGCCGTCATCATCGGGCACCTTGCTGCGCTCGATGGATACGGTCGGGCTGTGCGCTTCCTCGGGCGGGCGTTCGGGCGTGAGCATGTTCTCGTCGTCAAAGGCGCGCTCCAGCAGCACGCCTGCCGCAGTGTACAGCCCGGACTCGTCCCTGAAGCGCACCTCCAGCTTGCCGGGATGCACGTTCACGTCAACCGAGCTGAGCGGCATCTCCAGCGACAGCGCGCACATCGGGAAGCGCCCTATCAGCACCCGCCCGCGGCAGGCCTGTTCCAGCGCCTGACTGAGCATGGGGCAGCGTATGGCGCGCCCATTGACGAAGAAGTGCTGATGTGCGCGGCTGGCCTTGGCGCATGAGCCCACGCCTATCAGCCCGGATATGGTCAAAGCGCCTATCGAGCCGCTGATCTCGCGCATGTTCTGGGCGGTATTGCGGTCGTACACCGCCATTATCACATGGCGCAGCACGCCATCGCCCTGAGTGCGCAGCACCAGCTTGCCGCCGTTGGTCATGCGAAAGGCCACATCGGGATGCCCCAGCGCCAGCCGCGACAGCGCGTCTATGCACGCGCCCGCTTCGGCGGCGGGGCGCTTGAGGAACGCCCTGCGCGCGGGCAGGTTGAAGAACAGGTCGCGCACGCACAGCGTGGTGCCGTCGGGGCAGCCCGCAGGCTCAACCTCCCTGACCTCGCCGCCCTCCAGCGATATGCGCATGCCCGCGTCCGCGCCGCGCGCGCGCGTGGTCATCTCCACGCGGCTCACGGCGGCTATCGACGGCAGCGCCTCGCCGCGAAAGCCCATCGTGGACACCTCCACAAGGTCGCGCACCTCGCGCAGCTTGCTGGTGGCGTGGTTCTCAAAGGCCATGCGCACCTGTTCGGGCGCTATGCCGCAGCCGTCATCGGTCACGCGCAGGTAGTCTATGCCGCCCGCGCGTATCTCCACGGTTATGTGGCGCGCGCCCGCGTCCAGCGCGTTCTCGACCAGCTCCTTGAGCACAGAAGCCGGCCGCTCCACCACCTCGCCCGCGGCTATCTTGCTGACCGTCACCGCGTCCAGCACCCTTATCGGCATATGCGCACCTCCATTACTTGAGCGTATTGCGCGCCTTTTCGCGCAGCAGGTAGAGCTTATTGAGCGCGTCTATCGGCGACATGCTCATCACGTCCAGCTCGCACAGCTCGTCCACTATTGCCATGGACTCGAAGTTGGTCATGCTGAGCTGGGTCTGACCATGCGCGCCGTCTGAGAGTATGTTGGAGCTTATCGATGTCTTGTTTATCTCGGCGACCTCAAGCTTTGCCATTATCTCTCTCGCGCGCGCCACGACATCGGCGGGCAATCCGGCCAGCGCCGCCACCGCCACTCCATACGACTTGTCCGCGCCGCCCGGCTGCAGCTTGCGCAGGAAGATTATGTCGTCTCCGCGCTCGCGCGCCGTTATGCAGCAGCCGACTACGCCGTCTATCTTGCCCTCCAGCTCGCCCAATTCGTGATAGTGCGTGGCAAACAGGCACAGCGCGCCGCAGCGCTCGGGGTCGGCTATGTGCTCTACCGTGGACCACGCTATCGACAGCCCGTCGAACGTGCTTGTGCCGCGCCCTATCTCGTCCAGTATTATCAGCGAATCGGCGGTCGCGTGCGACAATATCTGGCTGAGTTCGCTCATCTCCACCATGAACGTGGACTGGCCGCCGTACAGGTCGTCGCTTGCGCCTATGCGCGTGAATATCCTGTCGGTAAGGCATATGTCGGCCTCGCGCGCCGGCACGAAGCTGCCCAGCTGCGCCATAAGCACTATCAGCGCCACCTGACGCATGTACGTACTCTTTCCCGCCATGTTGGGGCCGGTTATTATCATCATGCGCTTGGCGGAATCCATCTCGGTGTCGTTCGGCACGAAGCTTGCGCCGTCGCGCAGCGCCTGTTCGACCACGGGATGCCGTCCGTCCTTTATGATGAGCCTGTGATCATGATTGAGCATGGGCCGCACATAGCCATAGTCCGCCGCCGCCTGCGCCAGCGACAGTATGCAGTCCAGCTGCTTTACGGCGCTGGCCGTGGACTTTATGCGGTCTATCTGCGTCATCATGACCTCGCGCAGCTGCTGGAACAGGTTGTACTCGTGCTGCACGGCCTTTTCCTCCGCGCCCAGCACCTTGTCCTCTATCTCCTTGAGTTCCTGCGTTATGAAGCGCTCGGCACCTGCCAGCGTCTGCTTGCGCGAATACCTGTACGGAACCTTGTCAAGGAAGCTCTTGGTCACCTCTATGTAATAGCCGAACACGCGGTTAAAGCCCACCTTGAGGTTCTTTATGCCGGTCTTTTCGCGCTCGTCGGCCTCCAGATGGCTAAGCCAGCTCTTGCCCTCGCGTGAGGCCGTGCGATAGGCATCCAGCTGCTCGTTAAAGCCGTCCTTGAACAGGCCGCCCTCGCGCAGCGTGACCGGCGCATCGTCGCTTATGGCCTCCTCAAGCAGCGCGCATAGCTTGCTCATGTCGCATATCATAGCCCTCACATGCCCCAGCATGCCCTGCGCGCGGCAATCGTCCAGCGACTGCGCTATGACCGGCAGCGCCATGAACGAGCGCTTGAGCGCCAGGCAGTCGCGGGCGTTCAGCGTGCCATAGGCGAGCTTGGACATCATGCGCTCCAGGTCGCATATCTCGCCCAGCTGCTCGCGCAGCGCATCCGCAGTCATGGGCTGGCTGAGCATGTACTCTATCGCGTCCTGACGCGATAGTATCTCGGCCTCGTCCAGCAACGGCTGCTCTATCCAGCTCTTGAGCATGCGCGAGCCCATGGCGGTGCGGGTCTTGTCCAGCAGCCACAGCAGCGAACCCGTGCGCTTGCGGTCGCGCAGCGACTCTGTAAGCTCCAGATTCCTGCGCGCAAACGGGTCCAGCAGCATGTACGCGCCGCGCCGGTACAGCGTTATGTGGTCAATGTGGGCAAGGCCGTTCTTCTGCGTCTGAGTGAGATACCCTATCAGCGCGCCCGCCGCCTGCCGCGCCACGTTAAGCCCGCGCAGCTGATCGCCGCTCAGCTCGTCCGCAGGGAAGTGCCGGCTGAGCGCGGCTTCTGCGTTTTCCGGCTCATATGCATCGTCGTCGAACTCCTGCAGGCGCACAGGGCAGCCTATCGCGGTCTTGAACCTGCGCGCATCCTCGTTGGCTATGACCTCGGCAGGCGCTATGCGGCTCATCTCCTGCATGAGTTGATCCAGCGCGCCGCTGAACTGGTATATGCTGAACTCGCCCGTGGACACGTCGCACAGCGCCAGCCCCGCTATGTCGCCCTTTAAGCACAGGCTGACTATGTAGTTATTGGAGCGGTCGTCCAGCATGCTGTCCTCTATGACCGTGCCGGGCGTTATCACGCGCACGACCTCGCGCTGCACCAGCCCCTTGGCCAGCTTGGGGTCCTCCATCTGCTCGCATATGGCCACGCGATAGCCCTTCTTTATCAGCCGCGCCACGTATGTGTCCACGGCATGATACGGCACGCCGCACATGGGCGCGCGCTCCTTCATGCCGCAGTCCTTGCCGGTCAGCGTCAAATCCAGCTCGCGCGAGGCCACGTAAGCGTCGTCAAAGAACAGCTCGTAAAAGTCGCCCAGCCGGAAAAAGAGCAGCGCGTCGCCCTGCTGTTCCTTTATCGATAGATATTGCTGCATCATAGGCGTAACGCCCATCGGTGTCTCCCTCCTGTCGGGCCATGCGCGCCTAAAGCCATTGGCTCATGGCGCGCAAACAGCGCGGCCCCCGCACGCAATGTGCGGACGCAGCGCGCCGTCTGAGCCTTGTCCTGTAAAATGTGCATATGCCGCATGATGCTGCCGCGCCCAACACAGCGCAGCAGCCCCATGCAGGCGGTCAAAATCAGTTGATGCTGCCGCAGCCGGAGCAGCCGGAGCAGTTGCCCGAGCAGCCCTCGTCGCCGCAATCGCAGCCGTCGCCCATCTCGCCGGTGATTACGAAGGAGATTATCTGGTTTACCTGACCGATGAGGTTGGAGAACTCGCCGCGCGCCTCGGTCATCTTGGCAACCGAGGGTATGGACTGCATGCGGTTCTGTATGTCCTCCATGGCGGTGGAATGCTCGTTGAGCTTGGCGGCGTCGGGGTTCTCCTGAGCCAGCAGCTCCTCCAGCGCGCCCTTGTGCTCGAGGTACTCGCCCATGGCCTTGCCGGCCTCAGCGTCGGCCATGGCCTCCTCCTCGGCGGCCTTCATGGCCTGATATATATCGCTGTTAAGCAGCGCGTGCGCCAGCGCATGCGTGCGCTCGAATACTTCCTGTACGCTCTTGTTCATCTCTTCCATGACTGTTTCCTCCTGAAAAATCGTTGTTCAAAATTTATCATTTAATCGCACGGCGCATTGCCGCATGCGCAATTAAATCAATCGTCCCCTAAGCGTGTTGTGGCCCGCCCCGGTTATCTCAACATCGACCGTGCTGCCTATCATGGCGGCATCGCCTGCGAAGTTGACGGTTATGCCGCGCTCAGTGCGGCCGGTTATCTCGGTATCGCGGCGCGCCGACACGCCCTCTACCAGCACGCGCTCGCGCCTGCCCACCTGAGAAGCATATACCTCTGAGGTTATCTGCTCCTGCACGGCAATCAGCTCGTGTATGCGCTCACGCGCCACCTCGTCCGGCACTTGACCGGGCATATCCGCCGCCACAGTACCCTGCCGCGGCGAATATATGAATGTATAAGCCGAATCGTACCGCACATTCTTGACCAGCTCTATCGTGCGCCTGAAGTCCTCGTCGGTCTCGCCGGGGAAGCCCACTATCAGGTCGGTGCTAAGGCCGATGTCGGGCATGGCGGCGCGCAGCCTGCCCACCAGCTCCATGTAATGCTCAGATGTATATCTGCGGTTCATGGCATCCAGTATGCGGTCGCTGCCGTGCTGCACGGGCAGGTGCAGCTGGTGGCAGATGTGGCGGGAGCCAGCCATGACCTCTATCAGCGCATCCGAAAGGTCCTTGGGATGCGAGGTCATGAAGCGCACGCGCTCTATGCCTATCTTGTCCACCTCTGAAAGCAGCTGCGCAAAGTCCATGCCGCCGCCCGAATACGAGTTGACGTTCTGCCCCAGCAGCATTATCTCCTTTACGCCGCTTTCCTTGAGCTGCCTGACTTCGCTCAATATGTCCTCGGGCAGACGCGACCTCTCGCGGCCACGCACATACGGCACTATGCAGTACGAGCAGAAGTTGTTGCAGCCGTACATTATGGTCACGTATGCGTGATGGGGGTTGGTGCGCTTTACCGGCAACCCCTCGACCACTATGCCGTCTATGTCGGACACCCTGAGCGCATGTCCTCGCCCGTCAAGCAGGCCGCGCAGCATGTCGGGCAGCGCTGCCAAATCGTGCGTGCCTATGGCGATGTCCACAAAGGGATAGCGCTTCATCAGCTTTTGCGCCATGCCCTGCTGCTGCACCATGCAGCCGCACACCACTATCATCAGTTCGGGCTTTACCTTCTTCAGCTCCTTGAGCCAGCCCACATTGCCCAGCGCGCGCCTTTCGGCGTTCTCGCGCACGCAGCAGGTGTTGTACAGCACAAGGTCGGCTTCGTCGCGCTCTGCGGCCTGACACATGCCCATGCGCTCCAGCATGCCCGCTATCTTCTCGCTGTCGTGGGCATTCATCTGGCAGCCGTATGTGACTATGTGATACTTCTTGCCCTCGAGCCTAGGCTCTTTAACTATCGCGTCAATGTCTACGCGGAGCGTTTCGCTCATCGTTCATCCTCCCGGTATGCCTTGAGCCGGCGCGCCCCCTGCGGAAGCGGTTCGGTCGCCTGCTCTATCTCGTATCCGCGCACGCGCTCGTCAGTCAGCACGTACACGGCTTCATCCCGCGTGACCCCTATGTCCATCAGCGCGCGCACGGTATCATGCGGCGCGCGCACGATCAGCGGCATGGGCTCAAAGTCGCAATCGCGGCTGCGCAGCGCCAGCAGTATCCTGCGCGCCTGAGCGTCCGCCGAATACGTCCAGCCCTCGCCGCCACATGCACGGCAGGGCTGCGTGAGCTGACTGCGCAGCGAGTTATGCACCTTCTTGCGCGTCATCTCCAGCATGCCCAGCCCGGTCAGCCCCACAACATTGGTCTTGGTGCGGTCGCGGGTGAGCGCCTCGCGCAGCGTGCGTATCACGCGCTCGCGGTTCTCGGGCGAGGCCATGTCGATGAAGTCTATCACCACTATGCCGCCCACGTCGCGCAGGCGGAGCTGGTCGGCGATTTCCTCGGCAGCCTCTATGTTCACGCGCACGACCGTGTCCTCAAGTCCCCTGTCGCCCACGTACTTGCCGGTGTTTACGTCGATTACCGTCATGGCTTCGGCGCAGTCTATGACTATATAGCCGCCGCTCTTTAGCCAGACGCGCCTGCTGAGCGCGCGCTCGGCCTGGGTCGCCACGTCATACAGCTCAAACAGCGGCCTTGCCCCGGCGTAGCGCTCTATGCGCCCTGCCATGTCCGGCGCGAACTCGCGCGCGGCGCGCAGCGCCTCGTCATAGCAGGCCGCGTCCTCGATGAGCAGACGCGCGCCGTCATCGCGCAGCATGTCGCGCACCGCGCGGGTGACCAGCGTCTCATCCGCATGGAGAAGCCGGGGCGCGCTCACAAAGCGCGCGCGGCCGCTTATGCGGTTCCACTTGTCAACCAGCTGCTCAATGTCCGCAAGCAGCTCCTCGTCGCTCACGTCAGCGCCCGCCGTGCGCACTATCGCGCCCATGCCGCAGGGCTTGATAGCGTTCATGCGTCGGCGCAGCTCCTCGCGCCGCTCCTCGGGTATGCGGCGGGACACGCCCACGTAGTCCACCGTGGGCAGCAGCACCACCGTGCGTCCGGGCAGGGTTATGTTGGTGGATATGCGCGGCCCTTTAGAGCCGCCGGGGTCCTTTATGACCTGCACCATTATCTCCTGCCCGCTCTTTACCAGCTTCTGTATGGGTATGTCGGCCGGGCGCGCCTCGCTGTCGGCAAAGCGGCAGTCCGGGCCGGGCTTTAGGTCGCCGGCGTACAGAAAGGCGTTCTTGTCCAGACCTATGTTCACAAACGCCGCCTGCATGCCCGGCAGCACGTTTTCCACGCGCCCCATGAATATGCTGCCTATCAGCTTTTCCGTGCCAGCCTGTTCCGAGTACAGTTCGCGCAGGCGGCCATCCTCCAGCATGGCCAGCCGCGTGCGGCCGTACATCGATTCTATCAATATATCGCTCGCCATTTACTCTCCCCGGAATGTTCCCGACGGCTGCGTCAGGCGCTGTAAGTCGCCTTCACGCCGTCTGTGATTATGGGCCGGGCGGCGCTTGCGTCCGCGCCGGTCAGCAGCGCGCGCCTGGCTATCACGGCATCGCCCGCCGCGTATTCCTGTCCACAGCGCTCCGCCGCCACGCCAAGCAGCAGCTCGGGCTTGAGCGTACCCTGTTCGCACAGCCTCAGCCGCGCGTGCAGCATAACGCTTCCGTCCTCCAGCTCCTGCGCGTCAAGCGAAGCTATCAGCGGGCGCAAGTCGGTCTCGCGCTCGCCCGACTTGGTCTTGCGCATGGCCATTATCACATTTTCGTCCATGAGCGCTACCGCCGCGCGCGCTATGTCCGCCTTTTCGGCGGGCAGCGTTATGTCGTAATCCGCCCAGTCCAGACGCGCCATGGAAGCGGGATGGCCGTCCTCCACCGAGGACACGCGCGTTATGTGCATGTCGGCGGGCAGCGCCGCGTTCATGCGCGCAAACGCCTCGTCGAGCGGGCATTCGCGCTCCATCTTCACGTCCAGTATCTCGCAGTCGCTCCACGCGCCTATGCCCAGCGCCGAGGCAAACGACATCGCCGCATGCGGCGAATATCCGCCCGAATAGCGCACCGGTAGCCCGGAGCGCCTGAGTGCGCGCTGCATCAGCCGCTGCATGTCCAGCAGCGACACGAACTTCAGCCGCGGCCCCTTATAAAACTCGAACAGTATCCTCATTTGCGGCACGCCCCCTCATATCGCTGCAGACCGCAGCCCTGACAGCCCTTGCGGCAGTCGGGCGTAATCTCCCCGCGCTCGGCGCGATGCTTTTCGCGCAGCAGGAACTCCTTGGTAACGCCCGCGTCTATGTGATCCCAGGGCAATACCTCGTCCTCGGCGCGACGGCGGTTGGCGTAGAAGTGCGGGTCCAGCCCCGCCATCTCAAACGCGCGCAACCACATGTCGTACTTGAACTGCTCGTGCCAGCCGTCATAGCGGCAGCCCAGCTGATGCGCGTACTCCAGCACGCGGCACAGCCGCCTGTCGCCGCGTGCAAAGCAGGCCTCCATAAAGCTTATCTCGCTCTCATGGTACTTGTAGTCCACCGATTTCATGCCCCTGAACTGGCCTACCAGATAGCGCTGCTTCTCCTCTATCGTGTCAAGGCTGTCCTGCGGCTCCCACTGGAAGGGCGTGTGCGGCTTGGGTACGAACGTGGATGTGGACACGGCCACGCGCAGTCCGCGCGCGCGCTGCTCCTTGGGTACGGCGAAGTACTGACCTATCACGTCGCGGGTCAGCTGCACAAGGCCGTCCAGGTCGCCGGTGTTCTCGGTGGGCAGGCCCAGCATGGTGTACAGCTTTATGCTGCTCCAGCCGCCCTCGAACGCATCGCGCACGCTGCGCAGCAGGTCATCCTCGGTGACGCCCTTGTTTATCACGTCGCGCAGGCGCTGCGAGCCGGCCTCGGGCGCGAATGTGAGCGTGGTCTTTTTGACGCGCTGAGTCTGCGCAAGCGTATCCTTTACGAAGCTGTCCACGCGCAGCGAGGGCAGGGTTATGGACACGCGGCGCTCCTGAAAGCGCTTCATAAGCTCAGTCGCCAGCTCGGGCAGGCAGGAATAGTCGCCGCTGGACAGACTGGAGAGCGAAATCTCCTCATATCCCGTAGAATCGACCAGCTTCTGCGCCAGCTCCAGCAGCCTGTCCATCGAGCGCTCGCGCACGGGGCGGTATATCATGCCCGCCTGACAGAAGCGGCAGCCGCGCGTGCAGCCGCGGAATATCTCCAGCATTATGCGGTCGTGGACTATCTCGCCGTAGGGGACTATCATCTGATCCGGGAAATCGGCGGCGGTCAAGTCATTGACCAGCGCCTTGTAAACGCGCTCAGGCGCGCCCGAGCCGGGCTTGGGCGTGACGGAACGCACCGTACCGTCGCCATTGTACTCGACATCGTACAGCGAAGGCACGTATACGCCCGGTATCTGGGCGCACATGCGCAGGTATTCGCTGCGCGGAAGCCCGGAATCCTTCCACTTGATGTATGTGTCTATCGTGTCGTGGGTGGACTGTTCGCCGTCGCCCAACACGAATATATCGAAGAAATCGGCCAGCGGTTCGGGATTGAACGCGCACGGACCGCCCGCTATCAGGAACGGCCCCTCCGTCCTGTCCGCGCTGCGCAGGGGTATGCCCGCCATGTCCAGCGCGTCCAGTATGTTGGAATAGCTCATCTCATACTGGAGCGTCACGCCAAGCAGGTCGAACTCGCGCACAGGCGTGCGGCTCTCCAGTGTGAACAGCGGTATGTCCTCGCGGCGCATCTCCTCTATCATGTCCAGCCACGGCGAGAACACCCGCTCGCACCATGCGTCCTCGCGCCTGTTTATCGTGTGATATAGTATCTTCATGCCCAGATGGGACATGCCCACCTCATACACGTCCGGGAACAAGAACGCATAGCGGACGCGCACCGAGGCGGGGTCCTTCATGACCTCGCCCATCTCGCCGCCCATATAGCGGGTAGCCTTCTGCACCCGCGGCAGCACGCGCTCTATGCGCCTTGACAGCGCCGTATCAGTAAGAGCCAAATGATCTGCCTCCTGTTTTGCCCAATAGTACACTATAGCATAGCACGTTTTGGCCGCGCGCGTCAATGAAAATCGGCAAGTTTACATTTGCATGGGTATTGGATTATGCAGTATGCGCGCGGCAACCGCAGGTTTGCGGCAGCGCCGATATGCAAAGTGCAGGTGTCAGTATATCCTGCCCGCGCATATGGCTGCGCAAGCTCGCTCGCGGATGCGCTCATGCCGGCATATCCGCGGCAGCTTTGTGCCAATGTCCACTGCGCCGTGCCTGCACCATACATGGCGATGTCCTTGGGCTTGCGCGCTGCTCGTATAAGTTCCGCCTTGCATGCTCAACTGGCTGCATCTTGCAGGTGCGTCATTACGCTGTCAGTGCGCTTGCGGGCGCGACTATATCCACATCTACCGACATACCTTCAAGCATGCGATGTCTGCGTGCTCGCGGGCGCTGCGATGCAAGCGCCGCCGAACCCTCCACGCCGCACATATGCCCATCCTGTCCCATCCCGCCGCGCGCCCTCACATGCGCTCACATCATCGCCGCGCCCAGCGCTATAAGCAGCTGCGCCAGCGTGTACGTGCTCATCACGGCGAAGTGGCCGCGCGGGCGCTCGCCCAGAAATATGCCCTGTGCCAGCACGCTGTCCGACACTATGAAGCTCACGCTGCCCAGCCATATGAGCGCCGAAGCCCAGCCCGGCCTTGCCAGCATCAGCGCAAACGCCGCCACGCTCATCACCAGTATCACCGCTTCATACAGAATCACGGCGGGCTTCATATCGCCAAGTCCCGGCCTCAGATGCCGGTACAGCAGCACGCCCGCCGCCGCCACCAGCGCGATATAGCCAAGCGTCCATGCGCCGGGCATGCCGCCCATGCGCTGCATGAACCATATCGCATACATCAGGTGTCCCAGCAGGAACGCGCCCAACCCCACTATGAACGCCTTGTCGCCCTTGCGCATAAGCGCCACATCGCCCACAAACCCCAGCGCCAGTCCGGCTATAATCAGCCCCTGCACAGGGCGCGCGGCGGCTATGTAGCCCGCCAGCAGCACCGGCATCAGCAGCGGCTTGAGCAGGTGCGAGTACTTTCCCCCGCGCCATGCATCGGCGCAGTAAACACAGGCCAGAATCACAAACGGCAGCATCATCCAATACATTTCATTCACCTCTTGCACACATCATGCTCATAATTATATCACGTCATTGCGCGCCAAACAACTTGTAACCGCGCGCAAAACGCACTATAATATATCCATGGATGTTCATTTTGCAGAGGAGGTAATACAAATGTTTCCGGTAGCTATACAGGTATATTCCGTGCGCGACGATGCCGCCGCCGATATGATGGGTACACTCAAGAAGATAGCCGAGATGGGCTATGACGGAGTCGAGTTCGCGGGCTTCTACGGCTATGGTGCCGAGGAGATACGCGCGCAGCTGGATGCGCTGGGGCTCAAGGCCGTGTCCAGCCACGTTCCCTTCGCCACGCTCAAGAGCGACCTCAAGGCCACCTGCGAGTATCACAAGATACTGGGCTGCAAGTACATCGCCGTTCCCTACCTCGAGCCCGGCGACCGCCCCGGCACCGACGCATGGCCCAAGACCATAGCCGACATACTGGAGATAGGCAAGTACCTGAGCAGCGAAGGCATACAGCTGCTCTACCACAACCACGACTTCGAGTTCACCAAGGTGGACGGCAAGTACGCTCTGGACATGCTCTACGACGCAGTGCCGGAGGAGTTCCTCAAGACCGAGCTGGACACCTGCTGGGTCAAGTTCGCCGGCGAAGACCCCGCTGCTTACGTGCGCAAGTATGCCGGCCGTGCGCCCGTCGTGCATCTCAAGGACTTCCATGTAGAGGGCGCGCTCAAGGATGCCGCCACCCCCTACGCGCTGATAAACGCCGACGGCACCGATTCGGGCGCCAAGCGCTCCACCTTCGAGTTCCGCCCCGTGGGTCACGGCATACAGAACTTCCCCGAGATACTGGCCGCCAGCAAGGACGCGGGCGCCGAGTGGGTAGTGGTCGAGCAGGACATGTCCCCGACCCGTCCTCCGATGGAAGCCGCCAAGATGAGCCGCGAGTATCTGCGCTCGATAGGCAATTGACAAACGCATCGCAGGTGAGGGAGATACCTCTCCCGCCACTTCTGACCACACCAGTCTCATAGACAATTCCGCAGATTTCCGTGCTTGGAGACTGCGATGTCAATGACAAAAGCCATCCGCTGACGATTGCCGCCAGCGGATGGCTTCTTTGTATTCAGCTTTGGCCGCGAATGCACGGCGCTTTGCTTGCCGCGCGGCATATGGTCTTAACTAACTTGCAGTGGGGAACGCGGCCATTTGCCTGCCGCGCCGCGCACGGACATTGGCTTGCTTGCCGCGCAGTTTGCAGCCATTGACTGGCTAGCCATGCAGATTGCAGCCATTGACTTGCTCGCCGCTCAGATGCAGCCATTGACCTGCCCGCCGCGCAGATACGCATCACGCTTCCTCGCCGCGCACCTTCCAGCGGCGCAGACCCACGCGCCTGCTCCAGCGATAGTAGTATACTACCATCGCTATCGAGGTCACTATCCACGATATCGGATAGCTTATCACTATCGTGATTATGTTGTTGCTCATCGGCACGGCGGTAAATAGCCATATTATCCTCAGCACGCATATGCCCACGCAGATTATCAGCATGGGGCCGAACGAGTTGCCCATGCCGCGCATCGCGCCCGACAGTATCTCTATACACACATATGTAAAGTATAGCGGCACATTGCAGTGCATTATGGTCATGCTTATCGCCATGACCGCCTCGTCGCTGGTGAACAGCCTTATCAGCGGATGGCCCGCCACCAGTATCACGCCGCTCATGAATACCGTGCTGCCTATCGACAGCGCAAGGCAGGTGCGTATGCTCTTGCGCACGCGGTCAGGCTTGCGCGCGCCCCAGTTCTGGCCCACGAAGGTGGTTATCGCCACGCCGAACGCGCCCATTATCATCCATATTATGCTGTCAACCTTGCCAAACGCCGTCCATGCCGCCATGGTATCGGTGCCGAGGGCGTTTATGTTGGCCTGTATTATGAGGTTGGATATAGAGTACATCATCGACTGCAAGCCCGCCGGGAAGCCTATCTTGAGCACGCGCCTTAGCAACTCCATGTCCAGGCGCAGCTTGCGCGGTATGAAGCGGTAGCACTCCTTGGAGCGCACCAGCGCCACCATTACCAGCACGGCGCTTGCGCCCTGCGATATTATGGTGGCCAGCGCCGCGCCGCCCACGCCCATGCCCATTGCGCCAACGAACAGCAGATCCAGCGCTATGTTGACCACGCAGCACACTATCAGGTATACCATGGGCCTTCTGGAATCGCCTATGGCGCGCAGTATGCCCGAGCCCATGTTGTAGAGCAGGTTGAGTATCACGCCTGCAAAGTATATGCGCATGTACTCAGCCGCGCCGTCGATTACGTCCTCGGTCGTGCCCATGGCCTCCAGCGCCCAGCGCGAGCCCAGCAGCCCCACGACCATCAGTATCACGCCGCCTATCAGCGACAGCGCTATCGAAGTATGCACGGCGCGCCCGACTTCATTCTCGTCGCCCATGCCGTAATACTGCGATATTACCACCGTCGCGCCCGACGACAGTCCTACAAAGAACCCCACCAGCAGGTTGATTATCGTGCCGGTCGCGCCGCCCACCGCGGCCAGCGCCTGCTTGCCCAGCACATTGCCCACGACCACCGCGTCCACGGTGTTGTACAGCTGCTGGAAGAAAGTACCCAGCAGTATCGGGAAAAAGTAGATGAGCAGCTGTTTCCAGATGACGCCCTCTATCAGCCCACGATTGTCGCGCGCCAAACTTCGCATCGCACACGCCCTCCAAGATGTATATTCGACTAATATATATCACTAATCGGCGGCTTTGTCCACCTTTTTTTCACGCAGGCAAAATTTTGCGCCGCGCAGCATGCAAATCCCCATGTTGCGCGGCGCAATGCTGCCATATGAACTCATGCCCGCTGCGCACCAAGCTCCGGGCGGCCTTGCGCCGGGTCAATAGGTGCGCGTCCGGTTCCATAAGCAGCCAGTCTGCCTGTCACGGCGCTCAGGCGCGCAGTTCGGCTCTGCACCGCGCTATCTGCGCATCCGCCCAAGCCAGCAGCTCATCCAGCTCGGCGTCGCGCTCCAGCGCATCGCCCCGCGCATAGGCATCCAGCGCGCGCCGTATCAGCGCCTTATTGGGTACATCGGCCTGTTCCAGCGCCCATAGCCCGCACTCGCGCTTGGAATACACGCCCTGCTCGCGCGCCAGCCGTAGCACGCGGCAGGCATTGAGCGCGGCGTACACAGCCGCCTCCTCGCCGCTGCGCAGCCAGTCAAAGTCCTGCGCAGCCGAATCGAAGTAGTCGGCATACGGCACGGGCGGCAACAGCTCGCATGCATCCGCCCCTGCCAGCACGAACCCCCGCGCGCGGCACACGCTCAGATGCGCCGCCAGATCGGCATCTCCGTCGCCGCCGGCCTGCACCTCGCCCGCCGCCAGCATTGCGGCTATGCGCTCCACATGCATGCTGCTGAAGTGAAACTCATACGGCGTGGGATAGTGCCAGCGCTTAAGGCACTCGCGGCTGATTATGCTCATCTCTATCGTGTGCGGCCTGCGCTCCAGCTCCAGCAGTGCGCGAGCTACGCGCGCCTGCATGCCGCCATCCATGCGGCCGCTGCACACGCCTATCATATCTATATCGCTGCTCTGCGGGCAGAAGCAGCCCATCGCCGCCGAGCCATGCAGGTACAGCCCCACAAGCGCGCCGCCCATGGCAAGGCGCAATGCTGCGCTTATGCGCTCTATCTGCTCCCGCGTCCGCCGGGGCAACTCATCTATCTTTCCCGTCATATCTCCATTATCTTGCCGTCAAAGCCTATCTCGAATCCCTTGGGGCTCATTTCCATCACCATCTCATCGTAGAGCATGCCGCCGTTGTGCGAGAAGTGGTTCAGCACAAAGCGCGTGTTTTTGTCGGCACTGCCCTGCTCTATAAGGCGGTTGCGCATGTATATGTTGCGCTCAAAGCCCATGTGGCCGCTGTACTCGCTCTTGATAGGGCCGTTGGTGCAGTCAAGGCTGGCCAAATCCAGCTTCACGCCGCGCAGGAACTCCCATGTCTCCTCCTGCCACAGCCCGGTGTCGTGCGCATAGAGCAGATGCTTGCCGCCCTCGTCGATTATGTAATTGACCGCGCCCACGCAGCCATGCACCGCCGGTATCGGAGTAAAGCCGCGCCCGTTCAGCTCAAAGCGCTCATACATCTTGAGCGTGGTAAGGTCGCACAGCTTCTCCCAGCCCGGCACGCTGTCGCGCATCATGCGCTCGAACTCGGGGCGGGATGCCTCGCTGGCATAGAAGTGGAATATGCCCTTTTCCTCGCGCCTGTCTATGTTGGCAAAGCCCGGCCCAAAGTAGGTCATGTTGCGCGGCTCGAAGTGATCCTCGTGCGTATGCGTGAGGAAGCAGTGGCGCACGTCATGCAGCGGCAGATCAAAGCGTATCTTCTGCGTCATCACGTCGGGCGTGAAGTCTATCATTATTTCGTCATCCAGCATGGAGCCGGTGCGCAGGCGCAAATCGCGCCCGCCGCGGCGCGCGGCCTCCTTGCATGCATCGCACTCGCAGAACAGTGCCGGCCAGCCCTCAGCTGCTGCCGAGCCCAGATATTGCAGTTTCATGGACAGATATCCTCCTTGCGCATCGCTCAGGCCATAGGCTCTGGCGATTTTTCTATATTATACCACATATCCGCATTAAGGACAGAGTATTTTCCTGCTTGTCAAAGCGTCTTTTTGACAAGCGTGGATGGGGGAGAAGCTCCCCCGCCACTGCCACCCCTACTCAGTTTCCACTGAAATCCTGCGGATTTCCGGGCGTGGAAACTGCAAGGAAGATATGCTGCTCTGGGAAATGGGATTTCCCGACGCAAAAATATCCACGCGCCCACCGCACATGTCGCTGGGCGCTACCTAAGTCGGCGGGCTGCAAGGCCCGCCGAGCTCTCCGGGGGTTTTTTGACAGTCTGAGAGTATTTTCTCCGTCCGGCAGCGCGCTGCGCAAAAAAGCGCCCGCCCCCGGCTATAATGCCGAAAGCTGGCGCATTATCGGATTTGCCCGTATTTAAACTGTATCCTGCGGCAATCTGCAGGCCTCACGCATTGCCATATAGCATATATAATTTGAACCATTCATCCGCATTTCCCGAACGGCTTGCAGCTTCAAATATCCCATCCCGCAAAACAGAATCGCTGGCGAGCGAGGCATTCCTCCCAATATACCCTCTCTCCCAATATGCCCTTTGGTCGCATGTGCTGCAATTAATTCACCAAGGTATGATGTGCGCCTGTCGCTCGCCAGTGTGTCGATATGGACTATAAGCCGTGCGACTTCGTCCATTACAATCTACCATACTTTACATAATTCGTCAATCGTTTTTACCCAATCGCTTAATTTTGTCATGATGAAATAAATCCGCTGTATCTCACAATCGTCCGCGCAAATCTCCGATATTTTACCGCAATCAAGTAAAACAGCGCACCTGCACAGCGCTTAAAGGCATGCGCTGCGCAGATGCGCCCCGCTGCGCCAGGCAGCCACTCATATGCAGCTACGGCGCTATGTACATTTCACCCGTGTGCGCGTCTATCATGCAGAGCTCATAGTAGTTTATGTCCCTGCCGTAGGGCGCTATGGCCATTATGGTAAACGCCCATGCCGGTATCAGCCTGAACCTGTCGCGCTCGCGCAGCTTGACCTTGTGATAGACAAGCTCCGCTTCCGCCAGCACGTTGTCGTACGCCCTGAACTTGCCGGCATAGTGCCGCCGCACCTGCTCAAACGCCTGCTCATAGCTCACTACCGGCATGGGCTCGCCTGCCCGTTCGGGCGCGAGAAGCTCTGTGCCGCTGAGCATGCTCATGCACGGCTCCTCTATCACCGCGCGCACGAATGTGTCCGCCGTGTGGTACTCGCGCGGATCGTCCCTGTTGGCATAACCGTGCGAGCTTATGGGCACGCCGTCCATCGTCTGACGGAATATCAGCTCATAGTAACTTGCGCCTTGCCCCGGCGCTTGATGGCTGCCGCCCTCACGGCTGCGCGCACGCACATCGTCAAGCACACCATCTGATCTGCGCCACATCCACTGTCACGCCGTAATGGTATTCAACCGCCACACCGTCTATGCCCATGGCGTTCAGCTTGCTCATTGCCATGTCGATAGCGTCCTGCATGGGCATGAAGTCCAGCTGCCGGGCGCTGCACGCGGACTTGACCCGCTCGTTCTCCGAACTAGAGCAGGGCGCTGAGTTAAAGAAGTGCTCTATGTCCTGCCGCCGCTGGCAGCAGCCGCGCATGTCCATGTATTGAAATCCATATGCCCTGAGTTCGTTTGTCTCGCCCAGGCCATAGCCGCTGTCGCGCAGCAGTAGCCGCTGCCCTTCGCCCGCGCTCGCATATGACGCGCCGCCCGTGCTTCTGCCCTCAAACGCGCTGCCCTCACCCAGCAGCACGCTAATCAGCCTGTCCTCGCAAAGGCGAGCGCGCCCCGCTTCATACGCGCTCAACCGACTGGGATGCGGCGCACAGCGCTCCATGGCCGCGTCAAACTTCAGCTTGCATCGGTTAAATCCCATGTCCATAGCCCGGCACCTCCACCAAACGCCGCTGCGCAGCGCATATTTATGTTGGCATTATAGCATGCCCATCCTGATACATCAACCGCAAACCCGCCGCGCGCCCTGACCGCGCCATATCAAAATGCATTGCAAAAACCCGCCCCCGGCCATGACGGTCGAAGGCGGGCTAATGAACCCATCAATGCGCGCACAGGTCTGCGCTTTGCCGCACCCATGCAGCGCGCCGCACGATTGCGACTGCGGATATCAGGCAGCGCCACCGAACTTGCTTACATCAACAACGCCCATCCGAATCGTGTGTGCTGGCGGAAGCATCGCACCCGCGCAGCTTGCAGCGCCACCGAACTTGCGGACATCAGGCTGCGCAGCATTCATCCACAGCGCCATGCATCAATACGCCTTGGCGAAGTATATCTTGCACCTGGCGGGCTTGCCGCAGATGGGGCAGGTCTCGGTGGGCAGGTCGCTCTGGTCGAAGGGCATGTTGCGGGTGGTTATGGCGTACTCGGCCTTGAGATGCTCCTCGCACTCGGTCTCGCCGCACCATGCCGCCAGCGCAAAGCCGCCGTTTGCGCCGTTTACCACATCTTCCAGAGTGTGGGCGATGGTGGTGTGCGCGTTCATGAACTCGCGCGCCTGAGCGAGCATGTTGGCCTGCACATCCTCCAGCAGCGCCTTGAGCGCGTCGGCCAGCCCCTCTATCGGCAGGGTGGCCTTCTCCAGAGTGTCGCGGCGCACATAGGTGACCACGCCATTCTCTATATCGCGGGGGCCGACCTCCAGACGCACCGGCACGCCCTTCATCTCCCACTCGTTGAACTTCCAGCCCGCGCTGGCATCGCGGTCATCCAGCTCCACGCGCAGTCCGGCGGCGGCAAGCGCCGCGCGTATCTCCTCGGACTTCTCGGTAACGCCGGGCTTATGGGAGGCTATGGGCAACACCACTACCTGTATGGGCGCAAGGCGCGGGGGCAGCTTGAGGCCGCGGTCGTCGCCATGCACCATTATCAGCGCGCCTATCAGGCGGGTGGACACGCCCCAGCTGGTCTCATGCACGTACTCCTGCTTGCCCTCCTTGGACAGGTACTTTATGTCGAAGGGTTCGGAGAAGTTGGTGCCGAAGTTGTGCGAGGTGCCGGCCTGAAGCGCCTTGCCGTCGTGCATCATGGCCTCTATCGAGTAGGTAGCGCGCGCACCGGCGAACTTCTCCTTCTCGCTCTTGCGGCCGCATATCACGGGTATCGCGCCCACGTTCTCGGCGAACTCGCGGTAGACCTCCAGCATCTGCATGGTCTCCTGCTCGGCTTCCTCGGCGGTGGCGTGTATGGTATGACCCTCCTGCCACAGGAACTCAGCGGTGCGCAGGAAGGGACGGGTGGTCTTTTCCCAGCGCATTACCGAGCACCACTGGTTGTACTTCATGGGCAGATCGCGCCAGCTCTGCACCCACTTGGAGTACATCGTGCAGAACAGCGTCTCACTGGTGGGGCGTATGGCCAGACGCTCGGTCAGCTGCTCGCCGCCGCCCATGGTAACCCATGCGACTTCGGGCGCAAAACCCTCCACGTGGTCGGCCTCCTTGAGCAGCAGGCTCTCGGGTATGAGCATGGGCAGATATACGTTCTTGTGGCCGGTCGCCTTGAACCTGGCATCCAGCTCATTCTGTATCAGTTCCCATATGGCATAGCCATAGGGCTTCATGACCATGCAGCCGCGCACCGGCGCATAGTCTATGAGGTCGGTCTTTTTGATTACGTCGGTGTACCACTGGGCAAAATCCGTGTCGCGGGGGGTTATCTCCGCGACAAACTTTTCCTGCTTCTGCTTGGCCAAAGTAAACATCTCCTTGCAAATTATGGCTCTATCCGCGCCCGCGCAACAAAAAAAGCGCCCGTCCCCGTGCAGGGACGAAGCGCGTGCTTCGCGGTACCACCATGCTTGACCTGCCATGCGGCAAGTCCTCTTAACTCCTTTAACGCGGGACGCGGCGGCTATTGACCGCAGCTCGGGAGCGGGACGGCCAGACTGTCCGGCAGCGCTCGCACCATGCGCGCCGCTCTCTTGGCAGACAGAAAACAGACCTTATCTCCTTCACAGCCTTATGCTATGATTATATCCCGCCTGTCAAAATCAGCAAGATCATTATTGTTAAAATCTCACGCTGCCAAAGTTCCCCTGAGAATTCAGGCGGGCATTGTCCTTTCCGGCCTAAGCCCTGCCCGGCGGCATGGCGGGCAGAGCCGGTTATGCGCTCAAAGCCCTGCTTTCCTGAGCCAGAACGGCCGCCGCAGTTTTTGCGCCCGAAGCTCTGCATTAAGCTCAAATGTACAGCAGCGGCGGAGGATATTCCCCCACTTACCGCCAAAGGCTATTCATAGCGCGGCAGCACGCGCACATGAGTGCCGTCCTGCACTATGTCCGCATCCACGCCGTACACATCGCGCACGTTCTCTTGGGTCAGCACATCCATTGGCGCGCCGCAGGCATACACCCTGCCCGCGTGCATCAGCGCAATCCTGTCGCAGAACCAGCCCGCCAGCGACAGATCGTGCAGCACGCACACGGCGCACACTCCCCTTTCGCGCGTTAGATCGCGCACCAGCGCCAGCATGCGCGCGGTATGCCTTATGTCCAGATTGGACACCGGCTCGTCCAGCAGCATCACGTCCGCCTGCTGCGTGAGCGCACGCGCGATTATCACCCGCTGCAGCTCGCCGCCAGACAGCGCCGTGACCGGCGTGTCCTGATACCTGAGCACGTCGGCGCGCTCCAGCGCCTCGCGCGCTATGCGTATGTCCTCCTCGCTCTCGCGCTCGAAGCGGCGCATGTACGGCTGCCGCCCCATAAGCGCCACGTCCAGCGCGGTCATGTCGAAGTCTATCTGCGTGGACTGCGGCACTATCGACATGCTGCGCGCCAGCTCGCGCGCCTGATACCTGACAACCTCGCGCCCGCTTAGCAACACGCAGCCCTTGTCGGGTTTCAGCGCGCCCGTGAGCATGCGTATCAGCGTGGTCTTGCCCGAGCCATTAGGCCCAAGCACTCCGGTCAGCGTGCCGCGCGCAAAGCTCAGGCTCACGCCCTTGAGCACCGCGCGCCCGCGCTCATAGCCGTATTCCAGCCCATTCGCCTGCAATATATCGCCCGTCATTTTTTGTTCCTCCGCCGCATCAGGTACAGGAAGAACGGCCCGCCCACAAGCGACGTCAGCACGCCTATGGGTATCTCTATGGGCATGAGCAGCGTGCGCGCAAGCGTATCCATAATAAGAAGATACAGCCCGCCCGCAAGCGCGCTCAGCGGCAGCAGTCCCCTGTGGTCAGGCCCGCATATCAGCCGCATGGCGTGCGGTGCCATCAGCCCTACAAAGCCTATCACGCCGCTTATAGACACAGCTGTTGCGGTTATAAGCGTACACAGCGCCAGCAGTATCAGCCGCACCCAGCGCACCTGCACGCCCAGCTGGCGCGCGTCGGACTCGCCCAGCAGCATGGCGTTCAGGTCGCGCGCGAAGGCCATTATGCCCAGCGTACCCAGAACAATCACCGGCGCGGCCACCGAGAGCTTGTCCCAGTTGGAGGCGGTGAAGCTGCCCATGGTCCACATGTACACGTCCTCCATGTGCTCGCGGTCTATGACCATGAGGCCGGATGTCATGGCCGTGAGCAGCGAGGACACGGCGATTCCCGCCAGCATCAGGCTCATCGTGGACACCCTGCCGCGCACGCGCGCCAGCGCCATGACCAGCGCCACCGCGCCCACAGCAAAGGCAAACGCCATCAGCCCCTCCATGCCGCGCAGCGCGCCCGCGCCCAGTATCGAGCATACCGCAACGCCCAGCGCCGCGCCCGAGGACACGCCCAGCAGGTGCGGGTCGGCCATGGGATTGCGGAACAGCCCCTGCATGCACGCACCGCTCACCGACAGCGCCGCGCCCACCAGATAGCTGGCTATGACGCGCGGCAGGCGCACGCCCAGCACTATGGTGGACGCGGTATCCGCCGCTTCGCCGCGCAGCGCACCGCCTATCGCGCCCACTACCTTGCCAAGCGGCAGCTGCGCCGCGCCCAGGCACATGGCCACCAGCGCCGCCATAATCGACAGCGCGCTGATTACCAGCATCATTGCCCGCGTCCGCGCACGCCTGCCCTCCAGCGAGCGCACATCCTGCACCTTCATTCCACGTACAGCATCAGCAGTCCGGCGCCGCTGCCGATGAACTCATCCAGCTGAAGCCCGGCCTGTTCGTCATCCTCGGGCGCCCACTGGCAGGACACGCCGCCGCCCAGCTGATTGGCCTCTAGCGGCATCATGTCGGACTCCAGGCCCTCGCCGAAGAACCTGCCGTCGGGCGTGGCCATCAGCCCCGCGCCCATGCGCGATATCTGCACGAGCGACGGGCGCACCGATATCTCAGGGCGCTCGGACACGGCCATGAACAGCTCGTCCACATTGAACAGGAACTTGTCCAGCAGCGCGTTCTCCAGCTCGGGCTTGGGCGCGCTCATCAGTCGATACAGCGCCTCATCGCCCTCATAGTTGGCGCGCAGCGTGGAGAACACCTTGCCCATAGGCACGCGGCGCGTGTCGTAGCACAGCTGCTTTATCGTGGACAGCGACCTCAGGAACACGCCCAGTCCATCAAAGCCTATCACTATCGACGTGCTGAGCGCGCCGCACTCGGTCACGTCGCGCGCCCGCACTATGCAGTCGGGCATGGACAGCGATTGCAGCAGCATGGGATTGGCGCGCGGCCCATGGTCCAGCATGCGCATGAGCATGGCCACTATATCCTGCTCAAGCGCCGCGAGGTTGTCCATAAAGCCATGGTATATGTCCTCGGCGGCGAAGAAGTCGCCGTCGTAGCAGTCTATGCTCAGCCCCTGCCAGCGCTCCACGGTCTCGGGCAGCAGCGTACCCATGAGCACTGCGGGCAGCGATATGGTCACGTCGCACAGGCGCGTCTCCCTCGCGCGGCGCTGCGCCTGTCCGGCCACCATGTCCAAATCGCCATGGAACCTGTCGCGGCTTATCAGCGTCGCGCCGCGCGCCATCAGCGACTTGACCCGCGCGCGGTACTCCTCGCTGTCATCCGCGCCCACGTACAGGCATATCATGTCGCCCGACAGCATGTCGTCGGTCAGCGCGTCCAGCACTATTAGCGTCAGCGCGTTGGGGCGCGCGCCCAGCATCACGCTTCTGCGCGCCTCGGGATTGCGCAGGCGGTGATACGTGAGCAGGCTGCGCATTAGATACGCGGCCTCCTCGCCCGTTATCGCGCCGCGCTCCACATCGGCATCGTAATACGCGCCCAAATCGTCGTCTATGCAGCCCCAGGACGGATACTCCGCGCCCTCCAGCGACGCAAGCATCTCGCGCCAGAATATCATGCCCTGCGCGGCCTCGTAAAAGCTCTGCGCGGGATGGCTTATGGAGTAGCCCGCCATGCGCTCCAGACTCTTGCGTATGCCGGGATCTATCTCCACGCCCGCCATATGGCGCGCCTGCTCGGTAAAGCGCGCGCACAGCGCGTCCACCGCATCCAGCGCCGTCACCGCCGCGCTGCAGAAGTCGCGCCGCCTGCGCGCCAGCGCCTTTTCGGCGGATATGCGCACCTGATGGCGCAGCTCATCGGTACCCTGGGCTATCACGCGCGCCGCGCCGCACTCCAGATTCATTATGAACGGATTCTCGGGCAGCAGCGCTATGTCCAGCCGCTTGAGCCGCTCCCTGAGCGCGCGGTAGTCCTCGCCCGGCTCGGGCAGCAGATAGCCGCTCAAGCCTTCGCCTGCGCGCTGGGCGCGCGACTGACCGGCATTGCATTCAAAGAAGAAGGGGAAATGCCTGAATACCTTCACATCCAGGCTGCGTGCCGCCGCCTGATACAGCGCGGCCTTCTTGTCGAACGCGCCCTTGCCCTGCTGCGCGTTCAGCTCATCCAATATCGACGAAACGTCCGCAGGAACCGTGCGATACCATTGCTCGAACTCGCGCACGAGCAGCTCCTGCTCACTGGAATAACTCATTTATGACCTCCGGCTTACAAGCACATATACATTGCGCGACAATTGCGCACTTTATATAATATCACATCTGCCGCCCGAGGACAAACTATTTTTTGCTTATTCAAAAAAACGTCAAATTCGGGAGGTGCAAAATACTCGTACTCAAAGTTTTGTGCGATATATGCGTAAGCGATATTGCTCACGCACCTCATAGGCAAGCGCTTTCAGGCGCAGGTGTTTTCAGCATAGCTCTTGCCCGCTTTGTATAAGCCGTGCAAAAACCGGCGGCCAAGCAAAAGCCCGTATCAGTTCATCAAAACCCTTGCCTTTCTGGTGAGCAGAATCCGGCCGCCTGAAATCCTCACGAATCTTCAGGCGGCGGTCGGGACAGAAATTCCAGCTTGTCAAAAATGTATTTATGGCAAGCGTGAATGGGGAAGAACCTACCCCAGCTGCAGCCACCCCTACTCAGTTTCCACTGAAATCCTCAATGTTTCCGGGCGTAGAAACTGCAAGGCATATATTTTTACTCCGGGAAATGACATTTCCCTGCGTAAAAAATCCTGAGCGCCCACCGCACATGTCGCCGGGCGCGATTAAAGCCCAAAGTGCTGCGAGGCCCGCTAGGCTCTCCGGGGTTTTGGGGCAGGGTGAAATTCTTCTTTTTCCAGAATCGCAGACTATTCTTCCCCAAAAATGACGGAACTGACGTACACTCCGTCAGTTCCGATTGAACAGGCAGTTCTTATAGGCTTTTTTGACAGTCCGGCAAGCAGCCGCATATGTCAGCCTAAACATGCCGGGCGCTCAGCTAGGCTGAGCCGCCACATCACGCCGCCTGAGCGGCATCCGCAGGGAAGATTATACCCGCGAACTCCTTCAGCGCCTGCGATATGCGCGGGCCGGGACGCTGGGACATGTTGGGGTCCACCGCGTATACAGCGCCGCTTTTTACCGCGCTGAGCTGGGCGTAGTTGGCATCGGCCTTGAATGCCTCGACCATGCTCGCGTCGCCCGGTATGAGTATTATGTCGGGATCGGCGGCAAGCAGCTTCTCCAGCGATATGCTCATCCAGCCCTCGCCCAGATCAGCACCCACGTTGGTAACGCCCAGCATGGTGAACATGTCGTCCACAAACGTGCTCTTGCCGCTGGTCCAGTCGCCGTACTCGCCAAAGCTCATCGCAAAGTACGCCGACTTCTGTGCGCCGCCCTCGGTCATGGCCAGCGCCTCGGCCTTTTCTGCCTCCATCTGAGCCAGCACGGGCGCAGCATCCGCACCCACGCAGTCGGCTACCAGCTGTATGGCGGCGGGAACTTCGTCATAGCGCGAGGCAGTAGCCGCGACTACTGTTATGCCCAGCCCAGTCAGCTGGTCTATCACTTCCTGCTGCAGCGTGCTGTCCGCAAACACCAAGTCGGGCTCCAGCGAGATTATCAGCTCCACATTGGGGCCGGAGTAATCGCCGACCTTGTTCTCTATGGCTGCGGCCTCGGCAGGATAGTCGCTGTACGAGTCCACGCCTATCACCTTGTCGCCCACGCCCAGCGCAAAGAGTATCTCCGTGTTGCTGGGAGCCAGCGAGATTATCTTCTCGGGCACGGCGCTTATGGTCAGGGCGCGGCCCAGCGCGTCTATGACCTCAGTGGGCTGTGCCTCCCCGGCCAGCGCGCCCAGCGGGCAGGCCAGCACCAGCATCAGCGCCATTAGCAGCGATACGAGCTTCTTTGTCATGATTATACCTCCTTGGGGTCTTGTCCCGCGCGCGGTTGCAGCCGCGCCTGTGTTGGACGGCGTGCGCCGTCCGCACGCATATACTTCCGCCTTGCAAAAAAAGCCGCCCGCGCGCGAGGCACGGATGGCGGGCGCCTGTGTAACAGAGGTGCGCGCATGCCGTTATGCATAAGCGCGTGCTCACAAGCCGCCTGCTGTCATCCCTGCCATGCGCACATGGCGGCACTTCTGCAGGACATATCCCCCTCCCGCCGAAGGGGACTGAAGCAGTCACGCAGGCAGGTCTCCTGGCTCGGCATCATCCTCAAACGACCCTTCCCGAGTTCGCCCGGTGGTTGTCGCATCGTCCGCCTCACAGTAGCGGGGGCTGCAGCGGAATTGCACCGCTTTCCCTTTTCACTGCGCCTTGCGCAGCACCTGCATGACTTATATGCTGTTGCACAGTCATGATAACACTTTTGCGCGCGGCAGGCAAGGGCTTTTTTGTGCATATTGTGCCGAGCATGAAGCGCTGTCTCTGCGGTTGTATGCTTGAATATCGGCATGTTCTGTGCAATGCGCAGACGCAATATGCAGACCGCCGACAAGCCCGGCAGCTTAACGATTCTTCTGAACAAACTCAGATTAAGCGGAGATTTCTGTATACATCGTCAGCTGTAATTGCAAATTGAAACTGCGCAGATACTCTATTCGCCTTCATTTGTAAATTGCATTGCAAAGTTTTTTATTATGGACAATGGCTATTTGCTTTGGCAACACACCTAATATATCGCGCATATCAAAACATCCGCCCCAGCAGCACGCCGAAAGCGGATATCCTAAAAAGCATAATGTCAAGAGGAATGATTAAGCCGTCATATCGCTGAAACAGTCTGCGCGCCGCCGCGTCACAGATTGGTTATGAGCATGGACGCTCCCGAGACTATCAGCATGGCTATGACCACATACTTTACCACCTTTTCGCTCAGCACGCCGCAGCACTTTATGCCCAGAAACAGCCCCAGCCCCATGGCCGGCACCAGCATCGCCGCGCGCATGAGCGTGTCCCATGTTATTATGCCCAGAGCCGAATACATGACTATGCGAAATGTGTTTTCCACCGTAAACACCGCGCACAGGTTGCCGCGAAAGGCGCTGCCGTCCTCGGTCACGCGGCTGACGTATGCCGCCAGCAGCGCGCCTATGCCGTAAAGCCCGCAGAGCAGGCCGGATATCAGCCCTATCGCGCCCAGCACTATGCGGTTGGACTTCATCTTGCGCGGCATGAGTTGGCGAAACAGCATCTCGGCGGCTATTAGCATTATCACCGCGCCGAACACCGCCTTTATGGCGCGCGCGTCCACGTTCTTGAGCAGCAGTATGCCCGGTATATTGCCCAGCAGCACCAGCGCTATCAGCGGCGCGCACACCTTCCAGTCTATGCCCCTGCGCTCGCGCACGGCCATTATCACGTTGCTGGGATAGCCCAGCAGCAGTTCCATGGGCGATATGTCTATGTTGCTGGAGCCAAAGCCCGCTATCGTGGAAAACACCAGCGTGTTGGCAAAGCCGCACAATCCCTTGACGAAGTAGGCGCTAAGCGCCGATATCGCCATAAGCCACATATATTCGTCCCCCCATCGCGTATTGCCCCAGATTATAGCAGACGTCCTTGCGTATGTAAAGCAATATGCAATTTAGACATTGTAATATCATGAGCATATAAAAGCCCGCACGGCAATATGCGACCGCCGCGCAGTCAGGCCGCTCGGCAGTCGTGCAGCGTCGCTTGCGCAGAGCCGCGCGCATTAAATGTGATGCTGCTGCATGGAGCCATCCGCTTAGGGTGATAGATGTCTCACCGGCAAGGGGTGGCGGACCGTGGCCTTGCGTAAGGCGATGCATGTGCGCTTACAGGCAAAGGCCGGTAGGCCGTGGCCTTACTCAAGGCGATGTATATATGCTTACAGGCAAAGGACGGTAGGCCGTGGCCTTGCTCAAGGCGATGCATGTGCGCTTACAGGCAAAGGCCGGTAGGCCGTGGCCTTGCTCAAGGCGATGTATGTGCGTTTACAGGCAAAGGACGGTAGGCCGTGGCCTTGCTCAAGGCGATGTATGTGCGCTTACAGGCAAAGGCCGGTAGGCCGTGGCCTTGCTCAAGGCGATGTATGTGCGTTTACAGGCAAAGGACGGTAGGCCGTGGCCTTGCTCAAGGCGATGTATGTGCGCTTACAGGCAAAGGACGGTAGGCCGTGGCCTTGCTCAAGGCGATGTATGTGCGCTTCTCTGCAGGCGCAGACCGCGTTAGTGCAGCCCCTGCGCGTAATTCAAACATATGCAAGCCCCGGCATGGCAAAGCCTGAAATAGCCTGCATGCGCCCGGATATGTGCGGGCATCTCAGGCGAATTCGGCGCAGTATGACGCCTGTTGCCCCGCAAAAGTCGACTTTTAGGCGGCCTGCATACCACACATAACCTAAGCGTCACTAAAAATAGATACACCGCGCCGCGCTTTTGCGGTATAATAGCAATAACGACAACAGCGAGAAAGGCGGCGAACGCGCATTGAAGATAGACCTTACCTGCCCGATAGAGGTCACGCGCACGGAGGTGCTTTCGGATGACCGCGGCCGCTGCCGTGGGTATCTGGACATAATCAGCACATCCGACCACCCCATACGCCGCATAGAGGGGCGCGTGCGCTGGATAGGCGAGCGCGGCACGGAGCTGATGAGCGAGAGCGTGGTGTTCGACGGCATGCGGCTGGTGTCGCACGGGCGCGCACAGCTCACCGTGGCCGGAGAGATACCCGCCGCCGCGTCGATAGAGCTTGTGCCATCGGAAGTGGCGTTTGCCGACTTCAGCACAAGCTGGTCGGACGAGGACTCCGACATAGTGGAATACGAATTCACGCCCGAACCGCCCGGCGCGCGGCGCGACCGGCTGCGCGGCATATTCGGCAGCGACGCGGTGTGCTATCCCAAGATGCGCGGGCGCGACTGGATATGCGTATGCGGGCGGCTCAACCCCGGCGACAGCCAAGTCTGTGCGCGCTGCATGCGCGGGCGCGAGCGCATATTCGCCGCCATGCGCGAGCAGCCCTCGGGCGACTGGAGCGGCTTTGCGCACAGGCTGGAGCGCCGCGAGCGCTTCGAGGCGCGCCGCGAGGAGCTGCGTGCGCAGTCCGAGCGCGCCCAGCAGGTAAAGCGCGAGCGCCGCGTGCGCACGATAGTCAGCGTGCTGGCGCTGCTGCTGGTGTGTGGTGCGCTGGTTTTGGTGGGCGTGCTGCTGGGGTATATCGTGTTTTGAGGGGCATGTATGAGTTTGGGCGCGAAGCTGCGGAAAATATGCGCAGTTTCGCGCCCATTTTGTCTTAATGGCTATGGAGACTTGCGATGCATGCGGCCAAGTGAGCTGCATTAAAACCATGCTGCTGTCCTATACTCACATCATTTGAAGTTCTGCACGCGATGCCCAAACATGTCCCTGCAATTTTGATTTTGCTATTGACATTTGAGAGGAGTTGTGTTACTGTATCAATAGTTTGATACAGTTGGTGCTGCTTAGGAACTCCGAGAGAGCTTGACGAGCGCACAACCCTCTCGACTTAAATCGTGCTCAGCGACATGTGCGGTGGGCGCTCAGGATTTCTTGCGGCGGGAAATCCCCTTTCCCAGAGCAAAATACCTACCTTGCAGTTTCCATGCTCTGAAATCCGTGAGGGTATCATGGAAACATGAAAGTGATGGCAGTGGCGTTGGAGATTCTCCCCCATCCATTGGAAATAGATTGATACAGTGTTTGAAAGGCGATAAGTTACATGCCCGACTTACAGAAGAACATACCTCTATATTTGCAGATAACGACTTGGGTCAAGCGTGACATAGTGGCGCGAAGGTACGCGCCGGGCGAAAGAGTTCCATCGATACGCGACATGTCCATGATGTACGGCGTAACGCCCAACACGATACAGCGCGCGCTTCAGATACTTGAGCAGGAAGGCCTGCTCTGTACCGAACGCACCAGCGGCAAGTTCGTCACCAATGATGAAGCGCGCATAGCCGAGCTTAGGCGTGAGCTGCTGATACACAGCGTTCGACAGACGCTAAGTGAACTCAAGCTCCATGGATATGCCAGGGATGAGATACTTGCCTGCATAGAAAGTGAGTTGAATGCCGACTATGACGAGTGAATCTGTGCGCCTTAGCAAACTGACCATGGCATATGGCAGGAAGCTGGTATTGAACGAAATGTCGCTTGCGATACCTGCCGGTGAGATAGTGGGGCTTGTGGGTGCAAACGGCTGCGGCAAGACCACGCTCATGAAGATACTGGCCGGGCTTATACAGACATACAGCGGCAAGGTCAGCATATTAGGAGAGACGGACACCTGGCGCGCCAAGCGCCGCGTCTGCTTTTACCCCAGCGAGCCGTACTTTGAGCCGAATGCCACGCTGTATCAGACTATGAAGATGCACGGCGCGCTGTTTCCGGGATATGACATGGCGCTGGCGGCGCAGACGCTTGACGCATTCGGCCTTAATGCGTCCCTGCGCATGGGTACACTCTCCAAGGGACGGCGCGCGCTGGCGCAATTCATACTGCACATGGCGCGGGATGCGGAAGTGTACCTGCTTGACGAGCCGTTTGGCGGCCTCGATATAAAGACCCGCGATATGGTAAAGTATGTGATGCTGCGGCTCATTTCACCCGGCAAGACCTGCATAGTGTCCACGCACGAGCTGACCGACATGGAGGCGCTGTTCGACCGCATAATACTGATAAAGGACGGAAAAGTTGCGATAGACGCACCCGCCGACGAACTGCGCGCCGCAAGCGCATGCTCGATAACCGAGGTAGTAAAGGAGGCATTGTGATGTTTGGGGCAGTACTCCGCTATGAACTGCGCCGCGCCGCTGCGCCCATGCTCTGCCTGTATGCGTCGGCGTTTGCCTTTGCGCTTATGGCGCGCCTTGGCATATTCTCGCTCACCGACATGCCCATAGTGTTTCTGGTCATATTTGGCTCCACCGGCATATGCATATACCGATTCTGGCGCACAATGTTCGGGCGGGAAGCCACGCTGCTGTTTTCGACTGTGCTCAGCGCGCGCGATCATGTGCTGGCGCATGTCTGTGCTTTCTTCATAGCTTACCTTTTGACCGTGCTTGTAATAGGCTGCGCGCTGATAATTCAGAACGAAGCACTGGGGCGCTTGCTGCTGGCGCTTCCGGCGGCGCACCTTATGGCGCTGTATGCCGAAATGACGATTTCTATGCTGTTTACTACGATAATGCTGTCCGCGATAATAGTGTTGGCATATAAGCCCCGCTGCCGCGCGCACAGTCTGCTATGGACTATCGCATATGGCAGCGCGGCGCTTGCGCTGATGGCAGTACTGACCTCGCTGACCGCACCACTGATAAGCGCCAATGTGGTCTTATCAGAGGGTGGCATGTTCATAAGTGACACGCCAATACACGAATCCAGCATAGCGCTGTCTGTAAATGAACTTATATGGGCAGCAATATCAGCACCTATATGTATCGCCATCATATGGCGCTCGACTAAGACCGGGTTGCAGGTAGAGTAGTTGGCAGTACAATAAAAAAATAGATTTCGGCGCGAACCCGCAAGATATTTCTTAGCAGTTTCGCGCCGAATCGCGTCTATAAATAACCTTTCCCCAGTCCCAAATAATCCCTTAATCCCGAACAGTTCATCCACCCAATCTCACTCATTCACCCTGAAGATACATCCCGCGCAGCAGCTTCCTGCCCGCATCGGTCTCAAATACGTTTTCCAGCATGTTCACTATGGCCTCGCGCGAGGCGCTACACTCGTGCGCGTTCACCAGGAAGTCGGCCTCAAGCAGTATGCGCAGGTCGATGCCGTCCACGTCCGTGTAAGTGTGATGCCGCCCTACCATGTCGCAGACGCGCTCGATAATTGCGCCGTCCACATCGAGTCCGCCCAGCAGCTCGCGCGCCAGCCGCGGGCCTTCGCGCTCCTGCAGCTTGCCGTCCGCGCTGCCGTACTTTAGGCGGCACAGTGGGCAGGCGATGTCGTGGACTATCGCGGCCAGCTCAAGCGCAATCAGGGTGCGCTCGTCCAGCCCTTCCAGATTGCCTATCAGCGCGGCAAAGGCGTGTACCTTGATGAAGTGATTCACGTCCCGCACATCGCCATTCAGATATTCTATCATGCGCTCTGTGGCGCGGGCTATAAGCGTGCTGTCCATAAGCATATCCTCCCCAGCGTTGAGCATAATGCGCCGCCTATGCGCATAGCGCTTGTGCATACTACCTGCGAATGCGCGCCGCTGCCATGGCGCACAAACGTCACTCGTCAAACTGTATCAGCCGCCCGATGTCGCGGCAGTCGTTTATCAGAAAGCTGGTAAAGCGCGCGGCATTCTCCTTAGATATGCCGCCTATTTCCGTCAATGCGTATATCGTGAAGCGCCGCCCGAACGCATCGCGTATGCGCGCGCCGCTGCGAAAGCGCTCGTCGCGCCCCTCCACGGCCACCATGAGCGCGTTCCTGTCCTCTATGTAAAACGCCGAAAGCACCTTGAATGTCTGCATATGATCCTCCCATGCGGCGCATGTCCGCCCTGTCGTTGATATGATTATACCATATGCCCGCATGGTGTGCAATCGCGATGACATATTGCGCACGCAAATGCGTCAGCTCAATATTTGCTATTGACAGGGCAGTGTACTTGATATAATATATCGATAGATTAATGCCTTGCGGCATTTGAAAGGGGCGATTTGTGTGAAAGTTATGTTTGAGGTGGCTTTCTACTAAAATCGCATACTGCGCACGGAATGGCTGCGTTCGCCTCAGAACGTCCGCCGTGCTGCTTTATGCCTGCGGATTTGAGCAGGCATAAGCGGCAGAGTATGCTCTTTGCCCAAACAGGCAGGGCTGATTTCGCGTGCGCAATACAAAGTAACCTTTCATGAATGACCGCGAGCAGGGATATGTCTGCGCGGGCGCATCGAACGGTGCGCCCGCGTTTGTCATAAATACGCCTTTGCCGCCGCGTGCAGCTCATAGACGGGCTGCTTCGCGACGGCATTTTTTTAATGGCGAATATGGATGTTGAAAGGAGTGGTGTTTACCATGAAGGCGATTGCGATGCACTGTACCACAAGCACTATATCAGGAGGAATAGCTACATCATGGCAAACATTTATTCTCATGGCGAACTCACAGAGCATACCGATACATATTGCGTCGCACTGACGGGCGAAGGTTCAAATGGGCAGAGCTATGCGCAAGGAAGCCTGCTGCGCGACTACGGCTGGCAGGGCGAGGAATCGCCTGACATCGCCCGCGTGAGCGCGGTGTTCCGCGAGAGGTTTGAGCTGATATGCGCGCAGGGCGAGACGCGCGGCTTCCTAAAGCCCGGCGCGTTCATGCGCGGCGACGAGCCGCTGCCCACCGTGGGCGACTTCGTGCGCATAGAGTGCAACCCTGCGGGCGACAGCCGCATAACCGGCGTAGAGCCGCGCCGCACCTACTTTGCGCGCCGCAAGTCCGGACCGAACGCGCGCGAACAGGCCGTAGCCGCCAACTTCGACTACGTGCTGCTGGCCACATCGCTAAACGGCGACTTCAATCTGCACCGCATGGAGCGCTACCTCACCGCGGCATACGACTCGGGCGCTGTGCCGGTCGTGCTGCTGACCAAGGCCGATCTCTGCGCCGGTCATGCGCGCCGCGCAGCCGAGGTTGCCGCTATGGCTCCCGGCGTGGACGTGCATGTCATAAGCGCATTGACCGGACAGGGCATGGACGCGCTTGCCCGCTATGTCCAGCCCGGCATCACGCTGGCGCTGCTGGGATCAAGCGGCGTGGGCAAGTCCAGCCTGATAAATGCGCTGGCCGGGAGCGAGCGCATGCGCGTGAACCATACTCGCAGCGTGGACTCGTCCAAGGGCAGGCATACGACCACGCACCGGCAGCTGCTGCGCCTGCCCGGCGGCGCGCTGATAATCGACACGCCCGGCATGTGCGAGCTGGGCATATGGTGCGCGGGCGAGGGTTTGGATGAGGCATTTGCGGACGTATCGCGCATACTGGAGCGCGGCTGCCGCTTCTCCGACTGCACGCATGAGCATGAGCCGGGCTGTGCCGTGCGCGAAGCGCTGTTAAGCGGCGAGCTTTCGCCCAAGCGCTGGCAAAGCTATCAGGCGCTACAGCGTGAAGCGCAGTCCAGCGAGATGCGCAAGTCGCAGCTCGTCCGCTCATATGAGCGCAAGCGCGAGATAGCCCTCATGCGCCGCAAATCCCGCGCTGAGCATCGCACGCGCTGAGGGTATAGTGCCGTGTGATGAACATCTCATTTGCCTATGATATATTGTCATTCGCGGAATATTGCGGCATATGCTCATCGCCCCCGATGTAAGGCAAACTTGACGCATATGCCGCCAATCTATGCACATTGCCGCCCGGCGCCCTTGCGCAAAGACCGCCATGGCGCGGGCGGCGCTATCACAAAGGAGCTTTATACAATGGAATATACATTTTGCCAAGACTATGGCGCAGACAAGCTGGAACTGCTAAGCCAATACGCGCAGCGTCTGACCGGCGTGACGGATGACTTCTGGGAGCAGCACATACTGGATGCACAGATGCATCGCATACTTGCAGACGGCGTGCCCGCAGGCTGGCTGACCGTATATGACGGCGAACTGGCCACCGCCATGGAGCTTGCGCCCGAGCATCGCACCCATGCGCGCGAAATACTGGCGCGCGCCATATCCGGGCTGGGAGTGAGCAGCGCCTTTTCCCCCACCTGCGACGAGGGCTGGCTCACTGCCTGTCTGGACATTGCGCGCACGGTCGAGCCGCAGGCATACCTGTTCGACGGCACGACGGCCTTGCCGGTGCGCGCACCCGAGTATCCACGCTCCTGCATGCGCCGCATAGCGCCGGAGGAGTTTGCCGAAGTGCAGCGCGCCAGCGGCGGATTCTTCACGGGCGACGCCACATGCCAGTCCCTCGCCGCCGGCGAGCAATACATATACGCGCTTGATCAGGCGGGCGAAGCGCTGGGCTGGGGTATAATAGTGCCATTGCGCTCGCGTCCGCAGTACTGGGCATGCGGCATGGTGACGCGCGCCGACATGCTAAGGCGCGGCATAGGCCGCAGCATACAGCTGCACCTCGCCGACATCTGCCGCGAGCAGGGGCGCATACCGATATCCGGATGCTGGCATAAGAACCATCTCAGCCGCAAGACGATAGAGAGCGCAGGCCGGGCTATGAGTTCGATGCTTATTAAGGTGGAGTTCTGAAGCGCTGACAGA
>JBMNUB010000019.1:0-46631 GCA_050946055.1 Candidatus Fimadaptatus sp. | reverse complement strand
TGAGTTTATATCGGTGGGCGAGAGCCTGCATGAGGGCGATATAGGCTATCATCTGCGTTCGGGAGTGCATTTCCTGAGCCGGTACGACTGGCAGCAGTATATGCGCTTCTTTGACAGGCACTTTCCGGGATGACCGCGCAGATTGCATGCTGGCATGCCTTTGGCATTGCTCATGAGCGGCAGAAGTCCTGCTTGCGTCCGCAGGTCGAATAGAGCGCAGACCGATGCCACTGTCCGTAAGCGGCATATGTCTCAGTATGCTGGCAAAGTCGCCCGTTTGATAAACACGGAAAAGCTCCGCGATTTGCGCAATGGCAACTTGCGGGCAAAGATGAATCAAGTGGCTGCACATGCGCAGCTTGCAAGTACAGCAGGCAATGCAGGCAGGAATTCTCATATTGGCCGAGTTGATTCCGGAAACTTATAAGGCGGATGGGTTATCATCGGTCTAGGATATATGCCGCTGTCCATAAGCGGCATATGTCTGCCTGCATAATTGGCAATATGTATACAAGCGCAAGCGGGACTATGCCCTCAGCAGCGAGCGGCAAGTGCGCATCCGGGCAAGCTCATCAGCGCCATGTTAGCTCTTAAACGTATGATAAATTAAAATTGTGTAAGCGAATGATAAGGCCTGCGCGTGATATTGCGTGCAGGCATTTACTTTTTGAGCAAAGCGTGATAATATGTAGGTGTAATTTCTGATCAGGAGGCATTTGAAATATGAAATATATAAAGTGGCAGCCCGGTTCGCCCGACACTTCTGTGATAGGGCTGGGCTGCATGCGCATATCCAATATGAGCGAAGCGGACGTCAGCGCGCTGATAGATGCCGCGCTGGAGAGCGGCATAAACCTGTTCGACCACGCCGACATATACGGCGGCGGCGAATCCGAGGCGCTGTTTGGCCGCGTGCTGGCCTCGCGCCCCGACCTGCGCGCGCGCATGGTGATACAGTCCAAGTGCGGCATACGTACGGGCTGGTTCGACTTCTCGCGCGAGCACATAATCGCCAGCGCGGAGGGTTCGCTCAAGCGCTTGGGCATAGAGCGGCTGGACATGCTGCTGTTGCATCGCCCCGATGCGCTGATGGAGCCGGATGAGGTCGCGGCGGCGTTTGACGAGCTGTATCGCGCAGGCAAGGTCGCCGCGTTCGGCGTGAGTAACCAGAACCCCTCGCAGCTGCGCCGCCTGCAGCGCGCGACCGGCCGCAAGCTGGCCGTCAATCAGCTGCAGATGAGCATAGCTCACTGCCCGATGGTGGACGCGGGGCTGAACTCCAACATGCACAACGATGCCGGCATAGACCGCGACGGCAGCACGCTGGACTATTGCGCCGAACAGGATGTGACCGTGCAGTGCTGGTCGCCGCTGATGTATGGCTTCTTCGAGGGCAACTTCATCGATTCGCCCGCGTACCCCGAGCTGAACGAGCGCCTTGCTGAGCTGGGCGAGAAGTACGGCGCCTCCAAGTCGGCGATAGCGCTGGCATGGCTGACGCGCCTGCCGCAGAAGGTGCAGCCCATAGTCGGCTCGACCAACGCCGCGCGCGTGCGCGACATGAGCCGCGCAGGCGACATAAAGCTGGAGCGCAAGGAGTGGTACGAGCTGTACCGCGCCGCGGGCAAGAAGCTGCCGTGAGCAGCCGGCGTGCAGATGGCTCACGCGCAGACATTGCTTCCATGGGCGCGCATGAGCTTGAACACATGATGGAGGAAGTAAGCGCCGCGCATGGCGCATCGTCAGCGCATTTGCCCGCAGAGTGCGCGGGCTGTGTGCTGTGTGCAAGCGGCGCGCACTTGCCAAGCGCCGCGCCTCTGATAATCGCGATAGGCGAAGATGGCGCAGGGATATGCGAAATCGCCCGCGCCATGCATATGCCCGCAGTGCTGGCGGCGCTGCCGGTAAGCGACTGGAACGCCGAGCTTACGCCATGGCCTGCGCCCGAACTGCGCAGTGGCCAGCCGTTCTCAGGCGGCGCAGATGCGACGCTTGAGCGCGTGAGGCTTGCATTGCCTACGCTGCACGAAGTGCTGGGCGGGGCGGGGCTTGTGCCGCGCGCCAGCATCATAATGGGCTATTCGCTAGCCGGGCTGTGCGCGCTCTGGTGCGCGACGCGCATGTATGGCTTTGATGGCGCAGCATCGATATCAGGCTCGATGTGGTACGACGGCTTTTGCGATTACCTGAGCGGGCATGCCCTGCATGTGCGCGCGGCATATCTGTCGCTGGGCGATGCAGAACCGCGCGCCCGCAGCGAGCGCCTGCGCAGAGTGGGCGAATGCACTTTGCAGGCGCATGAGCTGCTGCGCGGCGCGGGCATAAATGCACACTTTGACTGGAATCATGGCAATCACTTTAGCGAAGTGCATGCGCGGATGGCGCGCGGCGCGGACTGGCTGTGCGAAGCATGTTCAGGCTAGCGTCGTAAAGCGCCTGATTGCGCGCATTGCCGGGCGAAATAGGCGGCGCTTATGCTCATGGCATTTGAAGATAAGTTTATGCGCGCTGGCATAAAGCGTTTGTTCAAGCTACCGGCGCGGCTATATAAGTAAGAAAGAACAGGCGCATTCCCCAAGATACTCATCTGCGGGAATGCGCCTGTTTTCGATTATTGCAATAATGCCGTGATTACTGGTGGGAGCTAGATTTCCTCCGTAAGTCTGCGTATCTCGCGCCTGCGCAGACCTTCGCCTATCACATTGAGATAGGCATCGCCCGCGCCGCACTTGCGCACGCTGAGCGCATCGGGAGTCATGTTGACGCTCCAGCTGCAGCCTTCGCCGCGCAGTCTGCCCTTGGCGCGCAGCACATGGCCGCAGCACATGTCGCGCAGGCTCGCCAGCAGCGCCTGAGCATCGTCGCGAGTGAATATGCGCGCGGGGCGCAGCGTGGTGCTCTGGAACGCGGTCATGTGCGCCACATCGCTGGCGCAGAAGCGACGGTGCGCGGGTATGTGGCCGCGCATGCGCATTATGTCATCCAGCGTCAGCGCGTTTGGCTCGATGGCGAATATGCGCTCCTCGGGCATGCCCATTTCAATGAGTTGCCGCCGCGCGCGGGCCAGTTCATCATCGGATGCACTGTCGCAGCGGCTTATGTAAACGCTGCCCGCAAACGCCAGCTCGTCTCGTAGCACGCCCAAGGCGGGGGAACCCTCTTCGGGCAGCTCGGGCGACACCACGCACAGCAGCATGCCCGACCTGGCTCTGTCGCGCAGCGAGGGACTAGCCAGCATGTCAATAAAGTCGTCGGCGCGGAATATGCCCGAAGGCTCAACTATAACGCGCTCGACCTCGCCTGCCAGCTCGCACATGGCGTTATAGAAGTTTACCTTCTGCGTGCAGCACACGCAGCCGCCCGACAGCTCGCGCACCTTCACGCCCATGTCGGCGAGCTCGGCGCTGTCCACGCCCGCCTCGCCGAACTCGTTCTCTATCACCGCGCAGGATATGCCGCTTTCTCTAAGCAAACGCGCATAGCGCTGTATGAACGTGGTCTTGCCCGCGCCCAGGAAGCCGGTTATCAGGTCTATCTCAGTATTTGCCATGGGTCTTAGCTATCTCTATCATGCGCTTTGCGCGGTCGAAGGGAGCGTTGGCGGGGTATTCGCAGCCGGTGGCCAGCATGAAGCCGCCGCCCGCCGCCATTGCGTCTATCTGATCGCGGCACTGCGCATCCCACTCCTCGTCGCTGCCTATTACGGCGTTGGCGGGGGTGACGCAACCTATCAGCATTGTCTTGTCGCCATACTTGCTCTTGCACTCGGCAAAGTCGGCGCAGTCATCCGGCGGATATAGGAAGGATATGGCCTCGGGCTGCACGGCCTCTATCTGCGCGTCGAAGTATATCTTCTGGCCGCAGTTGTGTATCATGACCATGCCGCCATGCGCGCGCACGGACTCGGCCAGCCGCTTCATGGGCTCGGCCTCCAAGTCCTTCCACATCTTCTTGGACATTATCGAGCCGGAGGCGAAAAGCGTATCGAACATTATAGCGTCCGCGCCCGCATCGCACAGCGCGCCCACGTACTCGGCCAGCGTCTCGGTGACCTCGTTGGTGGCGGTCTTGACCGCGTCGATGTCGTCGTAGAGGTCCATATACATCTCCTGCTGGCCACGCAGCATGGACAGCGTGCCAAGAGGGCCGAATACGAACGCTATTATGGGCATCTTGCCCTTCTTCTCGGCGGCTATGCGGCGCACGACGTCTATGTGCATCATCATGCGCTTGCTCTGGCGATAGTCCACCTTCTTTATCTTCTCATAGTCCTCTATGCAGCTGATAACCGACTGGGAGTAGTCGGGATGAGCGGCTTCGTTTTCGGGATAGATTATCTTCTGCCCCCATGCATCGCACTCGACCGACAGGTCTATCAGCGTGACTATGCAATCTATGTCAAATTCCTCGGCGCTCTTTAGGAATGCCTCGGCGCAAACCTTGCTGTCCTGGGACCATGTAGGATAGCTGGCACCGGTCAGGCGGCGGGTCGCGCCGCAGAGTATGGGATATACCGGCACATGATCCAACGGCTGATGGTTCATGGCGGCGGCTACGCGTTCAAACGAGTTCATGCAAAGCACCTCGCAAAATTTACTGTGCCGGCATTTCACCGGACCATATGTGCATTATAGCTCACGTTCATGGTTTAGTATAGCACTATGTTGCTGATAACTTGTCATTTTATTTGAATCCTTGCGGCATATGGGCGCATTTTGCATATATGCCGGCCTGCACGCGCCTCGATATACGTGTAATATCTAACGATGCGCGGCGCGTCCGGGGAAGTGCGGCGGGCCTGTGGAACTCAATCTGCCGGCCGCATTCAGAGTCTTGTGCATTTGGATATGCGCATATCTGGCAGTGCGTTTGGCTGCGCGCAGGCTTGAGCCTTACGGGCAGCCGGTGCATTTGACCGTGCATATCGACAGGCAATTAGCTTATCAATAGACTTGCAGCGCCCGCGCCGCGCATGCTTATCTCCGCTTTCGGGCAAACTGACAGCGGCCTATGAGCCGCAGGAGAGGAGGCAAAGCCATGGAGGACATACGCAAGCACATAGAGCTTGAGCTGGACATACTGCGCCGCATTAGCACGCGCCGCGACTCCACCGACGTGCTGGGCAGCTACACCGGCACGGCGGCGGACGGAGAACAGCCCGTTCAGGACGCGGACGATCTGTAATGCAGCGCATGATGCGCGCGTAAGCACGCTCCGCACAGCCTGCATGACCTAAAACAAATATCCGCTTCCGGCCCGGTCTGGGCTGGAAGCGGATATTGCTGCATCTCCCGCAAAGCCATGTGCGGGACATTTGAGTACATCGCTGCGCACCGCATAAACGAGCGGGGGAGTGCGCGCATGCAGCGCCTTATGCGTATCACATACTCATAAGAACGCATAGCGCTGCGCGCGCCGCAAACACGGCATTACGCTTCGGCCCAAGGTCGCACAGCTTCAGGCCATACTATGAAAAGAAAAGTCCTGCCCGGCTTAGCGCAGCGATATGCGTGTGCGTATAAGCCGCTGAAGCTCATGCAAGCTTCAGCGCTACATGGAACGCGGTGCGTGCGGCTGGTCCTTGCGCATATCAGCGTCACATCGCTGCGCGCGCCTGCTCCAGTATCTGCCCCATCAGCGCCGCTGCGCCGCTCACGCTCATAGTGCAGCCCGATATGGCGTCGGTCTTGCCGTCTTTGTCGGTCGAAAGCCCGTCCACGCCCTGATGCTCCAGCACATATCGCTCGAACGCCATGGCCTGCGCATCCCATTCCGCGCCTATCTTGGAGTTTGCCTTCATGCCGTACTCCTCGCCCAGCTCCTTCTTGCTCTTGCCGCCGTCCTGCCGGTCCGCATTCCAGTTGACCCAGACTATGCGCCCGCCGCTTATATAGGCAGACACCGACTCGCGAAAGCCGTCGCTGCCGTATTGCTGCGCCTGCGCACAGTACAGTCCATCCTGAAGCTCGCCACGCGGCAGCGCGCCCTGCGCCTTGGCGCGCTCAAACAGGCGGCTGGCCTCGCTCACCGATATGCTGACTCCGGCCAGCGCATCTGCATTGCCGGCTTGGAGCCCGCCCGCCAGTCCCTGACTGCGCACAAGCTCATCGGCAAACTCGCGCGCCTGTTCGTTCCATGGCTTGCCGCCCTGCTTCATGACGTACTTGCCCTGCGCGGCCAGCGTGGATTTGAGCTGCGTGCCGCTAAGCGGCAGGCAATCCCAGCTGGCATTTACTATGCGCCCGCCCTCCACTGTGAACGATACGAAGTCCTTCCAGCCGTCGGAATAGCCGTCCGAGGCGGCGAAGTATGCCCCGTCGGCCAGCGCTGTCTGCGGATCGGCCGCATACTGCCCGGCAATGCCGGTGGTTTCGGGTGTAGCCGTGGGTGTGGGGGAAGGCTCGCCGAAGCAGCCGCTAAGCGCCGCCATGCACAGCATGAGCAGCAGTGCCGCCAGTCGCCTTATCATGATATCTCCTCCTTGTCTGCTAAAGCTCGTCCGGATATAGCCAGTACTCGCCGGCACCGCTAGACAGGGCATAGCTGCCGTCCGCCATGAAGTATATCGCCTCCACGCCGTCCAGCGACTCTATCAGCTCCAGCCCGCGCTCCTTGCCCAACGCAAGGCATATCGTGGACAGCGCGTCGCCATCCATCGAGCTTTGCGATATTATGGTCACGCTGTATACGCCGTTGTCCACAGGGTAGCCGGTCGCGGTGTCCAGTATGTGGTGGTAGAGCCTGCCGTCCTGCTCAAAGTAGCGCTCGTATACGCCGCTGGTCACGATGGACTTGTCGCTTACGCGGCATGCGCCGATTATCTCGCCCTTGTTCTGGGCAAAGGGCTTGCGCGCGCCTATCGTAAAGGGAACGCCGCCGGGCTTGCTGCCCAGCGTCAGCACGTTGCCGCCCAGGTTTATTATGGCGCTCTTTGCGCCCTGCTGATGCAGGTATTCGCGCAGCCTATCGGCTATGTATCCCTTGGCGATGCCGCCCAGATCCAGCCCCATGCCATCTGGCAGAGTGACCGTGTTTTCATATACGCGCACCTGTGTCCAGTCCACGCGTTCGAGCGCCCGCTGTATTTCGTCCCCGTCCGGCACTTGCGGTGCATCCGAGCTTATGCCCCAGAGCGACACCAGCGGCTCAATAGTGGGGTCGAATGCGCCATCCGACAGCCGCGAATAGCTGAGTGCGCCGTCAAGTAGCCTTATGGTGTCATCTGACACCTCAACAGGCGCGCCGTGAGCGGCGTTTATGCGGCTTATGTCGCTCGCATCTATCGTGCGCGAAAACAGCGCTTCGTATTCGCGGCATAGCGCAAACGCGCCGTCCAGCATGGCCTCGCTGCCGCCCTCGTATATGGTTAGCTCCACGACGGTATCCATGAGCAGCTCCTGCCGGCGCAGGGGCTGAGCGCTTTGCGCATCTTCTTGCGCAGCGGAGCAGCCCGTGAGCAGCAGCATAATAGAGACGATGGCCGCCATAATACGCTTCAAATTGCAATACCTCCCGGTTCGATGTGAAATGGAAAAGCGCCGCGCATGATGCATCGGCGCTGTGTACGGTCATATCGGGCGCTGAACGAACAGGTGCATGGGCGCACATCGCTTGCAGCATGGCATCATGACGGGCAAGATGACATGCGCCGCTTGACCGGCAAACTCTCATGCGGCTCAAAACCGGCAAAGCGCCGCTCCGCCCGCCAAGCCGCACCTATCGAACGGCAGGCCGATGCACGCTGGCGCAACCTCGGCCGCACAGGCATATCATGGCTCGTCAAGTCCGCACGCGCCGCGCGATTCAAATCAGCGCGCTCATTTGCGCATCATCCGCGCGTTATGCGCTGCCTGAGCGCCTCATATATGAATATCGAAGCTGCACAGGCCACGTTCAGCGAGGAAGCCGCGCCGTCTATCGGTATCAGCGCCATCTCATCGCAGGCGGCCTTCCATGCCTTGCTGAGGCCAAACGTCTCGTTGCCCACGGCCAGCAGCGTGTCACGGCTGAAGTCCAGCTCGTGTATGGACTTGTCGGCGTGCGCGCTCGTGCCTATCACTACGGGGCGCGCCTCGAAGCCGTCCAGCCATCGCATCACGTCCTCGGGACCGCCCAGCGCAACCGTGGGCAGGGCAAAGAACGCGCCTATGCTCGCGCGCACGCACAGCGGATCGTACAGGTCGGCACCGTGTCCGGTCATTATCAGGCCGCTTGCACCCATCGCGTCGGCGGAGCGTATTATGCTGCCCAGATTGCCGGGGTTCTGCGGGCGGTCGAACGCCAGGAACAGCCGCGGCGCGCCGGTGTCCGCGCGGCGCATGGCATCAAGCGCAGACTCAGCGTCGCGCATGCGTATCAGCGCTATCAGCTCGCAGGGCTCGTCGCGGTCGCTCAGCTCTGCCATCAGCGCAGGCTCTATCTCGTAATGCATGGCGGCACCGGCGCGGCGCAGCATGTCGTGCGCCCAGCCGGACAGCCGCACGCCGCGCGCATAGCACAGCGCCTCAAACTGCCAGCCGTGATATACGGCCTGCTCAATGGCGTGTACGCTTTCAACAAAGAACAGTCCCTGCCTGTGGCGCTTCTCGCGATTGCGCTTGAGCGTCTCTATCTGCTGGAAGGTGGCGTTGCGCGCGCCTATCTGCAATGTCCTTGCCATGTGATTATTACCTCTTTCGTGTATTTTGATGTACTATCCGTTTAGTGCGAATTTCAGCCAGCTCAGCGTCTCGCGCGCCAGATTCTTGACCGTGTGGAATACCGTGCGGCTGTTCTTTGCGCCCGCGCCGCTGGCGCTTATACCGGCGCGCTCTGCCAGCTTGAGCGCGCGCCACAGGTGATAGTCGCTGGTGACGACCAGCGCGTCATCAAACCCGCGCGCGTCCATTATCTCCTTTGAGAAGGCCATGTTCTCCTGAGTGTTGGTGGAGCGGTCTTCCATTATTATGGCCGCATCCGGCACGCCTGCGCTTATCAGATAGTCGCGCATGGCCTGCGCCTCGCTTATAGGCTCGTCGCCGCCCTGACCGCCCGACACTATTATCGATGGGGCATAGCCTTCCTCGTACAGCCCTCGCGCCCTGTCCAGCCGGTAGGCGAGGGTGGAGAGCGGCTTGCCGGTATGGCGGTCGATGCCGCCGCCCAGCACTATCATGCAGCCGGCAGGCTGAGGCGCGTCCATGGTGCGCGCGCGAATCGCCACCATGGCCAGCAGCACGCACTCGCATGCGGCCAGCACCGCGAGTGCAACCGCCATGGCGCGCAGCCACAGCCTGTTATTGTGAACGAATACCATGCCGCACCTCCGCAAGCCATATTATTAAACATAAGACGCGCCGGACGCGGATGTGTTCCCACGTTCGGCGCGATTTAACCTAAACTGCGCTTACAGGCTTACACCTTTATGGAAGTCCACTTGCCCGTGTTGAAGCGGTGGTTGACGGTGAACAGCCTTATCGCCATGTCGATTATGCTGGCCGACCATGCGCCCATGAGCCCCAGATTCAGCACGTTGACGCTGACGAAGGCGAGCAGGGGACGGATTATCGACACGCACATTATCATGGTGAACGCGACAAAGCGGGTGTCGCCCGCGCCGCGCAGGCAGCCCGATATGACCACAGACGAGGTCTGCAGCGGCTGGAATATGGCCACCATTATCATCAGCATCGCCGCCATCTCGACCACGTGCGGCGTCTGCGAGTACAGCCCGACCAGCGGATAGCGGAATATTATCAGCAGCGAGAACAGCGTCATAGACACTATTATCGCCATGCGCTGACTGACGCGGCCATATATCATCGCTAGGTCGGGCCGCTTGCGCCCCAGACTCTGGCCGACCAGCGAAGTTCCTGCCACGCCTATGCCGTCGGCAAAGCTGAACGTGAGATTTAGGAACTGACAGGCTATCTGGTGCGCCGCGAAGGGATCGGTACCCAGACCTGCGCATATGCGCGCGTATACGAAGAAGCCAAAGCGCAGCGCGGCCTGCTCCAGCATGGCGTTGCTGCCCACTTTGAATATGGAGCGCAGGGTTTCGCTGTCCAGCTTCCAGCTGTCGCCTTTGTTGAAGCACAGGAAGGGGTGATAGTTCCTGCGCGGTATTATCACGAATATGCACAGGAAGAAGCTGACCACTATGCCCAGCGCCGTGGCTATCGCCGCGCCTGCTACGCCCAGCTGCGGGAAGCCCAGATTGCCGCCTATCAGCAGGTAGTTGAAGGTTATGTTGACAAGGTTGGAGGTTATGTTCACGACCATTGTGGTGCGCGTATTGCCTATGCCGCGCAGCGCCGCGCTGATACACAGCGTCATCACGTTAAAAGGCAGCACTGCAGTCGTTATGCGGAAGTATGTGTCGGCAAGGTCTATCGTGTCCTCCTTGGCGCCGGCCAACATCATCAGTTGCCGGGAGAACAGTTGCGCCAGTGCAGTCACGATTATCGACAGCAGTAATATCACGACCAGAGCGTTTCTTAGCACGAGGTTGGCATCGGCCTGCCGTCCCTCGCCTTTGCGGCGTGCCACCAGCGCGGTAACGCCTATGTTCAGCGCGAAGAACAGCGCCAGCAGCAGCATGCGCGGCTGGCTGACCAGTCCCACAGCAGCTATGGCCTGGTCGCCGCAGGTGCCGACCATCATGGTGTCGATACTGTTTATCAGGCTTATCAGCACCAGCTCCATTACGGAGGGCAGAGCTATGTTGATTACATTTTTATACGCCTCCTTGGACGCGGGCAGTTCGCCACGCACAAGGTCAGGCTTTATCATGTTTTGTACCTGAAACAATCCCTTTAATCGCGCGATCATCACATTTCCTCCTCGACGTACTATTTTAAGTATAGCACTCGATTCTGCTTAATTCAACGCTTAATTGTCGCTTTCGACGATCTAATGGCTTGTTTATGGCACTTTTGTGTGTTTTGTCGATCGCGCGCGAGATATATGCAAATGCCGCCCCACATACGGGCGCACTGCATGCAAGCTGACCGATTGGCAGTGATACCGGCAAAAGTTGCGGGGCAGCGCGCAACCTCATGCGAATTCAATCGTGAGCAGCGCGCTTCGCCAGTATTGCTTTGCGGGGGAGCGCGCCGCGCAAGGGAATACACCCGCAGAATTGAGGCGGCGCGCCGGACAGCCGCCCGCGCAGCATTGGAAGCTTTCGCTTCCGGCCCGGCCTAAGCGATAAGCTCCGGTTGTGCTGCCCAATGCGGCTGTGCAGGAGCATAATCCGCTTTGACTTGCAAATCGCAGGAACTTTCTGCGCTTATCGGGCTGCTGATTCCGTCAATCTGCCGGGAGAGGGGCGGCCTTATGCGCGGCGATGTAAGCAAATACACGCGACAACCACGCTTCTTGACCGATGTTAAATAAAGCTCACTAATTCGATACGGCATGCGGCTCTGCGTTCTTGTGTTGCGAAAGTTCGTTGCGCCCATTCGCATAGCGCATTTACCGCGCTCGCCAAATATAGACCGATGTTCAAAGCTTGGTGGTTTGAGGTAAACTATCGCTAGCCTCATGCGAATGAGGAGGAATTATTATTGAGATTCGGTCAATAACTCGCTGCCGCCATGTGACAATGTCTGCCGCGCGTGAAGGGACGCATGTGCCGCGTCAAACCCTGTCAGCCGCGGCCTTTGTTGCCTGCCGCATGCGAAAGGGGCGGCAGGTACTGCGCCATAGCGCGCCTGCCGCCCAATCACCTGTGCGGCTGCGCATGTGCAACATGCCTGCGCCGCCCTGCATTGCCCCGGCACGCGCGCTATGCGTCAAGCCCCAACAGGCGCTCGGCGTTGCCGTGCAGTATCATGCTCAGCTCGCCGGCGCTTAGCCCTGTCTCGTGCAGCATGGCTATCTGCCGCCCGGATATGCTCCATGGGCAGTCGCTGCCAAACAGTATGCGCTCCGCTCCGTGCGCGCGTATCAGCTCATTGAAGCGTTCAGGATCGAGGTAGACATAGCTCATCGAGGTGTCGAAGTACAGATTGCGCCCGGCAAGCTGCTCCATCACTTCGTCCGCCATGCGCATGCCGCCCATGTGCGCGGCTATCAGCGTGAGATTGGGTACGCGGTCTATCACGCGGCGTATGCGCGCGGGCGTGCAGCGCGTCATGTCGGGCGACACGGGGTCCCAGCCCGCATGCAGCACCACAGGCAGGCCGAGTTCCGCCATCTTCTCATACAGCGGGAACATGCGCTCCTCGTCGGGGAATATGTCCTGATAGTCGGGATGCAGCTTTATGCCGCGCAGCCCCAGCGCCTTTATGCGCTCAAGCTCGGCCATGGGTTCGGGAAAGTCGGGGTGTATCGTGCCAAAACCCAGCACGTAATCGTCCGCAACCGAGGCCACCCAGTTGTTTATTGACGTGCATTGCGCGGGCTTTGTGGCTATGGGCAGCGCCGCGAACGCACTTATGCCGCTGGCCTTCATAAAGCGCAGCGTGCCTTGAAGCGTTGCATCGGTGGCGGGCTTTAGACCGTCCGACACCTGCGTCAGCTTGTCCATGGTGCGTGCGGCGATGGCATCGGGGAATATGTGCGCGTGCATGTCTATCACGCGCTCGTCGCGCGCGCCGCGCCAGCCCCGGCACACGTCCACCCAGCCGCGCGCGCGGGAGAACGCCTCCAGCTCGTCGCAGCTCAGCTCTATCGCCGAATGCGCGCTGCCGCAGGCCGGAAACACCGTGCCAAAGCGCTTGAGCGATTCATCCAGCCACAGCTGTATGTGTTCGCCGTCCAAATCGAATGGCGACACGCCGCCCACGGCGTATCCCGTAAGCTCCAGCGCCTTTTCGGGAGCCAGCATGCGCGCCTTGCGGCCAAAGCGCGCCTTGAACGCAGGGTTGTCTATGCGCGCGTCGCCTGCCGCTACCACTATTATGCATCCGTCCGCGTCCTCAAACGACAGCGTCTTGGCTATGCGCGCCGCGTTCACGCCCACGGCCTGCGCCGCCAAATCCACCGTGGCGCTGGATGCGTCGAATTCCATTATGCGCCCGTCCGCGCCAAACTGTTTGAGATAATCTCTTACCCTTGCAACTGACATCTGTATGCCCTCCATGCCGTGCGGCCTATCGTACTGCTGCCTTAATCGTCACTTTGCAGTTATATGTGCGGTCTTTGCCTTGGCCGCGCGCATTAGATCCTGCGGAGACAGCTCCACCTGATGCCCAACGCGCCCCGCGGACACGCATATGCGCTCCTTGTCCAGCGCGGACTCGTCTATCACTGTCGCAAACAGCTTCTTCATGCCCACCGGACTGCATCCGCCGTGTATATACCCGGTGGCCTTGAGCAGCTCCTTTTGCGGTATCATGTCTATCGACTTTTCGCCCACGCTGGCGGCGGCAGCCTTTAGATCCAGCTCGCTCAGCACGGGTATCACAAACACATAGTATGCGCGCGAACGCCCCTGAGTGACCAGCGTCTTGTACACGCGCTCCGGCTCTATGCCCAGGCGCCTGGCGGCAGTGCCGCCATCCAGCACGCCGTCCGATGCGTCATATGTGTGCGCCTCAAAAGGTATTTTCATCGATTCCAGTATGCGCATGGCGTTTGTCTTGTTGTCCTTCACGCCCATCCCTCGCTTTCGGTATGTAATTATACCACTGCGTCAATAAATATTCAATTACGCTCATGTGATTTATGCGCATTTAAGGTTTGTAGCGCGGCGCGAAACATGGTATAATAGCGGGCAGGGTATGCGCACGGGGCTGCGCATTTGCCCGCTATGTGCGCTATAATGCATGCGCGCTTTGCCGGCAAGGCGCCGCCGCATGCGGTATGCTTCGCGCATTGCCAGTCAATGGCAAATGATAATGTATATGTTTGAAAGGAGATCGCCGTGCATGGAGCTTGCCGATGAGATGACTGCGATAGAGCGGGCGCTGAGCGTGCTGCGCCTGCCCGCCGCGCCCGGCGAATACGATATGCACGCCATGGTCAAGGGCGCATTGAGCGCGGCGGGAATAGACGCGCGCCATGAAGTAAGGCTGCGTCCGGGCTGCCGCATAGACTTCCTCTGCGGGCGCGTGGGTATAGAGGTCAAGAAGGGCAAGCCAGTGCGCCGGGCGCTGCTCAATCAGATAGAGCGCTATGCCGCCTGTTCCGAGGTCGAGGGCATAGTTATAGTCGCGCCGGGCGATGTGCGCCTGCCGCATGCGGTCGAGGGCGTGCCGGTGCGCTGCGTGGCGCTTGGCAGACTGTGGGGGGTGGCGCTGCCGTGAGGCGAAGGTCCAAGTCGCTAAAGAGCGCCATGCTGGCGCGCGATATGCATTTGGCGCGCGACAGGTACATATTAGAGCGCTATGGCGCGCCCGAAGATGAAATCCCCTGCGGCGAGGAGTATGTGCGGCGCGCCGGTGAGTGCGCGTGCGTCGAATGCGATGCGGCGCAATCCGGCCGGGATGCGCATATCGGCCGCATGCATTGCGATGAACTGAACGGCAATATTCCGCCAAATGAATGTGAACCGCGCGCTGCCCAATACACCGCGCCGCCCGGCGCCGCCGGTCCTCCGGATGCGCAATCAACGCGCTATGCACAGGGCGGCATTGACGCACAGGCATCATGCGGCGATAACGGCACGGATGCGCACTGGTGCGAGGCGCTGGATTACGTAATGACCGGCGAAGGCGTGCTTGAACCCATATATAGCGAAAGCGCGCCTGATGACGATGCGGGCGCGCAGCAGGCCTATGCGGAAAATGTGCTTGACCTGCCCGCCTATCTGCGCGCGCCCGACCTAGGCAGGCACGTTTACGGCACGCTGTCCTACAACGCGCGCGCGCGCGTCTGGACCATACGCGGCGAGCCGTGCGTGGTCGAGCTGGCCAAGCGGCTGTTCCCCGGTTGTGACGGGCGAGGGCGGGGCGTGGCGCGCTTTGCGGCGCACGCGCGCATAGTGGGCGATCTCAACTGGCTCATGCTGCGCTATCCGCTGGAGATAGCCGCGCGCGATGCAAAGCGCTGGCAGGGCGCGCTCGATGAGGCGCGGCACTATGCGCTGCGCCGCGAGCGTGCGCGGCTGCGGCCCAGCCGCGTGTCGCCGCCCGCCACGTTCACGGGGGAGCTTATGCCCTTTCAGCAGCTGGGATTGGGCTTTCTCATGGACAACCCGCGCGCGCTGCTGGCCGACGAGATGGGTCTGGGCAAGACCGTACAGGCGCTGGCGCTATTGTGCGCCCGGCGCGCGTTTCCGGCCATGATAGTCGCGCCGCCGCATCTGGTGCGCAACTGGGAGCGGGAGATAAGCCGCTTTGTGTCGCTGCCGGGCGGCACGCGCGTGCATGTGCTGCGCGGACTTGCGCCGTATAAATTGCCCGAAGCGGATGTGTACATAGTGCATTATCTGCTGCTGCGCGGCTGGAAGCGCGAGCTTGCGCGCATGGAATTGCGCGCCGTGGTGTTTGATGAGATACAGGAGCTGCGCCACGCAGGTACCGAGAAGTACTCGGCGGCGACGCTGCTTGCGGGCGACCGCGACATAGTGATAGGCCTGTCCGGCACGCCCATATACAACCGCGGCGGCGAGATATGGAACGTGATAAACGCAATAGACTATCACTTCTTAGGCGATTGGGAGAGCTTTACGCGCGAATGGTGCTGCGGATACGGCGCGGACACGGTGGCCGACCCGGAGAAGCTGGGCGAATACTTAAAGCGCGAGGGCATGATGCTGCGCCGCACCAAGCGCGACGTGCTGCCCGAGCTGCCGCCCAAGCGCCGCCTTGTGCAGGAGATAGACTGGGACGACGAGGTGTATCGCGAGTACATGCGTCCTGTGGTCGATTCGCTGCGTGCGCTGCGCGGCGAGACCGACGCTTCCCGCCGCGCCATAATAGAGGATGCCATATCGCAGACCGAGCGTCAGGCGACCGGCATAGCCAAAGCGCCCTACGTGTGCGCATGCGTGCGCACGCTGCTCGAAGCGGGTGAGCGAGTGCTGCTGTTTGCGCATCATCATGCCGTAATGGACATATACGCGCGCGAGCTGAAGCGATGGCATCCCGCGTTCATAACCGGGCGCGAGGACGAGCGCGCCAAGGATGCGGCTGTGCGCGGCTTTATGGACGGAAGCACCGATCTGTGCTGCATATCGCTGCGCTCGGCCAGCGGGCTGAACCTCCAGCGCGCTACATGCGTGGTGTTCGGCGAATTGGACTGGTCGCCCGCCGTGCATTCTCAGGCAGAGGACAGGGCGCACCGCATAGGCCAGCGCGATTCGCTGCTGTGCTACTATCTGGTAAGTCCGCGCGGCTCGGATCAGGAGATGCAGCTGGCGCTGGGTCTGAAGGTGAGTCAGTTCGTAGGGCTTATGGGCGATAGCGCGCCCACGCCCGAGCAGCAGGCGCTGCTTGCAAGTCAGGCGCGCGACTACATATCGCAGCTGGTGCATCGACTGGACGGAGAGCTGCTGCCTGTGGCACAGCAAGCGGACGGGGCGCATGCCGGAGCAGGCGATGCACCCGCGCAGCCAAGCGCACTATCCCCTTCGCGCAAGCGGACGAGCCGCAAGGCATCGGGCGCGGCAAAGCCCGAACCAACAGGAGAGCCTACCGCAGACGGTGATTCATCCGCGCAAGCAAGCTCATCCACCGATTCACGCAAGCGCACCTCATCCAGTGCATCCGCAGGCGGTTCTCGGCGCAGTCGGGCTTCGGGCGAGTTCCATAAATGATATAATCAATGATATCGATATCGAATATAACAACATGCAAAGGAAGACATACCCATGACACATAAACTATTTCATGACGATGTGAACATGCGCGAGTTCGACGCGCACGTGCTGCGCTGCGAGCAGGCAGAGGACAGGGAGGGCGGCACGCCTCTGTACAAGGTCTGGCTGGACAGGACCGCGTTCTACGCCGAGGCGGGCGGGCAGCCCTGCGATCTGGGCAGGCTGGGCGGCGCGGACGTGCTGGACGTGCAGGAGGATGAGCAGGGCGACATATATCATCTGGTAAATGCGCCCGTGTCGGGCGATGTGCATGGCAAGCTGGACTGGGAGCGACGCTTTTCCAATATGCAGCAGCATGGTGGCCAGCACCTGCTCAGCTGGGCGATACACAATCAGCTGGGCGGCTATACATACGGCCTGCACACCGGCGCTCAGGAATGCACGATAGACACCGATCTCGCTCAAGCGCCTTCGCGCGCGCAGCTGGACGAACTGGAGCGCGCCGTGAACGAGCTGATATGGCGCGATCTGCCGGTAAGGCAGTGGTTTCCCGGCGACGAGGAGCTGCGCGCGCTGCCGCTGCGCAAGCGCCCCACTGTGTCCGAGAACATACGCATAGTCATGACCGGTGACGTGGAATGCGTGGCCTGCTGCGGCACGCATCCCACCTCCAGCGGCCAGATAGGTTTGCTCACCATACTGGGCGCGCATCCCGCGCGCGGCAAGACACGCTTTTCCTTCCTGTGCGGCAAGCGCGCCTATGAGCGCCTCAAGGCCGAGGCCATGGCCTGCCGCGCGGCGGGCGAGCTGCTCAGCGCCACGCACGAGACGCTGGTGCGCGAGACACAGCGCGCGCTGGACGATGCGCGCGAGCAGGCGCATGCGCTGGCCGCATTCCGCCAGCAGGAACTCATGCGAGCGCTGCCCGGACTGATGGAGCGCGCTCAGGACGTGCCGGGCTTGGGGCGCGTGATTGCGCATCGCTTTGAGAGCGCCACGCGCGAGGCGCTGATAAAGGCCGCGTCTGAGCTGATAGAGCAGCCCCATACGCTGGCGCTGCTGGCCGCCGCCAATGCCGAGGGGGCGGGCGACATAGCGGTGTTTGCGCGCTCTGAAGATGTAAGCATGGACATGGGGCGCTTCATGCGCGAGGCGCTAAAGCCCATGAACGGCCGCGGCGGCGGGCGACCCAACTTTGCGCAGGGCGGCGCGCCCGGCGAGATAGACATGGCTTACGTCGCGGCGCTGGCTGCGGGAGGTGGGAGATGAGCGGCGAGTTCGATCGCTTCGCGCGCGTGGTGGGCGGCAAAGCGCTGGATAGGCTGCGCGGCGCACATGTGGCGCTGCTGGGCGTGGGCGGCGTGGGCGGCTTTGCTGCCGAAGCGCTGGCGCGCAGCGGCGTGGGGCATATAACGATAGTGGATGGCGACAGCGTAGCCCTGTCCAACATCAACCGGCAGATAATCGCGCTGCATTCCACGCTGGGCATGTCCAAGGTGGATGCCGCGCGCGCGCGCATACTGGACATATCGCCCGATACTGAGGTTACGGCGGTCAAGCGCATGTACATGCCTGGCGAGCCGCTGCCCTTTGATCTGCCCGTAGACTTCGTGATAGATGCGATAGACATGGTAGCAGCTAAGGTAGAGTTGGCCTGCCGGTGCGAGGAAATGGGCATACCGCTGATAAGCTGCATGGGTACGGGCAACAAGCTCGACCCGTCGCTGCTGCGCGTGGCCGACATATACTCGACCGACGTGTGTCCGCTGTGCCGGGTGATGCGGCGCGAGCTGCGCAAGCGCGGCGTAGGCTCGCTGCGCGTGGTGTTCTCGCCCGAGGAGCCGCTGCGCCCGATAGAGGACGGCGAGCAGCCGCAGGGCGCGCGCCGCTCCGTGCCGGGTTCGACCATGTTCGTGCCGCCGGTGGCAGGCATAATGCTGGCGCGCGAGGCCGTGATGAGCATAATTGGCGATGCGCTGACTGAGCGCCGCGCATAGCGCACGCACCGCCTGGACATTATGGCGATGCTAAGGGCATGCTGCGATGCAATAAATCATCGCCAAGACCGGCAATGCATACAACAAACAGTCTGCATTAACAATGCTCAGCCTGTCAAAAAACCCCCGGAGAGCTCGGTGGGCCTTGCAGCCCGCCGGCTTAGGTAGCGCCCGGCGACATGTGCGGTGAGCGCGTAGATATTTGGGCGGCGGGAAATCCCATTTTCCAGAGCAGCATATCTACCTTGCAGTTTCCACGCACGTAAACCTTAAGGATTTCGGTGGAAACTGAGTAGGGGCGGCAATGGCGGGGGAGGTTCACTCCCGTCCACGCTTGTCAAAAAGAATTTTTTGACAAGCTGTAACAATGCTTAAAATGGGCGGCGCTGCAATCGAGCGCCGCCCAAACTTGCACATGCCTAGCATGTTAAGCCATGAGCAAACAGACGGCGCTCAATGCAAGGCACCGCCACAGCCCGCTTAAAACCCGGCAAATGCAGAAAGCTCTGCGCAGAGTAACTTGGAGCAATGCTTAAACTCCCGCCAGAATCGTCGGATGCGCTTGCGCAGGCGCTCTGCCTGTGCGGGCATACAAATTTACCCTGTGCAAATTGCGGGGCTTTTCTGCGCATGCGGGGCTGTTGACCCTGCCGTCATACTGGCGGCTCTCAAGGCAAGGCGTCGCCATTTCTGTGCATCATACTGCACGCATGCCATCGCACAGCACTTGCTCTACCATCCCAAAGCGCGCATGCCCGTCCATGCCGCCGCGCACAGCTGCGCCACCGCCAGCGCGGGCATGCCGAACTTAAACGAGCGGTGCCGCGTCTTGTGATGGAACGCGCGCATGCCCGCATATGCTCCGGGCGCGGCCATGGGCAGGGCCGACAGCCACAGCGTGCGCTCGGCTATGCGCCATTTGCCCCGCCTTGCGCGGCGCTTGTCGATGCCCATAAGCGCAAACGAGAGCAGGTTAAATGCCAGCACGGCGCATATTGTAATGATATATCTGTATTGCATAGCGTACCTCCAAAATTCTCCGTGCATGTCGATATTGCTTGTAAATCGGCGCGCATGGCGTTATAATTAAGCTAAAGACTCACTGCTTATGCGCGCTTTGGTCGCGCGATATACGGAGGTCATGCTTATGAATATGCGTCCGCTGGGCAGAACCGGCATGCAGGTCAGCGAAGTTGGTCTGGGCTGCGAACATCTGCAGGGTAAGCCGTTTGAACTGGTCAAGTCGGTAATAGATGCCGCGCTGGACTCGGGCATCAACATATTGGATACATTCATGTCAGAACCCGAAGTGCGCTCCAACATAGGCCGAGCGCTCAAGGGCAGGCGAGAGAAGGTCATACTTCAGGGACACATAGGCGCGATATGGCAGGACGGCCAGTACAAGCGCTCCCGCGACATAGCCAAGTGCCGCGACTTCGTCAGCGACTATCTTACCCGGCTGGACACCGGTTACATCGACATAGGCATGCTGCACTATGTGGATAAGGTCGATGACTGGCTGGATATACTGCGCGGCCCCGTCATGGAATACGCGCTGGAGCTAAAGCGCGCGGGCGTGATACGCGCGCTTGGCATGTCCTCGCACGACCCGCGCACGGCGCTGGAAGCGGTGCAATCCGGCCTCATAGACGTACTTATGTTCTCGATAAACCCCGCCTATGACATGCTGGGCGAGAACGTGTCGGTGGACGAGCTGTTCCGTTCCGCCACATACGAGCGCCAGCTCACCCTCAACCCGCTGCGCGCACAGCTCTATCGCGAGTGTGAAAGCCGCGGCGTGGCCATAACCGTAATGAAGAGCCTGGGCGCGGGCGTACTGCTGAGCGACGAGCGCTCGCCGTTTGGTCAGGCGTTCACTGTGCCTCAGCTTGTGCATTATTCTCTCACGCGCCCGGCAGTATGCTCGGTGCTTGTGGGCGCGGATTGCCCCGAGCAGGTGATAAAGGCGGCGGAGTATGAGCAGACCGGCGATTCGGGTCGCGACTACGCGCGCGTCATGATGCACGCGCCGCGCTTCTCGCTCAAGGGTCACTGCATGTACTGCAACCACTGCCTGCCCTGTCCGTCGCACATAGACATAGCGCTTGTCAATAAGTACCTTGATCTGGCTCTTGCGCAAAAGGAAGTCCCTGAGAGCGTGCGCGAGCACTATCTTGCTCTGGATCACACCGCGCGCAACTGCATAGCCTGCGGCAAGTGCGAGTTCAACTGTCCCTTCGACGTGCCGGTAAAGTCGCGCATGCAGCGCGCGCTGTCGCTGTTTGGCCGCTGATGCGGTGATAATAAGGCGCGTCAGAGCTTGGGCTGTATGCTGAACGGCGCCGCTTGGAAGCATGGGCTTTATGCGTTAAAGCTTTCCGAATCGCCTGCCGGCATGTAACATACTGCCGATAAGCTGATTATACGCCCGATATTTTCCTCATGTAAGCGCGGCACGTGTTAAGTTTATGCGCGCCGCGCCGTCATGCCGCGCGGCAGACTGTATATGAGCATGCGGCTTGATTCTGCATAAGCGCCGCGTGCAGCGCAAACGCGCCGTCAAATGCTAATCCTTTAAGGCGGCGCGGCAGACTGCGGGCTTGGGGAACTCCGGCTTGTTTCATGTCCATGACAGTGCGCCGGTTGCCGCCTGGCAGCATGGCCGCCATGCAATTGTTCGCCGGCCGTTTGCAAACGCCGATGGGCCTGTCTCTGCAAGTATGAACAAAAAACCTTAAAGCGCGCAATATTGAAATGCCCGCGCGTTTGCTGGTATAATATATTGGATTTTGTGTTTGAGGATGATGTATATGCGAAAGACCAAGATAATCTGTACAATAGGACCTGCATGCCGCAACGAGCAGATGCTTAGCGACCTTATAGACGCGGGCATGAACGTAGCGCGCCTCAACATGAGTCATGGCGACCATGAATGGCACGGCCAGACCATAGAGATGCTCAAGCGTCTGCGCAGCCAGAAGGGAGTGCCGCTGGCGATAATGCTGGACACGAAGGGCCCGGAGATACGCCTGCGCAAGTTCGAAAGCGGCAGCGTAGAGCTGCAGCCCGGCCAGAAGTTCACTCTGGTGTGCGGAAGCGACGAACCCGGCACGGCCGAGCGCGCCGCCATAACCTACGACGGGCTGAGCAATGACATAACCGTAGGCACGCATGTGCTGATAGACGACGGTCTGGTCGAGATGACCGTGGATGCCATAAACGGCGGCGAGATAGTGTGCAGCGTCATGAACGGCGGCGTGATAAGCGACCACAAGGGCATAAACGTGCCGGGCGCAAAGCTGCGCCTGCCTGCGGTCACCCAGCGCGACATAGACGACATACGCTTTGGCTGCGCGGCGGGCGTGGATCTGATCGCGGCCTCGTTCGTGCGCAAGGCGGCGGACGTGCTGGAGCTGCGTCATGTGCTGGAGAGCGCCGATGCCGAGAACGTTCAGATATACGCCAAGATAGAGAACGAAGAAGGCGTGCAGAACGTGGACGAGATACTTACGCTCGCCGACGGACTGATGGTGGCGCGCGGCGATCTGGGCGTGGAAGTGCCGATACAGGAAGTGCCGCTCATACAAAAGGGCATGATAGCCAAGTGCAATCATCTGGGCAAGCCCGTAATAACCGCCACTCAGATGCTGGATTCGATGATACGCAATCCCCGTCCCACGCGCGCCGAGGTGTCGGATGTGGCCAATTCCATACTGGACGGCACGGACTGCATAATGCTTTCCGGCGAGACAGCTTCGGGCAGATATCCGCTGGAGGCGCTAAAGACCATGGTGCGCATAGCCAGCCATGTAGAGGAGCATCGCAAGGCCGAACCCAAGGGCGTGCAGGAGAGCTACGACATGAACTTCTCTGTGACCAACGCCGTCAGCTATGCCTGCACCACGATAGCCGCCGATCTGAACGCCGCCGCCATAATCACGCCCACTCACAGGGGCGCGACCGCGCGCAAGGTGTCCAAGTACCGCCCCGGCTGCGACCTCATCGCCACCACCGAGAACGAGCGCGTGTATAACCAGCTCTCCTGCGTGTGGGGCGTTATGCCGCTCATGGTGTCCCACAGCGACAACACCGACGAGATGGTAAACCGCTCCATAGCCGCAGCGCAGGAGCGCGGCCTGCTAAGCGTGGGCGATGTGGCCATAGTGACCGCAGGCGTGCCGGTGGGCATGAGCGGCACGACCAACCTCATCCGCGTGCATGTGATAGGCGATGTGCTGCTGCGCGGGCGCGGCATAGGCGATGGGCCGGTAGTGGGGCGCGTGTGCGTGGCGCATACGCTGGCCGAGGCCGCCAGCAACTTCACCCCCGGCGACATACTGGTCGCCAGTCAGACCGACAACAGCTTTTTGCCGTATCTGCGCAAGGCGTCGGGCGTGATAGTCGAATGCGAAGGCTCGGCCTGTCATGCCTCGATAGCGGCGCTGACGCTGGAGATACCAGTGATACATTCCGCAGAGAGCGCCTGTTCCGTGCTGCGAACTGGAACTACCATAACGCTCGATCCCATAAGCGGCTATGTGTATAACGGCGAGACACGTGGGCTTTAAGCGATAATGCAAAGGCCGCATGCGCTCGTCATGCGGCCTTTGTTCAGTGAGCGCGCGGGAAGGCTGGGCGCGCACATCTTTATGCGGCGCTCCGGGCGGGAGACGGCTCGCGTGCAGCCGTTGCGCCCAAGCCCCAAAGCGGCACGGGCAGGCCTGCTCATGCGTACGCCGCCTGCCTGCAGGATATGGGATGCTGGGCGCTCAGTGCGGCGCGGCCGCCAACACAGACGCGCAAGCGGAGTCTGACTGCGCATATGGCGCAAATGTGAATTTGGCCGCGCCATGCGGCCAAGTATGTCTTTATATTATAACACAGCTTCGCTTGCGGGCGCAGGCATTTGGTAATATAATTAGCTATATTGTGAGGTAGATGTTTATGCAGATAGCGTTGGGCGACGTCGTGCAGATGCGCAAGGCTCATCCCTGCGGCAGTGACAAATGGACGATAATACGCACCGGCGCGGATGTGAAGATACGCTGCCATGGCTGTGGCCGCGTGGTCATGCTGGATCGCGCCGAGTTTGAAAAGCGCGTCAAGAAGATAGTCGAGCATGCCGGGGAAAATGCCGATGGATAGGCGTTCTCATGAGCAGAGCAGGCCGCGCGCAGGCAAGGCGCATGCTGCCGCACAGGGGCGAAGGGGAGCGCCTGCCGCCCAACGGCAAGGCGCATACTCAGGCTTGGGCGCGCAGGCAAACTCGCAGGGCCGCAGCAATGCGCGCGCATGGTCGCCTAAGGAGCAGGCCGCGCCGCGCCCGCCCTCTCAGGAAAATGCATCCGGGCGCGGTTCAGGCGCTTGCGCTCCGCGCGACGCACACAGGCAAGGCGCTCGTCCGGCGCAGCGTAGCGCTTGCGCAAGCCGGCAGGCGCGCACTGATGGCGGCAAGCGCCGCGCCGCAAGTCAACGCAGACGGCGCAGGCGCGCCATATCGCGCGAGATATGGCTGTGGTTGCTCACGATAGCGATAGCGGCGCTGGGTGCGCTGGCGGTGCGCGCGTTCGTGTTTGAGATAGTGCGCGTGGAAGGGCCGTCCATGGAGCCCACGCTGACAGCCGGCGAACTGCTGCTGGTTACCAAGTATGACTATCGCTTTTCCGCGCCTGAGCGGGGCGACGTGGTGGTATGCCGCTTTCCCAATCGCGAAGGCACTTTTGTTAAGCGCGTGATAGGCCTGCCGGGCGATTCGGTGATGATACGCGATGGCCGCACCTATGTCAACGACGCGCTGCTTGATGAGAGCTTTGTCAGCTATCCCGCCGGGAGCGATTACGGGCCGGTCATGATAGGCGACGGGCAGTATCTGGTCATGGGCGACAATCGCGCGCTCAGCCACGATGGCCGCGCCGATGACGTGGGTACGCTGCGCGCGGACTATCTGATAGGCCATGCCAGAAGCGTCGTGTTCCCGCTGGGACAGGCGCGCGGCATAGCGCCATGAGCATGCTGATGGACTTGCTGCGCGATATAGCGCTGGCGCTGGGCGCGGCGCTGCTGCTGCGCACGCTGGTGTTCACGCTGATAGTTGTAAAGGGTTCGTCCATGCGCGACACGCTGTCAAACGGCGACAGACTGCTGGCCACCAAGCCGGAATTGCTCCTGCGCCCGCCCAAGCGGGGGAGCGTAATCATCTGCCGCTATCCGGGCGGTGGAAGGCGCTGCTACATAAAGCGGCTGATAGGCTTGCCCGGCGACGAGATAGAGCTTATAAGCGGCACGCTGCTAATCGACGGCGTGCCGCAGCGCGAGGAGTATGTCCGGTATGCTTCGCACAGGAGCATGCCTGCTGTGCGCCTTGGCGCGGACGAGTACTTCGTAATGGGCGACAATCGCGCCAACTCGCGCGACAGCCGCGCCATAGGCCCGATAAGCAGGCGTCAGATAGTTGCCGTGGCGCGCATGAGACTATGGCCGCGCGGCGGGCGCATGATACCTGTATCGCCGCCGCAGCCCGAAAGGCGCGCGCCCGGAGAGGGCGATACGGACGCTTAGTTATGCGCATGCCGGCCAGGGCCTCCCTCGCGATAAGGCATAAACAGTACCTCATGTCCGGAAGCGGACTTAAAATGCCGCTCATAAGCGGCGCATATGTTATGTATTGCATCTGCGAAAGGAAGTATTGCAATGGACAACGATACCAAGCTCGACAAAGAACCGGTCTCGCAGGACGCGCCCGTCGAAGGCGAAGAACAGCCGCACCGCAAGCTGCTGGAGATGGCCGAGGACGAGGACGAACAGCGGCAAAAGGCCGAGCGCAAGAAGAAGATGCGCAAGGAAGTGCGCGATTGGGTGCTGCTGATAGTGGGTACGCTGCTGGTAGTGTTTCTGGTGCGCACTTACGTATTCGAGCCGATCGTTGTGGACGGCCCGTCTATGAACGAGACCCTGTACACAGGCGACCGCGTGTTCGTGACCAAGTTTGACTATCTGCTGGGCGAGCCCGAGCGCGGCACGGTCGTGATATGCCACTATCCCAACTCGCGCGAGAACTATATAAAGCGCGTAGTCGGCCTGCCCGGCGAAACCATATCCATAGTGGACGGCGTCACTTATGTGGACGGAGAGGCGCTAAAAGAGGACTTCATAGCGCATCCCGCCAAGCTCGACTTCGGTCCGCTCACGCTGGGCGCGGACGAGTACTTCGTGATGGGCGACAACCGCGGCAACTCCAATGACTCGCGCGCCGTGGGCCCGCTCAAGAAGTCCCAGATAGTCGGCCGCGTGCGCTACCTGTTCTTCCCGTTCGACCGCACGGGTACGGTGGTGCAGCAGTACGTGAACTGACTCTCGCCTGGCACAAGAGTCGCATCCGACAGGTGCATAGGACACATGGCTTTACACTTAAGGCATCCGCTTGCAGCATGGCGCTCGCAGGCGGATGCCTTTATATGCTTGAATAGAACATGCGCCGCTTCCAGCGACGCGCATTGCCGGGCGCACTCAAATTTAGCTGCGCGGAAAATGCCTTGACTGCCCGGCAGCATGGCGTTTATGGCGCGCCGCGATGCATAATCCGTGCGCCTTTTCACATAATATCGGCATAAGCACAAAATTTGCTTGCAATTTGCGCACGATAGGGTATAATATAAGGGGTTTATGGCTTTTGCCAATTATATCCACGGAGGTTGGTTCCATGAGTGAAAACTGCAATCACGATTGCTCGAATTGCGCTGAGAACTGTGCCAGCCGCAAGCCCGAGAGCTTGCTGGCCGCTCCGCATGCGGGCACTCATATCAAGAAGGTCATAGGCGTAGTCAGCGGCAAGGGCGGCGTTGGCAAGTCGCTGGTAACGGCGCTGCTGGCCGTGGGCGCGCGCCGCATGGGCCTGTCCACCGCCATACTGGACGCCGACATAACCGGCCCGTCCATACCCAAGGCGTTCGGCCTGCGCCAGAAGGCCATGGGCACTGAGGACGGCATATTCCCGGTCGAGACCAAGACCGGCATAAAGTCCATGTCGCTCAATCTGCTGCTGGAGAACGATACCGATCCTGTAGTATGGCGCGGCCCGATAATCGCGGGTACCGTCAAGCAGTTCTGGACGGACGTGCTGTGGGGCGACTGCGACATAATGTTCATCGACATGCCTCCGGGAACCGGCGACGTGCCGCTGACCGTGTTCCAGTCCGTGCCGCTGGACGGCGTGGTCATAGTCACCTCGCCGCAGGAACTGGTGGGCATGATAGTGGAGAAGGCCGTCAACATGGCCACCATGATGAACATACCCGTGCTGGGTCTGGTCGAGAACATGTCCTACATCGAATGCCCCGACTGCGGCAAGCACATCTCTCCCTTCGGCGAGAGCCATCTGGAGGAGATTGCCGCGCGTCACGGCATAGCCAGCACCGCGCGCCTGCCCATCAACCCCAAGCTCGCCGCCGCCTGCGACAAGGGCGCGATAGAGCTGTTCGAGGGCGATTGGCTGGACAACATGCTGGACGGCATAACCAAGTAAGGAACTTGCACATGCCGGGCGCTGGCTTACAGCACTGCTTTGCAGCCGCTTATCCATGCATATGTGCATAAAGGGATCCGCTCCTGACGCTGTCGGGAGCGGATCTTTGTTGTACATGTTCGCATTGGGAATAAACTCAGCCCCATGCTATGATGGCGGAGGATCACGCTGCTCACAGCCATTGACTTGCGTAAAAGGAAGCAGCATGAGTGCTGGAAGATTTTGTCTCGAATACGGGACGGCGACTTCTTTATAAGGAACGGACTGGCTCGTGAGCTACGGCGTGGATTCGTCCCGGCACACGTATGCTGCTGTGATTGCGGCGGGGTGAACCCCTCAGTCGCTCACGCGACAGCTCCCATTTCAGGTGATACAGTAAGGCTGTGCTTGAAGCCGCCTGTTGTGCGTGGAACTAAGGCGTGAGCGCTGGATTGGTTTGCATTTCAAGTAAGCTGCCCATCTTCGCCCATGAACCAGCGCCCGTCGTTTGCGCCCTCGCGTATCAGCCTGAGCGTGTACTCATTTGCGCGCGATTCCGTGTAATCGTTGCGCACATCGGTGGGGTCGTAATCGCTTATGGCGGCGGCTGAGTATAGCCCGGCATACTCGTCAAAGCGTTTGTCGCCGGTCAGCGGGCGCATAAGCTCCGGCGCGCACATCAGCTCCCATGCGCCCATAGGAGTTTCGCCATAGAACATATAGCCGTATATGCAGTCGCACACGCCCCACGCGCCGTCATAAAATGCCTCGGCGACCACATGGCCGTTGTACGCCTTGTTGAGATTAGCCAGATGCACTATGCGCGCAGGTATGCCCATGCACATGAACAGCACTGCGCCCACGCGCGCCATGTCCGCGCACCAGTCCGTGCCGCGCTCGAGTATGGCGCGTTCCGTGCCGCCAAACACCATATCGCCTATGTCATCATCGCACTTCAGTGCTATGCCGCTCAGCATGTCCAGCGCGCGGCGCACGCTCGCGCGCGGGCTTGCGCCCATGAGCCGCTGCGCAAGGCCGTACAGCTCATGCCCGCGCATGTCGGGCAAAGCGCCCGGCGCGGCATACAGCTCCACCTGCGACTGAGCGTCCAGCCGCACCATGCGCCGCATCAGCTCGTGGTCTATCGAGCAGACTGCATGCGGGTCACGGCGGCACATGTAGCCGTATGCGCTGCCGAATACATCGTAGCCCTTCATTCCCTTCACTCCATTCATTGCGGACGCTCCCTGAACGCGCGCAGTGCCTAATCATTCGGCTTGTTTATGCCTGCTCATTTCGGGCGCTCCGCAGCTATCTCGCGCGCCATCTCCTCCATGCGCGAATAGCTGTACTCAAAGAACTCCTTGAACGCGCCGCAGAAGCGGTTGAGCCCGGGGCGCAGCGATGTGCTGCCGTCAGCGTCCTTTACTTCGACAAAAGGCTCGCGGTCGCGCTTACAGCCGCCCCGGCACAGCTTTGCCCACTTGCACTCGCGGCACTCGGGCGAGGTGTAGTGCGACTGGCTGCGGAACTCGGCGGCCACTTCGCTCTTGGCCAGCGTGTGGAAGGACGCGCGGTTTATGTCACCCATGCGCCACCTGTCCAGCACGTAGAAGTCGCAGGGATATACGCCGCCGTCGCCCTCTATCAGGTAGTATATGCCGCAGCGCCCCTGCATGGCGCAGTTCTCGGGCAGTTGTCCCAGCAGTATGCCCACATAGTTGTCAAACGTGCGCACCGATACGTACTGACGGCGCTTGAACGCCTGATAGTACAGGTCAAATGTCTCCTTTAGGAAGTACAGATAGTCGTCTGCGGACAGCGAATAGTCTTCGCGCACGCCGTCGAAGCCGTCCAGACAGGGTATGAACTGCAGGTAGGTGTGGGGAGCAAGCGCCTGCCATACCTCGCGAGGTGCGCGGGCTATGTAGCCGTTGACCACGCAGAGTATGTTGTACTCTATGCCGGCGGCCTTGAGGCGCTCTATGTTGCGCGTCACGGTTGCATACGTGCCTGCGCCGCGCGCGTCTATGCGCATGCGGTCGTGAATCTCAGCCGGGCCGTCCAGCGATATGCCAACCAGAAAATGCCCGCGCCTCAGCACGTCGATAAGCTCATCAGACAGGTCAAAGGCATTTGTCTGTATGGAATTTTGCACCTGTATGCGGCGCGAATTGTACTTGCGCTCCAGCTCCAGAAGCTTTTCAAAGAACTTCGCGCCCGCCAGCGTGGGTTCGCCGCCCTGAAAGGCAAACGTCACGCTGCCCTCGGCATAGGCAAAGGCGCGGCGCACCAGTTTTTCCAACGTCTCATCTGACATCACGCCGTAGGAGACGGTCTGGCGGTGTTGGGTAACGTCCGCATAGAAGCAGTATTTGCAGCGCATATTGCACATGCTGGATACGGGTTTTATCATAAGCGTAAGCGGCGGCATATTATGTCCTCCCGATGATTTATGTTTATTATTATACACCTCCTGCACAAACTGTCAAATGCACATCTTCATTCATTTTTGTGAATGCTGTCATCAAACTCGCTTGACACACTTGCAATATGGCCTTATAATATTCACAAAACTGAAAGCAGGGGGAGTGAGAGCCGGTGGCTGAGCCATTGGTCGTAGACATACAGCGCTTTTCGCTGCACGATGGCGACGGCATACGCACGACCGTGTTCTTCAAGGGCTGTCCGCTGGGCTGTCTGTGGTGTCACAACCCGGAGAGCCAGCGCTTTGACGCGGAGTGGATGCATTATAAGGAAAGGTGCATAGGCTGCGGGCGCTGCAAGCAAGGCGAGCTGCGCGCGGATACCTGTCCAAGCGGCGCGAAGGAGCTGGTAGGGCGCGCGTACAGCGTGGACGAGCTGATGCAAGTGGTGATGCGCGACAGTCAGGTGTATGAGGTGTCGGGCGGAGGAGTGACATTCTCGGGCGGCGAAGTCATGTGTCAGGACATGGACTATGTGTGCGCGGTGGCGGGCAGGCTGCGCAGGCGCGGCGTGTCGCTGTACATAGACACATGCGGACTGGCACCATGGCAGAACTTCGAGCGCATCATGCCGTTTGCCGATGTGTTTATGTACGACATGAAGGTCATGGACGCGGATGCACACAGGCGCATGACCGGCGCTGACAACGCGCTGATACTTTGCAACCTGCGCCGCCTGAGCGACGCGGGCGCGCGCATATACATAAGGATACCCGTTATACCGGGCGTGAACGACACATGCGCAGAGGTCGAAGCGATGATCGCCTTTGTGCGCGACAACGTGAATGCCAGCCGGGTGTATCTGCTGCCCTATCACAGGCTGGGCAGCGACAAGTGCGAGCGGCTGGATGGGCATGAGGCGCATGAGTTTGCCGTGCCGGACGATGAGCACATGCAGGAGCTGGCCGCGCGCTGGCGCGAGGCGGGCTTTGCCGACGTAAGGATCGGAGGATGAATATGGAAAGAGGAATGAATGAGCGCGTGCGCAAGCTGCGCCGCGTGAGCGTGGAGGCGCAGCCGCGCATAAGCGTGGAGCGGGCGCGCATAGAGACCGAGGTATACCGCAAGTACGAAGGCACGCTGTCCATACCCGAGCTGCGCGCCACCGTGCTGCGCGAGTACATGGCAAAGCGCAAGCTGTACATAGGCGAGGGCGAGCTGATAGTGGGCGAGAAGTCGGAAGGCCCGCAGGTCGCGCCCACGTTTCCGGAGCTGTGCTGCCATACGCTGGAGGACATGCGCATAATGGATGCGCGCGAGCTGATATCGTTCAAGGTCAGCGAGCAGGCCATGAACGAGCAGCGCGACGACATAATACCCTTCTGGCAGAGGCGCTCCATGCGCACGCGGCTGCTGGACACCATGACCGGCGAGTGGAAGCAGGCGTATGCCGCGGGCATATTCACCGAGTTCATGGAGCAGCGCGGCCCCGGCCACACGGTAGGCTCGGGCAAGATATACGAGAAGGGCTTCCTCGACTATCAGGCCGACATAGACGCGGCGCTTGAGTCCCTTGACTACATGAACGACCGCGATGCCGCCCGCCGCGCCGAGGAGCTGCGCGGCATGCGCATAGCCTGCGACGCCATAATGGAGATGGGCAGGCGCTATGCTGAACTGGCCTCTGACATGGCCGCGCGCGAGAGCGATGACAAGCGCCGCGCCGAGCTTGAGCAGATTGCTGAGAACTGCCGCGTAGTGCCTGCGCACAGGCCGCGCACGTATTGGCAGGCCATACAGATGTACTGGTTTGTGCATCTGTGCGTGACCACCGAGCTGAATCCCTGGGATGCTTACAGCCCCGGCAGGCTGGATCAGCACCTGTATCCGTTCTACAAGGCCGACGTTGAAGCGGGCGCGCTGGACGATGAGCGCGCGCTTGAGCTGCTTGAGTGCCTATGGGTCAAGTTCAACGACCAGCCCGCGCCGCCCAAGGTGGGCGTGACGCTCAAGGAGAGCGGCACGTATACCGACTTTGCCAACATAAACACCGGCGGCATAACCCCCGACGGCGAGGACGGCGTAAACGACGTAAGCTATCTTATACTGGACTGCATGGATGAGATGAAGCTGCTCCAACCATCGTCCAATGTGCAGATAAGCCGCAAGACCCCGCGCCGCTTCCTGAAGCGCGCCTGCGAGATATCGCGCAAGGGCTGGGGCCAGCCCGCCTTCTACAACACCGAGGCCATAATCTCCGAACTCATGAACGCGGGCAAGAGCCTTCAGGACGCGCGGCGCGGCGGCACGAGCGGCTGCGTGGAGACCGGTGCGTTCGGCAACGAGGCATATATACTGACGGGGTACTTCAACATACCCAAGATGCTGGAATTGGCGCTGCACGACGGATTCGACCCGCATACCGGCGAGCAGCTCGGCCCGCACACCGGCGCTATAGGCAAGCTGGACACTTATGACAAGCTGTATTCGGCCTTCCTTGCGCAGATGAAGCACTTCATCGACATAAAGGTGCGCGGCTCAAACGTTATAGAGTCGCTGTATGCACGCTATATGCCGGTGCCGTTCCTGTCGGTCATAACCAACGACTGCATCAGCCGCGGCATGGACTACAATGCGGGCGGCGCGCGCTACAACACCAGCTACATACAGGGCGTGGGCATAGGCACGATAGCCGACTCGCTGGCGGCGATAAAGAAGTATGTCTATGATGAAGGCCAGTTCACGCTGGAGCATCTGGTAAAGGCGCTGGATGCCGACTTCGCGGGCGAGGACTGGCTGCTGGCGCTGCTCAAGAACCGCGCGCCCAAGTACGGCAACGACGACGACTATGCAGACGACATAATGAAGCGCGTGTTTGCCGACTATCTGAGCCTTGTCAGCGGCAGACCCAACATGCGCGGCGGCATGTATCGCGTCAACATGCTGCCCACCACCTGCCATGTGTACTTCGGCGAGGTGATGCAGGCCACGCCCAACGGCAGGCGCGCGGGCAAGCCGCTCAGCGAGGGCATATCGCCCACGCAGGGTTCGGACTCCTGCGGCCCGACAGCGGTTATACGCTCCGCCGCCAAGATGGACCACCTCATGACCGGCGGCACTCTGCTCAACCAGAAGTTCACGCCCTCGGTAGTAAAGGGCGAGGCGGGGCTGGATCACATGGCCGATCTCATACGCGCCTACTTTGACTTGGACGGCCATCACATACAGTTCAACGTCATAGACCGCCAGACGCTTATAGCTGCACAGCAGAACCCCGACGAGTACCGCGACCTGATAGTGCGCGTGGCCGGATACTCCGACCACTTCCGCAATCTGTCGCGCGCGCTTCAGGACGAGATAATCGAGCGCACCGAACAGAGCCTGTGATTCGGGCGGTATGCAGCCGCGCCATATGGCATCGATTGCGCTTTGCAGCTGAAGGACTTGAGCCGTGCGGGATGCGCTTAATCCCGCATGGCAGCTCATGGGCAAAGGCAACGCGCCGGCATTGTGCCATGCGCAGTCAAACGCTGTTTCACCTGTGCATGCGCGTGGGCGATGATATGCAGGCAATGTGCGCCGCTTGTGTGCAATGCACCCGCGCGTGGGCGACGATGCGCATGCGCTGTGACATGCTGCGATGCTGCATGCGCATGGACGGCGATACGAGGGCAATGTTGCGCCGCTTGCGTGCAATGTGTCCGCGCGTGGACGGCGATAGGTGATATAGCGCGCTCTGCTCATTGGCATAGTCAGTGCGCGTTGCATGTATACACCGCGTGCATTCGCGCATCGGACAGTTGGCGCACAGTGAAGCCGCAAAGTTTATGCATAACGAATAGATAAGCCCGCACAGGGCGGATTAAGGAGATAATCATATGGATAAGTCATTCTACATCGAAAACCGCGCCGACCTTTACAGCCGCGTAGGAAACGACGCAATAATAGTCATGCTGGCGGGGCATGCGCCGCGCCGCTCTGCGGATGCGTATTACGGCTTTTACTGCAACCGCAACTTCGCCTATATCACCGGCGCGAGCGATGCCTCCACGCAGGGCTTTGTGTTCATGGCGGAAAAGCACGGCGGCAACGTGCGCGAAACGCTGTTCATACTGCCGCCCGACGCGCACGCCGAGCGCTGGAACGGCCGGCGCATGAAGCCCGACGAGGCGCGCGCGCTGACCGGCATAGAGGAGATTGCGATGCTGAGCGAGTTCGAGGGGCGCTTCCATCGCGCGGCCATGGCTGCCGAATCGATAGACCTGTGGACGGACATAGACCGCCTGTCCATGGACGAGCCGGAGAGCGAGACGATAGCCTTCACCAACCGCGCAATCCAGACCTATCCCAGCCTGCGCTCTCACAACCTGCTGCCGCTGCTGCGCGACATGCGCACCATAAAGAAGCCCTGCGAGATAGAGGCCATGCGCAAGGCCATGACCGTGACCCGCGAGGGCATACTGGCCATGATGCGCGGCTCGCGCCCGGGCATGTATGAGTACGAATACAAGGCGCTCTACGACGCGGCGCTCACGCGCAACGGCGTGCTTGAGCCGGGCTTCCCGTCGATAATCTCGGCAGGCGACAACAACTTCTGCATACATTACTACGCCTACACGGGCCGCGCCAAGGACGGCGACATGATACTCAACGACGTGGGCGCGTGCTGGGACAATCTGGGCAACGACGTGTCGCGCGGCTTCCCCTGCAACGGCAAGTTCAGTGAGAGGCAGCGCCTGCTGTACACCTGCGCCTACAATACCTCCAACTACATGTTCTCGATAATCAAGCCCGGCATGCCCATGGCTTCGGTCGATCAGACCGCGCGGCGCTATTGCTATGAGCAGCTCAAGGCCATAGGCCTGTGCGAGAGCTACGATGACATAGGCAAGTACATGTGGCATGGCGGCGCGCATCATGTGGGCTTTGACACGCACGACGTAGTGGACATGACCCGCCCGATAGCGCCGGGCATGGTGTTCTGCGTTGACATAGGCATATACTGCCAGGAGTGGGGCATAGGCTTCCGTCTGGAGGACAACTGTCTGGTCACCGAGGATGGCTGCGAGAACCTTTCGCGCGATATTCCGCGCTCAATAGAGGAGATAGAGGCCGTGATGGCGAAATAATCCCATAATGCGGCATTTGCCGCACTACTTGAGTGAAGGGAAGGTACATTCTTATGGACGAGAACAGGGCATTCGAGCTGCTGGGTGAGCTGGCCTTCACCCGCATGAGCGGAACGGACGAGGAGCTGCGCGCTGCGCGCATACTGGCGCGCGAGGCGCAGCAGATAGGCGTGGAGTGCGAGATAGAACCGTTCACCGTGCATGACGGCATAGTGGAGCGCGCAGAGCTTGAGGTGCTGGAGCCTTTCCGGGCGAAGTACAAGGTCACGGGAATGCGCCGCTCGCTGGATACCGGCGACGAGGGCATAACAGCCGAACTGGTCTATGTCGAAAACGCCATGGAAGCCAATCTTGTGGGCGTAAAGGACAAGATAGTGCTGTACAATGGCTACCTCAACTATGATCCCTACGAGCGCATACAGCGCGCGGGCGCCAAGGGCGTGATAGCCTTCTCGGGCAGCATACTGGATGACCCGGGCGAGATGGAGATAGCGCTGCGCATGCTGCGCCCCAAGATGACCGATGCGTGGGGCGATACTTATGCCGTGAACATGCGCGCCGCCGATGCCATGGACATGATACGCCGCGGCGCGACCCGCGTGCGCATAGTTGTGCGCTCGCGCAAGGCGGACATGACCAGCCACAACGTGTACGCCACCATACCCGGCACCGATCTGGCCGACGAGATAGTATCCTTCGGCGCGCACTATGACAGCACCGAGTACTCCAAGGGTGTGTATGACAACGGCTCGGGCAGCGTGATACTGGTGGAGCTTATGCGCTACTTCAAGCAGCATCCGCCGCGCCGCACGCTCAAGTTCATGTGGTTCGGCTCGGAGGAAGTGGGCCTGTGCGGCAGCACGCACTTTTGCGAGGCGCACAAGGACGAACTGGAGCGCCATAAGATAATGATAAACGTGGACATGGCCGCGCCCATACTGGGCTACGACATCTGCATAACCATGGGCGACGATGCGCTGATGCACTATGTGGACGGAATGATGCGCGAAAACGGCCTGCCCGTGCGCGTGAGCAGCGACACATATTCCAGCGACTCCATACCCTTCACCGACAATGGCGTGCCTGCGGTCAACTTCGCGCGCTTTGCCGCGCCGGGAGCGGGCTTTGGCCATGACAGGCGCGACGTGATGGACTTCCTGTCCGCGCCCGCGCTCAAAAAGACCATGCTCAGCTCGTTCACGTTTGCCGAGCGCGTAGCCAACGCGCCGGTAATGCCCTTCGAGCGCAAGGTTTCGCCCGAGATGAAGGACAAGGTGGACAGGTATCTCAAGCGCAAGAAGTAATTCGGTTACATAAAGACGGGCGCGTGGCTGTGATGATATCAGCCGCGCTTCCAGCTTGTCAAAAAATTCTTTTTGACAAGCGTGGATGGGGGAGAACCTACCCGCCACTGCCATTCCTACTCAGTTTTCACTGAAATCCTAACGGATTTTCGGGCGTGGAAACTGCAAGGTAGATGTTTTTGCTCTGGAAAATGGGATTTCCCGCCGCAAAAATATCACGCGCCCGCCGCACATGTCGCCGGGCGCGATTAAAGCCGGCAGGCTGCGAGGCCCGCCGAGCTCTCATGGGGTTTTTTGACAGGCTGAGGCGCGTGGCTGTTATGATAGCAGCTGCGCGCCCGTTTTGTGCTTTTCGCATGCTTTGCGCAGCCTCATCTATGACCCGTGCGAATGAACTCTATCAGCGCCTCGATATCGTCAAACTCGTCATAATCTCCGTTTATGCCGTGGCGGTGATACACTATGCCGCTTTGCTCATTGCGCTCTAGGCAGTCCAGCAGCTCTTTCTCGCCATACCTGCGGGCGAACTCCGTAAAGGCGCGCGGCTTTATCTTATTAAGCAGGCCCTTGCCGCAATCCTCATGGCACTCATAGCAGTGCGCAAGCCCCTTATCCATGGAACACCTTCGGTTCTCGCAGTAATCCTTGTCCGGGCAGTTGCCCGAATCGCAGCCCGAGCAGCTTGCGTTTTCCGTACACAGGCAGCAGGCCAGCCCGCAGCGCGCTATTCCAAGTTCACGTCTCATAACTACACCTCCAATCGCTTTGTGCATATGCATTATACCACACTGCACTGAATTTTGCACTGTGTTCGCTTTTTGTTCGCATAAAGATTGGGCTATGCTACATTTTGCGGGCTTGTAATAAGTCAACCGCGCAATCTGTCCATCGATGTGCCGCCGTCTCACGAATCGCGGCTCAACATATGCATTGCCTTGCGCCGGTACTTGCGCGCATGTAATGCGGCATTTGCATTTGGGCCGCATTCGAGCCATGCATTGCGCGCTCACAGCGTAAAAGCGGACTGCATGCACCCGGCACATACCGCACTTTCGCCAAAATGCTTGCGCGCATACTGAACAGATGGTATAATCTAGGCAATGCGGCTCGCGTGCAGCTTGGCATAAGTACATCATGGCGGCGCGATGGCCAATCGAATTTAGGAGGAACATATGAAGACGCTGTATATAGAGTGCAACATGGGCGCGGCGGGCGATATGCTCATGGGCGCGCTGAGCGAGATAGTTGACGATGCCAACGGCTTTGTTGCGCACATGAACGCGCTGGGGCTGCCCGGCGTGAACCTCACGCGCGAGATGGCCGTAAAGTGCGGCATAGTCGGCACGCACATGCGTGTAACGGTGGATGGGACAGAGGAGCTGGAGCATGGTCATGAGCATGTGCATGAACACTGCCACGGCGATGAGCATGACCACAACCATGCACATTGCCACGGCGATGAGCATGACCATGTGCATGAACATTGCCACGGCGGCGAGCATGACCACAACCATGCACATTGCCACGGCGGCGAGCATGACCACGACCATGAGCATTGCCATGATGGCGAGCATGACCACGACCATGCACATTGCCACGGCGGCGAGCATGACCACATGCACGTACATGGCCACGACCACGCCCATCTGCACATTGCCGCGCCGCACCTGCACGCGCACATGCATCCGCATACCCATGCGCACAGCCATTCGGCGATGGGCGATATAGCCGCGCTGATAGACGGCCTTGACGTATCCGAGGCGGTGAAGCAGCGCGCGCTGTGCGCCTATGAGCTGATAGCCGAGGCCGAGTCTCGCTCGCATGGCCGCCCCGTGGAGCAGATACACTTCCACGAGGTCGGCACGGCGGACGCGGTTGCCGATGTGGTGGGCGTATGCGAGCTGATAGAGCGCATAGCGCCCGAACGCATAGTGGTGTCGCCCATCAATCTGGGCAGCGGCATGGTGCGCTGCGCACACGGACTGCTGCCCGTGCCGGCACCCGCCACGGCGCACATACTGCGCGGCGTGCCTGTATACGGCAGCGCCATGCGAGGCGAGCTTTGCACGCCCACGGGTGCGGCGCTGCTGCGCAGTCTGGCCGATGAGTTCGGCCCCATGCCCATGATGCGCATAGACCGCATAGGCTATGGCATGGGCAGCAAGGATTTCCCCGCAGCTAACTGCGTGCGCGTGTATCTGGGCGAGAGCGACTGATGCGCGCATAGGGCGCACAATAGCCATGCAAAAAGCATCGCTGGAGATTGATACCAGCGATGCTTTTCTATTTCAATATAAGGCCCAATGATTTGAATGCTGTATTCACGCAACAGTATGCGCGCGAGCATGGTCATAATACAGCGCAGCATACAAGCGCACCATTTGGCATGCGCGGCTATTGCGCAATGGCAGACCCGGACGGCTGCCGTTAAGCACGGCATCATCGGCCATGTCATACGCAAGCGCCGTTCATGCAACATACATATTCCGCCATGCCGCACGGACACATTGCGGCACAAATGCCCGCTGCATTGCTCATTCGCCGTACAGCATGCGCTTGAGCTGCGCGCGCATGGGGCTGGGGTCGAAGTCTATGCGCGATATGAAGTACAACACTATCATGTCGCTTGCCGGATCTGCCATGAAGTAGGTTCCTGCCCAGCCATCCCAGCCGAATTCGCCCTCGCGCCCCGCGCCGCCCAGCATGGGGCTGAGCGCATCCGGGTCCTTCAGCACGCGCATCAGGTTGCCGTATGAGAAGCCCCGGAGCGCCTCCCAATCGAAGGAGGGGCGCTGGGCATCGCTCAGCCTGTCGCTGTGCATGAACTCGACTGTCTCCCTGCGCAGTATGCGCACGCCGTCCAGCTCGCCGCTGTTTATGAGCATGCGCGCAAAGCGTCCGTAGTCGCTGAGCGTGGAGGCCAGACCCGCGCCGCCCGACTGGAATGCGGGCGGTTGCTTAAAGTCCAGTATCACCAGATGGCTACCCAGATATGGCCGCAGCTTGGGCGCATCGGCATGCCAGCGGTACATGGTGGCAAAGCGATCGAGCTTTTCTGAGGGGACATAGAAGTCCGTGTCCACCATGCCCAGCGGCTGGAATATCTCCTTCTTCAGGAAGTCGCCAAAGCGCATGCCCGACGCCACCTCTATCACCGCGCCCAGTACGTCCGCCGAAGTGCCGTACTGCCAGCGCTCTCCGGGATGGAAGGCCAGCGGCTGACGGCCTATCAGCTCGCAGAACTCGACCGTGCCGTATCCGCGCCCGGAGTTGGCGCGCGATATTGCGTCATTGAACAGCGCCTCCATGCGTCTGCCCGGCTCTGTGGCCGCGTCCGGGTATACCAGACCTGAGGTCATGTTGAGCAGGTCGTTTATCGTGACCTCGCGCCTGACCGGCACGAGCTTACCGTCCTCCCACACGCTTTGCGCTGCAAAGCTCTTTATGTAGCGGCTCACCGGATCGTCAAGGCGTATAACGCCGCGCTCCAGCAGTATCATGGCCGCCGCCGAGGTCACGGGCTTGCTCATAGAATACATGCGGAATATGGGCTCGGCGGGCATGGGCTCGCCGCTTGCTATGTCGCGCACGCCGTAGCTGCGGCGAATCACTTCGCGCCCGTCCTTTATGACACACAGCGCTGAACCTGCCAGATCGCCCGCGTCTATCTCGCTTGAGATAAGCTTATCTATGCTGCGCGCCTTTGCTTCGTCAATGACGCACGCCTTTATATCGCTTTGCATGTCAATTTACTCCTTCTTCGCCGCCAGTCAGCCCACAAGCGTGCGCACACCGGCCTTGAGCGCCAGCTCACGCCCTTCGATGTTCACTATGGCATCCCTGTCGGCAGTGACATAGGCTTCGGCCAACTCGCCCTCGCGCCACGCTATGTCTATTGTCAGGCCGCCGCGCGCACGCAGACCGCGCACCTCACCGCTGCGCCATGCATGGGGCAGTGCGGGCAGCAGGCGTATCTTGCCGCCGTGGCTCTGCATGAGCATCTCGGCCATGCCCGCAGTCGCGCCGAAGTTGCCGTCTATCTGGAACGGGGGATGGTTGTCCAGCAGGCTGCTGAGCGTGGACTTGGCCAGCAGCGCCTGAACGTTCTCGCCGGCCTTTTCGCCGTCCAGCAGGCGCGCCCACATGCAGATTATCCAGGCGCGGCTCCAGCCGGTGTGACCGCCGCCGTGACTGAGCCTGCGCTCCAGCGTGCGGCGCGCGGCCTCCATGAGCTTAGGCTGATCGGGCGTTATCTCGCTGCCGGGGTAGAGACCGAACAGGTGGGATATGTGCCTGTGGCCGACCTCGTACTCCTCGTACTCCTCGGGCCACTCTAGTATGGTGCCGCCCTTGCCGATGGTCGTGGGGCGCAGCTTGTCAAGCACCGCTTCGTAGCGCGCACCGTCGCGCCCGGCGAGCTGCTCGCACTTCACCGCCGCCGTGAACAGCTCGCGCAGTATCTGGCTGTCCATGGTGCAGCCCACGCACAGCCTGCCCATCTCGCCCGAGGGCAGTATGTACGTGTTTTCGGGCGATACCGTGGGATTCTCCACGAGATAGCCGTCTTTGTCCTGCTCCAGCGTGTCGCAGAAGAAGTCAGCCGCGCCGCATATCAGGTCGGCATCCTTCATAAGGCGCGCCTCGTCTCCGCTGAACAGATACCGCTCCCATATGTCCAGACACAGCCACGCCGCGCCGTTTTGCCAGAACGCGGCGCTTGGCACTATGTCCTGCGGCGCGCAGTCGCCCCAGATGTCAGTGTTGTGGTGCGCCATCCAGCCGCTCGCGCCGTACATGTCGCGCGCCACGCGCTCGCCGTGCGGCTTCATGCGGCGCAGGTGATCGAACAGCGGCTCGTGCATCTCGCTGAGATTGCATACTTCGCTGGGCCAGTAGTTCATCTCGGTGTTTATGTTTATGGTATACTTGCTGTCCCACGCGGGCATTAAATCCTGATTCCATATGCCCTGAAGATTGGCGGGCAGGCTGCCGGGACGGCTGCTGGAAGCCAGCAGATAGCGCCCGAACGCAAAGTAGGTGTTGATTAAACCTGCGTCGAATCCGCCCTCGCGCACGCGCGCAAGGCGCTCGTCGGTGGGTAGCCCGTCAAGCGCCGCATCGCCCGCTATATTGAGCGTGCAGCGCTCCATTATGGGGCGCAAATCGGCCATGTGCGCGGCCTTGAGCGCAGCATAGCCCTTCTTCTGCGCGGCATTTATGCGGGCATATACCTCGCGCAGCGGATCGTCATAGCGGAAGTCGGTGGCGGCGGCTATGAGCAGCGTAACGTCGCCCTCGCATATCAGCGTCTCGCCCAAACGGCGCACGTTCTCGCCCAGCGCGCGCACGGCCACGGCATAGCGTATGCCGTCTGCGGATGTGCGTCCGGTCAGCGCTATCGTGCAGCCGTCGGGCATTACGGAGTCGTGCATGTAAGCGCCCCTGCTCAGCACGGCGCGGAAGCGCTCGCCCGAGCAGCTTATGGCCATGACCCTGTCGGGGAAGGATATGAACGCCTCGCGGCGCACATCGCAGCCATTCTTATTGTAGTACAGGCTGTGTACGCCATTCATTATGTCCAGCTCGCGGCGGTAGCCGGTGACTTCGGTGTCAAAGCGGCGCATGTCCGGCACGCGGGTGAGATCGCGCTTGGTTTGCAGGCATATCTCGTCGCCCTCCGCGCCGCAGTACAGCTGCAGGTCGCACAGCGGCTCGTAATGGCGCTGCTTGTCCGGGCAGCCGGCAAGCCCCATCTCGCTCAGCCGCGTGGCCTCGGTCACATGACCTTCGCGCAGCAGGCGGCGCACCTCGTCCAGCGTCTGGCGCGCATCGGGATTCACGCGCTCACGGAAGTTGCCCGACCACACGCTGTCCTCGTTGAGCTGTATGCGCTCAAGCACGGTGCCGCCAAACATCATTGCGCCCATAAAGCCGTTGCCCAGCGGCAGCGCATCGTTCCACGTAGCCGCAGGCGCATTATAAAACATCTTCATGAAAGATTCCTCCGTCACGATAGTGTAAACGTTTCGCATATATATTAACCCAATCTGCGGCAAAAGTCAATCAGCAGCGGCGCGGCATTGCAAATTTCGCCGCCTGTATCTAATTAATACACACATACATTACATTGACGTATATTACCCCGTTTTTGATCAGTAGCGGAAAGCGCCAAGTACTTGGGGACTTTGAGCTGTGTGACGATATTTCTACAGCGGCTCAACCAACTTTTCACCAACTTTCTTTTCAAACATACTGTTGAATTGCGCACCTTGCGATGCGATGTCCGCATTCGTCAGGTGCGTATAAATATTCAACGTTGTCTGCGCATCGGTATGGCCAACGATCTTTGATACTACCGCCGAATCTATGCCTGCGCGCCAGCACATGGTTATGTAGTTGTGCCGGAAGTAATGTGGCGTCAAGCCGTTTTCAGACAAACCGGCTGCATTCATCATGTCGTTGAATATTACACGAATGCGGTGCGTACACAACGGCGCAGACGGTTCTCCGCCTTCGCGCGGCACCACAAACGCCTCCGGATGCTGACGGACTGGCAGTAGTATGTCGCGTAGCGCGTTCGGCAAAGGTACAATGCGTGCGGCGGCTTTGGTCTTGTATCCGCGCACAAGCACTACGCCCGCTTCCCAATCGATGTCTCCCCATCGTATTATGGATATCTCGCCAATACGTATGCCCAGATAGTACAGCAGCGCAAGCACGATCCCGCCTTGCGACGAATCCATATGCGGCAAAACCGCTTTGCGCTCGGCATCGGTAAGCGCACGGCGCGGGTGCGGTTCTGCGACCGTGGGGAGGCTTATGCGCATGGCCGGATTGTATACTATTATCCGGTCAGCATGTGCAGCAGTCAAAATGCGGTTCAACAGGCTCAATATATGCTGTATGCTGGTTTCGAACATGCCCGCAAGCTCGTTTATAAACGCCTGAATGTCATCGGACATTATTGCGGGCATTGCCATTTCACCGAATTCGGGCAGCAGGTACTTGTTGAGCATGCTGCGATATATGGCGATGGTGTTCTGGCTCATGTGCGCGAGTATGTTCAGCTTAAACCACTTCTGGGCATACACGCCGAACAGGACGTTCGTGTCCACGACCTTGCCGGTAATATACCGTTCCCTGACCTGCGTGCGCTTTTCCTCAAGCTCTCGCTTGGTTTTGCCGCTGATCCACTTGTTTATGGTTTTGCCGTTCTCGTCCACGTCTATCTTAACCTTGGTATGGTACAGGCCGTCCTTTTGCCTTTTGGGCATGCGCATACCTCCTTCTTGCCAAACGCGCTCGTGCGGACTGTGCTCACGTGCTGATTTCTATCCACTCGCCTCTCGCGGGGCGGGACTTTTACGCCGCGTATTATTAGCGATCTTTGGGCTTTCTCACGCATCGCTGGCGGCGGTATCGCCGGAAACTGATGATGTTTCCACCGCTTTCTTTTCTTGCAACAGTTCCTGACGATAGGATTCCACCTCGGCGTCGATGTCGATTTCGCTGGCCGGCTGCGGCGTGGCGTCTGTATGTTCGACCAGTCTGTGTGCCACGTCCAGAAGCATTTGCGCGTAACCGGCAGGCAGGGCAAGCAGCGTTTCAAGCAGAGTGCGCCCAGCACTATCAAGCGCGTAGGTCTTACACACTCGGTCGATTAGGCTGCGGTCCGTCTGTGTGTACATTTCACCTTCGCCGGTGCGCAGCCAGTGCTCATTTACTCCAAATACTTCGCAAATTCGGGCTATGTGGATGTCTTTTATCTGACGTGCGCCTGTTTCAAATTGAGCCAAGGTCGAGTAGCCTACACTGATCTTCTGGCTAAATTCTTTTTGTGAAAGATTTAGTGCAGCCCTTAGTTGCCGTAGACGTTCATTCATGTAATCACCTCTGCTAAGTATGATACCGCAAAATCACTCGCAATGCAAGTAAAAAGCGAAAAAAGTGTTGACATATTACTCTCTATGAGATACAATACGCTCGCATAGAGAGATGAGGTAGCGAAATGGATGAAAAACTTGCATCTATTACCGAACTTGCCGAACTGTACAACAAACTGGACGCGATGGGTAAAGGCATGCTGCTGGGTTGGGCAGCGGCGCTGAAAATGGTCGCCGACATGCCTAACGACAGCAACAAGACCGCTTGACGCAAATGGCAGACTAAATGAGATACGAGCATGGCAACAAATGAACGGTACATTCAAGTCGGCTTCACAGCCCTGCGCGAGCCGGGCATACTGCGTAACCCCACAAATCAAAAAGGAGAGCGATGAATATGCCTAACAGGCCAAACACAAGCAATAAAACAGGAGACAGCCTTGAGCCGGTATTCAAAGCTGTCGAAGACTATATGCGCGAGGTAACAAAGCTGTACGGCATGCCCCAAGAGGGCGATATGGGGTTTGAACACGCAATAGAGCGAAAAGACCAGTTTTTGATCGCGGCAGTCACGCAGTACGCGAACGGGCTGGCCCAAAATCATTCGGAACTCAATTCCCGCCTGACAGGACGTGGGTAATAACCTCGGCGGCCACGCCAGACACGACTGACAGTGTGGCGTCGGCTCCGTGCCTGGATAGTTTTTGTTTGACTGTCGTCCAAACCCCTTTGTCGCGAACGTTGGCAAGAAACTGATGTCCGCTGAACGTGATGCCATCGTTGTCCGTGAAATAGTAAAGATGGGCATTGGGCTCGCCGGGATACTCGTGGACGGAGATATACTAAGCCTCAATCAGCTTTTGCAAAGTATATAGTATGTCCGCTTTGGTATAGTCTGTAAGTTCGGGTTGCTCAATAAGCTCAGTCCACATTATGTTGTCGGACATATTGCCAAAGTCTTCATCATACGGAGCCGCACGCCCTGCCATATGAACACAACCCTGGTCATCTACAACAATACATCTTTCCACGGTCAGCAAAACGTCACGAACACAGTCAAGATTGAGTCGCATAGGCTTACCCCCCTTTTTTGCGGATAAGTATAGCATAAACAACGGTAGCTGGCAACAAAGGCAATCAGATGAGAACATCGGCAGGCTGAAGGAGAACGAGGACGCAAAGCACGTCGGATTTAGAAGAAGGAGGTACATGGACTACGGCGACGTAAACGTACCCGAGCGCGAGCTGGGCGCGCGGCTGCTTAAGCGTGGAATGAGTGGCAGTGACGTCCGAGCGCTTCAGGAGCTGCTGATGCAGCTGGGTTATGACCTGCCGCGATATGGCGCTGATGGTGATTATGGCGACGAGACTGTGTCGGCTGTAACCGCGTTCCAGCGTCAGGCTGGTTTGACTGCTGATGGCGTGTATGGCGCGCAGACGCACGTGGCGTTGATGGCTGCCAGCGATGTTACGGACGAGCCGGACATCGATGATGCGCAGCCGGATGACGGTGATGCGAAATTCGAGCACACGCTGCTGATCGCAGCGGAATGTCGCTGGAATGTGCGCAGCGGGCCGGGCACTGAGTACGGTATCATTACCGTTGTGTCTGCCGGCGCGACGTTCGAGCATATCGCCACGGCTTACAACGGCTGGCACTGCATCCGGCTGACTGATGCGGTCGGTTGGGTATCGGGCAAGTGTGGCGAGGTGGTCGCGTGACTGAATTGATCGAACGCGCCGGCGCGATAGCTAGTGCTGTGACTGCCGTGATCGCGCTGGGTGTGGGCCTGCTGGTAAAGCCCTGGCGTGCTCACAAGCAGAAAAAGGCTGCGCGAGATAAGGCTGAAGCTGACTTCCGCGCGGCTGTGTTGGACAAGCTGGATGCGCTGACCGATGACGTGGCTGACCTGCAATATGAACGACTGTCTCAGGCGCATGACTTCTATACCGGGCGCGGGTGGTGCCCTACCAGTAAGAAGGACCAGCTGTGCGTTATGTACAAGTCGTATACCGCTAAGGGGCGGAACCATCTGTCGGCGCACTATGAACAGGAGATACTGGGGCTGCCTGATAAGCCTGAGGACGTGGGCAGGAAGGATGAGTGAATCATGCTTAGGAGATATGTGGGGTTGATGGTATTCGTTTTGGCCATAGTCATGCTCATACCGGTGGTCGTTATGGCAGAGGCTGCAACGGCTGCACCTACTGCTGATACAGGCGGCGCGGTGATCGAGATACCCGGCGTCGAAGTCGGCGAGCCGCTTACGTGGACGTATCTTGCGACCATCGCCGGCGCAGCGGCGTTTACGCTGCTGGTGGTGCAATTCCTGAAGGCGCCGCTGGATAAGGTTTGGAAGATACCTACGCGGGTGTTTGCTTATGTCGTGGCGCTGGGCGTTATGCTTGTGGCTACGGCGTTTACTACTGGGTTGACGGTCGATAATGCGTTGCTGGTGGGAGTTAATGCGCTGCTTGCGGCTTTGTCGGCTTATGGGGCTTATGAGGTTACGTTTGGGAAGATCGAGAAGAACTGAATAATAGTAAATGACCGCCGTCTCCAATCAGGAAACGGCGATCACAGCCTGTCAAAAAAGGTCGCTATAAGCGGCCTTTTCTGATATAATAGGCACAGGTGATGAAAATGATGAACCGAGAGAACGAACAGCGGCAGGCAATCGAGCTGCTGTGCACAGACATGCTGG
>JBMNUB010000018.1:0-49170 GCA_050946055.1 Candidatus Fimadaptatus sp. | reverse complement strand
CGCCGCAGCACAAAGCGCCGCAGCACAAAGCGCCGCAGCACAAAGCGCCGCAGCACAAAGCGCCGCAGCACAAAGCGCCGCAGCACAAAGCGCCGCAGCACAAAGCGCCGCAGCACAAAGCGCCGCAGCACAAAGCGCCGCACACTGCGAAGGACACGTTGTCCTTCGCAGTGTGCGGCGTCGCTTTAAGCTGAAGCCATGCATCGCTTCTTCTATATAATATCCCCGCCTGCCGTCAGCGCTTGACCGGCTTCATGCGGCAGGTAAATGTCGAGCCTGAACCCGGCTCGCTCTTCAGCATCACCTGACCGCCGTTGTTAAGCACTATGTGCTTGACTATCGACAGCCCCAGTCCCGTGCCGCCGCTCTTGCGCGAGCGCGACGGATCTACGCGGTAGAAGCGCTCAAACACGCGGCTCTGCGCCTGCTCGTCCATGCCTATGCCGTTGTCCGACACCTCTATCAGACCTTCGCCCACATGTATGCGCACCCAGCCGCCGTCCACGCCGTAGCGTATGGCGTTGTCCACCAGATTGTACATGAGCGTCCATATCTCGCGCGGCGCGCCCATCAGCCTGCCCGAGCCGCTTACCTCTATCGATATGCCGCGCGCCGATGCAAGCTGCTCCAGCGACTTGGCAACTTCCTGCGCCATGGGCATAAGGTCCACCGCGTCCTCCTCGGCATGGGAATCTCCCTCCAGCCGCGACAGGTACAGTATGTCGTCTATCACGCCCAGCATGCGGTCGCTCTCCGAGGCTATGCGCGTCAGATACTCGTGCTGCTTGGCCGGGTCGGTCACGCAGCCCACGCTCATTAGCTCGGCAAAGCCCTTTATGGACGTTAGCGGCGACTTCAGCTCATGCGAGGCGTTGGCAACGAAGTCGGTGCGCATGCGCTCGGTGCGGCGCACCTCGTTCATGTCGGTCTGCAACTTCTCTATGCGGCAGGCCACCCCCTGAAGCACCGGCTGAAGCTCGTCGAACGTATCCACGCTCAGCGGACGGCCGCTCTCCAGCATGTCATCCAGCGCCTGTATGGCTCCCGTGAACTTGCCCGAGAACCTGTTGGCAAACAGCGCCGCGCCCGTGGCCAGCAGCACCGCCAGCACTAGCATCAGCGGCAACATGTCGCACAGCACGGCATAGGACGATGCGCTCCTGGTGCTGAGCCTTAGCACGCCCGCGCCCACGCGCCGCGCGCAGTATATCATGCTTGAACCCATGCTTTCGCTTCGGCGCTTTGCATATCCGCTGCCGCTCTCAAGCGCCTCGCGTATCTCCTCGCGGCCCGAGTGATCGTCCAGCTCGCCCTCGGCCTCGGAGTCGTACAGCACATTGCCCTGCGCATCGACCAGCGTGGCGCGCACGCCCGCGCCCGCGGCATACTTGGCCGCCGCCAGCTCGCAAGCCCATTCACCGCGTTCCTGAGCGCCCCCGCCGTGCAGCACGCCGTCATCCGCGCACATGGCCTGCGCCATGTCCAGCAGCGCCTCCAGCTCGTCGCGCGCCGACTGCACCGACGCGCCCGCGAACGCCGCCACGCATGCTGCCAGCATGACCAGTATTATGGTAAGCGCCGTACCCATCAGCGCGCGCCGCAGATACTTCTTCATCAGTCCTCACCCTTGCTCAGCTTATAGCCATATCCGCGCACCGTCTGAATAAAGTGCGGGCGCTCGGCGCTGTCGCCCAGCTTCTGGCGCAGCGAATGTATGTGGAAATCCACGGTGCGCGTTGTGTCGCCCTCGAAGTTATAGCCCCACACCTGTGTGAGCAGCTGATCGCGGCTCAGCACCAGTCCGGCGTTCTTGTACATGTACTCCAGCAGCTCGAACTCCTTGAAGGTGAGCTTTATCTCGCGTCCATCGCGCCATACCTCGCGGCGGCTGAAGTCTATCTCGTTGCCGCCCAGCCGCACATTGCCAGAGGCCGCCGGCACGCGCCTGAGCGCGGTCTTGACCCGCGCCTGAAGTTCAAGCACGCCAAAGGGCTTGGTCACATAGTCCTCCGCGCCCAGCTCCAGCCCGCGCACCTTGTCCAGCTCATCGCCCTTGGCGGAGAGTATTATGCATGGTATCGCCGACGTGCTGGGGCGCGCCTTCCATTCTCTAAGCAGCGTCAGCCCATCCTTGCCGGGCAGCATTATGTCCAGCAAAAGCAGATCCGGCGTCTCGCCCGCCGCCACCAGCTGCTCAAGCGGCGCGCCCGATTCCATGGTGCGCACCTCATGCCCCGCCGCGCCCAGTACCGCTGCTATCAGCGCCGATATGCTCTCGTCATCCTCTACAACATATATCCTCGACAATTAGCTACCTCCTCGCCCGGAGCCGCCGTGTCACAGTATGCGCTGATGCTTGTGCATGCCCGTGACCAGGAACTCTACCCATTCTGCTATGTTCTGCGCGTGATCGCCTATGCGCTCAAGGTACTTGGCTATCATAAAGAAGTCCAGCCACAGCGCGGCCTCGTCGGGCATAGCGCCTATGCGCTCCAGCAGCACCGACCGCGCCTTGAGAAAGAGCCTGTCTATCTCATTGTCCGCGTCTATGACAGCGCGCGCCAACTCCAAGTCCTTGCGCATGAATGCGTCCACTGCCTTTGTGACCATTATAACGCATTTGTCGGCCATGGTATAGAGTATTTCCGGGCCTTTTTCGCCCGAAGGTATGTGCGTGAGTATCTCCGATATGTCCGCGCCCTGATCGGATATGCGCTCCATGTCGGTTATCATCTTAAGAGCCGTGGATATGGCACGCAGGTCGCTTGCCACGGGCTGTTCGCTGAGCAGTATGCGCATGCTCTGCCGCTCTATGGTCAGTTCCAGCTCGTTTGCCACATGATCGCCCTCGCATATGCTGCGCGCCAGCTCGCGGTCGCCGGTGCGCAGCGCCTTCATAGCGTTGTTTATCACGCCCACCACAAACTCGCTCATCTCCAGCATGGCCCCGGACAGCTCGCCCATCTCGCGCTCGAATTTATTGCGCATTCACATCATCCCCCGTTTCCGCATGGCACGCGCCATGCGCATATGTGTTCTCATAGGTATATCGCATATGAGCCATTTGCCGCATCATATATCCACGATTGGCCGAAGCAGTTCACGGCTTCGGCCCATGCGCGGCACGCCTTGCACGTCTCCGCCCTGCGGCATGCTTGCTGACATGCGCAAGCCGCCCGGCAGATGCCCTCACGCCTGCCGCAGCCCACGGCCTGCCCGCGCGCATCAGCCGAATCTGCCGGTTATGTAGTCCTCGGTGCGCCTGTCGGCAGGGTGCGCAAACAGCTCCAGCGTGGGCGCGCACTCCACCATCTCGCCGTGCAGGAAGAACGCGGTCTGGTCGGATATGCGCGCAGCCTGCTGCATGTTGTGCGTGACTATGACTATCGTGTACCGGCCCTTTAGCTCGTTCATCAGGTCCTCTATCTTGCCGGTGGATATGGGGTCAAGCGCCGAGGTCGGCTCATCCATCAGCAGCACTTCGGGCGACACCGCCAGCGCGCGCGCTATGCACAGGCGCTGCTGCTGACCGCCGGACAGCGCAAGTGCGCTCTTTTTGAGCCTGTCCTTGAGTTCATCCCATATGGCGGCCTGCTTGAGGCTGCGCTCGACTATGGCATCCAGCTCGGCACGGCCGCGTATGCCATGCGTGCGCGGGCCGTATGCCACGTTGTCGTATACGCTCATCGGGAAGGGATTGGGCTTCTGAAAAACCATGCCCACACGGCGGCGCAGGTCGTTTACGTCTGTGTCACCGTATATGTCGTGGCCGTCCAATGTGGCAAGGCCGGTTATGCGCACGCCCGGCACGAGGTCGTTCATGCGGTTGAGCGACTTGAGCAGCGTGGATTTGCCGCATCCCGAAGGGCCTATCAGCGCCGACACCGCATGCTCGGGCATGCCCATGTTTATGTTCTTGAGCGCATGAAAGTCGCCGTAGTACAGATTAAAATCCCTGACTTCAATTTTCATTCAGCTTGCCCGCCCTTCTCTCCAGCCAGCTCGCGACAAGGTTTATCGCTATCACCACTATCATCAGCACCACGCCTGCGGCAAACGCCGTATTGCGCCCCGCCATGCCGCCGTCGCGGGTGTTTATGTACATATGCACTGCCAGCGTGCGCGAGGAATCCCAGATGTTGCCGGTAAAGTGCGCCACCGAACCCAGCGTGAACAGCAGCGCCGCCGTCTCGCCCACTATGCGCCCCACGGCCAGTATAAGCGAGGAGATTATGCCCTTGGAAGCGCTGGGCAGCACTATGCGGAATATGGTGCGCAGCTTGCCCGCGCCCAGACCGTAGCTGCCCTCGCGGTACATGTCATCCACCGACAGTATGGCTTCCTCACTGGTGCGGATTATCGTGGGCAGTATCATTATCGATATCGTAAGCACGCCGCACATCATCGAGTATCCCATGCCCAGCGCCGTGCCGAAAAACAGCGCGCCAAACAGGCCGTATATTATGGAGGGTATGCCCGCGAGCGTCTCCGTGGCCAGCCTTATTGCGCTGACCAGCGGGCTCTTGCGCGGCGCGTATTCGCACAGGTACACCGCGCAGCCCACGCCCAATGGCCCGGCTATCAGTATCGCCAGCGCTACCAGTTCCAGCGTCGCCGCTATCGCAAAGCCCAGCGAGGGATTGTCTGCGGAGTACTCGCCAAACAGCAGTTGCCAGCTGAGGTTAGGTATGCCGTTTATGCATATGTACAGCACTATCATCAGCAGGCTGCCCGCCGTTATGCCCATCGATATGTAGCACAGCCAGCGCAGCACCACAGACTTTATCGCGCGCCTGCGCTTGAGCGACGCGCTCTTGCGCTCCATAATGGCCGCCGCATTTATGTCCGCCATCAGGCCGCACCTCCCTTAGCCGCCGCCTTGCGCGGCTTGCCCTCGCGCTCGCGCCTGCCCGCCGTGAACAGGCCCAGCGCCGCGTTGAGCAGCAGTATGAACACGAACAGCACCGCGCCCGTAGCTATCAGCGCATCGTAATGCAGTCCCTCGGCATAGCTCATCTCGCTGACTATGTTGACTGTGAGCGTCCTGACCGACTTGAATATCGTGGCGGGCAGTATGTTGCTGTTGCCCGCGACCATGCCCACGGCGATGGTCTCGCCTATGGCGCGTCCCATGCCCAGCACCACCGACGTGACTATGCCGCGCCGCGCCGCCGGTACCAGCACGCGAAACACCGCCTCCTCATGCGTGGCGCCCAGCGCCGCCGCGCCCTCATAATAGCTGCCCGGCAGCGAGCGCAGCGCGTTCTCGCTTATCGTGATTATCGTGGGCAGTATCATAAGCGCCAGCACTATGGACGCCGCTAGCACGCTATTGCCGTTGCCGGGACAGTGTTCGGCTATGAACGGCACGATTATCATCATGCCGAAGAAGCCGTAGATTATCGACGGTATGCCCGCTAGCAGCTTCACGCACTGGCTCAGCAGCGGATACAGCTTCTTGGGGCAGAACTTAGCCATGAATATGGCCGCCATCAGTCCCACCGGCACGCCCAGCAGCAGTGCGCCGCCCGAGACGTACAGGCTGCCCACTATCATGTAGAATATGCCGAACTTCTGCGGGTCATTGTTGGGCTTCCATGCCGTGCCGCTCAAGAAGTTCCACAGTCCGACTTCGCTCATGGCCGGCCATGCGCCCTTGAATATGAACACGCATATGCACGCCACCGCCGCAAGCGACACCAGCGACGTGACAAGGAACACAACCTGCGCCGCCTTCTCCTTAGTGCGCACCCGGCTCGCGCCGGCCTTCAACGCGTCTCTCACCGAATCCTCACCTCATCATTCGGTCCATTTCCTTCTGTTACGGTTATATTGTATTCTATATCGGTTTGCGCTCTGATTGGCTATCGTAAGAAGTGAGTAAGCGGGCGCGGGCAAGTCAGGCCGCATACTGCGCGGATTATGCGCGCGGCTATGAGCGCAGCAGGCGGCGTTCGGTGCGGCTGTATTGGTTTCACGGCTCGCTGCGCAGTCAAAGCGCCAAATCGTATCAATGCTCTGCCATCTGAGAAATTATGCCGAAAGGCCGACGCGCAGCTTTTGGCAGCGACGCTGTAACTACAATCGGCGTTTGGCATTTGCTTTCAATATACCGCCAGCTTGCGCGATGAGCCTGTTTTTCAGCCACTTTAGTACGGCTTTACGTGAAGCGCGGCTATATTGCCGACGGAGGTGAGGAAGCGCAGCATCAGCATTTGTGATGCCGGCAGCAATGATTCAGGTAAAAGCGCCCGCATGCAATATACTTCAGATGCCCTATTCATAACGGCTATATGCATCGCGGCTTGCGACATTTTCAGCGCGAATCAGGCTACCTAATCACATGCGCGCACGGCACAAGACGCATTCGGTCGCGCCGCGCGGCTCAGAAACTCCTCGCATGCAAAAGGCCGGACCTTCCTCTTGGGAAGACCCGGCCCCAGCTTGTCAAAGCGTCTTTTTGACAAGCGTGGACGGGGGAGAAGCTCCCCCGCCACTGCCACCCCTACTCAGTTTCCACTGAAATCTTTAAGGTTTCCGGGCGTGGAAACTGCAAGGAAGATATGCTGCTCCGGGAAATGAGATTTCCCTGCGTAAAAAATCCTGAGCGCCCACCGCACATGTCGCTGGGCGCTACCTAAGTCGGCGGGCTGCAAAGCCCGCCGAGCTCTCCCGGGGTTTTTGACAGTCTAAAGCCGGGCCTTCCGCTTGGGAAGACCCGGCCCTGTACTTATCCATTTATGTCACTCGAGTATGCGGCGTCCCCAGGAAAACACACGGTTGTAATAGCCGGAATCCAGATTGGAGATCATCACTCGGCCACCGCCCGAGCTGGCATGTATGAAGTCGCCGTTGGAGATGTATATGCCCACGTGGTCGCTCAGGTCGTTGTCCGAGATAGTGTTGAAGAACACCAGATCGCCCATCTTGAGCTGACTACGCGAGAGCTTGGTATACTTGTCGTTGTAGCCCTGCTGCTGAGCGCTGCGCAGCAGCGAGTAGCCATACTTCTTGAACACAAACGAGGTAAAGCCCGAGCAGTCGAACGTATTGGGACCGGATGTGCCGTACACATACGGGCAGCCCAGATAGTTCTTGGCCGTGGCGATTATCTTGCCCGCCGTGCTGGACGGCTCAGTGTCCACCGAAGTGTCGCCGTCGTACTTGGGCGCATCGGAGGCGTACAGAGCCTTCTGCGTGGATTCGCCCGCCACTCCGTCAGCGGTCAGTCCCGCCTGCTTCTGGAACAGCTTGACTGCGGCCTTGGTGGCCGAACCAAACTCGCCATCGGCACTGCCGCTGAGGTAGCCCAGCTCTATTAGTCGCTTCTGCAGCTTCTTGACCGCTTCGCCGCGCGAACCGACCTTCAGCGTCGTTGCATCCTCGGAATCAGCCGAGGGAGCGTCGGTCGCATACAGCGCCGCCAGAGTGCTGGGGCCGGCTATGCCGTCGGCATCCAGACCCGCGACTTCCTGAAAGGCTGCGACAGCGTTCTTGGTGCTTTCGCCAAACGTGCCGTCGGCGCTGCCAGTCAGGTACTTAAGCTCTATCAGGCGCTTCTGCAGCTTCTTTACTTCCTCGCCCTTGTCGCCCAGCTTGAGCGTCACGCCATCCTTCTCGGGCGCATCGCTGGCCTCCAGCGCCTGCTGAGTGGCTATGTCGGCCACGCCCGTGGCCTTCATGCCCATGGCCGCCTGGAACTCCGCCACGGCGCTCTCGGTGCTTGTGCCAAACTTGCCGTCGGCACTGCCGCTGAGGTAACCCAGCTCTATCAGGCGGCGCTGAAGGCTCTTTACCGCGTCGCCGCTATCGCCTAGGCGCAGTATCGCACCCGGCTTTTCAGGAGCGTTGGAAGAATTGAGCTTCTTCATAGTAGTCTCACCGGCCACGCCATCGGCGGTAAGGCCCACCTGCTTCTGGAATGCCTTTACGGCCTCCTCGGTGGTATCGCCGAATATGCCGTCGGCGCTATCGGTGAGGTAGCCCAGCTCGCGCAGGCGCTTCTGAAGCGCCACTACCGCATCGCCGCGGTCGCCGCGCTTTAGAGTACCGTCAGGCTTGCGGGGCGCGCTGGCCGAGAATATCGCCGTTATAGTGGCCGCACCGGCCACGCCATCGGCGGTTATGCCCGCCGCCTTCTGGAACTCCTTGACAGCGGCCTCGGTGCTGGAGCCAAAGTTGCCGGTGGCCTCGGTGTTGAGGTAGCCCAGCTCTATCAGGCGCTTCTGCAGCGCCTTTACCGAATCGCCCTTGTCGCCGCGCTTGAGGGTGGAGGTATCCACCTTGACGGGCGCGTCGCTGGCGAACAGCGCGTTTATCGTCGATGTACCGGCCACGCCGTCGGCGTCAAGACCCGCCATCTTCTGGAACTCCATCACGGCGCTCTTGGTGGCCTCGCCAAAGTTGCCGGTGGCCTCGGTGTTGAGATAGCCCAGCTCTATCAGGCGGCGCTGCAGTTCCTTTACAGAATCGCCCTTGTCGCCCAGCTTGAGCGTTTCGCCCGAGTTCACGCCCTTGGAGGGCGCATCGCTGGCAAACAGCGCTTCCTGCGTACCCTGACCGGCCACGCCGTCGACGGTAAGTCCCGCCGCCTTCTGGAACTCTATGAGCGCGCTCTTGGTCGCCGAGCCAAAGTTTCCAGTGGCGCCTGCGGTCATGTAGCCCAGCTCTATCAGGCGCTTCTGCAGCTTCAGCACGCCATCGCCCGAATCGCCGTATGACAGGGTTTCGTACTTCACATCGCCGTCCGCGCCGTTCTGCTTTACAGAATACAGCTTGTCCAGCGTGCCGGTACCGGCCACGCCGTCGGCGGAGAGGCCCATGTCCTTCTGGAAGGCGATAACGGCCTTCTTGGTGCTATTGCCAAACGAACCGTCGGCGCTGCCGCTCAGGTAGCCCAGCTCTATCAGGCGGCGCTGCAGCTCCTTGACCGCATCGCCTCTGGCGCCGCTCTTTACAGTGCCGCTTATCACGCTCTTGTTCAGGTGATCGCCCAGCACATAGCCCTCGCCCTTTTCGGTGGCTATGCAGTACCAATCGCCATCGCACGCGCGCAGCAACACGCGCTCGCCCTTCTTCACCTTGTAGAGCAGCTTGGCAGAGGTGGAACCGCTCTTGCGCACGTTCAGCGAAGAAGCCGTTACCAGCGCGCTGCCCCATACGTTCTTAGCAGCGGTCTGCTCGCTCGAGCCCAGCTCGATTATGTAGCTGCGCATCACATAGCCCTGCTGGCCATTTACCTCGACGCGCAGGAAGTCGCCTTCCTCGCCCACTACCCTCACCACGGTATCGCGGCTGAGTACGCTCAGTATCTCGCAGTGAGTGTTGGGCTCGCTGCGCAGATACAGCCCATCGGCATTTACTATGCCGTCGTGCGCCTGCACATCGCCCGCATGCTCCTTGTCGTACTCCTCCTCAAGGCGATCTCCCTCGTCCGGCTCGTCGATCGGTTCGTCCGTCGGCTCATCCGTCGGCTCATCCGTCGGCTCGTCGGTAGGCTCGTCCGTCGGCTCATCCGTCGGCTCGTCGGTCGGCTCATCCGTCGGCTCGTCCGTCGGCTCATCCGTCGGCTCGTCCGTCGGCTCATCCGTCGGCTCGTCCGTCGGCTCATCCGTCGGCTCGTCCGTCGGCTCATCCGTCGGCTCATCCGTCGGCTCGTCGGTAGGCTCAGGCTTCTCGGTCGGCTCGTCCGTCGGCTCGTCGGTCGGCTCATCCGTCGGCTCGTCCGTCGGCTCGTCCGTCGGCTCATCCGTCGGCTCGTCCGTCGGCTCGCCGGTAGGCTCGTCCGTCGGTTCATCCGTCGGCTCAGGCTTCTCGGTCGGCTCAGGCTTGGACTGTTCTTCCAGTATCCCGTCCACGTCCAGCTCCAACTCGTCCACCTGTACGAAGCCCTCTATATCGTCGGACTCTATCCTTATCTTGCACCATTCATCGTCAATGCTCAGAAGCGTATACTTGTCGCCGTGTTCAAGCGTGAACAGCAGCTCGCTCTGCTCGTCGTCGCCGCTGTATACCAGCGCGCCGTCAGACCTGACCTTCTGTCCCTCGCCGTTCTTGACTGCCGTATATCCGGCTCCGCCCACGCTCATCACCAGTGCTATCAGCATGGCAATGCCGCGTCGTATGCCGTTGCGCTTATGATCAATCGCCATCATTTACCTCCGGGTATCTCGTCGTTGCGCATTATCGCTTACGCCTCATCCATTCTATTACAAAAGTATTTCACTTTCAAGCCCAAGCGTGCAAATTTCGGCTTTAAAAACCAAATATGCCATTAAATACCATTGTTTTGACACATTTAAGGCCCTATATAGCCTTATTTGCCCGCTCGTACAATGCATGTGCGCTCGCGCATCCTTATATATATGTATACTGTGGGCATGCACTTTATGCCCTCCCGCCGACACGGTTTTGTCAAGCGTATATTATATGATATACTGACTACGATCAGGAGGTATAGCAATGACCAAGAGAAATATGACCGCGCTGCTCACGGCGGCACTGATAGCGCTTAGTTCGCCCACGCTGGCTCAGGCCGAGGCCGGTCAGGGTGCTTCTGTCCCGCCTGCCGGCACGCGCGCCGGCTGCCTGCCCTTTGCATACGAAGCCGCGCAGCAGGACATGACTGCGCTCACAGGCGCGCGCGGCGCGCATATCGCAGGCGACAGCTTCCTATATATAGACGCTCAGGGCAGGCTCATCAGCCGCTCCGGCAGCGGCGAGCGGGCACTGTCCGAGGGCGTGCGCATGATAACGCATGCAGATGAAGGCGCGGTATATGTGCTGATGGATGCAAGCGCCGCGCCCACAGGCTATTCTGACCATGGTAAGGACAGCGCGCCCGCTACCGGCTGGGAGCTTGCGCAGCCCATGGCATGGGTGCGGATAAACCTGACAGACGGCAGCGCCATAAAGGTGCTGGACGAGGTGAACAGCGTACCCATAGTCGCGTCCGGCTGTGCATATGCGCTGGATGCGCGCGGTAACCTCATGCGCAGCGACATGGCGGGCGGCAGCGAAGTCGTGTGCGCCGCCGAGGGCGGCGTGCTGCGCGTGCGTCCCGCGCCCGGCGGCGTGATATGCGCGCGATATGAGGATAGTCAGCTTGTGAGCTGCCTGTCGATAGACGGCGAGGGCGCGCTGGATGCGCCGCGCTGGACGGCCTTTGCCGAGTTCCATGACGGGTATGCGCTGGCGCTGCCAGACGGCATTGACGGTCGCAGCGGGCTGTATATATTTACGCCCGAGGACGAGCAGCTGCTGGACGAGCATGCAGGAAATGACTGGCTGATATGCAATGACACGCTGTACTTCTGGCATGCCGATCCCGAGCAGGCATATGGCTTTCGCGACCTGATGGCGTTTAAGCTGCCCGGCGGTGCGCCCTCTCCCATAGATGCGGGAGCAGAGCTGCGCGCACGTCTCATCGAATATCAGGGCGAGATATACATGACCAACTACGACAGCGAGCTGTATCGCTTGACGCCCGGCATGGATGAGCCGGAATACGTGATGGACCTGAGCGTGGACTACGACTTTGACAGCGACATAATGCCCGATGTCGTGCTGTACCCAGCCGGCGACGGGCTGGGCGCGCTGCTATATCTGGACGAGGGCGAAGGCTATCGCTTCATAGGCGAAGCAATCGAATGACGGAAAACCTGCATATTTTGCTCATGCGGCGGCGTTTTTGATTACTCAAATCGCCGCCGCATTACTTCACGCTTTGCATATTTAGTCAACCGATTTGCATAGTGTCATTTGACAATGCGCGCCCGCCACAGCTCATTTGGACAGCCGCAGCGGGCGCGCTTGTTTTGTCATATGGTCATGTCGCCGCAGGCATGCGCAAGGGCATTGCACGGCGCAGGCGCAGCACTTGTCGCCCTCCGCTTTGCAGCTTGCGCACCTGCCGCGCGCCGCAAGCTGGGCGTGAGTCAGGCTATTTCGTCATGCGTGTTGGGCATGCCTGCCTCACATGCAGCGCACGCTCCAGGCTCTCGCGCACATCGCCCTCGCAGTAAACTAGGGCGCTTGTACTGCCGCTGCGCAGCCGCAATCCGCCGCGCACACGCCTTGCGTGCACGACATCGTCCAGCGGCAGGTCGCAGGCATGCGTGCGCCTGCCGCGCTCCACCATGCTGAGCGTGCGCCCGGACAGGCAGTATTCCAGCTCCAGCCTGCCGCGCAACGCGCACGCTATCGCACCCCCTGCCAGCACCATCGCCCATGCGCCGCCCAGCGTCAATGCCGACAGTTTAAGCGAAAACAGTATGCCCGCGCTGGTGCTCTCGCCCAAGCTGAACAGTGCCAGCACGGCCAGCATCAGCGCGCAGGCCGCCGCCGTGCCTATAAGCAGCGGCGCAAGCGCGCGCATCTGCCTGAGTGGTGTCGCCTGTGCGCGCCAGCGCAGCTCGTCATTGCCCATCGCATCCACCTCCAAGCACAAATTTGCCCCGCGCCATATGTAACTGACGCGGGGCAAAACCCATATCTCATTGTCCTGCCCGCAACTGCCGCGCAGCTTTGCGTTCAGCCGCGCATACGCTCACAGGCAAGCGGCCCTCGCCCGTCATTCCTCGGCAAGGCCCAGATCTTCCTCTTCCTTTTCCACCTTGGCGGCGGGCTTGGCAGCAGCCTTGGGCGCGGCCTTGCGCGTGCGGCGCGCCTTGGGGGCGGGCGCCGCCTGCTCCTTCGTCTCGGGAGCGGCCTCCTCGCCCGGCTCACCCTCTACGAGCAGCTTGTAGAGGTGTATGTAATCCAGCGCCGAGTGATCCCAGCCATATGCACCCTTCATGGCGCGGCGCATCAGCGTGTTCCAGACCTTCTTGTTGTCCGAGAAGGTCTTTATAGCCAGCTGAACTACGTGCAGCATGTCATGCGCATTGTAGTTGGCAAAGGTGAAGCCGTTGCCCTCGCCGGTGAACTCGTTGTAGGGCTGCACGGTGTCGCGCAGGCCGCCGGTCTCGCGCACTATCGGTATGGTGCCGTAGCGCAGCGATATCATCTGGCTCAGGCCGCAGGGCTCGAACATGGAGGGCATCAGGAACATATCCGCGCCGGCATATATCTTGTGCGCCAGCGGATGGCTCATCTCTATGCGCGCGGCCAGCTGACCCGGATACTTCCACTGCGCCCAGTTGAACAGATCGACATACTTGTCGTCGCCCTTGCCCAGCACGGCTATCTGCGCGCCGGTCGCCATGAGTTCGGGCAGCACGCCCTCGACCAGCTCCAGACCCTTCTGGCTGGACAGACGGCCCACCATGCCTATCAGCGGCACGTTGGGATCGACCTTGAGTCCCAGCTCCTCCTGCAGCGCGGCCTTGTTCTCCTTCTTCTTGGCGGGCGCGCGCAGCGAATAGTTGGCGTATATCAGCGGATCGGTGGCGGGGTTGTACTCGTCGGTGTCTATGCCGTTGAGTATGCCCACAAGCTTGTTGCCGCGCGAGCGCAGCAGGCCGTCCAGCCTCTCGCCATAGTAGCCGGACTGTATCTCAAGCGCATAGGTGGGGCTGACGGTGGATATGTAATCGGCGAACTTGAGGCCGCCCTTCATGAAGCTGGCACCGCCGTAGAACTCCACATTGTCGGAGGTGTACGCCCACGAACCCAGCGACAGCAAATCCTCTATGTAGTCTATCGAGAACACGCCCTGATACTGCAGGTTATGCACGGTAAAGAGCGTCTTTATGCCGCGGTAGAAGTCCAGAGTCTGGTACTGGCTCTTGAGCAGCACCGGTATCATGCCGGTCTGCCAGTCGTGGCAGTGTAGCACGTCGGGGCGGAAGCCTATGTGCGGCAGCGCCTCCAGCACCGCGCGGTCGAAGTAGGCAAACCTCTCGCCCTCGTCGCCGCCCAGGCCGTACACATATGGACGGCCAAAGTAGTACTCGTTGTCCACGAAGTAGAAGGTTATGCCCTCATACACCAGTTCCTCTATGCCGCAATACTGCCTGCGCCAGCCCAGGTTTACGTAGAAATACAGCTTGTGCGTCATCTTGTCGCGCCAGGACTTGGGTATCTCGCGATACAGCGGCAGTATTACGCGCACATCCACGTCATTTTTCAGTATCTCCTTGGGCAGCGCGCCCACTACGTCGGCCAGACCGCCCGTCTTTACAAACGGCACGCACTCCGATGCGACGAACAACACTTTCATCATATCTATCATCCTCTCCGTCACTTATAACAAACACGCATGATTACTGCTTTATTGTAATACACTATGCAGAAACAATCCAGCCGTCTGTTTTGAATTGTATGTATATTTTTAGCATCATCATGCTGCTTTTTGCGCGCCTTATGGCCCCGGCAAGGCTCGATGCGGTGCGCGCATGCCGCCGCATCGGCAAAAAGCGGGGCATTGCCCCGCGTTTGTGTTAAAGTATAGTCCCCTTGGCGATGACTATCGGATAGGAGGGCTGGCCTATCAGACGGCCGTCGCGCTTTAGCGTGACCTCCTTGTCGAATATGACGTTTTCGACCTCAGCGCCCTGCTGTATCTCGCTGTCCTGCATTATGATGGAGTTCTTGACAGTCGCGCCGGGATGCACGCGCACGCCGCGGAACAGTATGCTGTTTTCGATATGGCCCTCGATTATGCAGCCGTCGGCCACCAGCGAATTGCGCGAGGAGGAATCGTGCATGTACTTGGCAGGCACTTCGTCGCGTATCTTGGTGTAGATGGGATTGACGTTGAACATCTCGTGGCGGGTCTTTATGTCCAGCATGTCCATGTTGAAGCGGAACAGGCTCAGCACCGACTCTATGCGGCAGGCATATCCCTTGTACTCATAGCCCATTATCCTCATGTCGCCCATGCGGATGTGGGACTGTATGACCTCCTTGCCGAAGTCATGCTCGCCGTGCGCCACGGCCTGATCGACCATGTGCGCCAGCATCTCGCGGCGGATTATAAGCGCATCCATGTAGAAGTTGTCGTAGGACGGCTCCACCGGACCCACCTCGTAGTCGGTCACCATGCCGCGCTGGTCTATGTCCAGATACACATGGCGGTCGGTCACCTGCGGGTCAAAGCGCATGTTGGCGGCCTTGGTGTATATCAGGGTTATGTCCGCGCCGTTGTCTATGTGACTGCGCAGCGCGTCATCGAACTTCATGTTATATACCGTCTCGGAATTGGTCAGTATCAGATACTCCTGCTTGGCCCGGCGCAGATAGCGTAGATTGGAGCGCAGCGCATCCAGCATGCCGCCGTATGTACCCACGTTCTCGCGGGTAAGGTAGGGCGGCAGTATGAACAGGCCGTCCTTGCGGGTGTGCAGATCCCACTCCTTGCCCGAACCCAGATGGTCCATGAGCGAATGGTAGTTCTTCTGCATTATAACGCCCACATTGCGCGCGCCGGAATTGACCAGCGAGGACAGCACAAAGTCTATTATCCTGTACCGGCTCAGCACCGGCAGCGCGGCCACCGCGCGCGACATCGTCAGTTCGCGCAGGCGGAGGTCGTTTCTCGACGTGTATATGACGCCCATTACGTCCTTCATACTATCTCCCTCCCACCTTCAGCCTTGGCGACGAACTCCGCGTCGGCCATCTCGCCGGCCTTGACTGTGAAGTTGTCGGGCAGGCGCACGTTAGAGCCGACCACGGCTATCTTGCCGGAATCCTGACCGACTTCGCAGCCCGCGTTTATCTCGGCATTCTCGCCTATTATCGCGCGGCGCACCACAGCGCCCGCCATCACGCGCGCGCCCGGCATTATCACCGCGTCCTCGACTACTGCGCCCTTTTCTATGTAGACGCCATAGAACAGCAGGCTGTGCTCCACGTCGCCGTAGACCTCGCAGCCCTCGGTCACCATCGAGTCATGCACGCGCGCGCCCTCGCCTATGTAATGCGGCGGCATTACCGGATTGCGCGCATATATGCGGAATCTGTCCTCATAGAGATTGAAGCGCGGCGGATCGGTGAGCAGGTCCATATTGGCTTCCCACAGGCTCTCTATCGTGCCGACATCCTTCCAATAGCCGTTGAACTGATATGCCTGCATCTCGCGGCCATCGGCCAGCATTGCAGGGATTATGTTCTTGCCGAAGTCATTGGAGGAGGTCTTGTCGGCCTCGTCCTTGACCAGATAGTTGAGCAGCACCGGCCACGAGAACACATATACGCCCATGGACGCAAGGTTGTTCTTGGGGCGCGCGGGCTTCTCCTCGAATTCCTCTATGCGGCCGTTCTCGTCGGTATTCATTATGCCAAATCGGCTGGCCTCGTCCCACGGTACTTCAAACACGGCTATGGTGGCATCGGCACCGGTCTTTATGTGGTGCTGGAGCATGGCGTTGTAGTCCATCTTGTATATATGGTCGCCGGACAGCACCATCACGTATTCGGGGTCATACTGCTTTATGAACCCAATGTTCTGATATATGGCGTTGGCGGTACCGCTGTACCACTGACCCTCCTTGCCCTTGACATAGGGCGGCAGCACAAACACGCCGCCGTTGGTGCGGTCCAGATCCCAAGGCTGACCTGAGCCCAGATATGCGTTAAGTTCCAGCGGCTGATACTGCGTCAGCACGCCCACCACGTCTATGCCAGAGTTGGAGCAGTTCGACAGCGGAAAGTCAATTATCCTGTACTTGCCCCCAAACGGCACGGCGGGCTTTGCCATGTTCTTCGTCAATATGCCCAACCTTGACCCCTGCCCGCCAGCCAGCAGCATGGCGATGCACGTCTTTCTTCTCATCACAATTCCCCCTGTAACTGCTCAAATGGCAGCCGCAGCGCCTGAGCGCGCGACAATCAATCGACCGACTCCTATAGTAAGTTCAGCCAATCAAATCCATTCCTTAACCTTATTCTAACATCTTTCAGCGATTTATTCCAGTCACCGCGCCCCCTTATACGCACCTTGCCGCAATTTCGTGCAACGCTTTTAACCCGCAGGGGCAATATCGTCCCGATTTTGCCGTCATATTGCACTGTTCTGCGCCCAATAGCGCCTTCGCAATGTAAATATTCACGGCAAATGGCTTGAATTATAGTCACCTCCGTGTATAATATTAAACAGAGGGTCTAAGCGCTTTGTATGCATAGACCTTGCGTCATGTTAAAAATACGGCCGCTCAGCGCGAGCCACAAGCAAGGAGCGTGTTTTGAAATGGAGATCATCGTTTGTAAGGATTATAAGACCCTGGGCGAAAAGGCGGCGACCATGTTCGCGGCGCAGGTGCTGGAGAAGCCCGACAGCGTACTGGGCTTTGCCACCGGCTCTTCCCCGCTGTCCACCTATGCGCACATGGCCAAGCTCTGCGACGAGGGCGTAGTAGACTTCAGCCGCGCCAGCACCTACAATCTGGACGAGTACTACGGCATGGGTCCCGACGAGGAGCAGAGCTACCGCAAGTTCATGAACGACAACCTCTTCACCAAGATAAACATAAAGCTGGAGAACACTCACGTGCTCAGCGGCCTGACCGACGATCCCGAGCGCGAGTGCGCCGAGTATGAGAAGGCCATAGACGCAGCCGGCGGCATCGACATGCAGCTGCTGGGCATAGGCCACGACGGCCACATCGGCTTCAACGAGCCCTGCGACGAGTTCCCCAACAACACGCATCTGGTCACCCTGATACCCATGACGCTGGAAGCCAACGCCCGCTTCTTCAAGAGCATAGACGAGGTTCCCAAGCAGGCGCTGTCCATGGGCATAGGCACCATAATGCGCGCCCGCAAGATAGTCATGGTAGTCAACGGCGCTGATAAGGCCGAGACCGTGCGCAAGATGGTGTACGGCCCCGTGACCCCGCAGCTGCCCGCCTCCATACTGCAGTTCCATCCCAACGTGACCGTGTTCCTGGACGAGGCTGCCGCTTCAAAGCTGTAAGCCGCCTGCACAGGCATCGCTTCCGAGCCGCGCGGTACCTCCCGCGCTTACGCGACCCGCAAAATGCGGGTCGCGTTTTTTTGCGCGCATGCGCCTTCGCATTTATCTATATATGCTCGCATGTGCGAATATATGACAAGCGCGGCGCACGCTCTGCACGCTTTACCAAAAAGTCTCACGCTGGACAGCTCCGCTTCTCGCGCATGTCCGTGCGGCTCACCAAGCGCGCGCTGGAATGCGCGGCTCTGAGGCTGGCACGCACGCGCAGCTCCCGCCGCACGTCACATGAACTCTATGCTCGCCGGGCGCGGCAGAGCCAGTCCACACTCCGCCTCAATGCACTTGGTTATGCCCGCTATCACCGGGCAGGCGCAGTGCGCGGGAAAGTTCTCCTGCGCGTACTCATACATAGGCCCTGTTCCCGGCCGGCACAGACATGCTTCGTATGCATCCAGTTCATTGCCTATGGCCTGAATCATGCCGCTTACCGCAGGGCAGGGGCTGTCCACCGTTACCTTCACACTCTGGCCATCCTCGCTTGCGGCGCAAACGGTGCAGTCCATGCCGCACGCGCCGGGCGCTATCTTCACCTTTGTCATTATATGTTCCTCCATTCCTATGCGCGGTTTGTGTGGGCGCGGCCTGCATGCGCACCGGCGCTCCTCAGCGCATGCAAGCCGCGCAAATAAGGCGCTTTCGCACAGCTCCTTTGCTCTGCGAAAGCGCCTTTTATCATCAATATTCAGCGTTGCGGGGCGTGCGCGGGAAGGGCAGCACGTCGCGTATATTGCTTACGCCGGTGGCGTACATTACCATGCGCTCCAGGCCCATGCCGAAGCCCGCGTGAGGCACGCTGCCCCATCGGCGCAGGTCGAGATACCACTGGTATCCCTCCAGCTCCATGCCGCATTCCTTTATGCGGTTCTCCAGCACGTCCAGACGCTCCTCACGCTGGCTGCCGCCGCACAGCTCGCCTATGCCCGGCACCAGCAAATCAGCGGCGGCCACGGTGCGGCCATCGTCGTTGAGGCGCATGTAGAACGCCTTTATCTCCTTGGGATAGTCGTACACGAACACAGGCCGGCCAAAGTGTACCTCGGACAGATAGCGCTCATGCTCGGACTGCATGTCGCAGCCCCAATAGGGCTTGAACTCGAACTCGCGGCCGGAGGACTTGAGTATCTCTATGGCCTCGGTATAGCTCACGCGGGCAAAGTCGCTGTTCACCACGTTGTTCAGGCGCTCCTTGAGCCCCTTGTCCACGAATTGATTGAGGAACTCTATCTCCTCGGGCGCGTTCTCCAGCACGTAGCTTATCAGGTACTTGACCATGTCCTCCTCAAGGTCCATGTCATCGGACAGGTCGGCAAAGGCTATCTCCGGCTCTATCATCCAGAACTCGGCGGCATGGCGCGGCGTGTTGGAGTTCTCGGCACGGAATGTGGGGCCGAAGGTATACACGTTGCGGAAGGCCATGCAGTAGCTCTCGACGTTGAGCTGGCCGGACACGGTCAGGTTCACGGGCTTGCCGAAGAAGTCCTCGTCGTAGTTTACGCGGCCATCCCCGGTGCGGGGCAGGTTCTCCATGTCCAGCGTGGTCACCTGGAACATCTCGCCCGCGCCCTCGCAGTCAGAGCCGGTTATAAGCGGCGTATGCACATACACAAAGCCGCGCTCGCCCAGGAACTTATGCGCCGCCTGAGATATCAGCGAGCGTATGCGGAACGCGCACTGGAACAGATTGGCGCGCGGGCGCAGATGCGCTATCGTGCGCAGATACTCAAGCGTATGGCGCTTCTTTTGCAGCGGGTAATCGCCGCTGCTCGCGCCCACCACGCGCACAGAGCTTGCGCGCAGCTCAAAGGGCTGGGGCATGTCGGGCGTGACCACCAGCGTGCCATTTACCTCTACCGAAGCGCCCACACCGGTCTTTACGACCTCGCGGTAATCGCTCAGCGCATCCTCGCTCAGCACTACCTGTATGTTCTTAAAGAACGTGCCGTCGTTCACTTCCATAAAGGCGAAATTTTTGGACTGGCGCAGCGTGCGCACCCATCCTGAAATGGTGACATTATCCATATCGCGCTCGGGCTTTGCCGCGAACAGTTGCTTTACCGTCGTCATTTGCTCTCCTCCGATTTTGTCATGCTCATATTATTATATCCCGTCCGGGGACAGATGTAAAGTAAGTCCGCAAAAATTGACCTTTATCTGGCAATAGCGCGCCTAGGCAAGAGCTTGCCCCGACTCCGGCGCGCAAATTCGAGCCGCGCGTTCAGAGCGCGCGCCCTGCCATAGTGCCTCGCCCGTCATATGACGCGCCTGATTGCGCGCAACTGGGACAGCACACTCGCCGCTGCCGTTGTCTCATCATCCGCCGCGTTCGTTGGCGCGCAGCTGGGCAGCGCACTCGCCGCTGCCGTTGTCTCGTCATCCGCCGCGCTGATTACACACATATTGCGCAAGCCGCCGCCAGCGTCTATCGCGCTCATCGCAGAGCCGTGCAAAATGCATTTTTACCGGCGTATATGAACCTTGCGCGGCATTTTTACCGTCTTATATAGCAGGACCGGTCTTAAAAACACAATTTTGCCGGGAGGTATGCATATGGACTTCGACGCGCTCATGCAGGAAAACTACGCTGCCCTTGAGCGCTATGCGCGATATCGCGCGCCTTCGCCCGCCGACGCGGACGACATCATTCAGGAGACCATGCTGTCTGCGTACCTTGGCTTTGCCTCGCTGCGCAGCGCGCAGAGCTTCAAGCCATGGCTGATGGCCATAGCCCGCAACAAGGCGCGCGACCTGATGCGCATAAAGTACCGGCGCGGCGAGATATCGCTGGACGCGCTGAATGAGCGCCGCCCTTGCGAAGGGCGCATGTGTCACCGCGCGCCTATCGACAGCGCCGTAAGCCAGACGCTTGAGCGCATGAACTCACATGACGAACAGCTTCTGAGCATGTTCTACCTAAAGGACATGCCGCAATCCGACATAGCGGCGCGGCTTGGCATACCGCTTGGCACGGTCAAGAGCCGCCTGCACAGCGCGCGCGAGCGCTTCCGCGCCGCATACCCCAACGCCTGCCCGAAAGGAGATACCGACATGAAAAAACTGCCCCTTGAACTGCCCATGTACAGCATAACCCCCATGAGCGAGCCGCCATTTGACATAGTGTGGGAGGAGCTGATGGGATGGTTCCTCGTGCCTAAGCTGGGCGAAAAGCTGAGCTGGGGCATGTACGACCTCCCCAGCCGCCGCTGCGACAGGATATACGACATGCGCGTGACAGGCCGTGCCGAGGTTCACGGCATAGAGGGCGTGGAAATATACGCCGGTGAAAAGGACATATCCGGACGCGAGCCCTCGATAGAGCGCATGTTCGTGTCCCAGCTGACAGATACGCACTGCCGCTGCCTCGCCACCATGCACACAGAGGGCGGCGTGCGCCGCTACATAACCTTCATGGACGGCGACGCCTTCCTGCCCAACTGGGGCTTTGGCGAGGACAACTGCGGCAACGAAACGCACCTGAGCGCCAAGGGCGACATAACCCGCTCAGGCAGCAACGTATCCTGCGCCGGAAAGCCCTTCCTGCTGGACATAGTGGGGCGCTACCGCGTGGACATAGCCGGCAAGAGCTACGACACGGTGTGCGTGATGGACATAGAGACGTACAACTCGGGCGTGGCATCCGAGCAGTACATAGACCGTGACGGGCGCACCGTGCTATGGCGCAGATTCAATCGCGACGACTGGGCGATAGAGCGCTACGGCAAGCGCTGGAGCGAGCTGCTGCCCGGCAACGAGCGCCTGCTGATAAACGGCGACACCTATGTCGAGTGGTATGACTGCATAACCGATCACGTGCTGTAAGAGTTGCGCGCTGCACGATGCCGCGCATGTGCTTGGGATAATCAATGCTGCGCCCCGTTCACGATATGTGAGCGGGGCGCTTTGCGCGCCTAACATGGCCGGTGTGAGACTGCGCCTTGCGCGGGCAATCATGCAGGCCATGGCTCATGGGATATGGCGGCGGTGCTTGCGCATGACGAATGCTTTATGCCGCCGCGCACAGGGCTTGGACACATATGCGGCAGGCTCAATAGCGCCGAATAAGAGACGCGCATGACGGCGGATTTACGCAACCCCGCGCGGCATTTGATGTATGTGCGGCTGGCTATACAACGGCGCATAGCACGCTCGGCGCACGATGAAACGCGCGCATGACGGCAGATTTACGCAGCTCCGCGCGGCGCATGGGCGCACATGCATTGCCGCCATAGCAGCGCCATGTTGCCCCGCCCTGCGCATATATGCCGCTTACGCGCCGCGTGCGCAATGCCGTAAAGCATGCCGTACCGCGCCTTTTGCGCCCGCATTTAAGGCGGCACGTGCGCCTTACATACTTGTTTTCAGCGCGTTAATTCCACAATAAATACCCCCTCCATATGTGGAAAGACAGTCAAAAAAGTGGTATAATAAATAGGAAGAAGTGTCCGTGGACGCGCTTTGGTCAGATATCCGGTTCTGCGCGTACCCGGGCATATTTCGTATGGGCGGCTCACGGGCTGACACCGCCCGGGGGAGGCGCTCCATGCTGCACATTGGTTCGGGCTACATAGTCCCCGAAGGGCAGGTCGTTATGATATGCGCGCTGGACAGCGTGGATGCACGCGCATATCTTGCGCGCATGGACAAGCGCGCGCGCCTTGTGCGCATAGACGAAGGCGACAAGTCGCTCATAGTCTGCGCCGGGCGCTGGAACGAGACCTGCTATCTCTCCCCCATCGCCGCGCGCACGCTCGTGAAGCGATTCACAGGCGCGCGCTGAGCCGCATCCCACATTGGAGGCATTGCATGACAGAGAGTATTCGACCCAACAACTACGGTTCGGAACAGATACAGGTGCTGGAGGGGCTGGAAGCCGTGCGCAAGCGCCCCGGCATGTACATAGGCTCTACCGATGAGCGCGGACTGCATCACCTGGTCTATGAGATAGTTGACAACTCCATAGACGAGGCGCTGGCCGGCTATTGCAAAAACATAAACGTGACCATAGGCGAAGACCGCAGCATACAGGTCGAGGATGATGGCCGCGGCTTCCCCACCGACATCCATCCCAAGCTGGGCAAGCCTGCGGTCGAAGTATGCCTGACCGTGCTGCACGCAGGCGGCAAGTTCGGCGGAGGAGGATACAAGGTATCGGGCGGCCTGCACGGCGTGGGCGCATCGGTCGTCAACGCGCTGTCGGACAGCCTGCGCGTGACCGTGTATCAGCACGGCCATGTGTTCACGCAGTCCTACGTGCGCGGCAAGCCCACAGGCCCGCTGACCATAACCGGCGACACAGAGCGCACAGGCACCACCATCTGGTTCCATCCCGATCCCGAAATATTCGAGACGCTGGAGTTCGACTTCGACACGCTCAAGCAGCGCCTGCGCGAGATGGCCTTCTTAAACAAGGGCATACGCATAACCCTAAAGGACGAGCGCGACGGCCGCAGTCAGGAATATCATTACGAGGGCGGCATACGCTCCTTCGTAGAGTACCTCAACAAGAACAAGCAGGTCATGTTCCCCGCGCCCATATACATGGAGGGCGAGCAGGACGGCACTCAGGTGGAAGTGGCCTTGCAGTGGAACGATTCCTACAACGAGAGCGTATACACCTTCGCCAACAACATACATACGCCCGAGGGCGGCACGCATCTGGCCGGCTTCCGCTCGGCGCTGACCCGCGTGGTGTCCGACTACGGGCGCAAGCGCGGCATAATCAAGGAGGACAAGGACAAGCTCTCCGGCGACGACATTCGCGAGGGTCTGACCGCCATAATCTCGGTCAAGCTGGAAGAGCCCCAGTTCGAAGGGCAGACCAAGACCAAGCTGGGCAACAGCGAGGTGCGCGGCATAGTGGATTCGCTGGTCGCGGACAGGCTGGAGATATACCTCGAGGAGCATCCCGACGAGGCCAAGGAAGTGCTGGAAAAGTGCGTGCAGGCTTCCCGCGCGCGCGAGGCCGCACGCAAGGCGCGCGAACTGACCCGCAGAAAGAGCGCGCTTGAGACCGCCGCTCTGCCCGGCAAGCTGGCCGACTGCTCCGAGCGCGATCCCGCCAAGTGCGAGATATTCCTGGTCGAGGGCGACTCGGCGGGCGGCTCCGCCAAGACCGGCCGCGACCGCCACTTCCAGGCCATACTCCCGCTGCGCGGCAAGATACTAAACGTCGAAAAGGTTCACGACGCGCGCGCGCTCAGCAATCAGGAGATAAAGGCCATGATAACCGCCTTTGGCGGCGGCTTCGGCAAGGACTTCGACACCAGCAAGCTGCGCTATCACCGCATAATCTGCATGACCGATGCAGACGTGGACGGCTCTCACATACGCATACTGCTGCTCACCTTCTTCTACCGCTACATGAGGCCGCTGATAGAGCAGGGTCACGTATACATAGCCATGCCCCCGCTCTACAAGGTCACCAAGCAGAAAAAGGAATACTACGTCTACAACGACGCGCAGCTGAACGAACTGCTCGACCGCATAGGCCGCGATCCCAAGCCCGACATACAGCGCTACAAGGGTCTGGGCGAGATGAGCAGCCATCAGCTCTGGGAGACCACCATGGACCCCGCCACGCGCTCCATGTATCAGGTGCAGCTCAAGGATGCCATATCCGCAGACGAGATGTTCGACCTGCTCATGGGCGACCGCGTAGAGCCGCGCCGCGGCTTCATAGAGGAGAACGCCAAGCTGGTGGTAAATCTGGATGTATAAGCATCCTACACTTACAATAGTAAAGCATCGAGGTGACTCGTTTGGATAAGGACAATGAGAACAGGCACGACGGCGCTCCCCGCGACGAGCAGGAGCGCATGAGCAGCGACAGCACCGGCATACAGGGCGATGCCGCAGGCGCGCCCGCAGAAGGCGAAAGCACCGCTTCCGGTCAGAACGGCGAGCAGTTTGACGAGCATATGACCTGGCTGGAAGTGGACGGCCAGCCCTCCGACGGCACGCCCATGGGCGACAACAATCGCGGCCATCTGATGCCGCGCGACCTTGAGCAGGAGCTTAAGGAGTCGTTCATAGCCTACGCCATGGCCGTAATCGTCACCCGCGCACTGCCCGACGTGCGCGACGGACTAAAGCCCGTTCACAGGCGCATACTCTACGCCATGAACGAGCTGGGCATGACCCCCGACAAGCCCTTTAGAAAGAGTGCGCGCATAGTCGGCGAGGTCTTGGGTAAATACCACCCGCACGGCGACAGCGCCGTGTACGATGCCATGGTGCGCCTGGCGCAGGACTTCTCCACGCGCTACATGCTGGTGGAAGGTCAGGGCAACTTTGGCTCCGTTGACGGCGACGGTGCCGCCGCCATGCGATACACCGAGGCGCGCATGAGCAAGCTCACCACCGAGCTGGTGCGCGATCTGGACAAGCAGACCGTGGACTTCTACCCCAACTTCGACGAGACGCTGATGCAGCCCGAGGTCATGCCCTCGCGCTTCCCCAACCTGCTGGTCAACGGCTCGGCGGGCATAGCCGTCGGCATGGCGACCAACATACCGCCGCACAATCTGGGCGAGACCATAGATGCCTGCGTGTACATGCTGGAGCATCCCAATGCCTCCACCGAGCAGCTCATGCAGTTCGTAAAGGGGCCTGACTTCCCCACCGGCGGCATAATCATGGGCAAGGCCGGCATACACGAGGCCTACGCCACCGGCCGCGGCAAGATAGTCACCCGCGCCCGCAGCGAGATAGAGCCCATGCCGCAGGGCAAGAGCCGCATAGTCGTGACCGAGATACCCTACATGGTCAACAAGGCGCGCCTGATAGAGAAGATTGCCGAGCTGGTACACGAGCGCCGCGTGGAGGGCATAACCGACATACGCGACGAGTCCGACCGCAACGGCATGCGCATAGTGATAGAGGTGCGCCGCGATGTAAACGCCAACGTAGTGCTGAACCAGCTCTACAAGCATACCCAGTTGCAGGAGTCCTTCGGCGTCAACATGCTGGCGCTGGTGGGCGGCGAGCCCAAGATACTGTCGCTCAGGCAGGTGATACATCACTACCTTGAGCATCAGAAGGACGTAGTGACCCGCCGCACGCGCTACGATCTGGACAAGGCCATGCAGCGCGCCCACATATTAGAGGGTCTGCTGACCGCGCTGGATCACATAGACGCGGTGATATCGCTGATACGCGCCTCGCGCACCGTACAGGAGGCGCGCGATGGCCTTATGACCCAGTTCGGGCTGAGCGAGCGCCAGGCGCAGGCCATACTGGAGATGCGCTTCCAGCGCCTGACCGGCATGGAGCGCGAAAAGCTGCAGGCCGAGTACGACGAGCTGCAGCGCCAGATAGCCTACTTCAACGCGGTGCTTGCCGACGAAGGCATGCTGCGCGGCATAATCCGCGACGAGATGCTGGAGATACGCGCGCGCTACGCCGACGAGCGCCGCACCGAGATAACCTCGCTGCCCGACGAGATAGACATGCTGGACGTGATACAGGAGGAGAACACCGTGGTCACGCTCACGCACTTCGGCTATCTCAAGCGCACCGCCGCCTCCACCTACCACGCGCAGAAGCGCGGCGGCAAGGGCATAATGGGCGCCGGTACGCGCGACGAGGACTTCCTGACAGGCATGTACGTGACCACCACGCACGAGACGCTGCTGTTCTTCACCAACCTTGGCCGGGTGTATCAGCTCAAGTGCTACGAGATACCCGAGGCGGGCAGGCAGGCGCGCGGCACAGCCGTGGTAAACCTCCTGCAGCTTGACGGCGGCGAGAAGGTCACAGCCATGCTGCCGCTGCCCAAGGATGCCGATCTGGAGGGCAAGTACCTGATAATGGCCACGCGCAAGGGTGTAATCAAGCGCACGCCCGTAGAGGAGTTCTCCAACCTGCGCAAGAACGGCTTGATTGCCATAACGCCGCGCGAGGACGATGAGCTAATCAGCGTGGCGCTGACCGACGGCAGCCGCGAATTGATGCTGGGTTCGCGCATGGGCATGTCGATACGCTTCAGCGAAAGCGACGTGCGCCCGATGGGACGCGCCGCTCAGGGCGTAAAGGGCATTGAGCTGGATGAAGGCGACGAGGTCGTGGACATGTCCGTGCTTGAGGACGGTGAGAACGTGCTGTCGATAAGCGAATTCGGCTATGGCAAGCGCACTTCGCTGGACGAGTACCGCGTGCAATCGCGCGGCGGCAAGGGCATAAAGGCCATGAACCTGACCGACAAGACCGGACTGCTTGCCGGACAGCTGCTCGTCCACGCAGGCGAGGACATACTTATGATGACCGATGACGGGCAGATGATACGTACGCCCGCCGACGAGATAAGCGAGATGGGCCGCAACACGCAGGGTGTGCGCCTGATGCGCGTCATGGAGGACTGCCGCATAGTGTGCGTGGCGCGCGCCGAAGCCGAGGAGGACGAGGACGGCGATATCGCGGAAAACGCCGAAGCCGCCGTGGACAACGCGCCCATAACCGCGCCCGAGGATGGCGAGTACGTGGACGAAGCGCCGCGCGCCAGCATGACCGACCGTGTGGACATGGGCGATGCCGCCGACAAGGTGCGCAATCTGGCCAACGAGCTGATAGATGAAGCGCAGGACGGCGACGAGCTGTGATAAGCGCGATGTGCGCATGATATAATACTGATACGACCGAGTTCAAGGCCGTGGGCATTGCCTGCGGCCTTGAGCTTTTTATTGGCTATTCACGGTTTTCCGTAGGATTAACGCGCTAAAGTGTATTATGTCGAAGCCATGATTGGAACGGCAATGAAGGGCTGGCTTGTATTTTCAGCATTAACCCGCCCGCTGAAATCGTGACGTTTGGTCTTTGCTTTCACGATTCCACAATTTTTCATAAAGAACCGCTGTTCAGCCCCTTTAGCCCAATCTTCCGTGAAGTGCCTTTTTATTTTGTGCGGGCGCATGAAGCAGCGGCTCTGCTGCCGATGGCGCATCCCTGCTTTACTTCCAAAAGCCCACCAGACTTCTTTAACGAGAATGAGCCTTGCTGTTTTGCATATCTTCTTTTAGGCACACGAGTCACCGCTGCCATTCCCTGCCGCACGCGTATCATATGGCTATGCCCGACCAATATCGGGGGCGAATCACGTGCGCGCGCACGCCTTGCCCGCGCTTGCCCGCTGTTCTGCGCACTGCGCACTCAACAGCTGCACATGCGCGCAGCACGGTTGAGTGCAGCGTATTGCGTATCATTTCAGCGATGTGCGCACACATTTCAATGCCGAACTTGCCCTGCTAGCATACGCGCGGCAAGCTGTTATGCGCGCCTTTTGGCGATGCGTACAACGCCAGTCTGACCATCCACTAGCCGCAATATTCCCCTTATATCCCCCGAAGCACGTCACCAATGCTCCTCGAGCGCACCCAAAGCGCACCCCCCCCCAGCACGCCCTAACGCGCCTAAATCATGCCTTTTGGCGCTATTCGCGCAATCATAGCGTTCACAATATCCGAACATTCGATTTATTGTCGCGGTTTGTAAGCACGTCCTGCATCATGCTGGAGCTGTGTTTTTGCGCGTGCTCTGCGCATTCGTTGCGCATTTCATTGCATATTAAGCCCTCGTATTTCTGCCTTTGCGGGAGGGCTTTCGTTTGCCGTTCCTTCTTTATACATTTTCTATGCATATACATGCGTACGCCATATGTGCCTCCTGTGTTCCGTTTCTGTAATTATGTAATTCCAGCGTTTTGTGCTTGCAAGTTTTAATTCATTATCGGTTATAGTGGCTTTTAGACCATTTTCAATGCTTTTAGGCTATATACAGCGCTCGGCCGCGCAAAGTTCGACGCTCCGGTTTTGTTCACAGCGCGCCCGTACTTATATGAAAAGATAATCGCGAAGCAGCGGCTGTGGGCTTCGGAACGCGGCTTTTTGCACAGCTTGCGCCGCAGTATTCACAGCGCCGTTTTCAGGAAGGATTTGCATCTGCGCAAAAGTTAACTCCCCCACTGTTCTGAACGCGCTTATGAACGATGCAGTGTGAATGCCTTTGGCGGCACATGTGGATAGGCATAATGCATCATGCGCGAACGCAGCTGCGCATACGCTGGTAGCATGCGCACACGCCGCGCACAGGTACAGCCGCACGTATGTATGCCGCGAGCGTATGCTTCGCATTCCCCACAATATGAGAATCATAGAACGAATCTTCTCGCGCGACATGATATAATATCCACGCGCGTGCATGTGCGCAATGGTAATCGAATGCGGCGCTCATTCGGCGCTGATATGCGATATTCGCGTCCTTCTTTATAATATGCCCAAGCTCCGTCGATGATGAACAGCGCATGCGCTATGATGGCGCGTCATGCAAAACGCGCTGTGCTGTATTGTATCTGTACTTGTGCATTCATTTGAGCCGGTGAGCACATTGCCGAGCTGTGCCTTATGATATGTGCCTTATATGTGAAGCGGCGAGAGCTGTACGCATTCCGTTCCTCACTGTCCCTCACTGTCCCTCACTGTTCGCGCTGTGATGGTGCTTTGGCTGTGTGCGCGTGCTTTCTGGGCTTTGATGCGCTGGATGTGCGCTTTCCTGCCTTGTCCATTGCTTCCGTTGCTAATAGATACCATATGCCGTTCTTGCACAATGCGGATATTCTTTGCGCCTATACGTATTTCGCTTGTCAGATTGATGCAAACCATTATGTGACTTACTTTGCCGCTCATGCAAGCACATATGCGAACATATATTCGCATATGTGACCATTTGCTTTTCGTCATTGCGCAGATAATGCTCTGCGTCTGCGCCACTTCCGACGCGATATATCTACCATCACTCTACCTTTGCGCGATAATTTAAGCCGCACCTGACCGTGCATGCTGCATGCAAATCATGCTATACCGAGCCTGCATATGCCCTGATATTGCTCGTTTGTCCGCGCAGAAACGCTGTGTGAATCTTCTCTATTCATGATTGCATGAGCCGGCGATTGTGTTCTATATGCCTTGCGATGTGCTTAATGGCACCCTGATCCAACCATGATATGCTTTGCAATATGTTCCCAAATATGTCACTCCATGCACCGACACGTCTCAAATTCTATATTTTTACACAGCAGCGTATTTTTCCATGCTGACGTGTACAACGCATGTGGTAAATGGCATAAAAAAATCCGCTTCCAACACGGATATCATCCATGCTGAAAGCGGAACTCGTCACTGCTTTCCCGTATAGTTTCTCTTATATGACTTGCGCTTCATGACGCTCGCTTACACGCCGCCGCTTGTAATATGCGTCGGCATCGCGGCTTACCCGAAATACCCCGTAGTCAGCGGCGGCAGCTCTATCACGCACACATCGCCCTGCCTGCGCAGTCCCGGCACGCCCTTCACCATTGCCGCATCCAGGCATATCGTCGCCGGGTTCAGCGAGCGGTTCATGACCGCCATGAACGCCTCCTCGCGGCTGGGTACGCCCTCGTAGTCGCTGCCGTCATGCAGCCTGCGCAGCACGACAACCACATCCGCATCGGGCGAGAACATCTCCACCGAGCCGCGCCTGAGCGCCTCCGAACCGGCGCGCACATCCAGCGCCGCCTTGAACTCGCCGCGCAGCTGCTCATCCTCATAGCCCCAGGGATAAGTGCCGCGGTTGAAGGGATCGCCCATGCCGCGCGCACCGGCCTCGTCGCCATAGTACACGCATGGCATGCCCGGCAGCGCGCATATCAGCCGCCACAGCGCCGCCACGCGCCGCGCCGCCACGCCGCTGGCATACGCCGGAACGGTGGCTTCGGCCTGCTTTTCGCGAGGCATGTTTGGATCCATGCCCGCCATTACGTTGAATATGCGCGGCCTGTCATGGCTGCCCATCAGGTTCATGAGCGCGTACAGCGCGGGTTTGGGATAGTTCTCCACTATCGATGAATAGCGCCGCGCAAACTCGCCGCCGCCTATGCGGCCCAGCATGAAGTCTATGGCCATGTCGCGCAGCGGGTAGTTCATCACGCTGTCCAGCGTGTCGCCGGCAAAGTAGCAGCGCACCTGACCGTATGCCTCCTTGTTGGACGCATCCTCCCAGACCTCGCCCAGTATCGCCGCATCCTCGCGCTCATGCCGCGCCGCGCGCCTGAGCGCCGCCAGAAAGTCCATGGGCAGTTCATCGGCCACGTCCAGCCGCCAGCCCGACACGCCCATGCGCAGGTAATGCCTGACCACGCCTTCTCTGCACAGCGGCGAGGCATCGCCGCCGCCATCCGGGCCGCATATGAAGCGCCTGAACGAGGGCGAATCCTCGTTTACCTCGGGCAGGGTGTCAAAGCCCCACCAGCAGCGGTACTTGTCCGGGAAGTGGTCGAAGCTGTACCAGTCGTAGTACGGCGATTCCTTGCCCTGACACGCACCCTTGCCCGCAAATGTGCCATAGCGGTTGAAGTATGCGCTGTCGTCGCCTGTGTGCGAGAACACGCCGTCCAGCATTATGTGTATGCCGCGCGCCTTTGCCTCGGCGCAGAGCTGCCTGAGATCCTCCTCGCTGCCCAAATGTGGGTCTATCCTGAGATAGTCCGAGCAGTTATAGCGATGGTTGGAGGGCGACAGGAATATGGGGTTCAGGTATATCACCGTTATGCCCATGAGCTTCAGGTAGTCCAGCTTGGCGATTATGCCCTGAAGATTGCCGCCGAAGAAGTCGCGCGCCGAGTTATCGCCGTTTGCCGACACGTCCAGCATGGGCTTTTCGTACCAGTTGGCATGCTCTATAGGGCGAACGCGCGCACACATCGCTTCATAGGAGCCATCATCGCACACGCGCCCATCAGCGCCCTCAGGAGCGCCTGTGCGCCCGCACCCGGCTTCTGATGCCTTTGCCTGCCTTGCGCCGCTCTCAGCGCCTTCCAGAGCCTCCAGAGCATGCTGTGCCGCTTTGGATGCACCCGCGCGCTGCACCTTGGCTTCGGCCTTGTTGAGCGCCCTGCCGTGCAGGCTGGATCTCGCCGCGTCCGCCGCGCGCCTGCCCGAGTCCGCGCGCGCTTCCGTCTGCGCGCCGGGGCGGCTGCACAGCGCGCCCTCTGCATACGCGCCGCCCTGTGCGCCTTTGCAGGCGGAGCTTTGCTCTGAACGCACTGACGCTGCCGGCTTCAGCCTGCCGCACGCGCCTATGTCGGGGCGGTTGAACCTGTCCGGGAATATCTGATACATCGCGCCCTCGCGCATCCACTTGGGCGGCATGAACGCGGGGTCATATACGGTTATCTGGAACGAGGGCGGCTGTTCGTCATAGACCCTGCCCATACCGCCCAGATGGTCATATGCATTGCCATACCAGTAGTTGCGCCCGCCGTCCCGCAGATAGAAGCAATACCAGCAGAGGCCGGGCTTGCTCGGCAGGAGCAGCTCGGCCTCGTACAGTATGCCGCCCGCATACGCGCCCAACGCGCGCATAGGTATCTTTTGTTCATGATCTGTCCAAGTGCGCAAAAACACCTGGCGGAACGGGCGCGAAGTCCACAGGCGCATGCGCACGCACGCACCGGCGGGCATAGCGCCGCCGGGCATGCGATACAATTCGCTGCGGGAATCGTGCTTTACGTTTATGCTCATAGATCAAGCGGCTTGAGATGCCAGATCCTTTCATTGTACTCGCGTATGGTGCGGTCGGAGGAGAATATGCCCGAGGCCGCCGTGTTGACCGCCGCCTTGTGCCACCAGCTCTGCTTGCCATAGTCGTTGAGCAGGCGCTCGTGGGTCTGCATGTAGCTGCCAAGGTCATTGAGCACCAGGTACTCGTCGGCCATGGAGCCGTTGCCGCCGAACAGCAGCGAGTGGTATATATCCTGGAATATGCGCGGATTCTCCGGGCAGAGAGTGCCGTCTATCAGCTGCTCCATGGCGCGGCGCACCTCATAGTTGGACTCGAATACGTCGCTGGAGCGATAGTTACCGGCGCGATACAGCGCCTCGACCTCGTCCTTGCGCATGCCGAAGATGTAGATGTTGTCCGCGCCCACCTCGTTGAATATCTCGACGTTGGCGCCGTCCATGGTGCCTATGGTCACGGCGCCGTTCATCATGAACTTCATGTTGCCGGTGCCGCTGGCCTCCTTGCCGGCGGTGGATATCTGCTGAGACACCTCGGCGGCGGGGATTATCATCTCGGCCGCAGAGACGCAGTAGTTCTCCACGAACACTATGTTGATAAGCTCGCTGGCGCGCTTGTTCTTCTTGACAAGGTCGGAGATTGAGTTTATCAGCTTGATTATGGACTTGGCGCGCTCATAGCCGGGCGCGGCCTTGGCCGCGAATATGAACGTCACCGGATGGAAGGTATAGTTGGGATCGTTCACTATGCGGTTGTACAGCACCAGTATGTGCAGCGCGTTCATGAGCTGGCGCTTGTACTCATGCAGGCGCTTGGCCTGCACGTCGAATATGCTGTCGGGGTCGAGGACTATGCCGTTGCGCGCCTTGAGCCAGTTGGCAAAGTCGCGCTTGTTTTCCTGCTTGATGGCCTTGAAGCGCTCAAGGAAGGCAGCGTCGTCGGTATAGGGCATGAGCTTGCTCAGCTGCAGGGCATCCTTGCGCCAGCCTTCGCCTATGGTCTCGTCCAGCAGGCCGCTCAGACCCCTGTTGCACATCATCAGCCAGCGGCGATGGGTTATGCCGTTGGTTATGCCCATGAACTTATCGGGATTGAGCTTGCAGTAGTCCGAGAAGGTGGTGTTCTTAAGTATCTCGGCATGTATCTGCGAGACGCCGTTTACGTGGTGGCTCATGGACACGCACAGATTGGCCATCTGCACATTGCCGTAGGAGATTATGGCCATATTGCCTATGCGGTTCCACTGGCCGGTGAACACCTTCCAGAGGCGGTCGCACAGGCGGCGGTTCATCTCGACCAGTATCGAGTATATGCGCGGCACCAGCATCTTGACCAGATCCTCCGGCCAGCGCTCCAGCGCCTCGGACATTACGGTGTGGTTGGTGTAGGCGAATACGCCGCGCACCAGGCGCTCGGCGCGCTCCCAATCCAGACCCTTCTCGTCTATCAGTATGCGCATCATCTCGGGTATGGCAAGGCCGGGATGGGTGTCGTTTATGTGCATTGCTATCTTCTGCGGCAGCAGATCCCAGTCAGGGCCGTACACCTTCTCGAAGTCGTTGAGCGCGTACTGAACCGACGCGCTGGAGAAGAAGTACTGCTGCTTGAGGCGCAGCTCCTTGCCCTGTATGTGGTTGTCATCGGGATACAGCACCTTGGATATGACCTCGGCCAGTTCCTTTTCCTCCATGGAGCGGGTGTACTGACCGCGATTGAACCTATCCATGTCTATGGTCTTGGGCGAGCGCGCGCTCCACAGGCGCAGCATATCGACCATGACCGTATCATAGCCCAGTATCGGCACATCGTAAGGCACGGCCAGAACAGTATTGTAGTCGCGATGCCTGACCTTGAGCGTGCCGTCCGACCAGTCCTCCTCTATGTAGCCGCCGAAATGCACCTCGACGGTCTCGGAGGGCTTGCATATCTCCCAGATATTGCCGTCCTTGAGCCAGTTGTCGGGCATCTCTACCTGAAAGCCGTTCACTATCTTCTGCTGGAACAGGCCGTATTCATATCGTATGGAGCAGCCCATGGCCGGCAGATCGAGAGTGGCCAGCGAGTCCATGAAGCAGGCCGCGAGGCGTCCCAGACCGCCGTTGCCCAGACCCGGCTCAGGCTCGCACTCGGCCACGGAGAGCATGTCTATGCCCAGCTCCTTCATGGCCTCGACATACGCGCTCTCGTTGAGCAGGTTTATCATGTTGTTGTGCATAGCGCGGCCTATCAGGAATTCCGCAGAGAGGTAGTAGACCTTCTTGGCCTTCTGCCTCTTGCGCTCGCCGCGCGAGGACGTGCGGCGCTCCATGACCTGATCGCGCACGGTGCTGGCAAGGGCGTGGTATATCTGGTCGCGGGTCGCGTCGGCGACCTCGCAGCCAAAGTAGCGCTCCAGCTTGCCCTTGACCGACTCTATGATCTCGTTCTTATCGTATACGGTCAGCCCCATATAACAGCCTCCTAGTTAGTCGTTGGCGGGTCGCCATGCATGGCTTTGCCCGCGCTATCGCATCTCCTCTACGCTGCCCGCGCTCACGCGCAGCAGCCTCTCTATGTCTGCGCCCGCAAGGTCTAAAGGGTCTGTGCAGGTGACTATGGTCTGCACGCCCGCTATGCAGTCCAGCAGCATGCGCCGCCGCTGCGGGTCCAGCTCACTCATCACATCGTCCAGCAAGAGTATGGGCCATTCGCCGCACTCGCTATACATCACGCTCAGTTCGCTGAGCTTGAGCGAGAGCGCGGCGGTGCGCTGCTGCCCCTGCGAGCCGAATGCGCGCACATCCCTGCCGTCTATCTCCAGCCGTAGATCATCCCTGTGCGGGCCAAAGGTTGTGCTGCACAGCATCATGTCGCGCCTGCGCGCCGCCTCAAGTCCCCTTGCCATGGAGCGCTCCGCATCCTGCGGGTCTATGCCGCTCACGTACTGACACGTAAGCGCCTCCGCGCCGCCGGTTATGTGAGCGTGATGAGCGCGGGCGTGCGTGTCCAGCATGCCTATAAACGCCGCGCGCATGCGCACTATCTGCGCGCCCTCGGCTATGAGCAATCCGTCCCAGCTGTCCAGCGTTGCCGCCAGATCCGGGCGCGAAGCCATCTCGCGCAGCAGATTGTTGCGCTGCTTTAGGGCGCGGTTGTACCTTTGCAGCGTGTAATAGTACACCGGGCGCAGCTGCGAAAGCTCCATGTCTATGAATCTTCGCCTTTCGCCCGGCCCTGACTTGACCAGAGTGAGGTCCTCCGGCGCAAACAGCACCGTGGCTATGTTGCCCATAAGCTCTCCCGAGCGCCTGAGCAGCTTGCCGTCCACGCGCATCTGCTTGGCGGACGACGAGGGTATAAGCGCCGCGAGGTCGTGACTGCCGTCGCGCTTTTGCCATCTTAGCTCCACGCGCGCCTGCTCTTCACCCTCGCGTATCAGTTCCCGGTCGCGCGATGTGCGATGCGAGCGCCCTATCGAGCAGAGCCTTACCGCCTCGAGCATATTGGTCTTGCCCTGCGCGTTTCCGCCGGTCAGTACGTTTATGCCCGGACGCAGCTCCAGCGCCTGATCGGCGTAATTGCGGTAGTTGGTGAGTCTGATCGAAGTGATCTCCATGCCTGCCTCCGTCGCGCGGGCGATATTATAGTTGCTTACTAAATGTACCACATTCGTCCCGCATTTTCATCATGCAACGGTAAACACATTGGAATATTTGGGAATAGTACGCGCGCACATAACATCATATGCCATGCGCACAAAAAGCGCTCTTGTGCCTGTGCGGCCATGCATTCCGCCCGGGTTGCCCAGCATGCAGTCCGGCGCAGGCCGGGTCTGCTGCAAGGCTGCCCGCGTGCGCGCAGCAGTGGGGTCATTCACATCGCATGTGCGCCCGTTCCACTCCTGCCGCCTGTGTGCGCGCAGCCGCATGTCAGTCATGCCCGGTGCATCCCGCCCATGGCTCGGCGTTCGCACCGCCATATCGGATTATGCGCCGTGTATCCTCCCCGTTTATCGCGCAGCCGTGCCGTATGCCGCGCATGCGCCCCTGCGCGCATGGCAAAGCATTTCCCTTGTCTACCGCAGCCTAAGCGCATCGTTCCCGTCACACCCCGCCCGCCGTGGCCGCGCGTGGCATCGGACTTGGGCGCGGCGGGCGCATGCCTTTCCTGCCGTGGCCGCGCGGCATGGTTTTGAGTGAATTCTTCGCGCACCACAGCTTGTCAAAATGTATTTGGGGCAAGCGTGGACGGGGTAGAACCTCACCCCGCCGCAGCCACCCCTACTCAGTTTTCACTGAAATCCTTAAGGTTTCCGGGCATAGAAACTGCAATGTAGATATTTTTACTCCAGCAGATAAGATTTCCCTGCGTAAAAATACCCTGAGCGCCCACCGCGCATGCCGCCGGGCGCGATTGAAGTCGGCAGGCCGCGATGCCCGCCGAGCTCTCCGGGGGTTTTTTGACAGTCTGCGGCGCGCCCCGGCACAAGGCCAAGGCGCGCCATAATTCAACTCTTTCAAAGCTCCGGCAAATCTCAGGACATGTATGCCGTGCAAACGCGCGCCATGCGCGTCAGCATATCTTGATGAGCATCGTGTGCTGCTCATCCATCTCTATCGACACCAGCTTTTCCTTCTCCAGCCTTTTCAGCATGTCGCTGAAGCGCTTGAAGCCTATGCCGCGCTCATCGAAGTCGGGATACTCGCCCTGTATGGCGCTCTTTAGTATGGACGGATTTATGCGGTCGAATCCGTCGTCCTTAAAGCGCTGCAAATGGCGCGCGAACACCTGCACCCAGTTGCCCTTGGTGAGCTTGGGCGCGGCATCCTCGCCTGCGGGCTTCTGCAATCCGACAAGCACGGAGTGATTGTCGTTGACTATGCGGATATTGCGGTTCTTCTGCGAGAGCAGCTGCAGAAACTTGCCGAACGTGGAGCAGCCGTAATTGCTCTCGTTGAAGTCCGGCCTGAGTCTGAGCAGCGTGGACTTTAGCTCCGAAGCGTACATCATGTCCTCCTCCTGGTCGGACAGCACGGTCTCTATCTGTGCGCTCAGTTCGCCCAGCTCGTCGCCCTGTTCGCTGACGCGCTCGGCGGGCTGCGCCTTTGTCGCACTGGATACCGACTCTAGGAATATGAACTCGTTGCACGCCCTTATGAATATGGACGAGGCCACTTCGCTGCGCGATATGCCCAGCACGTGCTTGCCCATCGACTTGAGCTTGCCCACCAGCGGCGTATAGTCGCTGTCGCCCGAAACTATGCAGAAGCTGTCTATGAGGTCGTTGCCAAACGCGACTTCCAGCGCGTCTATGACCAGCTGTATGTCCAGGTTGTTCTTCTGGTTATGCCCGTACCGCAGCGAAGGCACGACGTAGAACGTATTGGACAGCAGCACCTCCTTCAGCTCCGAATACCTATCCGTATAGCCGTAGACCTTGCCCAGAAGTATGTCGCCGCGTATCTTCACCTTTTCGATTATGCTGTTTAGCATGCTCTCCTTGGCACCGGCGTTTTCCAGATCCACAAATACGGCATAATGCGATGTACTCAATTTTCGCCTCCATTACGTTCCTCAGAAAATGTTTCACGTGAAACAATGTGTCGCGACGCGCGGCGCGCCCGCCCCCTCAGTGCAACTCATTGCGTGCTTTCATCTTGCCGGCATTGCACCGCGCGCATGGGCGTTTATGCATATTATTGCATCATTTCGCAAGCAATATGCATCGCGCAGCGCCGCTCGCGCTCAATGTTTCACGTGAAACAATCCGCTGAGGGATATTTGATTACTTGCTGTAAACGGTGTTGCCCGCCACTATGGTGCGCTCTACGTTCCAGCCATCATCCAGCAACACCAGATCGGCGCGCTTGCCCACGGCTATTATGCCGCGGTCATTCAGGCCTATCGACTGCGCAGGTATGCGGGAAGCCATCTGAAGCGCATGCTCGGCAGGCACCTTGACCGTCTCGACCATGTTCTTCACCGCGCGCTCTATGGTCAGCGTGGAGCCCGCCAGATTGCCCTCGGCCAGACGCGCCTCGCCGTTCTTTACGTATACGTCCAGCGCGCCCAGCTTGAAGTGGCCGTCGCCTATGCAGGTTGCCGCCATGGCGTCGGTTATAAGTATGCACTTCTCATAGCCCTTGGCATTGTAGCACAGGCGCAGCGCCGAGCGATGCAGATGCACGAGGTCCGCAATCATTTGCACTGAGTAATTGTCGTCGGCCAGCGCCTGACCCGGCACGCCCGGCTCGCGGTGATGCAGCGCATTCATGCCGTTAAACATGTGAGTTATCTGCGAGCAGCCCCACGACGCGGCAGTCTCGACCTGCTCGGCGGTAGCCACGGTGTGACCCACGGCCAGCGTCACGCCCGGGCGCACATACAGGCACAGTTCGCGCGCACCCTCTATCTCAGGCGCTACGGTCATCAGGCGCACTATGTCGCCGGCCTCGCCCACTATCTGCTCGTAGGTCTCCACCGAGGGCTTGAGTATGCCGTTGGGATCCTGCGCGCCGCGCTTGGCATCGTTCAGGAACGGGCCTTCCATATGGCAGCCCAGCACCGCCGCGCCCCTGGCTCCGTCAGCAGCCTGCATCTGCATGGCCTTCTTAACGCCGCGCACGGCAAAGGCCGAAGGCTCCACAGGCGCCGAACAGGTCGTGGCCAGGAACGAAGTGCAGCCGTGGCTGGCCAGACCTTCGCTCATCTTCAGCACGGCATCCGCGCCGTCCATTGTGTCATATCCGCCGTAGCCATGTATGTGTATGTCGCAGAAGCCGGGAGCCAGCACGCTGCCATGCGCGTCCAGCCTGTCCGCACCGCTCAGCGACACGCCCAGTTCGGCTATGAGTCCATCCTCAACGCGCACGTCCATGCCGCTTACCAGCCTGTCGCCCAGCAGCACTCGGGCATTCGTGATTATCATGTTACCATCTCCATATCTTCATTGTCAGCGCCGCGCGCTGTACTGACTTTATTATATCCTTAATCCGTCCTCTATTCAAGCGCATAATGGAAAGCGATGCCGCCCGCACAAGTATCGTCTCCACACAGCATTAACACTTGCGTGCTATAATTGCACCAAACGGCGTTGAAAAGGAGCCTTGAGTATGAAACTATTTGACGAAAACCTCAACTGGTACAAGGGCAACATGCACGCGCACACCACCATAAGCGACGGCAAGCGCACTCCGGACGAGGCTATTGCGCTTTACAAGGCCGCCGGTTACGACTTTCTAGCGCTCACCGACCACCGCAAGATGTCCTACCCCGAGATTCGGGACGGCATGCTGCTCACCGGCGGCGTGGAGTTCGACTACATGCTCAGCGATCAGTGCATACACATAGTGGGCATAGGCCTGCGCGGCGAGCCCGAGCTTTCGCCTCCCATGCGCGGTGAAAGCGCTCAGCAGGCCATAGACGCCATAAACGCGCAGGGTGGTCTGGCGATACTGGCGCACCCCGCATGGTCGCTGAACACGCTCAACGTGACTCTGCCGCTCACCGGCCTTGCCGCCATGGAGATATACAACTCCACCTCCGGCATACCATGGAATGCCGCGCGCGCCGATGGTTCTCAGTTCGCTGACCTCACCTATACGCATGGCAAGTTTACGCCCGTGGTCGCCTCCGACGATTCTCACACCTATACCGGCGAGCATACGCGCTCGTTCACATATGTAAACGCCGCCGAGTTCACGCTGGAATGCATAATGGACGCCATACGCTCAGGGCGCATGTACGCCAGTCAGGGGCCGCGCTTTACCCAGATAGAATTGACCAAGGACGCGCTGATAGTAGACTGCCAGCCCACCAAGCGCGCGATATTCTACAGCAACCTGCCTTGGGCGGGCAAGCGCACGTTTGAGGGCGACGAGCCTATAACGCATGTCGAGTACCCGCTCAAGCGCGGCGAGCGCTACATCCGCGTACAGCTGGATGACGGCATGGGCAACAGCGCCTGGAGCGGCGGCATACCCATAGAGTAAGCGCAGTCCGCCTGCGCAAAGGCGATTTGCCCTGTACAACCGCATGTGGTGCCTGCGCCGATCAGCTTCACGCGGAGCCAGCCTCTGCATTCGAGCGCAATCTCCTCGCCCGACCGGAATAGCAGCTGTAAGCGCCGGGCGTTCACTCGCGCTGCAGCGAATACTGCGCGCATGGGGCATGTCCTCCATGCGCTCCTGCGCTTGACAGCCAAGGGCGAGCTTGGCGCATCGTTACCACCCGCACCTCATGCGCCAGCCGTCCCGCCAAAGCCGTCATCGGGCATGCGCAGGAAGCAATCACCAGCGCCATTCTCCAAGCATCCCCCTCAGCGCTTGATATCATCAACTCAGGCCGCAAAGCCTCATGATTGCATGGGCGCAGCTCACAAAACACGCAACCCTCCGCATGCGCTTAAAGCACGCGGAGGGTTTATTGATGTCTATTGTAACCTTACCGGCAGGCGAGCGCACACAAAGTCGCTTGTTGGCAGCAAGCCCACAACAATCCAAACCGGCCTTGCACAGAGCGAGCGCACACAAAGCCGCTTGCAGGCAGCAAACCCGCAGCAACCAACACCCATCGCCCTTTCATCTGGCGAGCGCACACAAAGCCGCTTGCAGGCAGTAAGCCCGCAGCAACACCCATCGCCCTTTCATCTGGCGAGTGCACACAAGCGCGCTTGCAGGCAGCAAGCCCGCAGCAACACCCATCGGCCTTGCACAGAGCGAGCGCACACAAAGCCGCTTGCAGGCAGCAGACCCGCAGTAATCCCCATCGGCCTTTCATCTAGCGAGCGCACACAAAGCCGCTTGCAGGCAGCAAACCCGCAGCAACACCAATCGGCCTTTCATCTGGCTAGTGCACACAAGCGCGCTTGCAGGCAGTAAGCCCGCAGCAACACCAATCGGCCTTTCATCTGGCAAGCGCATGCAAGCCCACATAGCTCATAATCGTCACCAGCCGGAAGCCGCCCGGACGGAGCGGAGCAAGGAAGCTCCCTCTGTCAATCACCCCTTTCCCCCGGCAGAGCGTAAAGCACCGCAGGACACACGGCTATTCCGGCAAGGCGGCATGGAAGCTCACCCTTTCGCTCTCAAATTGCCTTGCGGCAGCCCGCCGCCATGCCGGCAGTTATCCCAAGCTCATGACATATATTTGGCAGGGGTTCCATTCATCCCACAGATTTGGAAACACCTCGAATTCCCGAAAGCCCATAGCAATATAGAACCTGTTTGTTCTGTCGTATTCATCGTATCTGCCCATCTGTACGGTCTTTACCTGCATAAAGGAATAGCCCGCTTCGCTTGCCGCCCGCCTAGCGCAATGAAACAGCTCCCGGCCAACGCCCCGCCTATGGAATTCCTTCAAAACGCCCATGACATGCAGCTCAACCGTGGCAGCGCCCGTTTCCTTCAGGTGCAAGAAGCCCACCGGTTTATCCCCATCGCAGGCAGAAAAAAACATGCCATCGGCGCAGTCCCTTATGTATTCTTCCCTTGCTTCCGTAATGCCGAACCATTCTGGAAGCGCTTCAAGTATGAGCCTTGTCACTTTCCGCTTTTCTTCAGCGTTTGTCAGCCGCCTTATCTCCATCGCATGCTCCTCCATCCAGTTCAGCATTCTCCCCCAAGTGAAGTATATAAGAGAATCAAGAAATCTGCAATCCGCGCAGCAGGCACCCGAACCTCTTTGTCCGGGTGGTCATTTATCCATCATAATCCAGCTCAAGCTTCTCAATACACTTCGCATTGCAAGCGTTCATCAGCCGCACCCATCCGTTCGGGCTGCGGCTCACTGCGCAAGCTGCCACGCGGATGGAATGAGAGCTTTTTGCGCACGCGGGCGCATATGGGATTGCCTAACCGCCCGAACGCAACCGCCACCAGACGCATGCTTGCGCGCGCAGCATCAACGACGCCATCCCGGGCGCATCATATGGCACTTCCGCCCCACGAAAACCAGCCATGCGGTCATCCGCATGGCTCAAGGCAAGCCCCGCAATCCAGAAAAGCTCGCGCTGACATGGCGGCTTAACTTATGACTTCCGCTTGCGCGCCTAATGCATCTGCAAATCGTAGCTGCACCGGCAACCGCTTCGCCTTCATTTGCCATTTGCATTGCACGCATGAGCGTTTCGCGCTTATCAAGCTGCCGGCTTTTACAGCACACCAAGTCATGCGGTCATCCGCATGTCTCTAATACCTCAAACGATGTACATGTCACACTGCTTAGATGCGTCAATATATGGGCAGCGGCGCGCGCATTATCTTCATGCACTTTTCCATGCCCTTAAATATGACCGGCAGCGCCTGTATCAGTTCATCTGCTGCCGGCACCAGCAGCGACGGCAGCACGCGGCTGGCAAACGCCTGATCCAACGCCTGATCCTCGCCGCCGCTCATCAGCTTGGCGGCAGACGCCACATAGCGCGCACAGTCGTTCAGCGCGCCATGGGACACTCGCGCGCCAAACTCGCCCAAGCGCCTAACCAGCGCGTTCAGCCTGCCCGCAGCGCGCTCGCTTATGTGCGCGTCCCCGACCATGACGCTCAGGCTCTCGTCCGCAAGCGGCGGCAGCGCGTCCATCCGCTGTGGCAGACAGCACAGTGAATCGTCCCTCATCACAAAGCCCGCGTCCAGCAGTGCGCTGCCCACCGGCGCTCCGGCTGGATAATCCCATATGGAGCATACGGCGCTGCCCTGTGGCGGCACGGCGGCACAATCGCCCTCCGCATTCAGCCGCACGCAGTCGCGCAGCCGCTCCATGCCCAGCGCATCGCTGAGCGCCCCGGCGAACCGCTCGTCATCGCACCCCGCAAAGCCCGACAGTATCAACGGCCTGCCCAGCGCCAGCGCCAGCAGCATATGCACCACGTCATCGCGCGCAAACTGCCATCCCGCCGCGCGCAGACCCATCGAAGCGCGGTCTATAAGCTCATCAGGCGATGACAACTCGGTCAGCACAGCTTCCGGCGCGTCATCCTCCCCGGCATGCGCGGCCCCGCTTATGTCCTCGGCCTCAGCGGGCGCATTTACAGCGAGTTCCAGCCCCAGCAGTTCGCGCAGCCTGTCCTGAGTCACCATCTCGGTCAGCCGCTCGGTCAGCGGCCTGTCCAGCGCGCGGCGCGCGCCCTCCTTTAGTTCGCTCAGCGATTGCTCCAGCTCGCCTATCTTGAGCCTGCGCTCCTCTATCTGTTCTTCCAGCAGCACTATGCTGTTGCGCAGCTCGTCGGCCTGTATCTCGCCCGTGCGGTGCAGCTCGCGCAGCACCTCGGCCTTCATCTCGCGCGAATGGCGCTTCAGCCCGTCGATCTCGGTTATCAGCTTCAGCCGCTCTTCCTCAAGCTCTATAAGGCGCACATCCGTGGGTAGCGCTCCCTGCTGAGGCGGACATACCTCAAGCAGCCTGCGCACCAGCTCGTCCTTGGATATTATGCCCTGTATTAGCGGCGCGCGCGCCCCCTCGAACTCCCATGCCGCATCCATGGCGGCCAGCGCCCGCTCTGCCGGCGAGGCCACCGGCTCTGAGCCTGCCAGCGGCGGCACGCATTGCCCCAGCTCCTCCTGGCGGCGCATGCGCCACTGCTCGTCCACCACCTCGCTCAGGCTGCGCCCGCGGCGCGGATTCAGGCCCATCTGCTCCTTAAGGCGCTTGAGCGCTATGGGCAGTTCTCCCTCGTGAGATGCCCTTTCCGGCTCAGCGTGCGGCGGCGCGCCCAGCTCATCATGCGGCTCGGCATGCAGCTCCGCATCGGCAGGTCTGGCCGAAGGCGGCGACTGGCGCTTGCCCTCGCGCTCAGGCACGAATTCGCTTATCGGGCTTAGCTGCAACGCCTCCACGTCATCCACGTGGCGCACCATTAGCGTAGCGCGCCCGCCCAGTCCATCATCCAGCTCCAATATGCTGTACGCGCTTATGTCCACTCCTGACTCAGCGCCTTCACATGCCTCCAGCCCGTCGCCCGACCACCGGTATGGGCCGGTCACTGCATCGCCTTCGCGCAGATATACCTTGGCCGTGATAGGTTCGCCGCTGTCGGACTGCGCGCGCAGCTCGCTCACCAGTCCGTCGGGTATGCCGCGTATCACATCCGAATATATCATAAAGGGATTTTTGTCCGTTCCCAGCGCGTAGTTTTTGTTTTGCCTTATCTTATCATTTTCACGCGGGTGAGCGCGCAGATCTATCAGGCACAGTCTGCCCAATGTGCGCATGCGCAGCTTAAATGTACTCATTTCATTTTTATCGGGTACAATGCGCAAAAAACCTTCCTCGCCGTATTCACCGCCGTGGACATATGCCCCGGCAGCACAAGATATGACAGCTGTCGGTCTTACGCGAAAAAAACCGCGGGAGGGATCATCTTCTTCCAGCCAGGCCAATGCCAAATTTCCATTTATAGCCACCGAATACACCCGCCTTTAATTTTTGCATAAACAGATCTGCTCTATTTATCGCCCCTTGGACAATTTTTTGCACTTTATGTGTTTTAAACCTGTTCTACACAAATTATAACCCTAAATCGGCCTTTAGTCAATATTTTCCGAGCAAAACATGGCCTTTGACGCGCCTATTGTTAATTTACATGGTTGACAGTTGCTAAAAGCGGTGTAAAATGATATCAGGCTGTCGATAAGACTTTAGCGCTTTGCGATGCCATGGCGCGCCCAAACTGCATCGCTTTCAGCGGCGGGCGTGCGGAATGCATGCGCGGGCAGGGCCGTTTTACAGGGCGGAAACGTCGCCGGCGCAGTATCCGCGCCGGCGGTTTGGCGCGATATAAGCCTATAAGCGGCCAATCGGCGGCTATGGCATCCTTAGAGCAATCCGCCTTTAAGCCGGGCATAAGCGGCCGCAAGGGCAGCGGTATGCGCGGGCGGCTCATGTCCAGCGCCCCGGCATTCCTTCTGATGTGCCGCAACATGGCATGCATGAAGACAGGCGGCTGTGCGCATCTGCACTGCGCTTCAGCCCTATGATACAAAGGAGATGCTTTTATGAAAATAGACCTCAACCGCTGGCCGGGTGGCCTCACGCACGCGCTGACCATGAGCTACGACGACGGCGTGCGCTTTGACATGCGTCTGGCCGACATATTTGATGCGCACGGCATACGCGGCACATTCCACCTGAACAGCAACTACGCCATGGACGGCTCGGACAGCTGGCATCTGGACGCCGCGCAGACCCGCGAGCTGGCTGCGCGCCATGAGTTGAGCCTGCACATGCACAATCATCCCTTCCCCACGCAGCTCACGCTGCCGCTGGTGGCCGCCGAGGTGCAGGACAATCGCCGCATACTTGAACCGCTGGCTGGCTATCCGCTGCGCGGCATGAGCTATCCTTTCGGCGACTTTAACGAGGGAGTAGTCGAGCTGCTCAGGGCGCTGGGCGTGGAATACTCGCGCACCACCCGCGCTACCGGACGCTTTGACGTGCCGGATGACTTCCTGACATGGGACCCCACCTGCCACCACAACGGCATAGGCGACCTCTGGGACAAGTTCCTAAACGACCGCTATCCTTCGCGCAAGCCGCGCCTGTTCTATCTGTGGGGACATTCGTTCGAGTTTGACCGCGACGGTAACTGGGACGTGATAGAGAACTTCTGCGCGCAGGCAGGCGGCCGCGACGACATCTGGTACGCCACCAACATAGAGATAGTGGACTACATAAATGCGCTGCGCGGGCTGCGCTTCAGCGCCGACTGGTCTATGGTGCAGAACATAAGCGCGCATGACGTATACATAAGCGCGGACGACGCGCCGGTCAAGGTGCCGGCCGGCTCCATAATCCGACTGGAGGCATGCAAATGAAGAACATAACCTCTTTTGAGATAAACCACGACGTGCTTAAAAAGGGCTTTTACATATCGCGCGTGGACGGCGACATAGTGACATACGACATACGCATGGTCGTGCCAAACTCGGGCGCGTACCTTGCCAATGCCGCGCTGCACACATTTGAGCATTTGTTTGCGACTTACGTACGCAACAGCGCGCTCTCGGATGCGGTTGTATACGTAGGGCCGATGGGTTGCCGCACGGGCTTTTACTTCCTGACGCGCGGCATAACGCACGAGCAGGCGCTGGACCTGTTCCGCGATACGCTGGACTTCATATGCGCCTTTGACGGCCCGATTCCGGGCGCGCAGTCCTCACGCGAGTGCGGCAACTGGCTGGAACACGATCTGCCCGGCGCGCGCGACATAGCCGCCGGCATGCGCCCCGTGCTGGCAGGCTGGACGGTCGAGGACATGAAGTACAGCGAGTGATGACTGCGGCGCGGCATGCAGCGCATTAAGCGCGGAAGTCTGCGCGTCGCCTATCAAAGATACATGCTGGCGCGTTCCAATGTCAATGTGCAAAAAATCCGCTTTCAACGCATCGGGCGATGCTGAAAGCGGATTTTTGCTATATTCAATTGCGGTAGGGGTGACATTCAGCCGCTATGGTAACAGCTTCCCGGTTCAGCGGAGTACGGCTGCGCCGTAGCCCAGCCCTGCCTTCCCCGAAAGGGAATGTGGTGCGCAAGCGCCGGAAGGATTTACCCCGAATATCGGCTGGCTGCTTTAGGAGGAACTGAGTTTGTCCCGGCCCACGCAAGATTGCTCTTGTCGCGGCTGGGTTACCCCTCAGTCGCTCACGCGGCAGCTCCACTTTCAGGGGCGCCTAGGTGGGTTCCCATGCCATCACCTGCTATGATGGCACCTCTCATCGCGCTCACTCCTCCAGCCACTCGGGAGCCATGCGGCGCACTACCGGGAAGGCTATGCGCCTCATCTCCTCCGGCAGCGCGTCCAGCATGCCCTCCAGCACGCCTATGCCGCGCACCGGTATGCCCGTGCGCGCCGATACTTCCTCGACTATCTTCTGACCCGCAAGCACGTCCTCAATCGTCGTCTCGTCCTGAAGATTGGTGTTGTTGACAAGGCCCGATATGGCTATGCGCGCGCGGCCCTGTATCTCGGCCATCATCTCGATTATATCATCCGCGCAGCCCGAAAGCGGCCTGAGTGCGTTTATCACATACAGCAGATCGCAGCCCTCGCGCTCCAGATACGGCTTATACTGCCCCAGTGCCGCCGCGCCCGTATCGTTGCCGCCCACATCCAGCACAACCTGAAGTTCGGGGCGCTCGAATATGCTGAGTATGCTGGCCGGAAGCGCCGGTATGTCCACTGTGGTCAGCGCAAACGAGGGCTGCTCCACCTCCACCCCCTGCGCGCGCAGCAGCTCGCGGCGCGTAGAGCTGCGGAAGTACGGGTTCACTATGTCCAAATCCACCAGCATAACCTCTGCCGCGCCCGCCGCCTTTATGTCCAGCGCCGTGCTCAGCGATATCTCAGTCTTGCCGCTGCCGTAATTGCCTACGAAGGCCGTTATGCGCCCTCTGCGCTCTATCATATCATATCTCCCCTTTGCATACACATATCAAACTTTAGCGCATGACTGCGCAAATGCGCGGCGCACCCGTCCTTCGTGCGCCGCGCCCGGCATGAGCCGCGCCGGCAATGAATGCCTTCCTGCGCGGCATGCGTCCACATCAATCGTCGTACTCCCTGTCGCGCGTATCACCCGACGCGCGCACGCTTATCGAGCGCGGCGGCATGGGCTGAGCAACCGGTCGCTGCCACTGAGTCTGTTCGTCCACGGCATGAACCGATATGGATGGCTGCTGCGTGGCGCGCTCCTGTGTGGCACGCTCCTGCGCAGCACGCTCCTGCGCAGCACGCTCCTGTGCGGCGCGCTCCTGTGTGGCACGCTCCTGTGTGGCGCGCTCCTGCGCGGCGCGCTCCTGCGCGGCACGCTCCTGTGTAGCGCGCTCCTGCGCGGCAAGTTCTGCCTCGCGGCGCTTGGCAGCGCGCTCGCGGCGTGACTGATATCCGCGGGGCATATCTGTCTGCGCCTTGCGCGTCTCTGGCTTAGATGCACTCTGCGCAGCCTTACCGGCCTGTGCGCTCTTGGCAGGCGCAGCCGCATGAGCTTCCGCCCCATCCGCTTTAGCATGAACCTCGTCACTCTGCGCAGGCTGTGCGGCGGGCGCGGGCTGTGCAACCGGCGCGGGCTGTGCGGCAGGCGCGGGCTGTGCGGCAGGCGCGGGCCGCTCATGCGTCTCCACAGGTGCGGACGCGACGCGCTCTCCTTCTGCCTCAGCAGGCATGCCTCCCTCATCGTCCAGCGCCGCTATGTCCATGTCGGGCAACTCAAACTGCGGCCGCTCGTTGACCTGAACGGGCATATAGCGCTGTCCCGGGCCTTGATACACCCTGCCATACGCCGGCATAGCCGCGCCACTGCTGCGCGCGAACTTGGGCGGCTCGGCAAATAGCTTTTCCTGCCGATCAGGCACAGGCGTTTCAGCGGCTATGCTCTCCGGCACATACTGCTGCTCAGCATCCACGTAAGCCATACCGGCATCATGTGCGGCATACCCGTTCGCCGCATAGCTGTCCTGCGCGGTGTACTCGTTCGACGTGTAGCCGGCCTGTGCGGCGTACCCGTTCGCTGCATAGCCGGCCTGTGCGGTGTATTCGTTCGTCGTGTAGCTGTCCTGTGTAGCGTACTCGTTCGACGCATAGCCGTCCTGCGCGGCGTACCCGTTCGCTGCATAGCCGTCCTGCGCGGCGTACCCGTTCGCCGTGTAGCCGTCCTGCGCGGCGTACCCGTTCGCCGTGTAGCCGTCCTGCGCGGCGTACTCGTTCGTCGTGTAGCCGTCCTGTGCGGCGTACTCATTTG
>JBMNUB010000017.1:0-49687 GCA_050946055.1 Candidatus Fimadaptatus sp. | reverse complement strand
CCCGCTGTGCCGGGATATCGCCCATACTTTGCCACAGCTTTGGGATTAACTAAAGTAATTCTATAAAAATATGCCCTGAATCCTGCATTCTCAATGTTAAATGTAGGATTCAGGGCATATATCATTGCTGCATGGCATACAGCTCGTGTTCATGTACAATCACTGCTGGCAAGGCATGCTCAGGCGCGGCGCTCTATCACTGCGCGCTTGCTCGGCAAAGCCATTCCGATTCGCCTATGCTCGGGCAGGCTCGCATGCGACGCTCTATCACTGCATGCTCCCTCAGTCTTGCTCGTCAGACACATTCCGATTCGCCAATGCTCAGGCATTCTCTCATCCGGCACTCCATCACTGCATGCTCCATCGGCCTTGCTCGTCAGACACATTCCGATTCGCCTATGCTCGGGCAGGCTCGCATGCGACGCTCTATCACTGCATGCTCCCTCGGTCTTGCTCGTCAGACACATTCCGATTCGCCTATACTCGGGCAGGCTCACATGCGGCACTCCATCACCGCACAGTCCATCTGCCTTGCGCGGCAAGCCATCCGGCGCATCACCTGTGTGCCAGCGCGCGCAGGCCCAGCGTCACAAAGTACAGCGCCGACGCGCACAGCACTATGGCCGCGCCCGCGCTGGTGTTGAGGTAAAACGACAGTATCAGCCCGCACACGCCCGACACTATGCTTATCGCCACGGCTATTAGCGCGTACTGGCGGCTGTTGCGCGCTATGTTGCGCGAGGCCGCGGCGGGCAGTATCAGCAGCGAGTTTATCAGCAGCGTGCCTATCCACTGTATGCACAGCATCACGACCGCCGCCATCAGCGCCGCGAACGCGCACTCCACTGCCCGCGTGCGCACGCCGCGGCTGCGCGCCCAGTCGGCGTTCACGCTGGTCAGCAGCATGCGGTTGTACAGCGTCAGCCAGAACACCAGCACCGCCGCCAGCACGCATGCCAGCATTATCAGGTCGCGCCCGGTCACACCCAGCACATCGCCCACCAGCATGCCCTCATAGCGCGCCAGCCCGCCGCCGCCCGCCATTATCAGCAGTCCCAATGCGGACGTGGTCGATGAGAACACGCTTATCACCGTGTCCGCCGACGCGCCGCCGCGCTGCTTTACCAGTATCAGCAGCAGCGCCCATATCACGCCGAACACCAGCATGGCAGGCAGCTGGTTGGAAAAGCCAAGCAGTATGCCTATGCCCACGCCAGTCAGCGCGCTGTGTCCCAGCGCATCCGAGAAAAACGCCATGCGCCCCGACACCGCCATAGTGCCCATCAGCGCCATCGCAGGCGCTATCAGCAGCACCGCCGCCAGCGCCAGCCGCATGAATCCATATTGGCACCACTCAAAGGGCAGCGCCGAGAGAAACTCCAAAGTGCCGTTCATCGCCCGCCGCCTCCCATCCTGCCAAATACTCCTATGAACTCGGGCGAAGCGAATACCTCGTCCGGCGTGCCGCTGCACATTATGCGCCCGTCTATCATCACCACGCGCTGCGCATGCCTTCTGACCATCTCAAAGTCGTGCGACACAAGCACTATGGCCATGTGATGCTTCTTGAGCAGCTCGCTCACCATGTTGTAGAACATATCCACGCCGTTCTGATCCATGCCGGATATCGGTTCATCCAGTATCAGCAGATCGGGCATGGGGTCAAGCGCCAGCGCCAGCAGCACCCGCTGAAGCTCGCCGCCCGACAGCGCGCCCACGCGCCGCTCCAGCAGCCCCTCGCAGTGCGTCGCCTCCAGCAGCCTGCGCGCCCGTTCGCGCTCCGCCCGGCGCGCGCCCAGCCAGGCGGGATGCCTGCCCGTGGCCGCCGTCACCAGATCGCATACGCTAAGCGGCGTGTCGGTGTCCATGTCCAGATGCTGCGGCACATAGCCAACCTTGACCTGTCTTAGCGGCGTGCCGTCCTCGCGCAGATGGACTATGTCGCCCTCGTGCGGGATTATGCCCATTATGGCCTTGAGCAGCGTGGTCTTGCCAGCGCCGTTTGGCCCTATGAGCGCGGTAAGCTCGCCGCAGTGTACGTGCAGGTCGATATCCTTGAGCAGCGTGGTCTGTCCCCGGCGCACGCTCACGTGTTCCATCTCTATGCGGCACAGGCCGCAGTTCTCACTATGCATCTTCCAAAGCCTCCCTGAGCGTGCGCGCGTCGTTTAGTATCGCCCTTTCGTAGGCCTCCGCATCCAGGTCGCCGCTGGTGAGCGAATCCAGCGTGTATATGCTCACGCCTGTCTCGCGCGCCAGCACCTCGGCGGCCTTTTCGGCATATGCCCGCTCCACGAACAGCGCGCGTATGTTCATGCCGCGCACCGTGTCCACAAGCTCAGCCATGTCGCGCGTGCGCGGCATCCGCCCCGGCTCCTGCCCCAGCGACGCGACTATCTCTATGCCGTAATCGCGCGCAAGGTACTCAAACGCCGGGTGCGAGGTGACTATGCGCGCGCCGCGCACGGGCGCAAGTTCGGCTGCTATCTGCTCATCCAGCGCCTTGAGCCGGGCTATGTATGCGTCGGCGTTGGCTCGATATTGCTGCGCGTGGGCGCCGTCCTGCTCAATCAGCCCGCGCGCTATGTTTTCCACCTGAGCCATGGCCTGACGCGGCGACATCCATATGTGTGCGTTTACCGCGCCGTGGTCGTGACCCGCATGTGCGTCGGCGGGTTCTGCGGCGTGCGCGGTAGCATCGGCAGACGCATCATCGCCCGCATGCGCGGAATCGTCAGCTGACGTATCATCGCCTGCATGCGCGGCATCGTCGGCAGCATCATCGCCTACATGCGCGGCATCTTCGGCAGACGCATCATCGCCCGCATGTACGTCCAATCCCGCCGCATCGCCTTCCACATGCGCATCTTCCGCTTCTTCGGCGTGGTCATCCTCATCGCCGTGGCCTTGAGCGGTTATCAGCTCTATGCCCTGACTTGCGTCTATGACCGGCTTTTGCTGATCGTCCACAATCTTGTCTATGAAGCCCTCCATGCCTGCGCCGTTTACCACCACCACATCGGCGGAATGTATCATGCGCATGTCGCCCGTGCGCAGCGAGTAGTCGTGCAGGCAGCCCACGTTCTGCTCGGCCATGTTGACCACGTTCACGCCCTCTATGCCGCCCGCCACGTTGACCGTGAGCAGGTACATGGGGTAAAATGAGGTCAGTATGTCGAACTCATCCGCCGCGCGCGCAGGCGCGCCCGCAAGCAGAAGCGCCGCGCTGAGCATAAGCGCCCTAAGTCCTCCCTTTGCCATGATATACCGTCCATTCCTTTCATATAGGCCGTTTGCACCGTTTCTCGGGAAAAATCGCCGCGCAGCACATGCCGCGCGGCCACTAATGCAACTCCTTTGCAATTATAGTCATGTGACGGACTATTGTCAATACCAAAACCTGTGCAGTTTGGTGTAGTTTGCAAGTTATTTGCAATAGTTTGGCTGATAAGTCCCGCGCTCGTCATCGCGCCGCAAAATGCCGCCATAGCGCGCCGCCGAATTGCGGAAGCATGCTTCGCCGCGCTCAAGCATCGCAGCAGGCCACGCCACTGACGGCCGGGCATCTCAGCGCGGTATCGCCGCTGAATTGCGCGTTAAAAAACACCCCTGCATGCTCTGCACAATGGCAGCACGCAGGGGTATCTAATGTTCAATGGTCCGCCCATGCGCCGCATTCCTGCCCGCATGTGCCCGTCATCAGTAATCGCGATGCTTCTTCCACACGTCCAGCACCAGCTGATATCTCTCCAGCGGCAGGCCGCGGAAGGGTATGTTGCTCGTGCAGTAGACATAGCCTCCGCCCGGCTTGGCATGGCGCAGGCAGTACTCAGCGGAGTCTATGACCTCCTGCTCAGTGCCGGTCTGCATGGCGGCGCAGTGTACATTGCCGCACAGCGCCACCCTGTCGCCATAGCGCTCCTTGACCAGCTTTATGTCCACGCCGGCCATGGGGTCTATCGAGTGCAGCGCATGCGGCCGGCAGGACACCAGCTGGTCTATTATGGGCATTATGTTGCCGTCGGTATGCTTTATGGCATAGCCGCCCTTTGCGCGTATGGCGGCGATTATGTCCTTTAAATACGGCGTCACGAACTCGGAGAACATGTCCGGCGACATGAACGGTCCCTGATTAAAGCAGTAGTCCGAGCAGAGTATGAAGCCGTCCATGCCGTGCTCAAGCAGATAGTCATTGCCCGCTATTGCGGCATCGGCCATGCGGCGGCACTTTGCATGCATCTCCTCGGGCTGCTCAAACAGCGCATAGCTCAGCTCATACATGCCGTCGCCGTCGGGTATGGCCAGCGTGCCGTCGCCATGCGCCAGCAGCATGAACCTGTCGCCCGACAGCTCGCGTATGTAGCGCACGGTGTCGGCGGTATGCTCGCGATTTAGGTACTGTATGCATATGGCGTCGTGTTCCAGCAGCGTGTACACGTCTATGAGCAGTTGGGCGTTGTCGCGCAGGCGCGCCTGCACCTGTGCTTCGTCCAGCCCTTCCAGCTCGCTTTCGCGCAGAAAGTCGCGCCCCACGAGTTCGGGCGAGAGCTGGAACTCCAGTTCAAACGTCGGCACGCGATCCGGCACGCCGCGCTCCAGCGCCGTTATCATGCGCTGTCGGGGAGCCATGGTGTTCATGATATATACCTCCGCAATATGTACATACTTTGACGGTGCTGCTCCTGACTGCTGCCCGCGCGCAATTCGGCCTTGCGCGGTGGCGGCGCAGTTCAGCACCTAAAGTGCATCGTCCGCGCGGCGCTTGACTGCCGGCTGGCAAAAGCGCCTCATACGCTGCCATTATACCATATGTTTTTGACTGCGAAAGCCCTTATTCGCACCAATGTCAAAGTTTGTGATATTCGCCACAAGCCCATGCCGCGCTTTTTCGCGCAGCGCCCATTTATGCTCAAGGCGGCATGCGCAGCGCTGTATCGCCGCACATGCCGCCCAAATTGCGCACAGACGTAAAAGCTCCCCGCCGCTTGCGCCGCTAAAAGCGCCTGCGCAAGCCAATCTCACTTCAGAATGCCTATACCTGACATGGCCGGAAGCGCACGCACAAGCGCCGCGCAGTAAGCGCGCGTGCCGCCGGGATAAATGCTCGCGGCCTCAAGCCCTCCCGCGCAAGTCAGCGCGCCCGCTTTCAGGCGCGGCGCAGCCTTATCAGCGTACCCTCGTGCGCACCCAGCTTCGCGCAGAGCGCACCGCCGCCGCACAGCGCCTTCTCGCCCGTCCATGCGTCCACGGCATCCATGCCGCTGCTCACTCCGGCCTCCTCCAGCGTCACGGCCACCGCGCGCGCTTCATCGCTCAGGTTGAACAGGCCTATGCACGCGCCCTCGCCGGTGTCGCACGCCCATGCGCCCACGCCGCCGCGACGGAACAGCATGCGCGTGTTGCGGGAGTGCTGATTGACGGCCAGCGCATACTCATTGGTCAGCAGCGACAGCGTGAACTCGTCCATGCCCGGCATGTCGCAACCCAGTATCAGCGGCGAGCGCGCTATGCACCACAGCGACATCAGGAAGCGCTGCTCATTGCGGGTGAAGTTGGTGTCGCGCGGCTGATTCCAGCCGCAGTTGGAGCGCACCGACAGCCTGCCCACGGGTATCATGTCAGCATCGGGATAGTGGCCGGGCTTCATATAGGGCAGCCACTGAGTGAGCAGATCGAACTGCTCGTCCAGCGCCTCCCACCTGTCCCAGAAGTCGTTGGATATGCGCCACATGTTGGTAAACTTGGACACATCCTCCGCCGCCTTGAGCGAGAACATGCCCGGCGACGAGGAGAACACTATGTTCCTGCCGGTCTTATCTATGGCGTTGCGTATCAGCCGCGCCTCGCCCGAGTGATAGTCGCTGCCACTAGAATATTCGGGATGGCTCATGTCGTCCACTTTGATGAGATCCACGCCCCAGCTCGCATACATCTCAAGCAGCGAGTCATAGTACGCTTGAGAGCCGGGATGATTAGGGTCAACGCCGTACATGTCCATATTCCACGGGCATATGTTGTTGCCCAGAGCGATGTCGCGGGCGGTATACTCCGTACCCTTGACCGGGCAGTCGGCGTATACGGCCTGACGCGGTATGCCGCGCAGTATGTGTATGCCGAACTTCAGCCCCATGTCGTGTATGGCCTTAGCCAGCGGCGCAAAGCCCGCGCCGCCCGCCGCCGACGGAAAGCGGTTCTCGGCGGGAATCAGCCTGCCGAACTCGTCCATGCACAGCTTGGGCAGATTGCGGTACTCCGTACCCTGCGCGCCCGGCTCGCTCCACTGTATGTCCACGGTCACGTATTCCCAGCCATACCGCTTGAGGTTCTCAGCCATAAAGCGCGCGTTGGCCAGCGTCTCGTCCTCGCGCACGCTGGCGCCATAGCAGTCCCAGCTATTCCAGCCCATGGGCGGCGACTGCAAGAATGTATTTGCCATAATGTATCCCTCCGAATTTGTGAATGTCATTTGTTCCTGCCGCAAAGCATGCTGCGGCTTGCGCTGTCGGCATTTGCGCTATGGCGCGCAGCACTCGGACATATCCACAGCCCTGTGCGATGTCTGCTGGATGTCACGCATTGTATCATGTGCATTGAGCAGAATCAGCATCGCAATGTGCTGTGCGATATGATTTGCCATTGATATCGTGCGCGGCGATGCTGCTCTGATTAGGCTGCGTTGAGTTCAATTGACGTCTCTTGCGGTTAATGCCATATGCGCATATCTGGGTTTATCCACAGCCCTGTGTGTTTTGCGCATGCGGCGCGCATATAATGCCATGCATGCCTTTCGCCCGACATCAACACTATGCGCCGCACGGAGCTGTTTGGCTGCATCTCATGCCATGAATGCCCTTGCTCGAACGCATGCCCAATATAAAGAGAGACTATTGTATCAAACGAATGCCGTATCGCGCGGTTTGCTGCACCGCACTGCCTATTGTGCATCACACCCCACCGCACAACCTACTGTATCGCGCGGCAAACCGTGCCGCCCCCCAGACACATGTCATCCAGATATATCACCGCCGCCTGTCCGGGCGTGACCGCGCGCTGAGGCGTGTCAAACTCCAGCCGGAAGCCCTCACCGTCAAGCATTAGACTGGCGCGCTGGAGCGGCTGTCTGTGGCGCAGGCGCACCATGCAGCTCAGCATGCCGCCCGGCTCTACGGGCGGATGCCCGGCTATCCAGCTGGGCAATTCGCATATGGCGGCGCGCGAGTACAGTAGCGGCGAATCCTCACCCTGCTCAACCAGCAGCACGTTGCGCTCCATGTCCTTGCCCACCACGAACCAGCGCCGCCCGTCGCCCGAGCCGCCTATGCCCAGACCGCGCCGCTGACCCAATGTGTAGTACATCAGCCCATCATGCCTGCCCACCACGCGCCCGTCCAGCGTGCGCATCTCGCCGGGCTGCGCGGGCAGGTATTCCATCAGGAACTTCTTGAAGTCGCGCTCGCCTATGAAGCACACTCCGGTCGAGTCCTTCTTGGCGCTGACGGGGATGTCGTTCTCCTGTGCCACGCGGCGCAGCTCGAGCTTTGTCATGCCGCCTATCGGGAACATGGCCATGGACAGCGCGCGCTGACCCAGCATGTACAGGAAGTAGGTCTGATCCTTGTTCTCGTCGGCGCTGCGCAGCAGCACGTATTCATCGCCGCGCTTTTCCACGCGCGCATAGTGGCCGGTCGCCAGCTTATCCGCGCCCAGCTCGCGCGCGAAGTCCAGGAGCTTGCCGAACTTTATCTCGCGGTTGCACAGCACGTCCGGGTTGGGCGTGCGCCCGCGCCGGTATTCGTCCAGAAAGTAGCTGAACACCCTGTCCATGTATTCACGCGCGAAGTTGACCGAATAGTACGGTATGTCTATTGTCTCACAGATGCGCTGCACGTCCTGCCAGTCGCTGGCGGCGGTGCATGCGCCGTCCTCGCCGCGCTCCTCCCAGTTCTTCATGAATACGCCCAGCACTTCATGCCCCTGACGCTTGAGTTCCATGGCGGCCACAGCCGAATCCACGCCGCCCGACATGCCCACAACTATCCTCGCCATGTCACTCACCAAACAGCGCCGTGCTGAGATAGCGCTCACCGGTATCGGGCAGCACGGTCACTATCGTGCGCCCGGCGTACTCGCTGCGCGCGCCCAGCCTAAGCGCCGCCGCCAGCGCCGCGCCCGATGATATGCCGCACAGCACGCCCTCGGTACGCGCCGCCATGCGCGCCGTCTCCAGCGCATCCTCCGTCTTTACGGTCATGACCTCGTCTATCAGCGCCCTGTCCAGCACGCCCGGCACGAAGTTCGCACCTATGCCCTGTATGCCGTGCGGACCTGCCTTGCCCCCGGACAGCAGCGGCGATTCGGCAGGCTCTACGGCGACAATGCGCGTGCCTGCATCGGCCTCACGCAGCGCGCGGCCAATGCCGGTCAGCGTGCCGCCCGTACCCACGGCGCTGACGAACGCCGCTACCGGCTCGCCCGCCATGTCCGCAAGTATCTCGCGCGCGGTGGTATCATAGTGCGCCTGCGCGTTGGCGGGGTTATTGAACTGGTCGGGTATGAAGCCGTTCTCCTCGCGGGCGATGCGCTCCGCCTCCTCGACTGCGCCGCGCATGCCCAGCGCGCCGGGCGTAAGCACTATGCGCGCGCCATACGCCGCCGCCAGCTTGCGCCGCTCTATCGACATGGTGTCGGGCATGACCAGCACCAGCTGATAGCCCAGCACCGCCGCCGCCAGAGCCAGACCCACGCCGGTGTTGCCGCTGGTAGGCTCGACCAGCAGCATGCCCTTTTTGAGCGTGCCCGCGCTTTCGGCGGCGCGTATCATGTACAGAGCCGCGCGATCCTTGGCGCTGCCGCCGGGATTGCGCGCCTCCAGCTTGGCCAGTATCCGCGCGCCCGCGCCCGCCTTGAGCGCCAGCGCGTTCAGCTCCACAAGGGGCGTGCCGCCTATCGTATCCAGTATGTTTTTGTATATGGCCATATTGCATACCTCCGTCTCATCATGTGCAAACGCCGCCGCCCGCTTGCGCGGGCTGCGGCATATGCATGTGGCGTTTATGCTATCAGGGCTTATTCCTCGCTGCCGTCTTCCTCGGGCGCGGGTTCTTCGCCGCCTTCACCGGCGTCGCCGCCCTCCTCGCCGCCTTCCTCGCCGCCGTCCAGACCTTGCAGTCTGGCCAGCTCGTCATCGGTCAGCTGGGTGGGTTCCTGCGATATGGAGGTCTCGGCAGGCACTACGCCAATGCCGGTCAGCACCATGTCGCCGTTGTCCAGCAGCACGCCTTCCTCCAGTATCTCAACGACATGCGCCTTGCCGCCCAGCGCATCGCTGCCTATGGCGGGATTGCTGCGCACTACCAGCTCGCCGGAGCTGCCGTCGTTGTAGCCCCTGTATCGATACATGCCGTCATCGGTGGCCGCATAGTACCAGGTGCTCTCGCTGCCATCGGGCGAATACGTGCGCACCATCACGGTCATGCCGTCATCCATGGTCATTGTCCACAGCTCGCGGCCATCGTTAAGCACATACTTCATGCGTCCCTGCGGCATGTAGTCGTAGGACGTATACTGCGAAGGCTCAGTCGTAGGCTCGGGCGTGGGCTCCTCGGTGGGCTCAGGCTCCTCAGTCGGCTCCTCAGTGGGTATCTCGGTGGGCTCGGGCTCCATGGTCGGCTCCTCGGTGGGAACTTCGGTGGGCTCGGGCTCCATGGTCGGCTCCTCGGTGGGAACTTCGGTGGGTTCGGGCTCCATGGTCGGCTCCTCGGTGGGAACTTCGGTGGGTTCGGGCTCCATGGTCGGCTCCTCGGTGGGAACTTCGGTGGGCTCGGGCTCCATGGTCGGCTCCTCGGTGGGAACTTCGGTGGGCTCGGGCTCCTCGGTCGGTATCACCGTGGGCAGCTCGGTCGGCTCAGGTTCAGCCGTGGGCTCCTCGGTGGGAACTTCAGTGGGAACTTCGGTCGGCACGGGTTCCTCGGTCGGTATCACCGTAGGCAGCTCGGTGGGAGCAGGCTCAGCGGTCGGTATCTCGGTCGGAACTTCGGTCGGCACAGGCGCGACCGTAGGCACTATCGTAGGCACTTCGGTGGGAGCTGCCGTTATCTGCGGCTGCTCAGTGGGTATGGGCGTGGGTATCTCGGTCTGCTTGGGCTGTTCGGTGGGTATCAGCGTCGGCTGCGCGGTGGGTATGTCCGTAGGCGCGACCGTAGGTACGTCGGTGGGCTTGGGCTTAGGCGTGGGTATATCGGTGGGCCTGCCCGTAGGCCTGCGCGTGGGGCGCTGTACCTGCTCATCGTCGCCGTCATCGTCTATGGCCGAATCATCATCCACCCAGGAGGGGCTATCGGTAGCCAGCGGCCTAAACCCCGTCGAAGGATCGGGCGTGGGCAGAGTCGCCCCCGCCGAGGCCGATGCAGAGGGCGAAGGCATGGGGCTGGCCGAAGCCGAAGCCTGCGGCAGCAGCGTGGGCAGCGCATCGGTGCGCTGGTCAACCGAGTCGCGCGTCAGCATCCATATGCCCAGTATCAAAAACAGCACGCAGCCCGCGCCTATCGCACCCATTATGATGCGATTGCGGCGCTTCTGTTCCGCGTCCTCGTACTCCTGCTCGTCCTCCAGTTCCTCCTCGGTCAGCGCACCGTCATCCAGCTCCTCGACGTCGCCCTCGTCCTGATCCGGCATCTGCCCGGACATGCCGCCGTCATCCTGCGAAGCTGCCGCAGCAGCGCCCCCGCGCAGCACGGCGGCCTGCTCCTTGCTCACGGCTGCGTATATGCTGCCATTGCCCTCGTACAGGCGGCAGCCAGCGCCCTCCATGCGCGCGCGCATGGCCTCCATGCCGTCGTTGAACGCCTGCTCGCTGCCCGGCACGGGCGCGACCTCCAGCGTGCGCGCGTCGCGGCGCGCCAGCTGGCGGGGATAGTACTCGTATATGCGGATGCGCTCCTGCGTGCGCTGATCCAGCGCGGCATAGATTATCGCATCCTCGGTCTGATTCAGGGCGCGGCCCACTATATAGCGGTCGCCTATCGCCGTATTGGGCGGCAGATGTCGCGGATTGGCCGGCTTGTTCTCGTCGCCGCCGCAATAGCGGCAGATATTGCCGTCGTCCGTCTCGCGCATGCAGTATGTGCAGCGTCGCATAACTTCACTCCCATTCGTAATCGATCGGCTCATGGCCGAGATCTGTCATCGGTCATTTGTTTGACGCAATTCGGGGCGCAAACGTTCCGACAAGTTTAAAGCGACCCGGCGCTGTTTGCCAGCAGTTCCATGGTAAGCGCCCGCGTGCGCTCAAACAGCGCCTCAGGCGGCAGCGACGCATCCAGCACGCGCACCCTGTCCGGCTCTCTGCGCGCCAGCTCGTCAAAGCCTGCGCGCACGCGCATGTGGAAGTCGTTCTGCTCGCGTTCTATGCGGTCATCCTCGCCCGACGCCGCCCTGCGCCTGCGCGCGCTGTCGGTGTCCAAGTCGTAATACAGCGTCATGTCTGGCACAAGGCCGCGCGTCGCCACGCGATTTATCTCGGCCACGGCCTGAGCGCCCAGCCCGCGCCCGCAGCCCTGATATGCTATGCTGGAATCGACGTACCTGTCGCCCAGCACCATGCCGCCGCGCTCCAGCTCGGGGCGAAGCACGGTCTGAGTATGCTGCGCGCGCGATGCCGCAAACAGCAGAGCTTCGCACTCGGAGGTCATGCCGTCATTGGCGCGCTCCAGCAGCATGGCGCGTATGGCTTCGCCTATCTTACAGCCGCCCGGCTCGCGAGTGGCCAGCGGCTGCCAGCCGCACAGCTCCAACCAATCCTTGAGCATGCCCAGTTGGGTGGTCTTGCCGCAGCCGTCTATGCCCTCGAAGGTTATGAACACTCCCGGCGCAGCGCTGTCGCCGCCCAGCAGCGCCATGGACAGCGCATCAACCGAATCGCACACCACATCCGCGCCCGCGCGCTCCAGTTCCTCGCGCGAGCCGTAGCCGTACAGCGCGCCTATCGCGGCCACACCGGCGCGCTTTGCGCCCTCCATGTCGTACAGCCTGTCGCCCACCATGGCTATCCTGCCGTCGTTGCCGGTGAGCGCGCGGCGAATCAATTCTTCCTTGGGCAGGCCGGACTCGTCCATGGGCGCGGAGCTTACGCAGTCGAAGTACGGCATTAGGCCGAAGTGCTCTATCACCTGCTCGGCAAACGCCACGGGCTTGGCCGTGGCTACGGCCAGGCGCACGCCCTGCGCCTTGAGCGCACGCATCATGCGCGGTATGCCCGCGTACACGCGGTTCTCGGTCCAGCCTATCTTGTTGTACCGCTCGCGGAACAGGCGCACCCCCTCCAGCGACTGTTCCGGGGTCATGCCGTTGAGCTTCTGAAACGACTCCAGCAGCGGCGGGCCTACATACAGCCTGCGCTGATGCTCAGGTACGGGCGGATAGCCCATATGCTCAAGCGCATAGTCCACGCTCCTAAGTATGCCCTCCGCCGAATCCGTGAGCGTGCCGTCCAAGTCGAACAGCACCGTATCATATAATGCCAATGGCGATCTCCTTCCCGCGCGCCCTGCGCGTTTTATCCGCATGCGCCCGCCCTGTGCAGAGCGCCGGTATCATATCACATATAACATCTGCGTTGTCTGCGCGCATGAGCCGCCATACGGCCGCGCCGCGCCGAACATGATTTGAGTTTTGGCGAATATGTACACGCCGCTCTGCATGGGGCTAATGCCAAAGCCCATTCAATCGGCTTGTACAATCATAATGCACAATATTGCCAGCCTGTCAAAATGTATTTTTGACAGGCGTGGACGGGAGAAAACCTCCTTCGCCAATGCCACCCCTAATCAGTTTCCACCGAAAATCCTAACGGATTCCCGGGAGTGGAAACTGCAAGGTAGATATTTTTGCTCCGGGAAATTAGATTTCCCTGCGCAAAAATATTCTGAGCGCCCACCGCACATATCGCCGGGCGCGATTAAAGCCGGCGGGCTGCGAGGCCCTCTGAGTTTTCCGGGGTTTTTGACAGGCTGAATATTGCTCTGTCTTACGCTTTGCTTATTGATCTACATATGCCAAGCGCCCGGCCCATGCAATCAGCTTATCGCATTGCAATGCAAAAGCCAGCATCGCTACGCGCGCCCACGCACTATTTTACCACGACACACATGCCCTTTTCCAGTCCGAACAGCTCCGAGCCGGTGCGCCGCGCCATGTCAAGGCGCGCAACCGCGTCTCCGGATATCATTTCGCCCGGCACGCACTCCGCCACTCCCGGCGGATACGCGCCCAGCGCCCGCGCCGCCACGCGCCCGGCCGCCCTGCTCAGCGGCACGCGCTCGCACTCGCCCAGCGCCGCGCTGCGCACGCCGGTCACGCGCTCGCCGCGCGGCACGCGCGCTATGCTTGGTGCATGGCAATGTCCCCTGCCGCGCGGCAGCTGCTCAAGCGCACGCTTTAGCTGCGCAAAGTCGTCGGGCGCGTCGGCAACCGTGCATATCATAACCACTCGGCGCGCGTCGCTCATCTCAGCGTCCAGACCCATCTGCTCCAGCGCCGCAAGCGCATCATGGCCGCTTATGCCCCTGCCGGTCAAGTCCAGCGCCAGCCGAGTCCTGTCGCAGGGCATGCCAAAATGCTCGCGCACGGGCGCTATGTCCAGATGCTCGCAGTGCCGGTATACATCCTCACACATGCCGCACAGCCTGTCAAGCTCGCGCCGTCCCACGGCATCCATGTGTGCGCGCGCACCGTCCAGCGATGCCATTATCAGAAACGACGGGCTGGAAGTCTGCGTGAGCGCCACCCGCCCCAGCAGCCTATCCGCGTCCACGCGCGCGCTCATGTGCAGATACGCGGCGCTGGTCAGCGCAGGCAGCGTCTTGTGCGCGCTCTGCACGCACATGTCCGCGCCGCAGTCCAGCGCGCTTACGTGTTCGGGCATTGTGCCGCCCGGCATCCATACGCCCGAGCGCCCGTCCAGCCAGTTGAGATGCGCGCCGTGCGCCTCGTCCACCAGCACAAGCATGCCCGCCTGATGCGCGCGCGCCGCGATGCGCTCCATGGGCAGCATGCGCCCATAGTAGTCCGGGCGCGTGAGCAGCACCGCCCTTGCCTCGGGATGCGCGCCTATGGCCTCCAGCACATCCTGTTCCCGCGTGAAGGGCGCTCCGCCCTCATCCGCCCACGCATCCACCCACACCGGCTCTATGCCGTACAGCGCCAGCGCCGATATCGCGCTCATGTGGCTGGCGCGCGGCAGTATCACACTGCTGCCCGGCGGCGCGGCATAGCCCAGCATGGCCTCCACGCCGCAGGTAGAGCCGTTGGTCAGGAATATGGTGTGCGCAGCGCGCGCCGACATCGCCGCCATGCGCTGCGCCTTGGCTATCGCGCCATCCGCCCTGTACAGGTCATCGGTCATGTCTATTTCCGTCGCATCCATGTGCGCCGCCAGCTGCGTGAACGCCTCGCGCCCCTTGTGGCCGGGCATGTGAAAGCTCGCCCTGTCCCTCAGCGCATCCAGCGCTTCTATAAGCGGCGCTACGGCCGTCTTATTCGTATCGGGCGCGTTCATTGCCCGCCTCCCCATTCAAAGCTCATGCGCGTGCGGCGCAGCCGCATGCGCTTGTCCCTGCGCTCCTCCATGGGACAAAGCCCCACGCTCGACAGCAGTTCGTCCACGCTCATGACTTCGGGCTGATACAGCTCGGCCTCCAGCTTCTCGGCCTGCGCATCAGTCAGCGGCTGCATGGGCATGCTGAGCGCCTTCATCGATTGCATTATGCCCTCATACTCGCGCGAACCGGGGCGCGATGCCACTATGCGCGCCTCGCACCCGGCGCAGATGTGGCCTCCGCCCATGTCCAATCCGCAGCGCGAATCCGCGCCGCACACGATGCATCTCCTCGTCTGCGCCATAGCACACCTCCTGAGTTCTTCCTATATGATATTCCTCCTGCGGCGCATCGGTCACTTGCGCCGTCAATCCTCCACCTTAGCCACGGGGAACTGAGCTATGTGCAGGCGCGAAGTGCCGTAGGGCGTAAGCTCTATCTCGCCCACATCGCCCGCATGGCACTTTATGCCGATTGGCGGATTGGCGCAGGACGCGCCGTCCATGCCCCATTCGGGCGCGCGCGCCGCCTTGACCTTGAGCGTCAGAGGCGACTTGCCCGCAAAGCCCGCCGGAGCATCGCTGCGCTGCGCATGGCGGGAAGCAAGCTCCGCGTCATCGACCAGCGCCCAGTTCCACTCGCTCATGGGCAGCACCTCGTAGTCGGCGTAGTCCGGGCTGTACTTGCCGGAGCGCAACTCACGCCACTGCTCGGCTATGGGCAGCGCCATGAGCAGCGGGCCGCACTCGACGGCGCGCGACTGATGGAACCATTCGCTGTTGCGCGCAGCCATGGGCAGGCTTATGCTTATCACGTCGCCGCTGTGCCACATGCGCTCTATGCGCGCCACGCCGTCCTTTATCCCGGCTACCTCGCCCGCGCACTCGGCCTTGAAGCCCTCGCACCACTCAGGTACGCGCAGGTATATCGGGAAGGTGCAGGGCTGCTTTACGCTTATGGTCATGCGCACGCCCTCGCCGAAGGGATACTCACCCTCCACGCGCACGCGCACGGGCTGACCGCCGGCGCGGAAGCGCACCGTGCAGGGCGCATAGCTGACCGCCGCCAGACCGTCATCGCGCGTAGCCATCCACAGGGACTCGACGAACTTGGGCCAGCCCTGATGCATGTTGGCGGTGCAGCAGCCGAAGTTCGGCTCGAAGCCAAACGTGTTGGAATCGCTGCCATTGTTGTACCAGGAGCGCAATTCGTCGGTGGCGCGCACCTGATTGACCTGCTGAAGGTACTGGTGCGACTTCATGTCGGCGGATATGGTGGCGGGCAGGGCGTTGAAGGCCAGCTTCTCCAGCTTGTCGCCCATGCTCATGTCGCCAAGCGACCATATGAGCGTCTCCAGCGAGAACATCATCTCGACCACAGCGCACAGCTCGGTGCCCTGAGTGGGGCTGTTGCCCGAGAGATGCTCGTCGCCCGTGAACATGCCCATGGCCACGCCGTGATGCTTCATGAGCTTCTGCCAGCCGTCATAGAACGCCTGCCTGTCCTTGGCGCCGCCGTGCAGCAGGTAGGACAGCGCGGGGGTCTTGAGGCCCATTGCCACGTTGACCACGTGCGAATAGTGGTACTGAGTGTTTGTGTACGGCCTGTCCGCACCCTTGAGCGGGGCTTCGCTGCTCCTGCCCGCCTTCATCTCCTTCCAGGGGATGTGGCGCGCCATGGAGCGCGTGAAGGGCAGCGTGTTAAAGAAGCGTCCCCAGTCCAGCGTCTGCGCCTCCAGCCGCTTGCACAGCTGCATGAGGAAGGGCGCGCCGGTCAGGTTGTACAGCCACAGCGCGCACATTATGTTCTCGCCGCAGCGCGCCACCGCCCAATCCATCATCGGCTTGCTGTCCATGTTTTTATACTGGTAAGCGAAATATTTCAGCATGAATTTGGGTACGCGCTCGTCGGTCGTGGCGGTGTAGTACTGTATGAGCGCCTTGAGCGCCACCATGCGCGGCCACCAGTCCTCATTGCCCTCCGGGCCAAAGAAGCCGTCCTCGCGCTGAGAGGCCAGCATCCACTCCACATAGCGATTGGCCTGCTTTATCAGGCGCTCGTCGTCCAGCAGATAGGCCAGCGGCAGCAGTCCATCCAGATAGTAGGGCGCGCGCTCCCATGCATCGCCCTTGCCGCCCAGCCATGCGCACTCATCCGACACATCCGGCCACATCTCATACAGATGCCCGGTAAGACCCTCGGCCTGAATGCGCAGCTGCTCGCGCAGCCAGCCCTCGGGCTTGACTGCGGTAAGCGGCAGCGGCGCATATTCGTTGCGCGGCAGCGGCGCGCGGTTAAAGAACACCTTGCTATTCATAATGTATATCGCCTTTCCTGCGCATGCGGCACATAGTCCCCTGCGCATCGCGTATATTTGTATATTGCAAATTGTATAAGTCCCGGCGCGGCAGCATGTGCATGGCCGCGCATCGCTTGTGCATTGAACACGTATCATGTGAGCATGCCGTACCATAGCGTGCTCGGCAGCGCATTGTAAGCCGCGATATCGACGCATGACACGCATCTCATGTGCGCATCAGTGCCATGTGCGCATCTGCACCTTGTCGCGGCATCCGGGCATGCAATGCATATCAAACATCCCCTGCACCCGTGCCGTGCTATATCACGCACATCATATCGCCCTGCGCACAGCGCGTCAGCGGCCCTTGCGCGTGCGGAAGGAGGCGCGATCGAACATCAGGAATTCGCACTCCAGCCTGCCGTTGTACAGGCGGCGGCGCTTGTCGGCGCGCCGTCCGAATGCGCGCTCGAAGCCGGTGTTGGGCGTTATAACGCCCATGGCCGCCTCGGGCTGCCGCCTGAGCAAATCGCCCAGCGCGCGCGCCACCGCGTCGGCCACGCGCCTGTCGCCCATGCGCTCGCCATAGGGCGGGTTGGCCAGTATCGCGCCGCCCTCGCAGCTAATTTCGCAGTTGCGCATGTCTCCGTCCATCAGCGCTATGCGCCCGGCAAAGCCGCACTGTGCGACATGCCTGCGCGCCAGTTCCAGCGCCTGCGGGTCTATGTCCACGCCGGTTATGAGCAGCTGCTCGCCGTCGTGCGCATGGAAGCGCTCATGAGCCTCCTCGCGCAGACGCGCGGCTATGCCGGCATCCAGCGCCGGCCACTTTTCCATGGCGAACTCGCGCGTGAGTCCGGGCGCGCGGTCGGCAGCCATCATGGCCGCCTCGCACAGTATGGTACCCGTGCCGCAGCAGGGATCGAGCAGCGGCTGACCCGGCCGCCACGGCATGAGCTTTATCAGCGCCGCCGCCAGCGTCTCGCGCAGAGGCGCCTCGCCGTTCCATGTGCGATAGCCGCGGCGGTTGAGCGCCACGCCGCTGGTGTCCAGCGTCATGACCACGCGGTCGCTGTGTATGGCGCAGTCTATGGCGAACTCCGCGCCGGTCTCGCTCAGCCAATCGCCGCCATAGCGCGACTTCAGGCGCTCAGCGACCGCCTTTTTGACTATCTTCTGGCAGTCCGACGGGCTCATCAGCTGGCTGCGCACGCACTTGGCGCGCACCGGGAAGGCCGCGTCCCCGGGAAGCAGTTCCTCCCACGCTATCGCCCGCGTAGCCTCGAACAGCTCGTCGAACGTGCGCGCCTCAAAGCGGCCCATCTCCAGCAGCACGCGGTCGCAGCAGCGCAGCCAGAGATTTGCGGCCATGCCCTGCGCCATATCGCCCTCAAAGCGCACCGCACCGTTTTCCGCCACCACCGACTGCGCGCCCAGCTCCCTCAGCTCGCGCGCCACTATACCCTCCAGCGCGAACGCCGCCGTCGCTATCCACCGCATAGGCACACTCTCCCTTTTATCATGTGTTCATATTATACGCCATGCTTCGCGCATTGTCGATGCTGAACACGTTTAGTTTTGTCGCCGCGCAAGCACGACGCAAATGCGAATAGCTCATTGCGCGGCACATATCCGCGCCGCCGGGCTGCGCTTTGGCACGGCTGGCGATGTGCTGACGTGCGCGATGCCCGGTTTACGCTTCGGCATGCTTTGACATTGCCCGGTTTGCAAATCGGTGCGCTTTGCCGGTGCGCGGTTGACGTTACGTCTGCCCGGCTTTGGCGGTGTTTCGCGTAGGCACACGATGCGCTCAGTTGACATTTCGGCGCGCTTTGCCAGTGCATATAAGCAGTTCGCAAGGCCATATCCGAACTTCAGCGCAAGGCAGTTTCAACAACATTATCTGCAATAAGCACAATGTACATCGCCAAAATCGCCGTATGTCGCTTCTCTCGCGCGCCATATGTAAACCTTTTCGCTTTTTAAGTTGACAATTGCTTTTGTATATGATATCCTTTGTGCTGCGGAAAAACTGTTTGGGGAGAGGCTGAATATGGATGCAAGGATGACACTTAGCACGCGCGACATGACGCGCTGTGCGCTGATGGCGGTCATGATAGCGGTGTGCTCTTGGATATCGATACCGATAGGCCCTGTGCCGTTTACATTGCAGACGCTGGGCGTGTTCTGCGCGCTGGGCATGCTGGGCGGCATGCGCGGCATGATATCGATAGTGCTGTACGTGCTGCTGGGCGCGGTGGGCGTGCCGGTGTTTGCCGGATTTGCGGGCGGCATCGGCACGCTGCTTGGCCCCAGCGGCGGCTACATAATGGGCTTTGTGCTGTCAGCGGCGGTGTACTGGCTCATAACCGCGCGCACGGGCAGCAGCATAGCATGGCAAATCGTCGCCATGGCGCTGGGGTTGATAGCCTGCTACGCCTTTGGCACATTCTGGTTCATGCGGGTGTACGCCGCCAACTCCCAGCCGATGACGCTGGGCGCGGCGCTGGGCTTTTGCGTGTTCCCGTTCATACTGCCCGACGCCGTCAAGATAGCGCTTGCGCAGCTGCTCACAAGGAGGATACGCGCGCATGTGCATATGTAAACGCGATTCATCGGGCAGGAACGCTTGCGCGCCTGCCGGCAGCGCATCAGAAAGGATGTGCCTGTCCTGCGCCGGGCAAAATGCACAGCCCAAACCGGTTGTACACAGTCCATGCAGCATAGCATGCCATGATGCGCACGACCTGACTTCTGCACAGCGCGGCGTATCTGCCACAGCTCCCGCACCGATACGCATGCGCGCGCACCATGCGCTGTGCGCCGGGTTCTTCACGGGGCATGGATACAGCAAGGACTTCACCCGCAACATGGAGCGCGTGCTGGCCGCGCTAAACGAGGGCGCGCCCATAGTGCTGTGCGAGGGCGCGGATGCTATATGCGCATGCTGCCCCGGCCTTGAGCGCGGCGTGTGCCGCGACTCGGGCAAGGTCGTGCGCTACGACGCGGCCACGCTGAATGCGCTTGGCCTGCGCTTAGGCCAAATTACCAGCTGGGCAGAATTGCGCGCGCAGGTCATGAAGCGCGTAATTCTGCCCGGCAAGCTCAGCTACATCTGTCCGGACTGCCAATGGCGCGCGCTGTGTCAGGAAGCCGCGGACGCAATGCGCCAAAGTTCGCAAACCGGCATTAGCTAAGGCTTGCCAATGTCCGCCAAACGCGGGCTTTACCCAGCTTTTTTCTAAAATATATGCCGCATGCGGGCGCTTTATGACGCTTTTGGATGCGGCTTTTTGACAAGCCCGGCTAGTTTGCGCCAAGTTACCGATAATTTTCACAAAAGAGCTGTTCAAAACCGCAAAAATTTGATAGAATACAGTCAGAACGTCTATTCAAAGGAGATGTTACCCATGCCGATAGTCAATTCCAAGGAGCTTCTTAAGAAGGCTTACGAAGGCGGATACGCGCTGGGCGCGTTCAACGTTAACAACATGGAGATCATACAGGGCATAACCGAAGGTGCCAAGCTGGAGAATGCGCCCCTGATACTGCAGGTCTCCAAGGGTGCGCGCGCTTATGCTAAGCACACCTACCTGATGAAGCTGATCGAGGCGGCCGTTGAGGACACCGATCTGCCCATAGTTGTGCATCTCGACCACGGCCCCGATTTCGAGACCTGCAAGAGCTGCATAGACGGCGGCTTCACCTCCGTCATGATCGACGGTTCCCACCTGCCCTTCGAGGAGAACATCGCCCTGACCCGCAAGGTCGTCGAGTACGCCCATGACCGCAACGTAACCGTTGAGGGTGAGCTGGGCCGTCTGGCCGGCGTTGAGGACGAGGTAAAGGTAAGCGCCGAGGATTCTTCCTACACCGATCCCGATCAGGTGCAGGAGTTTGCCGAGCGCACCGGCGTTGACTCGCTGGCCATAGCCATAGGCACCTCTCACGGCGCGTTCAAGTTCAAGGGTACTCCCAAGCTGCGCTTTGACATACTGGAGGAGGTCTCCCGCCGTCTGCCCGGCTTCCCGATCGTGCTGCATGGCGCGTCCTCGGTAATACCCGAGTTCGTAGACATGATCAACCAGTACGGCGGCAACATGCCCGGCGCTCAGGGCGTTCCGGAGGACATGCTGCGCAAGGCTGCTTCCATGGCCGTGTGCAAGATAAACATCGACTCCGACCTGCGTCTGGCCATGACCGGCACGCTGCGCAAGTACATGGCTGAGAATCCCAGCCACTTCGACCCCCGTCAGTACCTGACCCCCTGCCGCGACGCCATCCGCGAGATGGTGCGCCACAAGATCGTAAACGTTCTGGGCTGCAACGGCAAGGCGTAATGTGCTGCGCATAAGCGCAAACACGGATGCAATCAGCGCCGCAGTTCCCTTTGAGGGAGCTGCGGCGTTTGGCTTTAGGCGCATGTGCAGGCGGAATGCCTTAAGCGCCTAAAGCCAGGCTGTCATCTCAGGCGGCTTACGCTCAGCCCATGGCGAATGCCTTCCGAACCGGATTGCAGCTGTCGCACAAACGTCCCGCCGGACTTAATCAAGGCGCAGCCTGCGCCAATCCAGTCCGCCCGCAAACGCAAACCGCTCTGCTTTTAGCATCGCTGCCGAAAGCAGAGCGGTTTGCGTTATGTCATACCTTCAAATGCGCACGCAATCCTTTGGCGCGGATGCTGCCCTCGCGCCCGTCAGTTCAGCCCGAACGCCTCCTTGAGCGCCTGCACCGCCTTGCGCTCGTCGGCCTCCGGCACCAGCAGCGACACCTTTGTCTCGGACGTTGTGACCAGCGTAACAGATACGCCGCGCGCCGCTATCAGCGAAAATATCCGCGAAGCCACGCCGCTTTGCCGCTGCATGCCCATGCCCTCGACCGTGACCTTGACCTGACGGTCGCATATCTCCAGCCGCGCGCCCATGCTGCCGCGGCCAAGCGCGTTGTGCGCGCGGTATGCATCGCCTTCGCCCAGCGACACCGATATGTCGCATGCGCCGTCTACCGGCGCGCTCTGGCTTATCATGTCCAGATTGAAGCCCATGCCCGCCACTTCATTTAAGAAGCCTGCCACCTCGCTGCCGCCCGGTGCCGCACCGCGCAGCGTCAGCACGGCTATGTCGCGCTCCACATACACATTGGTCACGGTGGACTTCTCCAGCAGCAGATCGCGCATGTCGTACAGGCGCGCGGGCTTGCCCGCCAGATAGCGTGCCGCCTCTATCGCGCCATAGGCAAACACGGTGCGGCTCTGGGCGCTGTGCGATATGGTCACGCGCTCCTCGTCGCCCAAGAACATTATCTCGTGATCGCCCACCACCGAGCCGCCGCGCACGGCGTGTATACCCAGCTCTGCGGGCTTTCTGCGCGACTGAGTGCCGTGGCGGCCATATATGTACTTGCGCGCGCCGCTCAGTTCCTCGTTTATGGCGTCGGCCAGCAGCACCGCCGTGCCGCTGGGCGCATCGGCCTTGCCCCGGTGATGCGTCTCCACTATCTCTATGTCAGCGCCATCGCCAAAGAACGCCGCCGCCTCGCCCGCCAGACGCGCTATCAGGTTTATGCCCAGCGACATGTTGGCCGAGCGGAATATGGGCGCGCGCGACGCGGCCTGCGATATGTGCATTATGTCCTGCTCGCTAAATCCGGTCGTACACAGAACCAGCGGCAATGAGTTGCTCACGCAGTATTCCAGCACGCCGCTCAGCGCCGTGGGCTGCGAAAAGTCTATCATAACATCGGCCTGCTCATGGCATTCGTCCAGCGACGGATACACCTTAAAGCCCATGTCGCTCGCCGGAGCATATCTGTCCACTCCCGCGACTATCTCCATGTCCTCCTCGCGCCTTACCAGTTCAGCCACGGTATGACCCATGCGCCCGCTAGCGCCGTGCAGAATTATGCGCACCATGCCGCTACACCTCTTTCTTATGTTTGCCCTGTTGCCGGATGCTTATCCGCCGTCATCGCGCAGAGCCGGTATGGCATGCCGTCCGGATGACGTAGCGCCCGTCACATACAAGCGCACCCGTCGCCCGCTCATGGCCCGCCATACCGTCTCGAAATAGACGCGCATGCGCCCGGTTCAGCCTTGAGCCGCGCTTTGCCATCAGGCGCGCCTTATATAAGTCCGTATTCGCCAAGCACCGCCTTGAGCCGCGCAAGCGCTTCGCCCTCCATCTCGGTAAGCGGCAGGCGCAGCGCGCCTACGTCCATGCCCATCAGGCGCATGGCGGTCTTTACCGGTATGGGATTCACCTCGCAGAACAGCACCTTGTTGAGCGGGTTGAGCGCGAACTGAATATCACGGCAACCCGCTATGTCGCCCGCCATGTACATATCCACCATCTTAGCCACGCGCTCAGGCACTATGTTGGCGCTCACCGATATCACGCCCTGCCCGCCCAGCGCCAGCAGCGGCAGCACCTGATCGTCGTTGCCGCTGTATATGGCGATGCCGTCCGCACACAGCCGCGCCAGCTCCGTCACCTGCTCGATGTTGCCGCTGGCCTCCTTCATGCCGCATATGTTCTCATGCTCGCTCAGTCGCGCAAAGGTCTCGGGCAGCATGTTGACTCCGGTGCGCGAAGGCACGTTGTATGCGATTATGGGCATGTCGCTTGCGTCGGCTATGGCGTTATAGTGCGCTATCAGCCCGCGCTGAGTACACTTGTTGTAGTACGGCGTGACGACCAGAGCCGCATCCACGCCCAGTTCCCGGGCGCGGCGCGTCCAGCGCACGGCCTCGCGCGTGTCGTTGCCGCCCGTACCGGCTATCACCTGAAGCCTGCCTGCGGCGCACTCTACGCATGTGGATATGGCCAGCTCGCGCTCGTCTTTTGTCATGGTGGACGGCTCGCCGGTAGTGCCGCAGACTACTATCGCGCGCGTGCCAGCGGCCACATGGCGCTCCACCTGTCTTTTAAGCTCACCTGTGTTGACTCCGCTCCCGTCAAATGGAGTCACAAGTGCGACTCCCGACCCGGTAAACAGTCTGCTGTTCATATGCACTACCTCCGCTCAAATGAATATGTTCGCGGCGCGTCTACGCCATGTGTCAGGCGCTGCGCGTCCGCGTCCTGCCGCCGCAGGGAACAGATACTGCGCCGCATGCCCGGCAGCATAGCGATGCGCTTACTCGCCGCCATCTGCCGCAGTGAGATTGCCCGCCGCACGCGCCGCTATACTGCCGTATGCTGCATCATCACTTGCGGACTATGTAGCCCGCCTTGCACAGATACTCCGCGCTCAGCACGCCGCCGCCCGCCGCGCCGCGCAGCGTGTTGTGCGCCAGCGCCACGAACTTGTAGTCGAATATGGTGTCGCGGCGCAGGCGGCCTATGGTCACGCCCATGCCGCGCTCGAAGTCGCGGTCCAGCTTGGTCTGCGGGCGATTGTCCTCCTCGAAGTACTTGCAGAAGGGAGTGGGCGCGCTGGGCAGTCCTAGCCGCTGCGGCTCGGTCTGCCACTCGCGCCAGCGCGCAAGTATCTCGTCGCGGTCGGGCGTATGCTCAAAGCTGACCGAAACAGCCGCCATGTGGCCGTCGCTGACCGGCACGCGGATGCACTGCGCCGATATTACCGGGCTTTGGGCGGGAACTATCACGCCGCCCTTAAGCTCGCCCCATATGCGCAGCGGCTCGCGCTCGCTCTTTTCCTCCTCGCCGCCTATGAACGGTATCACATTGTCCTGCATCTCGGGCCAGGTGGCAAAGGTCTTGCCCGCGCCCGATATGGCCTGATATGTGCATACGGCGATCTGCTTTATGCCGAAGTCGCGCAGCGGCGTGAGCGGCGGCACATAGCCCTGTATGGAGCAGTTGGGCTTTACGGCGATGAAGCCGCGCTTTGTGCCAAGGCGCGCGCGCTGATGCTCTATGGCGCCTGCATGCTCAAAGTTTATCTCAGGTATGAGCATTGGCACGTCCTCGGTCCAGCGGTTGGCCGAGTTGTTGGATACGACGGGCGTCTCGGCCCGGGCATATGCCTCCTCCAGCTCCTTGCAGGCGGCCTTGTCCATGTTGACCGCGCAGAACACGAAGTCGCACATGCTGCTCACGCGCTCCACATCCGCCGCATCCACCACGGTCATGTCCGCGACATTGGCCGGTATCTCCCAATCGAACGCCCAGCGCTCGCCCACTGCCTCGCGGTAAGTCTTGCCCGCGGAGCGGCCCGATGCCGCCAGACAGCTTATCTCAAACCAGGGGTGATTCTTGAGCAGCGTCACAAAGCGCTGACCCACCATGCCGGTCGCGCCGACTATGCCCACTCTATACTTTTCCATCACATTCTCCCCCTCTCAAATGTAAAAGCATACGCAAAAAGCGACGCCGCGCGCCGCTTCGACAACTTGGGTATGCCAAGTACAAAACGGCCAGCGCAACACGCAAGCGCACAAACGCCCTGCGTGACAGTCGCGAAGCTGTTAGCTCCGCGCCCAGCGCACGCGCTCCGCAAGCGCGCCGCTTCGGCACTCAGCCCTTTGGCCGCACCTTAACGGGACTGCGATCCCTGAGCGCGGTTAATCTTGCTGAAATGCACCTCTGGCACTATCGACCGCGCACACCGCGCGGTAAATGCTATGCTTTTCTATGGATTATATGCCCATTTGCCGCCTTTGTCAACGCGCTGCGCGATTTTTTACCTGATATGCACATGCGCACGGACAGCATCATGCAAAGCGTGTAATTATGCATAAAAGGCGCGGGGTAAAATTCACCGCAGCGCGCCTTTGCAAAGACTGCCCGCATATGCATATGCCTTGGGCGGCGCTATTCAGGGCCACGCGCATGGCGTGTGAGCGCTCAGGCGGCATCGCGCGCGGCATATGCGGGCGCATCGAATGCATTTTGCCGGGCAGGACCGGCAATACTTCGCTCCACGCGCGCCATACTCGCCCGCTTTTTATAAGCGCCGCCGCATGCGCCGCCATGCAACGGCCCGCTTGATCGCACTCATATGCATATTCATGTTCTAAAAATGCATTTGCATCGCCGCATACCGCCTCACGAGCCGGTCGAACGATAGTGCCTTACGCCCGCGCGCCAGAGTATGTACGCCGGTATCGCAAAGGCAAACCCCGCCAGCGGGCAGAGCATGAGCCAGGGGCTATCCCACCTGCCCAGCAGATACATGAGCGGGTAATACTGCACGCAGGCCAGCGGCACGACGAAGGTATAGAACGCAAGCACCTCGCGCCCGTATATCGCCAGCGGATATGCGCCATGGTCGCGTCCGCCGTCGGTGAACACGTTCATGAACTCCAGACCCTCTGTCGAAAAGAACGACAGCCCCGCATACACCCAGAACAGCGCCGAGAACAGCGCCGTGCCGCCCAGTATCATGAATATCAGCAGCAGCACGCGGTCGGGCGTCCATATTACGCCGCAGTTCGGCACGGCGTATATCAGCACCGCTATCGACTGTATCAGCCGGCCTATGCGCGAAAACTCCACCGTGGATGCCAGCACCTGGAATATCTCGTTGCGCGGGCGCACCATGATGCGGTCGAACTGCCCGTTGGCCATGAGCCGCGGGAATGTGTCGAACCCGCGCGCAAAGCACTCGGCCAGCGAGAACGCCATCAGCATTACCGCGTAGCATATCAGCACCTGCTCAAGCGTAAAGCCCTTGACCGTGCCAAAGCGCTGAAACAGGAACATGACCACCATTACCGCAGAGAACGAGGTAGCCAGCTGTCCCAGCACGGTCATGACAAACGAGCCCTTGTGCTGCATGGCGCTGCGCAGGTGTATGGACAGATACTTCATGTACAGCTTCATACTAAATCAGCCTCCCTGCACTATCACGCGCTTTGTGGCGCGCCGCATGAGCGCCATGCCTATAAGCACCATCATGACCAGCCACAGCGCCTGACCGCCCATCTGCCAGGCTATGTCCCAGCCCGATATGCTGCCCGAATATATCCTGAGCGGCACATCCTGCATGTAGCCAAACGGCAAAAGCTTGACTATCCGCTGCAATACGGGCGGCAGAAAGGGTATGGGTATCAGCTGGCCCGACAGCAATTCGCTCGCCGCCTGCGCGACTATGCGCACGCCCTGAGCCGATATCGTCCAGAATGTAGCCACGTATTCCAGCATGCCCACCGCGACCACAAGGCACATGGCCATCACAAGCGACACAAGGAACAGCGGCAGCCGCCAGTCAAGCGCCAGCACCAGTCCATACGGCGCGGGCAGCAGCGCGGCGAATACAAGCACCGGAATGCAGCGCAGCAGCGCGCGCGACACGCGCATGCCCACGTTGCGCATGAACCACATGCCGTATATGCCTATGGGCCGCACCAGCTCATAGGCTATGTTGCCGCTTGATATTATATCGAACAGTTCATTGTCCTTTTGCCAGCTGAACATCAGCGACAGAAACGCCTGCTGCATCCATATGTAGGATGCGGTCTGCTGCATGGTCATGGGGAATTGAGTGGGATCGGCTTCATAAAATGCGCGGTAGAGCAGCACCAGCATGCCGCCCCATGCGAACTGCGTCACCAGACCCGCCAGCGCCGCGGCGCGGTACTGCAGGCCGTTTAAGAACTTTATGCGCAACACGGACATGTACTTTTTCATAGCACATACTCCTTGTATAGGCTTAGCACCATGTCCTCAACCTGCGCGCCCTCGACCGATATGTCGGTTATGTCCATGTGTTCCGAAAGCAGCGATATTGCGCGCGCCACGGTCATGACCTCGGTGTCTACGTTCAGCACCGCGCGCGTGGACAGCCGCTGTGCCACCTCTATGCCCGGCGCTTCGGGTATGCTGCCGCCCGAGAACTCGACCGTGAGCCTGCGCGTGCTGGAGAAATGCTCCTTTATCTGCGCAAGGGAACCGTCCATCAGCACCCGTCCTCTGCCCACGAGCAGTATGCGCTCGGTCAGCGCCTCTATGTCGCTCATGTCGTGCGTGGTGAGTATCACGGTCACGTGCCGCTCGCGGTTTATCTCGCGTATGAACTCGCGCACGGCTATCTTGCTCACCGCGTCCAGGCCTATGGTCGGCTCATCCAGAAACAGTATGCTGGGATCATGCAGCAGCGACGCGGCTATCTCGCAGCGCATGCGCTGACCCAGCGACAGCTGACGCGCGGGTGTCTTGACTATCTTGCTCAGCTCCAGCCGCTCCACCAGTTCGTCCAGATTGCGCTTATAGCGCGCCTCATCCACCTTGTATATGTCCCTGAGCAGCTCGAACGAGTCTATGACCGGCACATCCCACCAGAGTTGTGAGCGCTGGCCGAACACCACGCCTATGTTCTTCACATGGCGCACCCTGTCCTTCCATGGCGTAAGCCCATCGATTACGCATTCGCCCGAGTCCGGTGTCAGCACGCCGCTCATCACCTTTATGGTGGAGGACTTGCCCGCACCGTTGGGGCCTATGTAGCCCACCATCTCGCCATCCCCTATGTCGAATGACAGGTCGTCCAGTGCGCGTATGTACTCATACTCGCGGCTAAACAGCGACTTCATCGCTGCCCGCATGCCGCCGCCTCTGCGGGCGATGCGGAAGGTCTTGTTCACGTGTGACAGATGTATCAAACGATTCCCCCCTCTCAAGTTTGCCTGAATGCCGCGCGCTTCCACAGTGACAGTTCAGGGCGTGCGCTTTCCCCGAACCGTTTGCGCCTTAACCATGCGCGCAGCGGCGCACAGAGCGGCATGCGCAAAAGCGCTTTTTACCGCATGCCAGCCGCCTGGCGCGCTCCGCTGCGGCCCCGGATCGGCAAAGACTTTGCCGCAGGGCAATCAGCGCGATGCGCATTTCCCCCCATCCAAAAATGGGCGGAGTTCTATTATATAACATACATTTCCACACGTCAACTCATATTTCGCACAAATTTCTCCAAAAGCGACATGTGTTTGCCGCAAAGCCGTCGCGCGGCCCGGCAATTCATTTAATATGATACCATATTTACAAACACAAAACTTGACGTGTGTTCATAGCCATGATATCATGCAAATCACACCGGCGCGGCGCGAGTGGAACGCGCGCCGCCGGGCATCTATTATTGACGGAGGAATGAACGATGAAAAAGCTCACTTCCCTGCTGGTACTGGTGCTCCTTGTTGTACTGACCGTTCCCGCGCTGGCCGATGCCGCGCAGAACACCGTCCCTTTCCCGGCCGACTATGACGTGACGAGTTCGGGCGCGTCCAGCTATCAGAACTGCGGCGACCATGCCGATTCTGTGTACTACGCCCAGCCCGACTATTTCAATATGGAATCCACGGACACGCTGACCATGCTGACCGGCTTCAAGACCTATCAGCAGACCACCGAGTACACCTGCGGCCCGGCATCGGCGCTGATGGTGCTGAACCACTTTGGCGAGACTGGCTATGACGAGATGGCCATAGCCGATGTATCGGGCTGCCGCGAGGGTACGGGCACGACGCCGCAGGGACTCAGCGCCTTCTTCAAGAGCATAGGCTGGGAGGTTACCGACAACCTCACCGACGGCGCGCCCAACAGCGAGGGCGAGTTCGAGCCGGACAGCTTCATCGCCTGGGTAAAGGGCAATCTTGCCGGCAACACGCCCATCATAATCGACTGGGTGGACTGGGCGGGACACTTTCAGGTGATAATCGGCTATGACGACATGGGCACGCCCGACCACTTCGGCGACGACGTGATAATCGTAGCCGACCCCTACGACACCTCCGACCACAAGCAGGACGGCTACTTCGTGCTGGGCGCGGAGCGCTTCTTCTACATGTGGTACGAGGGCTTCTCTGCCGACGGCGACGAGATACAGACTCAGCCCTACGTAATCGCGCGCCCGGCTGAAAGGGCGGAATGATGACCGCGTGACAACGGTATAAGCGCCGGCGCTGCCGCACTATGTGTGTGACAGAGCCGGTGTTTTTATATTATGGCTTGTGCCATGACCTATCCGCAAAAAGGCTCCGCTTCCGAATGCAATATATCGGAAGCGGAGCCTCAGACTGTCAAAAAACCCCCGGAGAGCTCGGCGGGCCTCGCAGCCCTCTCGACTTAGGTAGCGCCCAGCGACATGTGCGGTGGGCGCGTGGATATTTTTGCGTCGGGAAATCCCATTTCCCAGAGCAGCATATCTTCCTTGCAGTTTCCACGCCCGGAAATCCGCAGGATTTCAGTGGAAACTGAGTAGGGGTGGCAGTGGCGGGGGAGTTTCTCCCCCGTCCACGCTTGTCAAAAAGACTTTTTTGACAAGCAGAGGCTCCGCTTCCGAATGCAATATATCGGAAGCGGAGCCTTTGATGTTTATGGTATTGCACGGCAGGAACACCGCGCAGCCCTGCCTTTCCTGAAGCGAAAGACAGCGCGCATAGAGTAAGCCAACGCGATTGCTCACTAAGCTAACTGCGATAACCGCTGTGCTTGCGAGTGACGCAAGGCTGCGCCGCTTCCGGCTTCACCTCGCATGGCAGCCCTGCCTCAGCCATTGCTTACCACTTCTCGTAGCCCTGCCTGTCCAGGAACTCGCGCCTGTAATCGCCGAAGCGATCTTCCTCTATGGCGCGGCGCGCGCCCTCCATGAGCTTGAGCAGGAAGTACAGGTTGTGATAGCTCGCAAGGCGCGGCCCCAGCACCTCGCCCGCCTTGAACAGGTGGCGTATGTAGGCGCGGGAGTAGTTGCGGCATACATAGCAATCGCAATCGGGATCGATGGGCAGGAAGTCCTCGGCACAGCGCGAATCGCGCACTATCACGCGGCCATCGTGGCTGAAGCAAGTGCCGTTGCGCGCCACGCGCGTAGCCAGCACGCAATCGAACATGTCCACACCGCGCATCACGCCCTCCATCAGGCAGTCGGGCGAGCCCACGCCCATCAGATACCTCGGCTTGTTGACCGGCATCTCTGGCGCTATGGCCTCCAGCATGTCGTACATTATGGGCTTAGGCTCGCCCACGCTCAGGCCGCCTATGCCGTAGCCTATGAAGTCCATGTCGGCCAGAGTGCGGGCGCTCTCTATGCGCAGGTCGCGGTACATTGAGCCCTGCACTATGCCAAACAGCGCCTGATCCTCGCGTGTGTGCGCCTTCTGGCAGCGCGCCGCCCAGCGGTGAGTGCGCTCCATGGCCTCGCGCGCCTGCTTCTCGTCGCACGGCCAGGGCGAGCATACGTCAAACGCCATGGCTATGTCGCTGCCCAGCTTCTGCTGTATGTACATGGAGCTTTCCGGGGTTATGCGCTGCTTTGAGCCGTCTATGTGGCTGCGGAAGTCCACTCCGTCCTCGCGTATGCGGCGCAGCCCGGCCAGCGAGAACACCTGAAATCCACCGGAATCGGTCAGTATCGGACGCGGCCAGTTCATGAACTTGTGCAGTCCACCGGCGCGCTCCACCAGATCCTCGCCGGGGCGCAGATGCAGGTGATATGTGTTGGAGAGTATTATCTGCGCGTTTATCTCCAGCAGTTCGCGCGGCTCCATGGTCTTGACCGTGGCCTGCGTGCCTACCGGCATGAATATCGGCGTCTCTATCACGCCGTGCGGCGTGTGCAGCCTGCCGCGGCGCGCGCCGGTCTGCTTGTCTATGTGAAGCAGCTCAAATTCAAACATATGTTTTTCCCCTTTGCAAAAATTGGATAGATCGCTCTATATAGCTTCGCATGCAGGCGAGCGCCCACACCGCCACACGTGCGCACGCCTGTCGGTGCGCACCCATAAATCTGCCCTGCGGCGACACGGCCGGGCAGCAAAGCATGCGCTCGCCGAATATGCCTTAGCGCCACTGTGCCTGATGCCATCCGCTCATACCTCAGTCACTTTGGCAGACGCGCATCGCGGCTCAATGCTTAAGCACGGCGGCATCATCCGCTCATGCCGCACTCACTTTGGCAGACGCGCATCGCGGCTCAATGCTTAAGCGCGGCATCATCCGCTCATACCTCAGTCACTTTGGCGAACGCGCATCACAACTCAATGCCTAAGCACGGCATCATCCGCTCACATCGTGCCACATCGCTTGTCAAGCGCATGCCGCATATGGCTCACCTTATCGTCAGGGCTTTCGCCATGCCGGTAGCCCTATTGCTTACCTTATGAACATCGCATCGCCGAACGAGAAGAAGCGGTACTCGCGCTCCACCGCCTCGCGATAGGCAGCGAGCGCGTTCTCGCGCCCCATGAACGCCGACACCAGCATCAGAAGCGTAGAGCCGGGCAGATGGAAGTTGGTTATCAGCGCGTCCACGGCGCGATAGCGATAGCCGGGATATATGAATATGCTGGTCTCGCCGCCGCCCGCGCGCACTATGCCGTCCTCTCCCGCCGCGCTCTCCAGCGTGCGCACGCTGGTCGTACCCACGCACACTATGCGCCCGCCGCGCTCGCGCGCCGCGTTGATGCGCGCGGCTGAATCTGGCGTTATCTCCCAATGTTCGGTGTGCATCTCGTGATCCTCTATGCGCTCCTCCTTGACCGGGCGGAACGTACCCAGACCCACGTGCAGCAGCACCGGCACTATGTCCACGCCCATGTTGCCTATGCGCTCCAGCAGTTCAGGCGTGAAGTGCAGTCCCGCCGTGGGCGCGGCCGCCGAGCCTTCCTCGCGCGCATACACGGTCTGATAGCGCTCGCGATTCTCCAGCCGCTCGTGTATGTACGGCGGCAGCGGCATCTCGCCCAACTCGTCCAGTATCTCCTCAAACACGCCCTCGTACTCAAAGCGCACCGTGCGCATGCCGCCCTCGTCTATGGACAGCACCTGCGCGTGCAGCTTGCCGCCGCCGAACTCGAAGCGCGCGCCGGGCTTTGCGCGCCTGCCGGGCTTGAGTATCACCTGCCATGTGTCCATATCCACGCGGCGCAGCAGCAGAAACTCTATCGCGCCGCCGGTGTCCTCGCGCGTGCCGTACAGCCGCGCGGGTATTACGCGCGTCTGGTTTATGACCAGCGCGTCGCCGGGACGCAGGTACTCGGTTATGTCGCGGAACACCCTGTGTTCTATCGGCTGCGAGCCATCTCGCGAGCACACCATAAGCCGGCTGGAATCGCGCGGCTCAACAGGTGTCTGCGCTATCAGCCGCTCGGGCAGGTCATACATAAAATCCGATGTATTCAAATCCAATTACTCCTCGTCGCCAAAGTCGAAACGCAGTTGTTCGCCCATGCCATCTTCCTGCGGCATGGGCAGCTTCATGTGCTCATACGCCGCGGGGGTCAGCACCCTGCCGCGCGGCGTGCGCATCATAAAGCCCAGCTGCATGAGGTACGGCTCGTATACGTCCTCTATCGTGCCGGCATCCTCGCCCGTCGAAGCCGCCAGCGTATCCAGACCCACGGGGCCGCCACCGAACTTCTTTATCATTGTCTCAAGCATGTTGCGGTCGGTCTTGTCCAGACCCAGACTGTCCACTTCCAGCGCATCCAGCGCCTCGGACGCCGCCTCGCGGGTTATCACGCCGTCGCCTCGCACCTGCGCAAAGTCGCGCACGCGCTTTATCAGGCGGTTGGATATGCGGGGCGTGCCGCGCGAGCGCCGCGCTATCTCCAGCGCGCCTTCGCGGTCGCAGTCTATCTTGAGTATCTTGGCCGAGCGCATGACTATCGTAGCCAGCTCCTCCGGGCGATACAGTTCCAGTCTAAACGATATGCCGAACCTGTCGCGCAAGGGCGATGACAACATGCCCGCGCGCGTGGTCGCGCCTATCAGCGTGAACTTAGGCAAATCCAGCCTCAGCGAGCGCGCTGACGGGCCTTTGCCTATCATTATGTCCAGCGCAAAGTCCTCCATAGCCGGATACAGCACCTCCTCGACCGAGTGGGACAGGCGGTGTATCTCGTCTATGAACAGTATGTCGCCCTGATTGAGATTGGTCAGTATGCTGGCCAAATCGCCGGGGCGCTCTATCGCAGGGCCAGATGTGGTGCGTATGTTCTGCCCCATCTCGGATGCGATTATGCATGCCAGCGTGGTCTTGCCCAGGCCGGGCGGGCCGTACAGCAGCAGATGATCCAGCGGCTCGTGCCGCTTGACCGCCGCCTGTATGAACACGCTGAGCGTCTCCTTTACGCGAGTCTGTCCGTAGTACTCCGCCAGCGTGCGCGGGCGCAGCGTCAGCTCGCTCTCGTCCTCCTGCTCGCGCATGGAGGTAGTGATAAGTCTGTCGTCGTCCTGCTGCATGTTTTCCTCCTCAAGGCGCGGCCTGCCGCCTGCGCTCCAAGTCGCTTATGCGCCGCATTATGGCTGCGTCGCTATCCCCTGTCCATGCCGCGCAGCGCCATCAGCACCAGCCCGTCCACGGTATCGGCGCTGTCGGACACCGCAGCCACGGCGCGCTGCGCATCCTGCGCGGTATAGCCCAGCGCCATCAGCGCCTCCACCGCCTCGGCCACGGCGCTTACCGCCATGTCGGGCAGGGGCATGCTGCCCGCGCCCTCCAGCGCGGAGTTGTCTATCTTCTCCTTGAGCTCCAGCACTATGCGCTGGGCGGTCTTTTTGCCCACGCCGGGCGCGCGCGACAACGCGTTCACGTCGCCTGTCACTATGGCTATTGACAGTTCGCGCACGCTCAGGCTGGACAGTATGTTGAGCGCCGTGCGCGGGCCTATGCCCGACACCGCGCGCAGCTTTTCGTACAGCGCCTTCTCCTCGCGCGTGGCAAAGCCGAACAGCTCCATAGCGTCCTCGCGCACGCTGAGTATGGTAAAGCACTTCATCCGCTCGCCCACGCGCGGCGCGCTGCCCAGCGTCGCACGCGAGCATATCAGCTCATATCCCACGCCGCCGCAGTCTATCACCAGCGAGTCGGCGTTCTTTTCGGCCACTATGCCGTCTATGTGTGCGTACATATGCACCTCCGCACGCAGCGCAAAATGCGCGGCAACTTTGCAATTTACATTGCGCTCTGGCATTTGACAGCCGCTGCAATGTCATAATGACCTCGCGCATGGCAGCTGCCTTGTTTACTTAAACGATGTCCCTGACAAAAGCACTTCCGCACGCATGCATCGCCCGGCGCGCTGCATGCGCATGCACTCGCCCAAGGCGTCAATGCGCGCGCGGCCCGCTTGCTCGCCGTCACGTTATCCTAAACAGATTGCGCGCATTGCGCGAATGGGCATGGCATATCGCAACTGCCACCGCGTCTGCGGCGTCATCCGGGCGGATTATGGTGTCCATGCCGGTCAGCATCTTGACCATCTGCTGCACCTGGGGCTTATCCGCCTTGCCGTAGCCGGTCACGGCCTGCTTTATCTGCATGGGCGTGTACTCATACAGCTCCTCGGTGCGCTGCGCAGCCGCCACCAGCGCCACGCCGCGCGCCGCGCCCACGTTCATGGCCGTGGTAACATTGCGCGCAAAGAACAGTTCCTCAAACGCTATCTCATCCGGCTTATAGGTGTCTATAAGCTGATTCATGCCCAAAAAAATAGAGCGCAGCCGCTGCGGCGTGGGCGACTTGGCCTGCGTCTCGATGCAGCCGTACTGCACAAGGCGTATCTTCTGCCGCTCAAAGTCGATCACGCCATATCCCATCAGCGCCAGCCCCGGGTCTATCCCCAATATCCTCATCGCACACCTTCGCAAAACAAGTCTACCATTATATCCTGCGGAAGTGGAAGAAACCCCTCCGCCGCCCAAGTTTGCGCTGAAAACGCGCACCGGCGGGAGCGCAAGCCGCAAGCCATTTTTGCGCCGAAAGCACATCCTCACGGCGCAATCCTCACGGGCGCTCAACAGCATAAATCCCTGCGCAATCCAAGCCTTAAAGGGCTGCGGCCCGTTCAAGCATCTATGAATTTCCACCATTCCATACTATAATATGATACATCCCCGCCCCCAATGTGTCAAGCAAGCCCATGCGCTCAAATCCAAACGCCACGTTGTCTTGCGGTAAATTTGCGCGGGAATAAAATTACATGCAGTTTACACCAGAGGTATTGTATTTTTATGCACGAAGTTGTATACTGGTGTCATTGAAAAACAGAGCGCGACATCAAGCTGCCCGCTCCGAAGATATTGGAGGCATTCAAAATGGCTAAGGAAAAGGTCATACTTGCGTATTCCGGCGGTCTGGACACGACCATAATCATACCGTGGCTCAAGGAGAACTACGACTACGAGGTCATCGCGGTAGCGGTGGACGTAGGTCAGGGCGAGGAGCTTGAGCCGCTCAACGAAAAGGCGATACGCTCCGGCGCGAGCAAGATATACATCGAGGATGTGCGCGAGGAGTTCGTGACCGAGTGCATATGGCCGACTCTGCAGATGGGCGCGGTGTACGAGGGCGAGTATCTGCTGGGCACCAGCTTTGCCCGTCCCGTAATCGCCAAGCGTCTGGTCGAGATAGCCAAGAAGGAAGGCGCGACCGCGATATGCCACGGCGCGACCGGCAAGGGCAACGACCAGGTGCGCTTCGAGCTGACCATAAAGGCGCTGGCTCCGCACATGAAGATAATCGCCCCCTGGCGCATATGGGACATAAAGACCCGCGAGGAGGAGATCGACTACGCCGAGGCGCGCGGTCTGGACGTGCCGGTATCCAAGAAGCGCCCCTACTCCATGGACCGCAACCTCTGGCATATCTCCCATGAGGGTGCCGATCTGGAAGATCCGTGGAACGAGCCGCTCAAGGATCTGTGCCTGATATGCAAGACCCCCGAGGAAGCGCCCGACGAGCCTGAGTACGTCGAGATAGACTTCGAGCAGGGCATACCCAAGAAGATAAACGGCGAGGCCTACGGCCCTGTCGAGATAATCGAAAAGCTCAACGAGATAGGCGCGCGCAACGGCGTGGGCGTGGCCGATCTGGTCGAGAACCGTCTGGTGGGCATGAAGAGCCGCGGCGTATACGAGACTCCCGGCGGAACCATACTCTACAAGGCGCACAGCGTGCTTGAGTCGATAACCCTCGACCGCCAGACCGCCCACTACAAGGATCAGATGGCGGTGCGCTTTGCCGAGCTGGTATATGACGGCTGGTGGTACACCACGCTGCGCGAGTCCATGAGCGCCTTCGCTGCCAGCACGCAGAAGTACGTGACCGGCACCGTGCGCCTCAAGCTCTACAAGGGCAACCTGATACCCGCGGGCGTAAAGTCTCCCTACACGCTCTACATGGAGGAGATAGCCACCTTCGGCGACTCCAAGGAGATGTACGACCACAAGGACGCGGAGGGCTTCATCAATCTGTTCGGCCTGCCGCTCAAGGTCAACGCCCTGATGAAGGAGCGCGAGGGCATACAGGACTAAGCTATTTTAACCACGGCGAACGGCTTGCAGAACGGCGCGCCCTTCCGCAAGCCGTTCGCCTTTTGTCATGGCGGCAAGCGCCGCATCTGCGCAAGAGAGGAGCGACAGCAATATGAAGCTATGGGGCGGACGCTTTGAAAAGGCCACCGACGGCATGGTGGACGATTTTCATTCATCGATATCATTTGACAAGAGACTGTACAGGCAGGACATACGCGGCTCCATCGCCCACGCTACCATGCTGGGCGAGCAGGGCATAATCCCCGCCGGGGACGCGCAGCAGATAGTCGACGGACTGAAGGGCATACTGAGCGACATAGACGCGGGCAAGGTGCAGTTCGAGGTGGATGCCGAGGACATACACATGAATGTGGAAAAGCTGCTGACCGAGCGCATAGGCACGGCAGGCGGCCGCCTGCACACCGGGCGCAGCCGCAACGATCAGGTGGCGCTGGACGCGCACATGTTCGTAAAGGACTGCATACGCCTGACTCAGGGCGAGCTTGAGCAGCTGATGCGCGTGCTTATGCGCATAGCCGCGGAAAACCTGCACACGATAATGCCCGGCTATACTCATCTGCAAAAGGCGCAGCCGATAACGCTCGCGCATCACATGATGGCCTACTTCCAGATGCTGCGCCGCGACTGGCAGCGCCTTGAGGACGCATATGCCCGCGCCGACGTGATGCCGCTGGGCTCGGGCGCGCTGGCAGGCACGACCTATCCGCTTGACAGGCAGCGCGTGGCAAACCTTCTGGGCTTTGCCGCCGTGAGCCAGAACTCGCTGGACGGCGTGAGCGACCGCGACTTCGTGATAGAGTACGTATCCGCCGCGTCTTTGATAATGATGCATCTGAGCCGCTTCTGCGAGGAGCTGATACTCTGGTCGAGCAACGAGTTCGGCTTTGTGGAGATGGACGACGCCTTCTCGACCGGCTCGTCGATAATGCCGCAGAAGAAGAACCCCGACGTATGCGAGCTGATACGAGGCAAGACCGGCCGCGTATACGGCGACCTCACCGCGCTGCTGTCCATGATGAAGAGCCTGCCTCTGGCCTACAACAAGGACATGCAGGAGGACAAGGAAGCGCTGTTCGATGCGCACGACACGGTGTACAAGTGCCTGATGGTGTTCACCGCCATGCTGGACTGCGTAAAGTTCAACAAGCCCCGCATGGAGCGCGGCGCGGCGGGCGGCTTCACCAACGCCACCGATGCCGCCGACTATCTGGTCAAGAAGGGGCTGCCCTTCCGTCAGGCGCACGAGGTCGTGGGACATCTGGTGCTGGACTGCATAAAGCACGACAAGGCTCTGCTCGACCTAGAGCTTGACGAGCTAAAGCAGTACTCGCCGCTGTTTGACGAGGACGTATACGACGCGATATCGCTGCACACCTGCGTGGACATGCGCGGCGTAGAGGGCGGCCCTTCGCCCGACGCTGTGCAGGCGGCGCTTGACGAGGGCAAGAGCTGGCTGGACGCGCATGCGCGCGGAGAAGCGTAAGGCCATCGACCGGTCATACCGCAAGGCAGGTATACGCATTGTCCGGCATTTGCCTGTGAAGGCATGGCAGTGTATTGGGCAAAGTCACCGGCTTGATAAACGCGGAAAAGCTCCGCAATTCGCGCAATGCAATTTTGCAAATGAAGGCGAATTAAGCGCCTGTGCAGCTGCAATCTGCATGTGCATTCTATAATACAATCAGAAATTCCCATATCAGCCGAGCCGATTTCGGAAATTTCTGAGATTGCGAGGTTTGTCAGCGGTCTTATGTGCCTGTGAATGCACGAGCGATTATGTGCGGCGCGCATGCCATGCTTAGTATGACTGTCGCTCTGTGCGCATATTGTAAAAGCACGAGCGCTCTTTATGCCCGGCCGCATCTGCGTGCGATTTTATCCGAGCGCAAGTTCGCCTTATAAGCGTTCTTGCGCTCGCATTTTATTGCGCGATATGGTATAATGTCGGCATCAGCACGGCGCAGCTGCATATGAGCAAATTGCGCCCGCGCACACATTCAATCAAATGAGGAGGCTGAGCTTTAATGCTTGATCCCATCACACGCGCCGCCTGAGCAAGGGCCGCGCAGCCATACTATGACCAAATAGGAGTTGCTGAACAGGGCCTTTGCCATTCCATATATAAATCTTATATATTGGGAGCGCAACATGAGCTACAAGAAAGCAACAAATCTCTTGCCCGCCGAGCTGCTGCGCATGGTGCAGCAGTATGTGGATGGCGAGCTTATATACATACCCCGCCTGGATGCCAACCGCCGCGACTGGGGTCAGGACACATCCACAAGGTGTGAGCTTAGCGCCCGCAACGCGCTCATATACGCCGACCACTGCGCCGGCATGAGTACAGGTCAGCTCGCAGGCAAGTACTTCCTCTCCGAAAAGAGCATACAGCGCATAGTTCGTCAGGCAAGGCACAGCGCCGCGCACGAACTATGCGCCCCAGATGAAAGCTCCGGCAGGGTCTGACCCGCCGGAGTTTTCGCATTGTATCACGTTTAATTTATAATAAAGTATTAGGTTGGAAGTGCGACATTGCGATGCTATCATCATCTTATGATATCAAAAAAGGATGGTGTGCCGCAATGTACGCGATGAACATGGCAAGCGCAACGAACGCACCGGCCGCAGATGCAAGGCTCACATGGAACATACGCTGCCGCGAGCTGCCCACCGCAATCAGGCACTGCAAAAAGTGCGGGCAGGCGCGCAGCTTTGTCTGTTCCGGGAGGTTTCGCGTAAACGCGCAAAAGCAAATGCTGGACGTATGGCTGATATACAAATGCCCCGAGTGCGACGACACATGGAACGCCGCCATATTCAGCCGGGTGTCGCCGCGCTCCATACCGCGCGACGTGCTGGACGGGCTGCACGACAACGATGCCGCGCTCGTGCGCAGGTACGCGCTGGACGGCGAAGTGCTGCGTCGCTGCGGCGCGGAACTTGAACTGCCCGCGCTCGACATAGAGGGCGATATCCCCGCTCCGGGCAGGCGCACTCTGATAGAGCTATGCCCCGAATGCGCTCTGCCGGTGCGCATATCGGCCATACTGCGCGCGCATATTGGGCTTAGCCGCAGCGAGCTAACGGCGCTTGCCGCCGCAGGGCAAATGCGTCTTGCGCAGGGCGGCGACATACTGCGCGCAAAGCTGGGCGGCGGCGCGCTGGTCGAGGTGGAGCTATGACCAGCGTATCGCGCCGTATGGCACTGCGATGCCGCGCCTTGACAAGTGCGCATGCCATTTGAAGTGATATATTCCCGATTAGGCTGATGATAGTGCCGAACTCCACCAAGCACGCGCATAACAGCCAAAGCGATATATGCTCAATTAGGTAGATGATAACGCCTAACTTCGCCCAGCACATGCATAACAGCCGGCACAATCCATGCCCGATATTATCAAATATCAGTGTCCAACTTCCGCAAGCACGCCCACTCCCCTCACGCCTGCATTTCGCGCAACTGTCTGGCTATGGCGAAGTACTCATGCTCCAGCTCCTCGCGCTGGTCGGCGGACAGTCCCTTGCCGTTCAGGCGCGCGTCTATCGCCGCCATGCGCATGCGCAGGGTGTCCGCACCCAGCTCGGCCTCGCAGCGGGCGCGCTCCGCATCCTCATCGCGTATGGCGCGCTTAGCCTCGTACTCGTCCGGCGTGCCTTCAAATGTGGTCAGCGCGCCGTTTTCGATTATCAGCATGCGCTGTGCCACTTGGCTCAAGAACCGCCGGTCGTGGCTGACTATGAGCAGTGTACCGGCGTATTCCGACAGCAGCTTTTCCAGCGCCTCCAGCGAGAACACATCCAGATGGTTGGTCGGCTCGTCCAGTATCAGCAGATTGTACTCGCCCAGCAGCAGCCGCGCCAGCGCCACCTTGACCCGCTCGCCGCCCGACAGCACCCGCACGGGTTTGAACACGTCCTCCGCGCCCAGCATCAGGTTGCTCAGTACGGTGCGCGCCAGGCTCTGCGGCAGCGCGCTGTCGCGCATGGCGTTGTCCAGCGCCGTCATGTCCATGTCCAGCGTGCGCTCGCCAAGCTGGCTGAAGTAGCCTATGCGCACGTTAGGGCTCAGCCGCACGCCCGCTGCGCCCTCGACTATGCTGTTTATAAGCGTGGTCTTGCCGCAGCCGTTGCCGCCTATGAGCGCGGTGCGGCTTCCGGTGGGCAGCGCAAAGCCCACATTCTTTATAAGCACGCGCCCCGGCACGGCCAGCTTCAGGTGCTTGACCTCCAGCGCGCGGCGGCTGATTACGCCGCCCGATGCGCCCAGCTTCATGCTCACGGCGGGCAGGTCGCGCGGGCGCTCCTTCTTCTCCAGATGCTCCAGCCGCGAGCGCAGCGCGTTGGCCGCGTCATGCAGCTTCTCCTCGGTCTCGGTGGCGCTGCGCTTGTGCAGGCGCGCTTCGCTGTTGCCCATGCGGCTGGGCAGCTTGCTGCGCGAAGCGCGGCGCTGGCGCGCGTCTATGGCGGCGCTGAGCCGGGCGCGCTCCTGACGGTATGCGTCGTATTCAAACTGCGCCCGCTCGCGCTGCATGCGCTTCTGCTCCGCATATTCGGAATAGCCGCCCTGATACATGTTGATATGCCCATCCTCCAGCTCGGCTATCGACGTGCATAGCGCGTCCAGCAAGGCTCTGTCATGGCTTATCAGCAGCATGGCGCCCTCGAAACCCTCCAGCTGGCGCATGAGTTCGGCTATGCCCTGCACGTCGAGGTCGGTCGTGGGCTCGTCCAGCATCAGCAGCTGCGGACTTTCGGCCAGTGCCTGCGCTATGCGCCTGCGCGTGCATTCGCCGCCCGAAAGTCCCTGCCTAAGCTCCTGCGCATGGAAGCGCGAGGCCATCTCGCCGGTCAGCTCCGCGCCCTCGCCGCCCGCGCCGAACTGCGCCACCAGCGATATGCGGCAGCTTGCGTACACCTGTCCCGCGTCGGGCGCGCTCAGACCAGCCAGTATGCTCATCAGCGTTGACTTGCCCGCGCCGTTCTCGCCCACCAGACCTATCCTGTCGCCGTCATATATATTCATGTCCACCCCGTCCAGCACGCGCTGGTCGGCGAACTCCTTCTCCAATCCCTTCGCCTGCAAAAGTACCATAAAAAAATCGCGCTCCTTTTCCATCTGCCGGAAAACAGCGCGCGACGCTCAAGACCCCATATGTACAGGGCTATGCTTACAGTGAGACGGCGGGCGCGTTTTCGGCAGAACGATAAAGCGTGCGTGATGCACGCCGCCGGCGACCCATGCCGCCCGGCTCCGCGCCCTCAGCGCGGCAATCATTCCGCAAACATGCCGTTTATTCTCACTTCTTGCAAAGCCCATCCTTTCCAATCGATGCCCCTATGATACCAGCACATGAGAGCTTTGTCAAGTAAAACGTTTGACAATATATGCAGATTGCAAATCACGCGGCCTTACGCTGTGCATGAATCAGACCATCAACAAGCACAGACGCGCTCGGCATGATTTCGTCCGCATCGTATGCGCGCCCGTTCCACTCCAACAAATCCGGACGCGCCCGATATGATTGCCTGCTGCCAATCGCGCACAGCGACATGCGCGGCGGGCGTTCAAGATTTTTTGCGGCGGCAAATCCCGTTCCATGTATTCAAAATATCATTCTTGCAGCTTCCGCGCACTGAACCATTTAGGATTTCAGCGGAAGCACAAATATATGGCAGCGGCTGGAGAGATTTTCCCCGTCCGTCAGCCTGTAAAGCAATGCTTTGTCAGGCTCTGTTTCGCCGTGCATGACCATCCTATACATTAAAAGTGTCTCCAAAAGTCACTGAAATCACCTTAAACGCCTGCGATTTTGCGCGCCGCCAAATTTTTGCACATGTTTTCTCAAATATGTGCAACAAACGGGCATGCAATTCCGTTTATCAAGTGGATCCACTCAATAGACGCGGCCATAAGGCCGGCAAGGAGCTGCTCTTATGCTGTTTCTTTCACTGCTCATACAGCCGCCCACAGCCGATGTGCTGGACATAGAGGCGCTGATAGACGCGCACGCGGGCGCGGTAAAGCGCTGCGCCTACCTCTGCCTGCGCGATGAGGGCATGGCCGAGGACATATGCCAGGAGGTGTTCCTCCGGTTATGGCAACGCCCGCCCCGCGTGCAGGATGACAAGGGCATGCGCGCATGGCTGCTGCGCGTGACCATAAACGCCTGCCGCGACAATCTGCGCACGCCATGGCACAGGCGCGTTCGCCCCGCACAGGACTATGGGCTGGGCGCGCTGGTGTCATCTTCGCAACCGGAAGGTGAAGCGCTGACGCGCGAGCGCGACGAGGCGCTGTACAGCGCGGTAATGGAGCTGCCGCTCAAGTACCGCGAGGTCATAATACTGCACTACTACTTCGACTATACCCAGCATGAGACCGCGCATCTGCTGTCCATAGGAGACAGCACGCTGCGCTCACGCCTTGCGCGGGCGCGCAGCATGCTGCGCACAATGCTGGGCGAGGAGGTGGAAACATGAAATATTCGCTCAAGGACTTTAAGCGCGCCGCCGACAGGCATGTGGGCGGCATGGAACTGAGCGATGCCGGGCGCGACAGGCTCACGCGCCCCGACAGGCCACGGCCTGCGGCTATGAGCTGGGCGGGCTGGAGCGCAGTCGCGGCGGCCTGCCTGCTGATAGCGTTCCTGTTCAGCCTGCCCGTGTCACCGGCAGGTCAGGGTCAGGATGCGCCGTTAAGCACTCTGCATTCGGGCAGCGCGCCCGAGTCTTCCCATGAACCCGATGCGCATGGAAGTCTTGCTATGGCAACGGCCGCACCCGATGAGCAGGGCAGCCCGGCGCCATCCGCCACACATGACAGCGATGTTTCGGACAGAGCCGCACATGATGCGCAGGGCAATCCCATAATACCTGCGCCCGACATGCAGGGCAATACATCGACATCCGCACCCTACGCCAGCGCTTCCCCGAGCGATGCACCGGGCTACCTGCCCGAGGACGCCGCCGTACCCCCATTCAGCGGCGATGTGCTAAAGAGCAGCATCGAAAACTGCGTGCGCGCCGACATGCGCTACATCAAATACGACTACGCGGGCAGGCCGTATTACATAGACCGCCCGCTCCTGCAGACGCGGCACGGCTACTACGCATGCACCGACGCAGAGTACGACGATGACTACTACACCGTGGACGAGGTCATGGCGACCGAGCAGGGACGCGAGTACTACGAAGGCGATAAGCCCGATTACTACAACCGCTCCCTCTGGCCGCGCGCGGACAGGGCGCACTATCTGCCCGAGATGGAGGGCTGCGACTGGCAGACATATTACACCGAGCTGGGCGTGGGCATGATAACGCGCCGATCGGACGACAGATGGGCGCTTGCAAACGCAGACGGCCCGATAACGGACTTTGACTATGGATACATGTATCAGTTCACGGCAAACGGACGCGCCATAGCCGAAATCGCATCCGATGACAACACGCCGGGGCGAATAGCCGTGCTGGACGCACATGGGCAGCTCATCGATACGCCTTACAGCAATCTCAAGGGCCAGCTATCGCAGCTGTATGTGGAATACGATGTGCTGAACGCGCTGTACGGCGATGCACAACCGGTCAGCGATGAACAGTATGATGAATATTCCGACAACCTTCTGGCCTACTACCTGTTGGATACGTATGAGAAGTACGAGTACACCGATGGCGGCATGGTGCTGGACGCAGAGCCGGGCTACACATACGTGCTGGCAACCGACGGCAGCGTGCTTATAAAGGCACAGCAGGTGTTCACATTTGGCTCGGCGCTGAACGCGCTCACGCCTTATGAGGACGCAGACAGCGGTCTTTGGGGCTACTTCGACATGGACGCGCGCCCGGCCATATCGCCGCGGTACGTCACCGCCTATCCGTTCAGTCAGGGGCTTGCCGCCGTGCGCGTGGACACGGGCGAGCGCGGGCATCTGTTCGGCTTCATAGACGGGAGCGGGCGCATGGCGATAGCGCCGCAGTTCGCCGATGTGGACATGAACGGCTTTGACTCAAGCGGGCATGCGCGCGTCATGTACGGCTACGATGATGTATGGCATACCATAGATTTGGAAGGCAACGACATAACAAGCGGCATGGATTTGTTCTGGCAACGGCTGCATCTGGAGCTGGAGCGCATACACATGAACATGCGCACGTATGGGCTGGCGCTTATGGCTCTTGTGATAGCGCTCTTAGACCTGCGTCGTGCGCGCGGGCAGCAGAAGCTGGGCTACATCAGGCCGCGCTGCGAGAACGGGTTCTATGCGCTAGCCGCGTTTGCGATAGCGTATGCAGCGCTGGATGAGACAATGCAGTCGGCACAGCCCGGTCTGCTGCTTAAGATTAACCACAGCTACGATGCAGGCACATACATAGTTCTGGCCGCAATGCTGATAATGGCGCTATTGTGCGGCGCTATGTGGAGCTGGTCTATGAAGCAGCGCATGCACTCCCCTATGGCGCGCGCGCTGGCGATGCTTGCGCCCGCGTATCTGATGGCGCTGCGCTGGCTGCTGGGCGCAAGCACCTGCATGGACATCGACATAGCCCTTGCCTTTGCGATAGGCGAAGCATTGGGCGCGCTGCCGCCCGCGTATGCCGCCGAGCCCATGCCGCGCGACTTCATGCGCTTCTTCCTGCCTGCGCTTGGCATACTGGGCAGCGCGCTGGCGATAGTGGTCAGCGTGTGGTCGTGGAACGGGCTGGGCGTGGTAACGGAAGTGCGCAGCCAGCAAATCAGCATGGCCGACGCGGAGGTTCTGGATGAATGCACTCAGCTCATGGCGGCGTTGGACAATCCGGACGACGATCAGATGGCTTACAGCGAGGCATACAGCGACAGGCAGTTCCTTAGCCAAGCGCTGGATTCGCCCGATGAGTACAGCGTGCTGCGCTATCAGATAACGGTGAGCAACCGCTCGCCGCGCCAGCTGCATGGCGCGCTGGTGTTCTTTGACCAGAGCGAAGTCATGCAGGACTACGACGCATACCAGCTCAGCCGCGCGCTGTACGACACCGCCGTCGATGCCAATGCCATATCCCTTGCGCCATACGAGAGCAGGACGGTAGTTATGAGCTACATCGTGCGCAATGCCGACATGGCATGCCCGCCCGAAAAGCTAATACCCGGATTCAAGGTGTTATAGAAGAAGCGCGCATGCGCCCAGCGTGCAGAATCAGAAGGGCTAACAAACAGCCGCCTTAGACGGTGCGCCGGGCAAAAAGTTGTTCTTTACAGCGCATTGCAGATTAATGCCGCAGGGCATATCAAAGCCCCGCTATGATATGCCCTGCATTAAATGAATTGCCGGCATTGTTCGGCATTGACCATATCGCCGCATTGCTGTGTTCCTACCGTCATGGCAAACGGCACAACCTGTTGCGATAAACAAAAAGTCCGCCTTCATCAGCGATGTTGAAGGCGGATTTTTCGTTGGCCGCGCGCAGCCTATGTTACTGAGCTTGCCTGCGCGGCCGCCACTTTTGCGTATACTTTCATCACATGGCGTGCTTTACGCGGTCGCGCTCCTCGGCGCGCTTGGCGTCGTTAAAGCGATCCAGCGTACCGACCAGATAGCCGGTTATGCGGCGGATGCGCTGGAATGGCTGGCTGGCGTAGTGGTACGTCAATCCCACAAACTCGCCTTCCACGTTCACGTCTATGCCGTGCAGACCCTGCGCGTACTTCTCCCGGCCGCGCGCCACGTACTGAGCCAGCTCCTCCACGGGCAGCTCGCCGCCGGATACCGATACATTGCAGTTATCTATTACAGTTGTCATAAAAGCATACCTCCCGTTTGCATGAGTTCAACATACATTATATACCCATGCGCGCCGCCGTCAAACGCCGCTATGCGCCTGTGGCGGTTAATTTTGCAAGAGTTCTGCCGCATGCGCCGCGTTTTGAACTCACGCTCGGAATAGCGCGCCCACGCTTGTAATGCAGCGGCATTGCGATTATAATATAGGTATATTGCCGCGGGCCGCCGGGAAAGCCACGGCCGTCTCAAATGCGCTCGGCCATTTGTGCATTCAGCCGAAGTCAGCGGCATGGGCTTGGGATATCTTGCGTCGGGAAACCCCGCTTTCCCGATTAGAGCAGTTGCCCATATGCCCGCGCAGGGCTTACAGTGACCGGCAGCGGCACAGCCGCCTGCTCGCCCATCCGCCTGCGCGTCAAAGCGGGAGCATTGGGCATACCACGGTATATTACCGCGCTATATGCGAAAGGCGTTGATTTGTTTGGAGCAGATATTGCAGATACTTGAGCGCCCCGAGGCCGTGCTGGCCTGTGCAGCGCTCGCCATAGTGATAATGATGTTGATGGCGATAATGCTTCGCATATCGCGCCGCGATGCCGAGCGCGACATGAGCATGATAGAGCTTAGGCAGGCCATGGACGAGCGCATAGATGACATACGCACGCAGACCGAGTCCGGGCTGAAGCGCGGCGGCGAGGCCATGCGCCTGTCCGTGGAGCGCTTAAACGACGACATGGCGCGCGCGCTTGCGCAGAGCGAGTCCAGTCAGCGGGCGCGCATGGATGAATACGCGAGCCGCGTGAGCCGCTCAGCGAGCGCCGAGGGCGAGCGCAGCCGCGCCTTCAGCGAGGACATCGGCCGCCGCATGGACGAGCTCAACAGGGCCGTAGAGCGCAGCCGGCAGGAGTCCGCGCGGCGCATGGACGATATGCGCGCCGGGCTGGCCGTCGATGCCGCCCGCGAGGTCAATGCGCGGCTGGACGCGGCCCTTGCGCCGCTGTGCGACAGGATAGAGCAGCTGAGCGGCGAGCTGAATAGGCTAAGCGGCATCGCTCAGGCACTGGAGCAGCTGAACGCTCCTTCAAGCGCTGCAGGGGCGGGTGCGCCTCTGGACGCGCTGCTCATGCAATGGCTGGCGCCGGGGCGGTATGTGCGCCGCTTTGAGATAGGCACGGGTTCGGGGCGGTTTGCCGACTTTGCGATCATACTGCCCGAGGAGAATGGTCAGCCGCTGTATCTGCCGGTGGATTCGTCCTTCCCCGCCGCCGGGCATGCAGGCGCTTGGGACGAGACCGCGCGGCGCAGTCTGAGCAAAGCGGCAACGGCATACTCGCTTCGCGTGGCCAGCGAGCTGATAAAGCCCGGCCTCACCTGCGACATGGCCATAATGCTGATACAAAGCGAGCTGGTCAGCGCACGCATAAGTGACCTTGAGGCATCGGGCGAGCTTAATATGCGCGACAGGCGCGTGCTGATAATGGGGCCGGGCGCATTCGGAGCCATGGCGCGCATGCTGGAAGGCGGCATAAACGCGCTGATAATGCAACAGCGCTCGGCAGAGATAGAGCGCTTGCTAAGCGACGTGCGGCAGGAGCTGGGGCGCTTCTCGCACCTCATCAGCGCCGATACGGATGCACGAGCGGCTGATGCGCCGCTGCATGTAGATTCTCGCAATGGCGGCGCGAAATCCGATATCGGGACTTATGCGCGCGGCGATGCGCATATGCATACTGCAGGCGGCGCGCGCATAGATAATGAACACGGGGCGCACACCGGCGCACCGGCCGCGCAGGGCGTGAACGCCGCTCAGAGTGGTTTTGCAGGGCGCGCAGATGGTATTAAGCGCGGCAATGCCCGCAGCGAATCGGGCTTTGCGGATGCTGCCGCGCACGCGGGCGCTAACGAGGGCGGCAAGGTCAGGCGCGCCGCCGGGGTTGAGCGCGATGTAGACATATGGGGCTGATGCGGAGGTTGGCTAAAATGACCGTTCTTACGGCAAACGTATACGATGGAGGCGGGCGGCGCATGGCTGCCCGCGTGGAACTGAGCGCGGATGAGCGCGCATACTCGGGCAAGCTGCCCGTGTTCTGCGAGGCCGGGCTGGGCGACGCGCTTACCGGCATATACGGCGAATGCACCGAAGCCGGTTTGCCCGCAGTAAGGGCATGCTGCGAGTGCGGCGTGCTGTCGCTGAGCTGCGCGGGCGATGCGCGGCGCGAGCACAGCGCGCATGCAGCCCATGTGGCGGGCGGCGCGCAGCCCGGCCTGACGCTTCGCCCCGCTGCGGGCGACAAGGCGGTAATGCGCGGCATATATGCGCTGGCCGCGCACGAACGCCCCTGCTTTGCGCGCGAGAGCCGCGCAATATGGGAGGCCATGTTTGCCGCGTGGCGCGATGCCGGGCTGCACGCCTACATGATAGAGCGCGATGGCCGCGCGCAGGCGTATGCCCTGCTTGGTCAACCCACCGGCGAAGGAGATGCGCCGCGCTTTGCCGTGATGCGCGAGTTCGCGGCGCTGCCGGGCAGCGGCATAGAGCCAGATAGCGCGCTGCAAGCCGCGTTCATGGCGGGCATCTGCGCGCAGGATGTGGCGGTGCGCGGCACGGTCATATGCGCGTGATTGGACATGTCCATACAGCGATATGAGATTGATGCTGCGCGCCACATGCAAGCATCGAAAAACTCCGTTCCCAAGTATCGGGAGCGGAGTTTTGTCGTGTTTGGCGTATTGCGCAATATGCGGCGTTTTGGGACAGGCTGCGCGTATATTACTGCGCTGTAACCGCCTATTATGCTTATATACACTGCA
>JBMNUB010000016.1:0-51294 GCA_050946055.1 Candidatus Fimadaptatus sp. | reverse complement strand
CAATGATATATGCCCTGAATCCTACATTTAACATTGAGAATGCAGGATTCAGGGCATATTTTTATAGAATTACTTTAGTTAATCCCAAAGCTGTGGCAAAGTATGGGCGATATCCCGGCACAGCGGGACGGGCGCATATGCGCCCATGTAAAAATGCTCAAAGGAGCGTGACCTTCCATTATTAGGATGCCTGTGCGCGGTTGCCTGTTCGATCTGGACGGCACGCTGATAAACTCGCTGGAGGATCTGGCCGCCAGCACCAACTATGCGCTCATGGAGCGCGGATATCCCGTGCATACTCTTTCCGAGTATCGCTATATGGTGGGCAATGGCGTGACGCTGCTCTGTGAGCGCGCACTGCCGCCCTATGCGCGCACGCCCGAGCAGGTGCGCACGCTAAGACAGGTGTTTCAGACGCACTATCAGGAGCATCGCATGGACTCCACAAGGCCGTATCCCGGCATAAACTGGGTGCTTCAGCAGCTTAGGGCGCGCAAGGTGCGCATGGCCGTGCTTACCAACAAGCCCGAGCAGGACGCTCGCATGCTGGTCGAGCGCATGTTCGGCGAGGGGCTTTTCGACGCGGTGATAGGTCAGCGCGAGGGCATGCCCATGAAGCCCGATCCCACGACCGCTTTTGAGGCCATAGAGCGCATGGGCATACGCCCCGAGGAGTGCGCATACTTTGGCGATTCCGGCGTGGATATGCAGACCGCCGAGGCGGCGGGCGCGCGCGGCGTGGGCGTGCTGTGGGGCTTCAGGGGCGCGGATGAGCTGCTGGAAAACGGCGCGCTGGCGCTGATAAACAGCCCAGAGGAGCTGCTGGCGCTGATAAAGAGGTGGGCCATATGAGCCTTGGCATAAAGGAGCGCGTGCGCCGCATGCTGGACGAAAACGGCGTCAAATACGACTGGCTGGAGCATGAGCGAGTGTTCTCGATGGAGGACTGCATGCCAATAGGCGAGCGGCTGGGTGCAAAGCACTGTAAGAACCTGCTGCTCAGCAACCGTCAGCGCACGCGGCACTATCTGCTGCTGACCGACGACAGGCCGTTTAAGACGGCGGCGTTTGCGCGCGCGCTGGGCGTGAGCCGTGTGAGCTTCGTGCCGGGCGAGGAGATGCCGGAACTGCTGGGCGCGGAGCCGGGCGCGGCCTCGCCGCTGGCGCTGATAAACGACCCTCAGGGGCGCGTAAGGCTGGTGATAGACGCGCGCATAATGAACTGGCAGCGCATATGCCTGCACCCGGGCGACTCAACTGCGTCGCTGGCCATGGACATGAGCGAACTGCTGAGATTGTGCAGGGGCGCGCTGGGTCATGACTATGACATTGCCGACATGGACAGTGTGACTATGTGAATACGGGCGCGGCGGCATGCGGATTGCGCGCGCGTGCGCGGACGGTCGAGCCATGCGCAGCGCGGCTATGAACATCGACAAGATGGCATGGGAGGGCATTCATATTGAGAGGACGGCGCGTCAATGCGCCAAATCGACATCGTACAAGCGGAGGTGTGCAATAATGAAGCGCAGGATAGGTATATTGACGAGCGGCGGCGACTGCCCGGGTCTCAACGCGGCGATACGCGGCGTGGCCAGAGCGGCCTATGAGATGTTTGACGCGGAGATAGTGGGCATAGTGGACGGCTATCGCGGCCTCATACAGGGCGAGTATCGCGAGATGGAGCTCTCGGACTTTTCCGGCATACTGACGCTGGGCGGCACGATACTGGGAACCAGCCGCCAGCCCTACAAGTACATGCGCGTGATAGGCGAGGACAATGTGGACAAGGTGGCCGAGATGAAGGCCAACTACAAGAAGATGAAGCTGGACTGCCTGGTCACGCTGGGCGGCAACGGCACTCACAAGACCGCCAATCTGCTCTCCGAGGAAGGGCTTAACGTCATAGGCCTGCCCAAGACCATAGACAACGACATATGGGGCACGGAAGTCACGTTCGGCTTCCACACGGCTGTTGACATAGCGACCGACGTGATAGACCGCATACACACCACCGCCACTAGCCATGGCCGCGTGATGGTGGTAGAGATAATGGGCAACAAGGCCGGCTGGCTCACGCTGTACAGCGGCGTAGCGGGCGGCGCGGACGTGGTGCTGCTGCCCGAAATACCCTATGACATAGACAACGTCGTGCGCGCCGTGAACGCCAGAGCCAGGCAGAACAAGTCCTTCTCGATAATCGCCGTGGCCGAGGGCGCGATGGACAGGAAGGAAGCCGATATGAAGCGCAAGGAGCGCGCAAGCGCCCGCGCCGCCGAGGGCTTTACCAACATATCCTCGCGCATAGCCCGCCAGATAGAGCAAAAGACCGGCATAGAGACGCGCTCGGTCGTGCCGGGCCACATACAGCGCGGCGGCAGCCCGTCGGCATACGACCGCGTGCTGGCTACGCGCTTTGGCGTGCATGCCGCGCAGCTGATACGCGACGGCGTATACGGCGTGTCGGTGGCGCTAAAGGGCGATGAGGTAGTGCATAATCCGCTAAGCGAAGTCGCGGGCATAACCAAGTTCGTGCCGCCGGAGCATCAGATGGTGCAGATAGCGCGCAACGCGGGCATACGCTTTGGCGACGAAAAGTAAGCATATGGGGGATTGAGAGTGGCAAAGCAGATCTGGAAGAGCGGCACGATGCTGTACCCATTGCCGGCGGTGTTGGTGAGCTGCGCGCACGGCGGGCAGGACAACGTGTTCACCGTGGCGTGGACGGGCATAGTCTGCACCAATCCCGCGCAGACCTACGTGTCGGTCAGGCCGGAGCGGTATTCATATGACTTGATACGGCAAAGCGGCGAGTTCGTGATAAACCTCGTGCCGTCCGGCCTTGCGCGCGCCTGCGACTTGTGCGGCGTGGTGTCGGGCAGGGATGGCGACAAGTTTGCGCGCGCCGGTCTGACGCGCGAAGCCATGCGCGATGTAAACTGCCCGGGCGTAGCTGAATGCCCGGTGCAGCTGGAGTGCCGGGTCAAGCAGGTGCTGGAGCTGGGCAGCCATCACATGTTTCTGGCCGACATACTGTGCGTGCATGCCGACGATGCGCTGCTGAACGACGCGGGCAAGCTGGAGCTGGAGCGGGCATCGCTGATAAGCTATAGCCATGGCGCATACTTTGAGCCGGGGCGCTCGCTGGGCGGCTTCGGGTTCTCGGTGCGCAAAAAGCCGCTGGAAAAGCCCGCAAGCAGCGCAAAGCCCACAGGCAGCGCAAAGCCCGCAGGCAGCGCAAAGCCGGCAAAAGGCGCAAAGCCCGCAAACAGCGCAAAGCCCGCAAACAGCGCAAAGCCCGCAAACAGCGCAAAGCCCGCAAACATCGCAAAGCCCGCAAACAGCGCAAAGCCCGCAAGCAGCGTAAAGCCCGCAAAAAGCGAAAGACCTGCGAGCGGCGCGAAAACCGCAAACGCCGCAAAGGGACAAAAACGCCGCCCGACCGGGCGCAGGCAAGGAGAAAAGCGATGAAGATAGACAGGCGCAAGCTCAATCGCGTGGCGCTGTTGCTGGCGATAGGCAGCATAATATTCAATCTGATATGCATGATGTTCCCGATAAAGACCTACGGTGTGGACAGCTTCCTGCTGAGCATAGTGATGTTCCTGCTCGCATACAGCTTCCACGGCGACGAGCGCATGAGGACATTTTGGATAGCCTGCCTAGTCATGGCAATACTGTGCATAGTGTCTGGCGTGATGAACCTTGTAGGTGCGCTAAGCGCGGCATAACGGCGCGAGACCGGGGGCTTAATTACGGCGCCTCGCAGCGGAAGCCGTCACCGAATGTGACGGAGGGATAACTATTATAGCGTTAAGGCGAATTTGCACAGGCAAAATAGCGCCGTTTCCGCCAAGGCACCTTCTGCTATTCGTGGTGAAGCTCGCGGCTGTTCGTTAGGCAGCTTTCGTTTGGGCGGCGCATTTTGGGTTTGAATGCGGCGCGGCATGGTTACTTAAAATAGCATTTGTCATCTGCTCACGGCGTTTATGCTGAGGGCGGATGATCTTTTTATATATGAATGTGCTTAAACGGTATGCACGCATTCGTCAGCTGGAACGCGCCATAGGCAGATTTGACACTTGCCAGCTTTGGCTATGCCATATTTCGCGTATAAAGGCCATCAAAAATGCAATTTTCGTAGGATAATTAACAAAATGATGCAAAATGTACTTGCATTGACGCGGTGAAGTGGTATATAATCTGGCTAAAGACCGTTGAGGCACGCACTGGCGCGCGCCGTATAAGACGGTCTTGTATGGATTTAAGGGTGACATATTTTCGTTATTAACGGCTCATGCGGCCGCTAATATAAATCTATTCCCCGGAAGGAGCTACTAATCATGAAGCGCATAGTATCATTGCTGCTGGCTGCCCTTATGCTCGTGGCCATGCCCATGCTGGCATCGGCCGAGGGCGAGACCATTCGCATAGGCGGTCTGGCGCCTCTGACCGGCGATGTGGCCGTGTACGGCGTGGCCGCAAAGAACGGTATAGATCTTTACGTCGAGCAGATAAACGCTGCCGGCGGCGTGCTGGGCAAGCAGGTAGAGATGGTCTGGTACGACGAGAAGGGCGATGCGGCTGAGGCCGTCAACGCATACAACCGCCTTGTAGGCGATGTAGTGGCGCTGCTGGGCGATGTCACCTCCAAGCCCACCATAGCCGTGGCCGAGCTGGCTGCGCTGGACTTCATGCCCATGATAACGGCTACGTCCACCGCTTATGACGCCACCACTCCCGGCCCCAACATATTCCGCGCCTGCTTCCTCGATCCCTATCAGGGCAATATGATGGGAACCTATGCCGCCAAGAACATGGGCACGAAGAATGCCGCTGTCATATACAACATCGCCGACGACTACTCCACCGGCCTTGCCGAGTCCTTCAAGGCCAAGTTCGAGGAGCTGGGCGGCACGGTCGTTGCCTATGAGGCTTACAACAGCAGCGACATAGACTTCAAGTCCCAGCTGACCAACATCGCCAGCAAGAACCCGGACGTGATATTCATGCCCGACTACTACAACCGCGTGGCCATGATAGCCAAGCAGGCGCGCGAGGCCGGTCTGACCGTTCCCTTCATAGGTGCGGACGGCTGGGACGGACTGCTGACCGTAGTTGAGGACGCCAGCATACTGGACGGCTGCTACTTCTGCAACCACTACTCCACTCAGGACGAGGACGAGAACGTGCAGAACTTCCTCAAGAGCTATCAGGAGAAGTACGGCGATATGCCCAACTCCTTCAGCGCTCTGGGCTATGACGCGGCAAAGATACTGTTCAGCGCCATAGAGACTGCCGGTTCTACCGACGCTCAGGCCATAGTCGATGCCATAACCGCCACCGACCTGGACGGCGTGACCGGCCACATAGTGTACGACGAGCATCGCGATCCTCAGAAGAGCGTTACCATAATCACCTTCGAAAACGGCGAGATGCAGATGGTCGAAAAGCTGATGCCCGAGACTGAGGCGGCAGCTGAGTGATCCCAAGGAGCAAATGATCCGGAAACATGTCCGGTCAGGCGGCGGGAGGCTCCCATACGGAGCCTCCTTGCGCCGTATAATGGCAAAGATGTAGGGAGGTTGGAAAAATGAGCTTTGTCAATCAGCTCATCAACGGACTGCATGTTGGAAGCATATATGCGCTCATCGCGCTGGGCTATACGATGGTATACGGCATAGTCAAGCTGATAAACTTCGCGCATGGCGATATCATTATGGTGGGCGCGTACATATCGCTTATGCTGCTCACCTATCTGGGCTGGCCGCTGTACATAGTAATACCCGCGACGATGGTATTGTGCGCGGCTTCGGGCGTGCTTATAGAGTACGTTGCCTACCGTCCCCTGCGCAATTCGGCGGCGTTTAGGGAAATGCTGGCCCGCGCGGGCGACAATGCCCGCCGCGCGCTGCACATAAAGGAGAGCCACAAGGGCGAGGGCGGCAAGCCCACTCCCCGCATAAGCGCGCTTATAACCGCAATAGGCGTGAGCATGCTGCTTCAGAACATGTTCATGATGATAATGTCGCCCAGCCCCCGCCCCTATCCCACGATAGTCAGCCTGCCGCCTGTGGCGATAGGCGAGCTTAAGATAGGCGCGACTACCCTTATAACGATAGCGGCATCGGCCGTGATAATGATAGCGCTTCAGCTGTTCATAAAGCGCACGCGCATAGGCAAGGCCATGCGCGCCGTCTCCGAGAATATGGAGGCCGCGCAGCTGATGGGCATAAACACCAATACCACCATATCCATTACCTTCGCCATAGGCTCGGGACTTGCCGCCATAGGCGCGATACTCTACTGCGCGGCGTATCCTCAGGTGCAGCCCTACATGGGTTCCATGCCCGGCCTCAAGGCCTTCATAGCCGCCGTGCTGGGCGGCATAGGCGTGATTCCCGGCGCGATGCTGGGCGGCTTTGTGATGGGCATAGCCGAAAGCCTCACCAAGGGATTCATCTCCTCTCAGTTTGCAGATGCCGTGGTGTTTGGCATACTGATAGTGGTGCTGCTGGTAAAGCCGGCGGGCATACTGGGCAAAAAGAGCAGCGAGAAGGTGTAAGACATGAAGAAGGATAAGCTTGGTTCATACATAGTAAACGCCATCGCCATAGTCGCGCTGTTCATAGTCGGTCAGTACATGACTACCTCCGGCATGCTCTCGCGCTACTATACGGGCATAGTGATGATGGTGGGCATCAACATAATACTTACCGCCAGCCTCAACCTGACCACGGGCTATCTGGGTCAGCTGGCGCTGGGTCACGCGGGATTCATGTCGGTGGGCGCATACGGCGCGGCGCTGTTCACGCTGTATTCGGGTCTGCCCAGCGGCGTATCCTTCCCGGTAGCGCTGCTGATTGGCGGAATAATAGCGGCCATGTTCGGCATCGCCATAGGCATACCGGCGCTCAGGCTCAAGGGCGACTATCTGGCGATAATCACTCTGGGCTTTGGCGAGATAATCCGCGTGCTGATAACCAACGTTGAATTCACCGGCGGCGCAAAGGGCCTGCGCGGCATACCGCGCATAACCAATTTCGCCTACGTATACATAGTGGTCGTGATAACGCTGGTTGTGCTGTTTACGCTGCTGCGCAGCCGCCAGGGCCGCGCCATAATCTCCATACGCGAGGATGAGGTGGCCGCCGAGGCTTCCGGCATAAACACGACCTATTACAAGCTGCTGGCCTTTACGATATCCGCGTTCTTTGCGGGCGTGGCGGGCGGACTGTACGCGCACTATCTGTCGGTGCTCGACCCCGCCAACTTCGACTTCAACTACTCGATAGAGATACTGGTCATGGTCGTGCTGGGCGGCATGGGTTCGCTCACCGGCTCTGTGATAGCGGCGATAGTGCTGACCATACTGCCCGAGGCGCTGCGCGACTTTGCCAGCGCGCGCATGCTGATATACTCCATCGTGCTGATAGTGATGATGATATTCCGTCCCTCGGGACTGCTCGGCACGCGCGAGTTCTCGCTGTGGGGCATGATAATGCGCATAAAGAACATGATAGTCAAGCCCGGCGACAAGTCCGCCAAGGAAGCCGCGTCCGCTACCGAACCGCCGCGCGACATGCTCGAGGTCAAGGACTTGGGCATACAGTTCGGTGGCCTAAAGGCGCTGCAGGGTCTGAGCTTCACCATGAACCCCGGCGAGATAGTGGGCCTTATAGGTCCCAACGGCGCGGGCAAGACCACGGTGTTCAACCTGCTGACCGCCGTATATCAGCCCACGACCGGCTCCATAATGCTGGAGCAGAAGTCGCTGATAGGCAAGAACACCCATCAGATAACCGAGATGGGCATAGCCAGAACCTTCCAGAACATACGCCTTTACAAGGAACTGTCGGTCATAGACAACGTAAAGATAGGCTTCCACGACCAGATGAACTACTCCACCACCAACGCCATAATGCGCAACAAGTTCTTCTGGAAGGAAGAGGCCATAATAGAGCGTCAGGCCATGGAACTGCTGGCGGTGTTCGACATGCAGGATCTGGCGCATGCCAAGGCATCCAACCTGCCCTACGGCGCGCAGCGCAAGCTGGAGATAGCGCGCGCACTGGCCTCCAAGCCGCGCCTTTTGCTGCTGGATGAGCCTGCGGCGGGCATGAACCCCACCGAGACCGCCGAACTCATGAACACCATACGCCTGATACGCGACAGGTTCCAAGTGGCGATACTGCTCATAGAGCATGACATGTCGCTGGTCATGGGCATATGCGAGCGCATAGTGGTGCTGGATTACGGTCAGGTCATAGCGCACGGCACGCCTGAGGAGATACGCCGCGATCCCAAGGTCATAGGCGCGTATCTGGGTCAGTAAGGAGGGTTTATCATGCTCAAGGCCAACAATCTGCACGTATACTACGGCGCGATACACGCCATAAAGGATGTATCCTTCCATGTGGACAAGGGCGAGATAGTCACGCTCATAGGCGCAAACGGCGCGGGCAAGTCCACGATACTGAACACCATAAGCGGCCTGCTACGCCCGCGCGTGGGCGGGGTAGAGTTTCTGGACAAGAACATAACCGGCATGGCACCGCACAAGATAGTGCGCTCCGGCCTCGTTCAGGTCCCGGAGGGGCGCAAGGTCTTTTCCGAGATGACAGTGCAGGAGAATCTGGAGATAGGCGCATACGCCATAAACGACAAGGAGAAGATAGAAAAGACGCTGGACGCCATATACAGGCACTTCCCGCGGCTGAAGGAGCGCCGCCGCCAGCAGGCCGGCACGCTCTCGGGCGGCGAACAGCAGATGCTGGCGATGGGACGCGCGCTGATGAGCGATCCCACGCTGCTGATGCTGGACGAGCCTTCGATGGGCCTAAGCCCCATAATGGTCAGCGAGATATTCGAGATAATCCAGGAGGTCAACCGCTCGGGCATAACCATATTCCTTGTCGAGCAGAACGCCAAGATGGCGCTGTCGATAGCCAACCGCGCCTACGTGCTGGAGACCGGCAAGGTGATAATGGAGGGCGATGCGCACGAACTCATGGACAATGATGAGGTGCGCAAGGCTTATCTGGGAGCGTAAGGTATCGCGCTCAAAGCAGTCTGCCTTGAAGCAGGGGCGCGCAGGGCATGGTGCAATGGCAGTAACGTTAAGCGCTCAAAGCAGCCCGCAAGCCCTGTTGTGCGCGGCATGAAGCATACGGCGGCTGAGCAGACATCGCACATACAGCATATGAAATGAGAAGGCTCGCGCTTTCGGCGGAACATCCGCAGAAGGCGCGAGCCTCAGACTGTCAAAAAACCCTCGGAGAGCTCGGCGGGCCTCGCAGCCCTCTCGACTTCAATCGCGCCCAGCGACATGTGCGGTGGGCGCGTGGATATTTTTGCGTCGGGAAATCCCATTTCCCAGAGCAGCATATCTTCCTTGCAGTTTCCACGCCCGGAAATCCGCAGGATTTCAGTGGAAACTGAGTAGGGGTGGCAGTGGCGGGGGAGATTCTCCCCCGTCCACGCTTGGCAAAAAGACTTTTTTGACAAGCAGAGGCTCGCGCTTTCGGCGGAACATCCGCAGAAGGCGCGAGCCTTTATGCTGTGCATCGAGGGGCGATTGCGTCGGGACGCACATCAAAGCGCGAGGAATTTATGCTGCGCATTGAATCACGCGAGGTTTACACTGCGTGTCAAAGCGCGGTCACTTCATCCCAAACATGCGCTCCTTGAGGTCAAGATAGTACAGGTAATCCTCGGGCTTGACGTTGGGCGGGCAGCGGTGGTCGCAGAAGGGGATGTAGCCGCCGCGCGCGACGTACTTTTCCAGCGATTCGAGGTACTTCTTGATGGCTTCGGGGCCTTCGCCCAGACGCATCTTGTCCACGCCGCCCATTATGCGCAGCTGGCCTTCGTACTGGTCGAGCAGCTCGCCCGGGTGCGCGCAGGAATTGACCTCGTAGGGGAACAGGCAGTTTATGCCGCCTTCCAGCAGATAGGGCAGTATCGGGCGCACGTCGCCGTCGCAGTCGGTGTACCACAGGTCTATGCCGTACTGGTCCAGCTTCTTGCGTATGCGCTTGTAGCGCGGCATGACCACATCGCGGAAGAACGGCACGGATACTATCGGGCCGTTCTTGAAGCAGATGTCCTCCCAGCCCGAGGCATAGTCGAACTTGAAGTGCGGCAGCAGCTGATCCAGCGCGTTCTCCACCAGCTGGCAGCTGGTCTCCACCATGTCCTCGACCATCTCGGGATAGTCGTAGCAGGCGTAGCACAGTCCCTCAAACGTGAGCAGGTCGCGCACGCGGCCTATCATGGAGCCGCAGTCCACGCCCAGCGGGTAGTCGCGGTCGTCGGGATGCTGCAGCTTCAGCGCCTCTATGTCTATAACGCGCTGGGGGTGCTTAACGTCGAAATGCTCCTCCTTGACGCGCGCCCAGTCGTCGGGCGTGGTCACGGACGAGGCCAGGAAGTGCGCTATCGTGTCGTGACCGTCGGCAGGCACCTCGGCGATGAGGCCATCGCTGTTCTGGATGATGTTCCTGTCGCCGCGGCGCTCGATTATCTTATTCTCAAACGGCGGGTATATCCATACGCGGCCGCCTATGCCGCATATCTTGTCGAACGCAAAGAACACGTCGGCCTCGCCGTTGCTGGTTATGCCGTTCTCATAGAACAGCGGCCACTCGCGGAAGTTCTCGTCCCAGTAGCCGAACTCCATGTTGAAACAGCGATCCACGCTCTGCCAGTGCATCTGGCGATTGAAGCGCTCGCGGCCGGTCATAGTGCCGGCCCAAGGCTTGCGTATGGGCTTTATCTCTTTCATGGCATCCTCCAAGCGCCCCTGATTGCATTTGGGGCGGCTGTTTAATGGGTGTACCCTTTTGAGATGATTATACACGCGCGGTCAAATGCGCGCAATGTAATATATTGCTATCGGCTGGGATATGTATGCTGTGTTTGGGCGTGATGTGCCGCATATGGAGATATGCTCCCCTATATGATGGACGGCGGGCGCAGCCCATCATATAGGGAAGCATATCGGCATGCAGCAGAGTCCGGCGAAATATCAATAGTGATCCGCTATGTACTGCGGGCGCTTGACAAAGAGCATGTGCGCGGCGGGGCAGGGCGAATTTTCCCTGACTGTGCCGTTAAATATCGCCTGCTCGAGCGACAGCGTGCCGGTCACGAGCTGCGTAAAGCCGGTTATGCCCATCTCGATATCGGCCTGCGCCATGCCTTCAAGCGCGCAACTAACGCCGCTCTCCGATATGCGCACGCGGTACAGGCCGGTATTCTTGGCGATGAACTCATCGGTCAGCGCCAGCGTGAACTCAAGCGGAGCGGCCTTGGCAGCCATGCGCAGCGTGGGCGAAACGGGCTGGCTGTCCAGCAGCAGCTTTGCGTTTATGGCGCGCAACATGTAGCCGCGCTCGACATTATAATGCACGTCGTAGGCATCCCTGCATATCGCGGCCAGATCTACATCGCCCGGCAGCGCCATGCGCAGGCGGCTGTAATGCGGGAAGAAGGTGGACATAAAGCCCAACAGGCGGCGGAAGGCATCGCCGTCCACATACGCGGCCTCGCGCGCAGCGGCAATGCGGCCCCCGCCCTTGCCGTCATCGGGCGAGAACACTATGTATGCGCAGGGCTCAAGCTCCCCATCCTTGCGTCGCATCAGCAGGTACTTGTAAACGCGCTCCTTGTAGGCATCGCCGCCCATTATCTTTTTCCACTGCGAATCGAAGTGGCGGCGCATGGCGAGGTCGCGGGTCTGGGCAAAGCGCTCGTATATGGCGCGCGCAGACAGCATGTCGCGGCTGTCCTCTATCATGCGCACCTCGTCGGGCTGCTCAAAGCCGCGCAGCTGTTCCAGCCCAACGTCGGCCATGTTCTGCCCGCCGAAGGTCTCATATCCGAATTTGCGGTAGAACGCATGTGAGAACGGATACAGCCCGGACAGCGCTATGCCGCGCTCATACATCATGGGCAGCACTTCGCTGAACACGCCGCGTATAACGCCCGCGCGCCTGTACTCGGGCAGCGTGGCCACGCCGCCCACGCCCGACAGCGGCAGCCAGTTTTCGCCTATGCGCGTCTGGTAGTCAATGAGTATCATGCCGCCCATGAGCTTGCCGGTTGCCTCGTCCACCATGGCCCAATGCTCGCTCTGGCGCAGCTTCTGTTCGACATCGCCTTCCTGACGGGGATTTTCCGGCTCGGGGTCATTCATGGCGAATGTGAAGGCGATTGCGGCTATGCGCGACATCTCCAGCATGCGCTCCTCGCCGACTTTTTCCAGTCTCATAAAATACCTCCTTTAAACGGGCAGGCCCGCTATTTGTGATACTTTTCTCCCGACAGTATGGTCATGGCGCGGTATACCTGCTCCAGCAGCACCACGCGCATCAGCTGATGCGGAAATGTCATCTTGGAAAAGGACAGCTTATAGTCCGCGCGGGCGATGACCTGCGGGCTAAGCCCCAGCGAACCGCCTATGACCAGCACCGTGCGCCGCCCGTTCATGCGCCACTTGAGGCACATGCCGGCCAGCTCCTGAGAGGACAGCTGCTTTCCGTCTATGGCCAGCACCACCACGAAGTCGTCCTTGCGTATCTGCTTTAGCAGCGATTCGCCCTCGCGCCTGACCACCTCGCGTTCCTGCGCGGTCAGCCCATCCTCGCCGGGCGTGCCGGAGCGGTCGGCTATCTTGAGGTCAGGCACTTCGCGCAGCTCGAACGAGCCGTAGCGGGTGAGCCGCTTCAGGTATTCATGGCAGGCATCTGTGAAGTAGCGCTCCTTTAACTGTCCTACGCAAAGTATAAGCGCGTTCATGCGCGCACCTCCGTTTGATGTATTTATGTGCCGGCGCGGGCGCTTCCGATGCGCACGCCGGCAGAACCGCGTCCGGAGTTATAGATTATGGGCATGCCCCGCGCGGCGACGCTGTGCGCCTGGGCAGAGGTCGTGGCGCGCCCTATTCGCACTCCAGCTCGAATATGTCGCTGGCGTGATCCTGCGCCAGCATGCCCACGTATATGTCGCGGCCGGGGCGTATGCCCTCGCTCAGCAGCGCGGCGCATACAGTGTCGTAGGCGAGCCGGGGCGTGTTGTTCTGCTCGGAAAGATGGCTAAGCAGTATAACCCGCGTGCCTGTGCGCGCCAGATGCACTGCGGCGCGCGCGCAGGCGGCATTGCTTAAGTGACCGCGGTCGGAGAGTATGCGGCGCTTGAGCGAATCGGGATAAGGTCCCGCGCGCAGCATGTCCTCGTCGTGGTTGGCTTCCAGCATGACCAGCTGTGCGCCCTCTATGGCGCTGAGCCAGCGGTCGGATATCCTGCCTATGTCGGTGGCTATGGCGACGGAAGCCGCGCCCGCGTCCAGCCGGTAGCCCAGGGAACAGGCCGCGTCGTGCGGGGTCTTAAACGGCGTTATGCCTATGTCGCCTATGTAGAAGTCCTGCCCGGCGCTTATGGCGCGCATGCCCTCATTGGGTATGCCGCGCCCGGATGACTTGGAGTTTATCGCCGCAAGCGTCTCGGCGCTTGCGTATACGGGCAGCAGATGCCTGCGCGCCAGCCCCGCGCAGGAGCGTATGTGGTCGGAATGCTCGTGGCTTATCAGTATGGCGCTGAGATTGGATGCGGCGATGGGCGCGGGCAGATGCGCGCTCATGCTGCTTAGCCCCGCCGCTATGTCGCGCTGAGTGATGCCGCAGTCTATCAGCAGGTGAGTATCGCCGCAGCCCACGTATATGCAGTTGCCCTTTGAGCCGCTGGCGAGCGCACACAGGCGCAGGCGGCGCGCGGGCAGTATCTCGGGTATGGGTATCATCGCAAGGTCTCCTTGGTATATTTGCAGGGCGTGCGTGGCGCTAAAGGCATTCAGCCGCGCCTTGACGCTTGCCATGTGGATTATATCATATAAAGCCCTGCAAATGCAATCACTCACGGCGGGCGCGCAGGGCGGTCACGGCTGAAAAGCGGCTGCGGACTTGGCTTTGGGTGGAGCGGCGGAAGCCTTTGCTAAAATACCTGCGGACAACCGCGCTCAAGCGCCAAATGCCGGTGAGAAAAGCGGGAATAGACTTGCAGGGTGCGGGCGGTAAGGCGCAAGAGCGGGGAGAGGATGCCAAGGCGATGGGCTTGATGCGTGAGCGCAGCTACAAGCAGCGCAGACATGGGCGCGGCAACGGCCGGGAGCGCCCGCTTGCGCTGCGCAGCAAGGGCGGAGCGGCACGCAGGCAATATGACTTGGCAATATCGCGCGCATATGGGCGGGGAATATGGTCGATACGTACCCGCCATAATAACATTGCGCGCTTTAACTTCGGCGCATGGTGTGGTAAAATAATGGCATTACAGTGCTTGCGGAGGAGCGGACGATGAATTACCCGGTCAGGATCGCGTCGGCGATGGGAGCTTACTATTCGGTTACGGCGGTATATCAGAACTACATATCCAAGTACTTCGGCGCGCAGGGCCTCAGCGACGGCGAGATAGGCATACTCATGGCAGCGCCGCCGCTGATATCGCTGATCGCCCAGCCCATATGGGGTACGATAGGCGACAGGGCGCGCAGCAAGAACGCCGTGTTCAGGCTCATGTACCTGTGTTCGGCTGTGCTGCTGCTGAGCTATCTGGTCAATTCGTCATTCTGGTTTCTGATGCTGGTGGTGCTGGGATACTCGTTCTTTTTCACTGCGCTTCAGCCCATGAACGACGCCATAGTGCTGGAGGCGCTGGACGGACAGCCGTTTGGCCCGGTGCGCATGGCCGGCACGCTTATGTTCGCGCTGATATCGCCGCTGGCGGGCGCGCTGATAGGCGAGAACTGGAACATGTCGATATGGATGTCGGCGGGCCTGCTGGTAGTTGCGGCGCTGGTTACGTTCCTGCTGCCCAACGTGGCCGGGCATCAGAGCGAGCGCGGGCGGCAGAAGATGAAGTTCACGGAGCTGCTCAAACAGAAGGAACTCATGCTGCTGCTGGGCTTTGTGACGCCGCTTCAGATATCGATGGGCTACTTCTACACCTACTTCTCGCTGCACTTTACCACGCTTGAAGGCGCGAACTCCACGCTGCTGGGGCTGTGCTTTACGATATCGTCCATAGCCGAGGTGCCATTCCTGCTGCTGTCAAACAAGCTCTATGAGCGCTTTGGCGCGGGCAAGCTGCTGATAACGGCGGGCATATCGGTCACGATACGCTGGCTGCTGCTGGGCAGCCTGACCAATGTATATGCGGTCATGGCCACGCAGCTGTTCCACGGCTGGGGCTTTATAGTTATGACGGTCACAATGGCGTACTATGTGAACGACCATGTGCCGGCGGAGCTTAAGGCGTCGGGACAGATGCTGCTGGGAGTCGTGGGCTTTGGCGTGGCGCGCGTGATAGGCAATCTGGGCGGCGCGCTGTGCATAGAGCATTTCGGCAGGCAGGGTTCGTTCTACGTGTCGGCGGCGCTGAGCGGCATAGCGGTGCTGTGCTACTTTAAGAAGTACATGTTTGCACCTAAAAAGAGCGCATAAGCAAATGGCGGGAAAGAGAAATCTTCCCCCGCCACTGCTCGTCAAAAAGTCTTTTTGACAAGCGTGGACGTGGGAGAGCCTCCCTCGCCACAGCCACCCCATCTGCTCAGTTTCCACCGATTCCGGGCGTGGAAACTGCAGAGTGGATATTTTTGCTCTGGAAAATGAAATCTACCGCCGCAAAATCATGCGCTCACCGCACATGCAGCCGGGCGCGATTAAAGCCGGCGGGTTGCTTGCAATCTCGAGCGCTCATGGGGGTTGACAGCCTGTAGCGGGAAAGAGAAATCTTCCCCGCCATTTTCATACCCTTCGGAGCCTGCGCCTATATGCGCAGACAGTGTCGCGAGGCCGGGCGCAGTGAATGCGCGCGCCTAGGCGGATATGAATCCGCAGGCATAGAGCGCTAAGGCGGCAAGGGAGGTAACTTTGCTCCGGAAAATGGGCTTTGCGGGCGCATGAGAGACTGAGCGCCCGCATCGCCTGCGCAGCCGGAAGTTTGGAGCCGCTCCGGCATATTGCGCGCTTTGCGGGCTTTTTGCAGCCGGTATGGCGGGGGAGTCCGCGCCTTCGCCGCAATATTATTGTGCGATTTAACCTTGCGCCGCCTTGCTATGCGGGCGGCGCTGTGCTATAATCATAAAGGTGCGCGTATAGCGCCAATACACACCTGCCGGCGTGCAGGGAGCGTGTGCCGCTTGAGCGGTGCCTCCTGCAGGGAACCGTCAGGGTGGCAAAACAAAAGGAGGATATACCAATGGCTGTTATTTCCATGAAGCAACTGCTGGAAGCTGGCGTACACTTCGGTCATCAGACCCGCCGCTGGAACCCCAAGATGGCTCAGTACATATTCACCGAGCGCAATGGCATCTACATAATCGACCTGCAGAAGACCGTCCGCAAGATCGATGAGGCCTATATGTTCGTGCGCGACGTGGCGCTGTCCGGCAAGAGCATACTGTTCGTCGGCACCAAGAAGCAGGCTCAGGAGTCCATCGAGTCCGAAGCCAAGCGTTGCGGCATGTTCTATGTCAACAACCGCTGGCTGGGCGGCATGCTGACCAACTTCCGCACCATCCGCACACGCATCAACCGCCTCAATGAGATCGACGCCATGGAGGAGCGCGGCGAGTTCGACGTGCTGCCCAAGAAGGAAGTCATCAAGCTCATGGGCGAGCGCGAGAAGCTGGAGAAGAACTTGGGCGGCATCCGCAACATGAAGGAGCTGCCGGGCGCTCTGTTCGTCGTCGATCCCCGCAAGGAGCACATCGCGGTGACCGAGGCGCGCATACTGGGCATACCGATAGTCGGCATAGTCGACACCAACTGCGATCCCGACGAGATAGACTACGTCATCCCCGGCAACGACGACGCTATCCGCGCCGTAAAGCTGATCGCTGGCAAGCTGGCTGACGCCGTGCTGGAAGGCCGCCAGGGCGAGCAGGACAGCGCTGAAGAAGCTCCCGCTGAGCAGACTGAGGCCGCTGCCGAATAATATCGCATATACCCAAACGGCCGCCGCGGCTTTACTGGCGGCGGCCGTAATTTGATTTGATTGGAGGCAATACCGATGAACATTACTGCTGCAATGGTCAAGGAACTGCGCGAGACCACCGGCGCGGGCATGATGGATTGCAAGAAGGCGCTGACCCATACCGAGGGCGACATGGCCAAGGCCGTGGACTACCTGCGCGAGAAGGGTCTAGCCGCCGCTGCCAAGAAGGAGAGCCGCATCGCCGCTGAGGGCGTTGTAGGCACCTACATCTGCGAGAAGTGCGGCGTGGGCGCGATGGTCGAGGTCAACTGCGAGACCGACTTCGTTGCCAACACCCCCGACTTCAAGGAGATGGTAGAGAACGTCGCCAAGACCATCGTCGTGAGCGATCCCGCTGACATCGAAGCTCTGCTGGCCTGCAAGGTAGCCGGTGACGACACTCAGACCGTGAGCGAGATGATAACCGCCAAGGTCGCCAAGATCGGCGAGAAGATGACCGTGCGCCGCTTCGTGCGCTACGTTGCCGAGGATGGTCAGGTTGAGTCCTACATCCACATGGGCGGCAAGGTCGGCGTGCTGGTAAAGGCCGCTGTTGCCGAGAAGAGCGATGCTGTGAACGAAGTGCTGCATGACGTAGCGCTGCAGATAGCCGCCGCTTCCCCCGTGGCTGCCGAGTACGTGACCCGCGACGAAGTCAAGGCCGATCACCTCGAGCACGAGAAGGAGATACTGGTGGCTCAGGCCCGCAACGAGGGCAAGCCCGAGAAGATCATCGAGAAGATGGTCATGGGCCGCATCAACAAGTTCTATCAGGAAGTCTGCCTGATGGAGCAGCCCTTCGTAAAGGATCCCGACACCAATGTCGAGAAGATGATAGCTGCCAAGGCACCTGGCGTGAAGATCCTCGCCTTCACCCGCTACAAGATGGGCGACGGCCTGGAGAAGAAGGTCAACGACCTGGCCAGCGAAGTAGCCGAGCAGATAGGCAAGTAATCTGGCATTTCCATGACCCGGAGGAGCGCTGCTTCCTTCGGGTCATTTTGCAAAGCAGAACATGCGCCCTGCACATCGGGGCGCAGCGCGCAGCGCATTAAGCGCGCCTAAGGCTGATATGCGCCCCCGATCGCGGGGCGGAGACGTATGGTGTGGTTGAAACAGTTAGGAAAAAACCTGATGCAAGTAGTAAAACCATGTTTAATTTTATAATGTTTTGTTGTGTGATGCTTGCATAAGGATGGGTAGCATGAAGTATTATACTATTCATGAGACATCGAAAATCATGGGCGTATCCATGCAGACGCTGCGTAACATGGACAGAAAATGATACGCACGATTAAGGTAATGCTCTGCCCCAACAACGTCCAGCGCTCCAAGCTGTTTGAATGCGCAGGCTGCGCTCGCTTTGCCTATAATTGGGCGCTGAACTATCAGCAGCTCAACTACGAAATCGGCAACGACTTTCTGCGCGACAGAGAGTTGCGTAAGATATTCACACAGTTAAAGGCGCAAGACGGCTATCGCTGGCTGGGCGATTACAGCAACAACATCGCTAAGCAGGCAATCAAGGACGCTTGCGATGCATATGTGCGCTTCTTCAAGGGCTTGGCAAAGTATCCGCGATTCAAGAGCAAGCATCACTCAAAGCCCAGCTTCTATGTCGATACGTGCAAGATACGCTTTACCGATACGCATGTCAAGCTTGAGAAGCTCACGACAGACAGGCGCAAGAACCGGCAGTGCTTGAACTGGGTGCGGCTGTGTGAGCACGGCAGAATTCCTGTGGGTGCCAAATATGTGAATCCGCGAGTGACATTCGACGGTCTTAACTGGTGGATATCAGTGGGCATTGAGTGCGATGAGCCGCAAGCGGTATCAGCCAAGGGCGAAGGAATTGGAATAGACATAGGCGTAAAGACGCTGGCGGTCTGTTCTGATGGGACAATATACAAGGGTATAAACAAGGAAGCCAAAGTAAAGAGACTAGGTAAGAAAGCGCGCAGGTTGCAGCGCGCGGTGTCAATGAAGTACACCAAGAATAAGGAAGGAGGACGTTACCATAAAACACGCAACATTATAAAGAGCGAAAAGCGATTATTGAAGGTAAATCGCCGACTAAGAGATATTCGTCATGACTACCTGCATAAGACAACCTCTGAGATAGTAAGCCGAAAGCCAAGGTTTATCGTCATGGAGGATTTAAATGTGAGCGGCATGATGAAGAACAGACACTTGCCCAAAGCTGTACAGGAGCAGTGCTTTAATGAGCTTTACCGACAACTGGCTTACAAAAGCCATTGGCTCGGTATCAAGTTCATAACGGCGGATAGGTTCTATCCGTCGAGCAAGCGATGCTGTAAGTGCGGCTGCATAAAGCGGGACTTGAAGCTCTCCGAGCGGATATATCGTTGTCCCGAATGTGGAAACGTAATAGACCGCGACTATCAGGCAAGTATCAATCTGAAAATGTACGGGGGAATCAATCGCGTAGCTAACACACGCGCGACTGATATGTACCGATACGTTAGTCGGGAATTTACGCCTTGGGAGTGCCATACAGACGCAAGTAGCAAAGCGAAAGCGGGTACAACGAACAAGGAACGGAACATAAAGGCGCTGCTTTTTATAAGTTTTCGGTAACGGATAAGGCATGAGCGCCATATACAAGCGGATAATAATCAAGCTCAGCGGCGAAGCGCTGGCGGGCAACAAGGAGACCGGCGCGTTCGACAAGGACGCCATAGACAGCGTAGCCAAGGCCATAATCGATGTAGTGAACGAGGGCGTGCAGGTGGGCATAGTCGTGGGCGGCGGCAACATATGGCGCGGCCGCTTCGGCACGGACATGGATGACGTGACCGCCGACCACATGGGCATGCTGGCTACCGTGATAAACGCGCTGTGCCTGCGCGATGCGCTGGAGCGCCATGGCATGCCCACGCGCGTGCAGACTGCCATAGAGATGCGCCAGATAGCCGAGCCGTTCATACGTGGCCGCGCTGTGCGCCATCTGGAGAAGGGCCGCGTGGTCATATTCGCCGCCGGCACCGGCAACCCGCATTTCACCACCGACTCGGCGGCGGCTCTGCGCGCGGCTGAGGTGGACGCGGATGCCATACTCAAGTGTACTACCGTGGAAGCGCTGTTCGATTCCGACCCGCGCACCAATCCCGATGCCAAGCCGATAATCGACATCTCCTACGGCGAGGTAATCAAGCGCCAGCTGCACGCGATGGACATAACCGCCTTCACGCTGTGCCATGAGCGCGAGATACCTCAGGTGCGCATATTCTCGCTGGATGACCCGCAGAACCTCGTGCGTGTGGTCAACGGCGAGCCGATAGGCACTACCATACACATGTAATAAGTATAATGCGCGGCGCGCGGCTGTATTGCTGCTGTGCCGCGCATTTTTTTGTGCGTGAGCGGGCGCTTGCTGCGGCATACGGCGGCGCGGCTGAGCTTTCGGATAAGGCGGCATGCAGGAGGTGCTGCGTAGGCATGCGAGCTGTGTTGCGTTCGGCATGCAGACGCTGCTGCGTCGGCGTGCGGGCATGAGCGCAATAGAACTTGCACGCGGAAAAATATTCCGCTTGGGCAGGAACAAGCCTGGAGGAATTTGCGTCGAATGCAGAGAAACTTTACATATGCAAAGGGGGGAGTACATATGAAAAGGCTAATTGCCATGCTGCTGGCGGCGCTGATGCTCATCACCATGTCCGCTCTGGCAGAAGATGCGGACGGCAAGCAAGACGAAGCGAAGCAGAGCGAACTGCACATGGTGCCGTTTGCCGATGCTTCGGCGCGCGACACAGAGCTTATGCTGCTGGCCGATGAGCTGACCATGCAGATGGATGCGCTGGGCAGCACGCAGGGGTATGTGGAAATGGTGATGCCTTCGGGCGATATGCAGGATATCATCGATGATATAGTGACACATGACTATTCCGCGCCTAGGCGCAGCATGGTCATATTCATAGATGAACTCGCCGTGGACACATTCGGCAAGCTCATGATGGTCGCATCGGGCATGAAGTTCGATGCGGACAATAAGGAACTTCCGGGAGTGATATTGGGCAAACTGCTTATCACTGTGCCAAATATGACTGCGGCTATGGAGGGTCCAAGTTGGATAATTGGCAGCAACATTCTGATAAGGAATGTTGCGCGCGCAGTAAAGAACGTGCCTGCGGGCATTGCGTATGTGATAAACGATTACGGCGAGGGCGTGCCGTACAGTTGGACTTCGTTTGAAGTTAGCGAGGATGGCGCGGCCTTTATAGTTTCGATATACGTTCCCGGGGACAACGAAGTAGTTGAACAGCTCTTTGAAGCGAGGGGCGCTGTGAGCATACCGGGCATGGAATTGGGCATGCTGCCCATGTCCAGCGTGCTGTACGACCGTGCGGAAGATAAGGCGGAATGAAGCAGCCATAGCGCAAACCGTAGGCTTTGACGCACATTGCCTGACGGCGTACATTTGTATGCGGGAATTGGAGCCTTACATACTTAAGGGGGAGTATATATGAAAAGGTTAATTGCCACGCTGCTGGCGGCGATGATGCTCATCAGCATGCCCGCTCTGGCAGACGATGCGGACGGCAAGCAAGACGAAGCGCAGCAGAGCGAACTGAAAATGGTGCCGTTTGCCGATGCCTCGGCGCGCGACACCGAGCTTATGCTGCTGGCCGACGAGATGACCATGCAGATGGCCGCGCTGGGCAGCACGCAGGGGTATGTGAAGATGATGACGCTTTCGGACGAGATACAGGGTGTCGTCAATGAGATAGTGGCACATGACTATTCTGCGCCTAGGCGCAGCATGGTCATATTCATGGAAAAGGATTCCGTGGACGCATTAGGCAAGATAGTTATGGATGCATCTGGCGTTAAGTTTGATGAGGACAATGCTGGAATGTCAAAAATTATATTTGGCAGGGCGCTGGCGAGCATTGGCGCATCGATTTTAGCTGAGAAGAGCTCTGACTGGCTGGCGGTAGGCAGCATAATAGCGGCTAACAAGGCGCGCATCGTCAAAGACGTGCCTGCGGGCATTGCGTATGTAGTAAATGATTACGGCGAGGGCGTGCCGTATAGCTGGACTTCGTTTGAAGTGGGCGAGGATGGCGCGGCTTTGATATCGTCGAGATACGTTCATGAGAGCAGCGAGAAGATGAAGCAGCTCTTTGAAGAAAGCGGTTCTTTGAATATACCGGGCATGGATATGGATATAGATATGCCGCCCATGCCCGGCGTGCTGTACGACCGCGCGGAAGATAAGGCGGAGTGAAGCAGCCATAGCGCATTCCGCAAAAGGCGCGGCGCATGCTTTCAATGCGCGCCTGTGCAGCCGAGAAGCAGGGCGGTCTCGCGGCACACTCTGCATGATACATAGCTATACTGAGCCGCTCTTGCGCATAGGACCTGCGCGGGAGCGGCATTTTTGCGTGCGCAATTTTATTTGTTTGCGGAAAACTTGCGCTAAACAGCGCAGTTGATGCGGATTAAAGGAAAAACGCGCCATCTTGTAGTAAAGTTAATATAAATGCGGCTCGGCATGAGCGCACAAATACGGCGCAGGCAAGTGCCTGCGATAAAAGGAGGATGGCAAATGGCAAGGATAATGAGCAGACCCGAGTACGAGGAGTGGACGGCTTCGACGCGCGATGAGCGCATGGGCTGGTGGCGCGAGGCGAGGTTTGGCATGTTTGTACACTTTGGACTGTATTCGCTGCTGGGGCGCAACGAATGGGTTCAGGTGCAGGAGAACATACCCGTAGATGAGTACGCAAAGCTGGCGGACAGATTCCTGCCCAAGCCGGGCGCGCCGCGCGAGTGGGCTAAGCTGGCCAAGGCCGCGGGCATGAAGTACATGGTCATGACCACGCGCCATCACGAGGGTTTCTCGCTCTGGGATTCCAAGGCGAACCCGTTTAACTCTGTCAACTATGGCCCGCATCGCGACATAGTGCGCGAGTTCGTGGATGCCTGCCGCGAGTTTGACCTAAAGATAGGCTTTTACACCTCTCTCATGGACTGGCACCATCCCGACGGCTGGAAGTGCGCATTTGACACCGAGGCGCGCCGCCGCTTTACCGAGTACATAGAGGCGCTCAACACCGAGCTGCTCACTCAGTACGGCAAGATAGACATACTCTGGTATGACGTGAGCCGTCCCATGGAGAGCTGGGAGGGCTGGGATTCGCTTGAGCGCAACCAGCGCCTGCGCGCGCTCCAGCCTGACATAATCATAAACAACCGCAGCAAGCTGGACGAGGACTTCGGCACACCCGAAGGCCACATAACCGCGCTGGATCGCGATTGGGAGGCTTGCATGACCTTCAACGACATATCCTGGGGATATGTGGACGAGGAGCAGGCGCTGCCGCACGCATACAGCGCCGCGCGCATACTCAAGATGCTGGCCAAGTGCTCGTCGGGCGGCGGCAATCTGCTGCTCAACATAGGGCCTAAGCCCGATGGCAGCGTGCCTGCCGATGCCGTAGCGCCGCTGACCGAGGTGGGCAAGTGGCTGGAGCGCAATGGCGAGTGCGCCTATGGCCGTCTCAAGGCGATAACCGGCCGCAACATGGGCAACGGCGTGTGCGCATCCTCTCGCTCGGCGGACGGAAAGAAGATATACCTGTGGAACTGGATATGGCCGGGCGAGGGCGAGATGGGTCTGGGCGGCTATGCGACTGCGCCCAGGCGCGTATACCTGCTCAAGGACGGCAGCGACATAAAGTTCGAGCATCGCGGCCAGAGGATACTGTTTAAAGACCTGCCCGCGCATGCGCCAGACCCCAGCGGCGTGACGGTAATATGCATGGAGTTCGACGAGGAGCCGGAGTTCCATCCGATGAGCTACTATCCGCAGCTGTCGGGTGGCCGCGACTGGGCGGGCGACAACAAGATTTGATGGCAATATGAGCGCGCAGGGCGGCGCTTGATGCGCCGCCGCTCAAGGCGCGGGCATTGACCAAGACATATCCGCTTTCGGTGCAGGCCGGGAGCGGATATTTGCATATGCGATTTCGGCAAAAGCCGCAGGCAGTGCGCGATTGGGCGCGCGCCGGCGATGTGGCGAGACGGGTATTGGGCGGCGCGCGAATGTGCGTGCAGTGCGCAGCATGGATGCAAGCGCAGCGCGCATGCCCACGCCATGCCCGGGCGCTGTGCGGTAGGCTTGCGCGCGGGTCCGGCCCATGGCTCGTGCGCGCAAGATGAGAGCCGCATTAGAATATGCCGCCGCGCTAGCCAAAACTGCGCAAGTGTCGCAAACCATGCCGCATGTGCGCTTGACAAATCGCGCGCACAATATTATGCTATATCGTGATAACAGCGTGACCGCATATGCGCGGCAAGGAGAGTGCCTTATGAACATACCAAACGCCCTTACGATACTTAGAATGCTGATGATACCGCTCATGGTATACGTGTTCAACAACTTCGGCGCGCAGTGGGCCATGTGCGTGTACGCGCTGGCCAGCTTTACCGACATACTGGACGGCTACATAGCGCGCAAGTACAATCAGATAACCGACTTTGGCAAGCTCATGGATCCGCTGGCCGACAAGCTGATGGTCATAAGCATGCTGATAATGCTGTCGATAAACGCCTACATACCGACGTGGGTGCTGATAGTGATAATCTGCAAGGAACTGGCCATGGTCGCGGGCGCGGCGCTGCTGCTGGGCGGCAAGAAGGTAGTGGTTATGGCCAACAAGCTGGGCAAGTCGGCGACGTTTGCGTTCTTCATATCGATAGTGCTTGTATGCATGCGCGACGTATGGATGCCGCTGTGGCAGGCCGGCACGGTGATTATGTATGTTGCGGTAACGCTGTCGATAATCGCCATGCTCAGCTACGCGCGCGCCTATCTCATTCAGGGCAGGAATGATAGGACGGTTAAGCCGGGGGAGAAGTAATACGGCTGAAAGCCTGTGCGTATCGACATTGTAAAGCAACATATGCGGCTGCTCACATTGCGCAGTGCAGCCCCGGGAATATGTATGCGGTATGCGAGAATCTTAACCTCCGCGCCTTGCAAACCCACCGGCGTTCGGGTATAATAGGCGGTACAGGAGCATAGCCGCTGGCCTGAGACCGGGAGGAGTAGGCAGCGCGCGGCCTCATCAGAGAGAGCGATATTGCTGCGATTCGCTCGGGGCCAGCCGCCGAAGGTCGCCCGCGAGGCGGCGCGAGGAATGCCGTCGCTGTTGCGGCGCGCAGTAGATCGCGCCCGGGAGCGCCCGTTACAGCGCAGCTGCGCAAAAGCGCGGCATGAGGCGGGGCTTGTCCCCGTAAAGTAAGGTGGTACCACGGAGCTTTCCGTCCTTTCGGATGGATAGCTTCGTTTTTTGTTTTGCGGATGTGTTCCGGCGGCAAGGCAAAGGTGGTGATCTGTTGTGTCGGATGTCGTTGACAAGCTGCCCAGCATGGATTTGGTAATGGAGTGGGTCAAGCTCTATGCGCCCACGGTGCTGGCATGGTGCGCCATTGCATTGGCGGTGTCGCTGGTGCTGAGGCTGTTGCTGGCGCTCATGCACAAGCGCTCGTCGCTGCTGCGCGCGGTCAGCTGGGTGGCGATGATAGGCGGCGTTACCGCGCTGGGCGGCTATTGGATACTTACCGGCGAAGTGCCAAAGATAATGGACGACGTGCTAAACTCGCTCAAGGGCGTTCAAATCACCGTGCCTGAACAGCTCAAACAGGTGGACATGAAGGGACTTGTAATATTGGGCGCGGGCGCAGTTATGGCGTTTTTGTCCAAGGCGATATCGCACATGTTCAGCCGCGGCGACGGCGCAGGCGATGTTGAGATAGTCATAAAGACCATCGGCTGGCTGCTGTGCGTGCTGGGTGCGCTGATGACCTTCGGCGTGCTGTAAGGCGGATAGTGTATTCAATACATATTCCATTTTATATACCAGAGGAGATGCAAAGATGGCTGAGATATTCAAGCCCGAAAGTTCGGAAATGGCAAAGACCTGGAACCCGCAGGAGGTGGAGCAGAAGCTCTACCGCGAGTGGGAGGAAAACGGATACTTCAAGGCGCACCGCGAGGAGGGCAAGACGCCCTTTTCCATCGTGATGCCGCCGCCCAACATAACCGGTCAGCTGCACATGGGTCACGCGCTGGACGCCATGCTTCAGGACGTGCCTACCCGCTATCACCGCATGAAGGGCGATCCCACGCTGTGGCTGCCCGGCACCGACCATGCCGCCATCGCCACCGAGGTGAAGATAGTGGAGGCGCTGGCCAAGGAGGGCCTGACCAAGGAGAAGCTGGGCCGCGAGGAGTTCCTGAAGCGCGCCTGGGACTGGAAGCGCGAATACGGCGGGCGCATAGTTAACCAGCAGCGCCGCATGGGCATAAGCTGCGACTGGAGCCGCGAGCGCTTCACAATGGATGAGGGCTGCTCCCGCGCCGTGCGCGAGATATTCTGCAGCCTATATGAGAAGGGCCTCATATACCGCGGCAGCCGTCTCATCAACTGGTGTACCGAGTGCCAGTCGGCCATATCCGACGCCGAGGTGGAACACAAGGAGATGGACGGCAGTTTCTGGCACATACTCTACCCGGTGAAGGAGACCGGCGAGATGCTGGAGCTGGCCACTACCCGCCCCGAGACCATGCTGGGCGATACCGCCGTGGCCATCAACCCCAACGATCCCCGCTATGCCCATCTGCACGGCTGCCACGTGGTGCTGCCGCTGATAAACAAGGAAATACCGATAGTATGCGACGAGCATGCCGACATGGAAAAGGGTACCGGCGTGGTCAAGATAACCCCCGCCCACGACCCCAACGACTACGAGGTGGGTCAGCGCCACGACCTGCCGCTGGTGCGCGTGTTCACCTATGACGGCCATATGACCGGCGCTGCCGACAAGGCTGCATATGACGAGCTGCTTTCTTCCGGCAAGGCCGGCAAGAACGAGCCCGAGGTGCTGGACTGCGGCAAGTACGCCGGCATGACCACTCTGGAGGCGCGCAAGGCCATAGTGGCCGACCTCACAGAGCTGGGCCTGCTCAAGAACGTTGAGTCCATAAAGCATGAGGTGGGCGTGTGCTACCGCCATTCCAAGAACGTAATCGAGCCCATGGTGTCAAAGCAGTGGTTCGTGGATATGAAGCCCCTGGCCAAGCCCGCAATAGAGGCCGTGACCAGCGGCAAGACCAAGTTCGTGCCTGAGCGCTTCTCCAAGCAGTACATGAACTGGATGGAGAACATACGCGACTGGTGTATCAGCCGTCAGCTGTGGTGGGGCCACCGCATACCCGTGTGGTACTGCGATGACTGCGGCGAGATGATGGTGCTGCGCGAAGATCCCACCTGCTGCACAAAGTGCGGCGGCAAGCACATCCATCAGGATGAGGACGTGCTGGATACATGGTTCTCCTCGGCGCTGTGGCCGTTCTCCACGATGGGCTGGCCGGATGAGACCGAGGACCTCAAGTACTTCTATCCCACCAGCGCGCTGGTGACCGGCTATGACATAATCACCTTCTGGGTGAGCCGCATGATAACCTGCGGTCTGGAGGCCATGGGCGAGACGCCTTTTGAGACCGTGCTGATACACGGCCTTGTGCGCGACGAGCAGGGACGCAAGATGAGCAAGTCCCTGGGCAACGGCATCGATCCTCTGGAGATAGTGGACAAGTACGGCGCGGATGCGCTGCGCTTCTCGCTGGCGCTGGGCGTAAGCCCCGGAAACGACATGCGCGTGAGCGAGAAGAAGTTCGATGCCAGCCGCAACTTCGCCAACAAGGTGTGGAACGCCTCGCGCTTTGTGGTTATGAATCTGGATGGCAAGGCCGTGGAGCTGGAAGGCCGCGAGCTGACGCTGGCTGACAAGTGGATACTGAGCCGCTTTAACGAGGCCGTCAAGGTGATAACCGGCAATCTCGACGATTACGACACTGGCAACGCCGCGCAGAAGATATACGACTTTGCGTGGAGCGAGTTCTGCGACTGGTACATAGAGCTGGCCAAGCCGCGGCTGCTGGGCGACGACGAGGAGAGCCGCGACACCGCGCGCGCCGTGCTGCTGCACGTGCTGATAGGGCTGCTCAAGCTCCTGCATCCGTTCATGCCCTTCCTTACCGACGCTGTGTACCGCTATCTGCCCGGAACTGAGGGCAGCATAATGCTCAAGAGCTGGCCGGAGTATCGCAAGGAGCATGAGTTCATCGACGAGGCCGCGCACATGCAGGGCATAATGGACGTGATAAGCGCCGTGCGCAACCTGCGCGCCACCATGAACGTAGCTCCGTCCCGCCGCGCGCACATGATACTGCGCGACAAGGAGGGCTGGCGCGAAACGCTCACAGAGGGCGAGATGTACTTTAAGCGTCTGGCCGGCGCAAGCGAGGTCAGCTTCATAGGCGAGGGCGAGAGCGTGGAGAAGGCCGCCAGCGCCGTATGCCCCTGCTGCGATGTGTTCATACCGCTGGGCGAGCTGGTGGATGTGGATGCCGAACTCAAGCGCCTTGCCAAGGAGCAAAAGACGCTGGAGGGCGAGATAGCGCGCGGCGAAGGCAAGCTGAGCAATCAGGGCTTCATGAGCAAGGCTCCGGCAGCGCTGGTCGAGCAGGAGAAGCAGAAGCTCATCACTAACCGCGAGATGCTGGAGAGCGTTAAGGCGCGCATAGTCGAGATGCAGAGCATCTGATGCGCTTTGAACCGGGCCGCATGGACGCGCTGTGCGCGCCAAAGGGCGGCGATACCTGACAAAATGGGAGGCAGCCATGCGCCGGGCGATGTGTCCGGCGCTGGCTCGATTTGCTATGGATTACAGACAGGCGATAGAGTTTATAGAGGGCGCATCCGGCAAGGGCGCAAAGCGCGGCCTTGAAAACATGGAGCTGCTCATGCAGCGGCTGGGCGAGCCGCACAAGAAGCTGCGCGCCTTCCATGTGGCCGGCACTAACGGCAAGGGCTCTATATGCGCATACATAGAGAGCGCGCTGCGCGAGGCCGGATACCGCACGGGGCTTTATACCTCGCCGCATCTGGAGCGCTTTAACGACCGCATGCGCATAGATGGCCGCCCGATAAGCGACGACAGGCTATCTGAGGTCACTTCGCGCGTGGCCATAGAGGTCGAGCGGCTGCGCGCCGAAGATGTGCATCCCACGTTCTTTGAGATATGCACGGCGGTGGCATTTACGTTCTTTGCAGAAGAAAAGGTGGACTATGCCGTGATAGAGGTGGGACTGGGCGGCAGGAACGACTCCACAAATGTGATAACGCCCATCGTATCGGTGATAGCACCCATAGGCTATGACCACATGAAGACGCTGGGCAACACCCTTGAGGAGATTGCGGGCGAAAAGGCCGGCATAATAAAGCGGGGCGTGCCTGTTGTGATAAGCGCGCAGCAGGACGGCGCGCGAGGCGTGTTTGAAGCGCGCTGCGCCGAATTGGGCTGCGAGCTGTGCGATCTGAATCTTAGCAGCATGCAGATGATATTCGACGGTGAGCGCGGCGGCGAGTTTGCGCTCAAGCTGGGCGAAAACGAATGGCCGCGCATAGCGATAGGCATGTCCGGCGCGCATCAGGCGCAGAACGCGGCCTGCGCGCTCATGGCGCTCACCATAGCGCGCGCGCGCGCAGGGCTGCACATGAGCGACGCGCAGATGCTGTCCGGCATAAAGTCGGCGCGCTGGCCGGGCAGGCTGGAATGGGTCGAAGGCTCGCCGCGCGTGCTGCTTGACGGCGCGCACAACGGTCAGGGCGCGCGCACGCTGCGCGAGTATGCGCGCAGGCATCTGGCGGGCAAGCGCGTGGTGCTGCTCATGGCCATGCTGGGCGACAAGCCTGTAGAGGACGTGGTGCGCCAGATAGCCGGCGTTACCAGCACGGCGGTAGTCACGCAGATAGACTATCCGCGCGCGCTGGAACCCAAGCGGCTGGCTGTGCTGCTGGAGGCCAATGCCGTGTCCTGTCTGATAGAGCCGGACATGGCGCGCGCACTGGATGCGGCGCGCGAGATGGCAGGCGAGGATGGCATAGTGCTGGTATCGGGCTCGCTGTATCTGGTGGGCGCGGTGCGCGACATGCTGAACATAGGCGACGGCGGCGCGCTGCGCGCGTGAACATGCGTGCATAGGGCGCGCATAAGGCGTATACACAAGGCGCGCACGGCATACGGGCGCGCCTTGCGTGTACAAATGGGATATGTTTATGGCATATGGCGCGGCATGACCGAACCTAGCGTGACTGCGCTTGGGCATGGCGGCGCGGCAAAGGCCGCACAGGACATGCCTGGACGCGCACAAGGCTTTTAGGCGAAGTGGAGGGTACGTAATTGCAATTTGCACATGAACCGGTGCTGCTTAACGAGTGCATGGAATCGCTCGCCATACGCCCGGATGGAGTGTATGTGGACGGCACATTGGGCGGCGGCGGTCATTCTTCAAATATACTCATGCGGCTGGGCGAGCATGGGAGGCTAATCGGCATAGACCGCGATGGCGACGCCATAGCTGCGGCGACTGCGCGGCTAAACGGCGACAGGCGCTTTACCGCGCTGCGCGGCAACTTTCACGATGTGCGCGCGCTGCTGGGCGCGATAGGCATAGAGCGCATTGACGGCATGCTGCTGGATCTGGGCGTGTCCAGCTATCAGTTGGACGAAGGCTCGCGCGGCTTCTCGTACCACGCCGACGCGCCCCTTGACATGCGCATGGATAGGTCGCAGGCTACAAGCGCCCGCACGATAGTCAACGAATACAGCCAGCAGGAGCTGGCGCGCGTGATACGCGACTGGGGCGAGGAAAATTGGGCCGTGCAGATAGCGCGGGTAATATGCGACCGGCGCAAGGCGCACCCCATAGAGACTACGGGTGAGCTGGTGGACGTGATAGACGCGGCCATACCCGCCAAGGTGCGCCGCCGCGACGGTTCGCACCCTGCGCGCCGCACGTTTCAGGCGCTGCGCATAGAGGTGAACGACGAGCTGGCGCCGCTGCGCGCGGCGCTTGAGGACGCGGCGAACATGCTGAGCCCGGGCGGCAGGCTGTGCGTGATAGCCTTTCATTCGCTGGAGGACAGGATAGTCAAGCAGACCTTCCGCACGCTGCAAAACCCCTGCGTATGCCCGCCGTCGTTCCCGGTGTGCGTGTGCGGGCGCAAGCCGCTGGGCAGGCAGCTGACCGGCAAGCCCATAACCGCAGGCGCGGAGGAGCTGGAGCGCAATCCGCGCTCCCGCAGCGCTACGCTGCGCGTGTTCGAGCGCGGCGAGGAGGAATGACAGTGCTATACCGCGATATACATGAGGATGAGATAGACAGAAGCTTATTCAATGGCTTTGTGCGCACGCAGGACGTTAAGCGCTGCTGGCGCAAGGTGGACGGCGAATGGGTCGTGCGCGACATAGCCTTCATAGACGATTGGAACGAAGCGGAATACATGGAGCTGGTGGACGATTTGCGCCGCACGGCGCGCGAAGGCGGGCTGGTAATGGGCGCGTTCGAGGGCGCGCAGCTGATTGGCTTCTGCGCGGTGGACGGCGCGCTCAAGGGCAGCCGGAATCAGTATGCCGACCTTGAGGCGCTGCACGTATCCCGAAACGCGCGCGGGCAGGGCGTGGGCAGGGCGCTGTTTGGCTGGGCATGCGACTGGGCGCGCGCTATGGGCGCAAAGAGCCTGTACATGTCCACGCATTCCGCGGTGGAGACGCATGCCTTCTATGAGGCCGTGGGCTGCTGCGAAGCGAGCGAGTACATAGACGAGCATGTGCGCCGCGAGCCCTGCGACGTGCAGATGGAGCGCAGGCTGTAAGGCTGAGCCGGGACATGGCATGTCCCGCGCTTTCATACGGAGGAATATATGGTAAAAAAACTCATCACCCCTCACGGCGAGCTGGAACTGCCGGCGTTCTTCCCGGACGCGACCTATGGCGCGGTGCGCGCTACCAGCATGGCGCAGGCAGAGTCCACCGGCACGCCCGGCATGGTAATGAACACATATCATTTGTACAATCGCCCCGGCGCGCGGCTGATAAAGTCGCTGGGCGGGCTGCACAAGTTCACCAGCTGGCCGCGCACCATACTCACCGATTCGGGCGGGTTTCAGCTGTTTTCGCTGATACGCGAGAACCCTGCCTATGGCGAGATACGGCGCAACGAGATAGTGTTCCGCCCCGAACGCGGCAACGAGAAGATGACCTTCACGCCCGAAAAGTGCGTGCAGTCGCAGATGCAGTTCGGCTCGGACATAATGATGGCGCTGGACGTATGTACGCATCCCGACGATCCGGCCAAGGCTCAGGAGGACTCGGTGGATGCCACCATACGCTGGGGCGCGCGCTGCCGCGAGGAGTACGACCGGCTCACGCGGCGCATGGACAACAGGCCGCTGCTGTTCGGCATAGTGCAGGGCGGCGCGGACAGGGAGCTGCGGCTGCGCTGCGGCCGTGAGCTGGAGGACATAGGCTTTGACGGCTATGGCTTTGGCGGATGGCCGCTGGACAGCGAGGGGCGCATGCGCTATGACATACTTCAGGCCGCCGCCGATGCCATGCCTGACAACAAGGTCAAGTACGCAATGGGTCTGGGAAGGCCGGAGGAGATAGTTAAGCTGGTCGAGATGGGCTATTCGCTGTTCGACTGCGTGATACCCACGCGCGAGGCGCGGCATCAGCGCCTGTACGCATTTAAGCCGGGCATGGACAATCCCGACGGCGTGCGCTCCGGCGACTTCTATAAGTTCATATACATACTGGACGACAAGCACTGCCGCGACGACAGTCCGCTGGATGAGAGCTGCGATTGCGAGCTGTGCCGCCGCTATCCGCGCGCCTATCTGCATCACCTGTTCAAGGCGGGCGACAGTCAGGCGTATGCGCTGGCGACCATACACAACCTGCGCTTCTATGCGCGCATGATGGAGTTCCTGAGAAGATGAGCGCAAAAAAGATGGTAACGCCCGGGGATATCGCTCAGGCCATAATAAGCAGCCCCAAGTACCGCGCCATAGCGCCCGACGCGGTGTATCGCATAGTGCGCGAGGAGCATGCAAAGGGCGGCAAGGACTGCGAAAAGCGCGCCCGCAATCGCCTGCATCAGATAGCCGATGCATTCATGGATCAGCGCCAGCAGAAGGCGCTCTGTCAGCTCATGGAGCAGGGTGAGCTGGACGGCGCGCTTGAGCAGCACGCCTCCACGCGCGAGCGCATGGCCATAAGGGACGAATATCTGGCACTTGTAGCGCGCCATTGCCCTGCGGGCGGCAGCATATGCGACGCGGCCTGCGGGCTTGATCCGCTGCTGCTGGGCGCGCATGGGTATTCTGTCACGGGATTGGACATACAGTTGACCTGTGTGGACGCAATAAACGAATGGTCGCGCAGGGTGGGCTGGAATGTGCGCGCGCGGGGCGCGGATCTAATCGGCATAGAAGAACTGCCCGAGTGCGATCTTACGCTGTTTATGAAGCTGCTGCCGGTGCTGGACGCGCAGCGCGCGGGCGAGGGCATGCGCGTCATGCAGCTGGCGCGCTCCGAGCGCGTGCTGGTCAGCTTTCCCACGCGCACGCTGGGTGGGCGCGGCGTGGGAATGGAGCGCAATTACGGCGAGCGCTTCGAGGCCGCGCTGCCCGAGGGCTTTGAGATATTAGAGCGAATGGCGCTTGCAAACGAACTGTTCTATGCGCTGAGGAGGGTACGCTGATGCCAAAGTTGTACGTAGTGGCCACGCCCATAGGCAATCTGGACGACATGACGCCGCGCATGCGCGCCGCGCTGGAGTCGGCATCGCTTATAGCCGCCGAGGATACGCGCGTCACGCAGAAGCTATTGTCGGTAATGGGCATAAGCCGCCCCATGGTATCCAACCATCAGCACAACGAGGAGGCGCGCGCGCCGCGCATAATCGCGCGCATGCTGGAGGAAGGGATAGACGTGGCTGTGACCTGCGATGCCGGCACGCCCGGCATATCCGATCCGGGCATGGAGCTGGTTGCGGCGGCATGGGATGCGGGCGTGGAGGTCGTGCCTGTGGCAGGGCCGAGCGCGGGCATAGTGGCGCTGTCGGCGGCGGGCTTTGACGCGCGCGAGTTTGCGTTCTATGGCTTTTTGCCGCGCGAGAACGGCGCGCTCAGGCGCAAGCTGCGCGACATGGCGCGCGGCCCGCGCGTGGCGGTGGTGTACGAATCGCCGCACAGGATAGTCAACCTAGTTGAGCAGATAGCACAGGAACTGGCGGGCGCGCGCATATGCGTGTGCTGTGACCTGACTAAGCGCTTTGAGAAGATAGAGCGCGGCGATGCGGGCGAGGTGCTTGAGCGCCTGCGCGCCAACAGCAATGTCGAAAAGGGCGAGTACTGCGTGGCGATAGAGCTGCCGCCCCGGCAGGAGGAGCAGCCCAAGGCGGCGCTTTCGCCCCGGCACATGGTGATGGACGCGCTGCTTGAGGGCATGTCCATGAAGGACGCGGTGAAGCGCGCCGCTCAGGCCGGCGCCAACCGTCAGGAGGCATATGCGGCGGGTCTGGAGATAAAGCGCCGCATGGAGGAGCTGTTCGGCGGCGAATCGGATGAATGATGCGGATAAGGGCGCATGATGCCGCGGTATAAGTCGCGCATTTGCGGCGTGCGGCGATGCATGGCTGCACAGTCACGCATCGCCGCGCGCGGCAAAGCATGCAAAAATAACAATCGCGCGCTTACTTTGACTGTGCGCAAGTAGTATAATGACCTTTGCAAAATTGCACACGACAGTTCGAAATCCCATCCTGTCGTAAAACAAAACCAGGGGCCCGCAAATTTCGTCCGGCCCTGTCCGGGCGCTTTTTGTTGGAGCAAAAAGGAGGAATACCTGTGAAGTTCTGGAAAAACCTGGATCAGCATGGCAGGCTGATGTTCATCGTGCGCTCGGCGCTGATAGCTGCGCTGTACGCTGCCCTCACAATGATGCTGTACCCGATATCGTTCGGCCCGGTGCAGTTCCGCGTTTCCGAGGCGCTGACGCTGCTGCCAATACTGATGCCCGAGGCCATACCCGGCCTGTTCGTGGGCTGCCTGTTGGCCAACCTGCTGGGGTCGACCAGCATATGGGACATAGTGTTCGGTTCGATGGCCACGCTGATAGCCGCCGTGCTTACATATGCCACGCGCCGCAACCGCTATATCGCCGCGCTGTGGCCGGTGCTGTGCAATGGCATAATCGTGGGCGTGGTGCTGGCGCTGACCGCCAAGCTGCCCATGCTGCTGACCATGGCGCAGGTGGCGCTGGGCGAGGTCGCGGTGGTGTACACCGTGGGGCTGATAATGCTCTCGGCGCTCAACAAGCTGCCCGCCCGCTATCTTGGGCTGGAGGCGCGCTAAACCGGCAAACAGGGGCTGGGCTAATGTGCGAGCCGAACATCCGCTTTCCATATGGAGGGCGGATGTTTTTTATGGGCATGCGTTCGCAATGAGCGAGACGGGCAGGGCATAAGCGTGGCATTGTGCGCATCGACGGCAAAGTGGGCTTGCGGCTTTGCATAAAGCATATGGCATATTATGCTGAGCTTGACAGGCGGGCTTTATGCGGCTTATAATGCCGGAATGGAGAGCATGGCGGGAACAGTTCAGCTTGCGGTGAATGGGAATGATGTAGGATAACGCGCGTTGCATGGCGGTCGGGAATGGTGCGTGATAATGTGCGTCACATGGCGGTCGATAATGATGCAAGACAATACGTGTCACAGGGTATTCGGAATGAATGCGTGTGGACATGCGCATTGCACATACATTATGCACGAGCCTGTGTTCGTGCAAATAAATGGCGGCGAGGAGCGAAGACAAATATGCCGGTAAAACTTCTGATAGAAGGCGCGGTTGATTCGGAACTGGATGTGCTGCTCGAGAGATTCGGGCCTTATGAGGACTGTGACCTAGGTGGCTGGACGGCGCACATATGCGGCGACATAGCCATACTCAAGACGGGTGTGGGCGCGGCAAATGCGTCGGCATCCACGGCACTGGCGTGCGCGCGGCTAAAGCCGATTGCCGTGCTGTCCCAAGGCACAGCGGGAGCGCATGCGCTGGACATGCACACGGGCGATGTAGTGATAGGCGCGCACATAGTGCGGCTGGGCGCGTATATAAGCCCGGTATCGGAGCGCGGCATAGACCCGCGCGCATGGAGCGCATTGAGCGAGCAGGGCGATGCGGGCGCATGCGAGGCGGCGAGCGACGCAGGGCTCGTCGCGCTGGCGCTCAATGCCGCAGGCAATCAGGGCTACGGCGCGCCGGGCAGACCGCGCATAGTCGCAGGCACGATAGGTTCGGGCGACGTGTGGAACCGCGAGTTTGACATGATAGCGCACCTGAGCGAGCGATACGGCACGCTGTGCGAGGAGATGGAGACCATCGCCGCCGCCATGGTCTGCGCGCGCATGGATGTGCCGTTCCTGTCGATGCGCGTGATATCCAACAACGAGCGCATAGGCGAGACCTACGCTCCCGAGTCGGCGCGCGGCCTGCAGGAGCTGGTCGCGGAGGTGGCCAAGGGGATAGTGGGGGAATGATTGGCTATAAAGAGGGCGCTGCTTGCGGATTTGTGCCGTTAGCAGCGCCCTTATCTGTTTGCAATATAAAGCGGTTATGGGATATGCCCATGCAGAATCATTCGGGGATAATCCCGTACAGTGCTGTCGATGCAGCATAATGCCCTCGCATATGCGGCATAGTGTGCGAAAAGCTCATGCCGCGCCATCAAGTTGGCATAATGCCCATGCGAATGCAGCATCGCGCACATTAAAGCGCAATCATAGCATGCGTATGAGCCGGAGGCAGGCATGCCGCATTGCCGGTGATGCATCACTTCTTCGCCGCAGGCCGCTCCTTGGCCTTATCAGCTTCGGCGGCGTTCTTGCGGGCGGCCTCCTTGTCCTTGGCCATCTCCTCGACGGTCTTGGTGTGCAGGCGCGCAGCGCCCTCGGTGACTATCGGCGGAATGAGCGTGCCGTCGGCTTCAGCCTTGGCCCAGCGCTGCTTGGCGCGCTCTATCTCGTCGGCATACTGCGGCAGCCACTCGGCTTCCTCTATCAGCATCTCGTCCACCATCTGCCATATCTCAGGCGGGTTGCAGACCGCGCCTACCAGCGGGTCCATCATCATGGCCTGACGCAGCAGCATTATGTCGGCGTGCGCGCCAGCCTCGACCGCCAGACGCTGCACCGTTATGTTGCTCATGCAGGCGGCGGCACAACCCATGGGCAGATCGCCTATGCGCGGTATGTTGATGCCGTGGGTGTCCACAAAGCCCGGCACTTCGACCACGCAGTCCTCGGGCAGGTTGGTTATGCAGCCGTGGTTGACTACGTTGAAGTGGCCGCGATATACGCGCCCGGTCTCCAGCGACTCGATTATGTAGCTGCCGTGTTCCTGAGAGCGCTTTTCGGGCAGATACTCAAACGGCGGCTCCTTCATCCAGTTGGGGAAGTCGGTCTCGAACCAGTTGCGACCCTCGGTGCATACGCGCAGATAGCCGCCGGTCTCGCCGTTTATCCATACGCCAAGGTCTATCCAGTCCTTTATCTCGCCGGTGCGCTTGCGGTACCACGGCACATACTCGCTCAGATGGCCGTTGGACTCGGTGGAGAAGTAGCCAAAGCGCTTCATCATGTCGATGCGCACCTTCTCGGTCTGCGCTATCTCGGGATCGGCTTCCAGCGCGGCCAGCAGCTTGCCGTTTAGCTCCTCGCCGTTGTGCTTGACCGATATGTACCAGGTCATGTGGTTTATGCCGGCGCAGATTATGTCTATGTCCTTCTGTTCATAGCCCAATGCGCGCGCTATCAGCGCATGGCCGCCCTGTACGCCGTGGCACAGGCCCACTGTGGGTACGCCGCCGTACTTGTTGCAGTACCATGTGACCATGGCGTTGGGGTTGGAGTAGTTGAGCAGCATGCAGCCGGGCGCGGCCACCTCGCGTATATCGCGGCAGAAGCCTTCCAGCGCCGCTATGTCGCGCTGGGCATACATTATGCCGCCCGCGCACAGCGTGTCGCCCACGCACTGGTCTACGCCGTACTTGAGCGGTATCTCAACGTCCTTGGTGAAGGCTTCCAGCATGCCTATGCGCACGCAGTTTATCACATACTTTGCGCCCTTGAATGCCTCGCGGCGGTCGAGCGTGGCCTGTATCTTTATATTCAGGCCGTTTGCGTCGATGTCGCGCTGGCACAGCTGATATACCATGTCCAGATTGTGCGGGTTTATGTCGGTGAAGGCGACTTCGATGTCGCGCAGCTCAGGCACGGTCAGTATGTCCGAAAGCAGCTTGCGCGTGAAGCCTATCGAGCCTGCGCCTATGAACGCTATCTTTATACCCACTTAAAAGCACCTCCAAAGCATTCCTGTGTTACCGGAAAAGCACGCTTTGCCCTGCTTAGGCATCGCCAAGGCAGCGCACATGTCCGAATTTGATAGCTTAATTATACCATGAGCTTGCGTTAAATGTGGAAGGAAAAGCGATGCCAAATGGCGAATTGTAATGAAAAGCGATAAAGAATGTGCGGGAGGCAGATAGCTTGCTCTATGATGCGGATGCCTATCGCGGACTTTTCTGGCCGCGCGTGAATGCATATTACTCAAAGAATTACGACGGGTTCGACATGCCCGTGCATTCGCATGCCAATGCGGAGGTAATGTATCTGTTCAGCGGCAGCTGCCGGGTGCTGGCAGAGCCGGAGGATGAAGCGTCGTTCACGCTTAACATGCGCGCGGGCGAATTCATATTCTTAGACGCGGGCCTGCGCCACAGGTTGATAGTGGATGGCGCTTGTACGATGCTGAATGTGGAGTTCACGCTGGAACAGACCGAGGGCATGTTTACGCTGCGCGGCCTCAGGCATGAGTCGCCCGACTTCGACTGGTTCGTGGCGCTGGGCTCAGAGTACTGCTTTGGCAGCGACCTGAGCGGCGACCTGTTCCGCGCCATGGACGCGCTGGTGGGCGCGCTGGAGCGCGGCGAGGGCGGGGAGGCGGTGTGCCGCGCCGAGATGGCGCTGATGCTGATGCGGCTGGGCAGCGCGGTGCGCGCAGGCATACAGCGCCCGGGCGCAACGGGATATGTGCGGCGCGCGGCGGGCTTCATACGGCGCAATTATGCGGAAGAACTGTCGCTGGATGCGGTTGCCGGGTATGCGGGCATATCGCCCGACCATCTGGGGCGACTGTTTCGCGCGGAGCTGGGGCAGACAATAGCGCACTACATAGAGGGCGTGCGCGTGGACCATGCCGCCGTGCTGCTGGAGCGCTCGCATCTCACAATAGCGGAGGTGGGCGAGCAGGTGGGCTTCATGACGCGGCAGCGCCTGGACGCAGCATTTCGCCGCAGGTATGGCATGTCGCCCGGCGCGTATCGGCAAAAGCGCAGGTCGGGCATGTGGTGATGTGTCCATCTCGAACACTCGCACCCAAAAACAACGCGGCCGCTCCTGCAATTTGGCAAGAGCGGCTGCGCCGTTATGTGTGGGGGAGAACAGGGGTAGAGGGAGTATCACTCATGCCATAAAGGCAGAAGCGTCATTCGGCAGCGCCATCCTCGGCGGGAGCTTCAGCGCCATCCTCGGCGGGAGCCTCAGTGCCATCCTCGGCGGGCGCGGCGGTCAGCTGCTCGAACGTCTTGAGCGTGCAGTCCTTGGTGGCATCGGTCAGCGCCAGCGAGGACATCACCTGCGCGGCGACATCGCCTGCGGTCTCGCCGTTTGCAAACTCAAACACCATGTATCCGCCGCGCACCGCGTCCAGCGCGCAGTAGCCGAAGGTGGAGGTGGCAGCGTCGGTGTAGGCAACGTAGGGCATGCCGTTAAACAGCACGGCGCGCACATCGGTGTAGCCCTCTATCGCGGTCACGGTGGAGAGCAGCTCGTCCAGCGTGGCGACCTCGGAGGCAGCGGAGCGCACGTTCATCACGGCAGCGCCGTCGCCGCCGGTCAGCGCGTAGATGTAGCCCGCGGCAGTCTGCTCCTCGGTCAGCTCAGCGGTAGCCCAGTCGCCGGGAGTGGTCAGCTGGAAGTTGTCATCGGCAAAGGTCAGTGCAGTGCCGCCGACCAGATAGTCGGTCTCGGGCGCGGTCACGGTCTCGTCGAATACCGGCAGACCGGCGGCGGTGGTAGCCGCAGGCGCAGCGGTCGCGGTAGTCTCCACGGCGGGTTCTTCGGTGGCGGTATTGGCAGCGTCGTCTGCGCTGTCAGCCATTGCGAATATGGGCATGGACATCATCATAGAAGCAACTATAATCGATATAACCTTTTTCATAACTTACACGTCCTTTCAAAACGGTGTGCCTGCGATCATATTCCTGTTCCGATCGCGTGACTGTATTATATACCCTGAAATGGGAAAAAGGGTGGCGGGGCTATAAACAAACACCGGGTATTCCATGAACAAACTGGGCCGAAATTGTGACAAACGCACATGGCAATCATTGCCAAACTGTGAGTATATCCCAAGTGCTCTCGCGCATTTATATGGAAGAAATCCTCCCCATCCAGGCATTAGGCACAGCGCAAAGCATATGCGCGGCGCAAAACTCGTTCACATATTCATCGGATTGCGCTCATAAATGTGAACGCCGCCGCATGGGGGCGGGCTGTCGCCGCGCGCTGGCAGGCGCGGCGCGCCGCAGGAAATACACACATTCCCGGATAAAGGCACTTGAGTCATGCACCCTGTGAGCTGACAGCCCACATTTCAGATAGAGGTCATATGCGGTCGGGCGCGGCGCGCCGCAGGAAAGACGCACATTCCCGGATAAAGGCGCTTGAGCCATGCGCTCATGCAAAACTATCACGCCATGCGCACACCGCCTTGGCAGCGCCGCCGTTTGATGCGCGCCCCGGAGTGCCGCAGGGCAGGAAGCCATGCGCACGCCCGCCGCCGGATGTATCGTGCGGTAGCATAAAAGACGCAGTATAACCGCATATTGTGCTTGCAGGCTTTACGCGGCCATGATACAATCAGAAAAGGATGGTGAACGCGCACCGGGTGCGCGTTTATATAACGAGATCCGCATGGAGGACATGAGATGTTCGAATTTTTGAAAAAGCTGCTGGCGGGCTCGAACGAGAGCGAGATAAAAAAGCTCATGAAGATCGTCGAGCAGATCAACGCGCTTGAGCCGCAGATAAAGGCGCTCAGCGACGATCAGCTCAAGGGCAAGACGAGCGAGTTCCGCGCGCAGCTGGCCGAGGGCAAGACGCTGGACGATCTGCTGCCCGAGGCCTATGCCGTGGTGCGCGAGGCCACCAGGCGCGTGCTGGGCAAGCGGCATTTCGACGTGCAGCTGATAGGCGGCATAGTGCTGCATCAGGGCCGCATAGCCGAGATGAAGACCGGCGAGGGCAAGACCCAGACCGCGCTGCTGCCCGCATATCTGAATGCGCTTACCGGCAAGGGCGTTCACGTGGTCACGGTCAACGACTATCTTGCCAAGTTCCAGGGCGAGCTTATGGGCAAGGTATTCAACTACTTGGGCATGAGCGTGGGCATGATACTGCACGATATGCCCAATGACCAGCGCAAAAAGTCCTACGCCGCCGACGTGACATACGGCACGAACAACGAATTCGGCTTCGACTACCTGCGCGACAACATGGTTATATACGCCAGCCAGCGCGTGCAGCGCGAGCTGAACTTCGCCATAGTCGATGAGGTGGACTCCATACTCATAGACGAGGCGCGCACGCCGCTGATAATATCGGGCCGCGGCGACAAGCCCACCGAGATGTACTCCATAGCCGACCGATTCGTAAAGAGCCTCAAGGACGAGGTGGACTATACCCGCGACGAAAAGCTCAAGGCCGTCACCTTCACCGAGGAGGGCGCGCACAAGGCTGAACAGCACTTTAACGTCGAAAACCTCTCCGACATAGCCAATACCGAACTCAACCACTACCTGATACAGGCACTCAAGGCCAACACCATGATGAAGCGCGACGTGGATTACGTGGTGCGCGAGGGCGAGGTCGTCATAGTCGATGAGTTCACGGGCCGCCTAATGACCGGCCGCCGCTATTCCGACGGACTGCATCAGGCCATAGAGGCCAAGGAGGGCGTGAAGGTCGCGCGCGAGAACCGCACGCTGGCCACGATAACCTTCCAGAACTACTTCCGCATGTACAACAAGCTCTCCGGCATGACCGGTACCGCCAAGACCGAGGAGGAGGAGTTCCGCGGCATATATCAGCTGGACGTGGTGCAGATACCCACCAACCGTCCCATGATCCGCGTGGACAAAAACGATCTGCTCTTTAAGTCGGTGGCGGGCAAGTACAGCACGCTCTGCGACGAGATAGTGCGCATACACAAGACCGGCCAGCCCATACTGGTTGGCACCGTGTCGGTCGAAAAGTCGGAGATAATCTCCAAGATGCTCAGCCAGCGCGGCGTGAAGCACGTGGTGCTAAACGCCAAGTATCACGAGCGCGAGGCCGAGATAGTCGCTCAGGCCGGCAAGGAGGGCGCGGTCACCATAGCTACCAACATGGCGGGCCGAGGCACCGACATACTGCTGGGCGGCAACCCCGAGTTCATGGTGCGCAGCGAGATGCGCCGCATGCAGTACACCGAAGACGTGATAGAGGAAGCTGCGGGCAGCAACGACAACGTCTCCGAGGAGATAAAGGCCGCGCGCGAGGTCTGGAACGAGCTGCTGGCCAAGTATAAGCGCGACACCGATGCCGCGCACGACCGCGTGGTAAAGCTGGGCGGACTTATGATAATGGGTACCGAGCGCCACGAGTCGCGCCGCATAGACAATCAGCTGCGCGGCCGCGCCGGCCGTCAGGGCGATCCGGGCTGCTCGCAGTTCTTCGTGTCGTTCGAGGATGACCTACTGCGCCTGTTCGGCTCCGACCGCATAAAGCCCATGGTCGATAAGCTGATAACCGATGAAGGCACGGCGCTGGAGCACAACGCGCTCTCCAAGCAGATAGAGAACGCCCAAAAGCGCGTAGAGGGCCGCAACTACGATACCCGCAAGCACGTGCTGCAGTACGATGACGTTATGAACACTCAGCGCAACGTCATATACGGCCAGCGCCGCGCCGTGCTGGACGGCGTGGACATACATGAGAACATAATGCAGATGATCGACGTTGTGATACGCGACTCCTGCACGCTGCAGATAGCCGACAAGGCCGATCCTATGGACTGGGATGTGAAGGGCCTGGGCGAGTATCTGGAGCATGTATGCCTCAAGCCCGGCCAGGTGCAGCAGGCGTTTGACGAGCTGACCGAGACCACCCGCGACGCCATGATAGACGCGCTTGTCAAGATGGCGCGCGAGTTCTATACCGAGCGCGAGGAATACGTGCGCGAGGCGGGCGCGGACATGCGCGAGATAGAGCGCGTGGTGCTGCTGGGCGCGGTGGACAAGCGCTGGATGGACCACATAGACGCAATGGACCGCCTGCGCGAGGGCATAGGCCTGCGCGCCTACGGACATCGCGACCCCGTGGTCGAGTACAAGACCGAGGGATATCAGATGTTCGAGGAGATGATACATCTGATACAGGAGGACACGCTGCGCCGCCTCTACTTCTTCGAGCTGCAGCGCGCGCCTGAGCGCAGGCAGGTGGCTCAGCCCGTGACCACCAATGTGGACGCGGTCTCCACGGCCAAGCGCCCCGTGCATGCGCAGAAGAAGGTGGGACGCAACGATCCCTGCCCCTGCGGCAGCGGCAAGAAGTACAAGTACTGCTGCGGCCGCGACGAAGCCAACGCTTAAGGCGCGCTTCGCCGGGCATATCAATATATCAAAATACATAATTTGAAGGGGATGATCTTGTGATAGAGTTCGAGCAGCATCGCACCGATCTTGCTCAGATACGCAAACTTATCGCAGAGGCAGGTGAGTCACTTTGACGTCGCTAAACTAAAGCGCGACGCCGAAGAACTCGAAGCTGAAATGGGCGCGCCCGGTTTCTGGGATGATCTGGAGCACGCCAACTCGATCAGCAAGCACATGAAGAACGTTCAGGGCAAGCTGGATCGCTACAACCACCTCTGCAGCAGCGCTGACGAGGTCGAGACCATGATAGAGCTGGGCGACATGGAGGACGATGCCGACCTTGAGCATGAGTGCGCCGAGGAGATAAAGCGCATATATGCCGAGCTTGAGGAGATACGCCTGACCACGCTGCTCAGCGATGAGTACGACACCAACGACGCCCTGCTCAGCCTGCACGCGGGCGCGGGCGGAACCGAGGCGCAGGACTGGGTGCAGATGCTCTACCGCATGTACACCTATTACTGCCAGAAGCACGGCTTTGAGCTGAAGGAGCTGGACATGCTGGACGGCGATGAAGCCGGCATAAAGTCGGTCGAGTTCCAGGTGTCGGGCGAATACGCATACGGCTTTTTGAAGTGCGAGCGCGGCGTGCATCGCCTGGTGCGCATATCGCCCTTCGATGCCAACGCGCGCCGCCAGACTTCGTTTGCGTCGCTGGACGTGGCACCCATAATCGAGGAGGACACCAGCAGCCTGTTCAGCATGGAGGATGTGCGCGTGGACACCTACCGCGCCAGCGGCAAGGGTGGCCAGCACGTCAACCGTACCGACTCGGCTGTGCGAATGACCCATCTGCCCACCGGCATAGTGGTGCAGTGTCAGAGCGAGCGCTCGCAGATACAGAACCGCGAGACCTGCATACGCATGCTGACCGCGAAGCTGGCCGAGCGCCGCGAGGAGGAGCGCCAGCAGCTGATGAGCGGCGTGAAGGGCGAGCTCAAGAAGATAGAGTGGGGCAGCCAGATACGCTCCTACGTATTCCAGCCCTACACTATGGTCAAGGATCACCGCACCGATTACGAAGTGGGCAACATACAGAGCGTAATGGACGGCGAACTGGACGGCTTCATAACCGCCTATCTGCAAAAGTCCGCCGCCAAGCCCGCCGAATAAGCGGACGCGGCAAACTGTATATTCAAATGCGCAGGCGCATGGCTTTGCGCGCGCTATAATGCAAACAAGCCCGCTCTCAAGTGCTGATTGGGAGCGGGCTTTTGCGGATATGCGAGCGCTGCGGCAAGGCGCGCTGCGCAGGAGCGGCTCTTGATGAAGCGGCGCGCATGCAGGCTGGCGATGAGATCGCGGGCGCGGCTTTGCACAGAGCGCGGCATGGCCTGCATTGAGCTAAAGGGCACATATTGCGGCGCGGGGGCGCTGCGGAGGTGTTTATGAGATCCAGAGTATTGGGCGCGCTGGGCGCGCTGGCGCTTCAGGTGGCGCTGGTGCTGGCGGCGCTGTTCATGGCGGCGTTTGACAGGGGATTCTATTTTAGCGAATACGCGCGTCTGGGCGTATACGAGAGCTGCGGCGCGGATGCGGAGACGCTGGAGCGCGCCACGGACATAACGATAGACTATCTGCGCGGCACAGCGCCCGACATGAGCGGCGAGGGCGTGATAGACGGCGTAAGGCGGGATATATTCGGCGCGGACGAGCGCGCACACATGCAGGACGTGCGCGAGCTGTTCAGGCTGGCGCTGATAGTGCTGCTTATAAGCGGCGCTGTGGCGATAGCATGCCTGCTGCTGGCGGGCAGGCACGCGCGCGGCACCGCGCAGGGCGCATTGATAGGCATGGGCGCGTTCCTGCTCATAATGGCAATCGCTGCCATATGGTGCGCCTGCGACTTCGAGGGCGCGTTCCTGGCCATGCATGGCGCGTTGTTCACAAATGAACTGTGGCAGATGGACGCGCGCACTCAGTTCATGATACGCATGTTCCCGCAGCAGTTCTTTGCCGACATGGGACTGCGCATAGCGCTGTTCACGGGCGTAGGCATGGCGGCAGAGGCATTCATAATATACATGACCGGCTTTGGCGGCAGAAAGGGCAAAGATGGGATACGCTGATACGGCAAGAGAAAAGGCACAGGCGCTGATAGAGAGCGGCCATGCCCGCATACTGGCAATAGAATCGTCGTGCGACGAGACCAGCGCCGCTGTCGTGGACGACGGCAGGATAATGCTGTCCAACCCGATAGCCTCGCAGATAAAGCTGCACGAGATATACGGCGGCGTAGTGCCGGAGATAGCCTCGCGCATGCACGTGGAGGCTGTGGACGCGATGGTGGATCAGGCGCTCGAGATGGCCGGGCGCACGCTGGACGATATAGACGCGATAGCGGTGACTCAGGGGCCGGGGCTGGTGGGCGCGCTGCTTACCGGCGTGGCCGCTGCAAAGGCGCTGGCCATGGGGCGCGAGCTGCCGCTGATAGCGGTGAATCACATAGAGGGCCATGTCAGCGCGAACTACATAGCGCATCCCGAGCTTGAGCCGCCGTTTTTGTGCCTGGTGGTGTCGGGCGGGCATACGCATCTGGTGGTGGTGCGCGACTATGGAATGTATGAACTGATAGGTCAGACTGTGGATGACGCGGCGGGCGAGGCATTTGACAAGGTGGCGCGCATACTGGGCCTGCCCTATCCCGGCGGCCCCAAGATGGACGAGGCCGCGCAGGGCGGGCGCGACGATGCATATACCTTCCCCAAGCCGCTCGTAAAGGGCAGCATGAACTTCTCGTTCTCGGGCATAAAGACCGCCGCCATAAACCTGAGCCACAAGCTCAACCAGCAGGGTGTGGCGATAGACCGCGCCGACTTTGCCGCGTCCTATCGCAGGAGCGTGGTCGAGGCGCTGGTCGAACGCACGCGCGAGGCCGCGGAGCTGACCGGCATGAAGCGCGTGGCCATGGCGGGCGGCGTGTCGGCAAACAGCCTGCTGCGCGCCGAGATGCAGCGCATGTGCAGTGAGCATGGCCTCTCGGCATACATGCCGCCGCTAAGGCTGTGTACGGACAACGCCGCCATGATAGGCAGCGCGGCCTTCTACCAGCTGATGCGCGGGCATATAGCCGGGCTGGACTTAAACGCCGTGCCGATGCTGGAGCTGGAGATGGCGAAGAACTGAAGCTGACAGTAGCATATGAATCGGGCGGGGCAGCAACATCGCGCAGGCGAGCGTGGCTGCCCCGCCTGCTTTTTTGGCGCATATGCAGGCTGCAGGAACCGCTCCATTGGCACAATGCGGGCGCGCGCAGGCGGCTTTGCACGCGCGGCGGCGGCTGCTGCGGTGTGCTGCGGGCTGGCGCAGAGGCTGAGCCCGGCGCGTGCGGGCGGGAAATGCAATGACGGAGCGCTCGGCTTTCGGCGCGGCATGCGCGCGCCACCGGCATCAAATGCACGAACGCATGTTGAGAACGATGAGATAATGTTCGCATATTTGCCGGAGTCGAGCAATATTCTGAGGGGCGGATTTTGTAATTGCTGTCGAAACGTGCGGATATATCGCTAAAAATGGTGAGAATATGTCGAAAGAGTGAGTAAAGAGGCGCATCGCGGTGCGCGGCATGTGGACGAGCGCAGCTGGACTTTCCACCGATATCCACTATATGTGGATGGATTGTGCAAAACTCTGTGGATATGTGGAGAAGGTGCGCGGGCGCTCAAATGCCTGTTAATTTACAGACAGATTACCAAAATATCAAACATAATGGCTGCACACCCTCTTGACAAAGGGAAATGCTGTGCATATCGTATGCACGGCACCGGGACATTGACGCTGCGAAAAGGCGCGAATGCAGGTTCTGTAAAGAGCAGGCGCAAGGGCATATGGGCAAAGCGCGCGCGGGCTGTGCGCATTCATGCTGTGGATAACTTCGTTATACATGGGCGATTGTGGCTTACATGCTGGGGAAAAAGCCGCTTTGTGCCTGTGTATGGGGATAAACTCTGTGGATAAGTCTGTGGAAACTGTGGAGAGCCATGCAAGAGCTGTATATACAGATAAGCGATATATGCATAGCCGCAAATGCGGATTTTGCCTGTATATGTGGAAAAATGGGGGAGGAGGGCCGCGTCTGAAGGCGAATATTGACCGCATAAATATGCATAAACTAAAGTGAAATGGGCTATTGCCCAAACCGGCGCGCGGCGTTATAATAAATTCATGAACGATACGCGCATGTACGCGCGAATGTCGAAAGGGGATAGTCACTTGAAGAAGCTCAATCTGTTGGGCTATGATCTGGGCGCGTCCAGCGGACGCGCGATGCTGGGCGAATTCGACGGTGAGCGCCTCACTATAAGCGAGCTGCACCGCTTTATAAACGAGCCTGTGCGCATAAACGGCCATCTCACGTGGGATACGCTGTATCTGTTCCGCGAGATGAAGAACGGCCTGTTCAAGGCGCATGCAAACGGACAGGTTGACGGCATGGGCATAGACACATGGGGCGTGGATTTCGGCCTGCTGGACAAAAACGGCGACCTGATAGGCAACAGCATACACTACCGCGACGAGCGCACCGTGGGCATGATGGAGGAAGCGTTCAAGGTTATGCCGCGCGAGCAGCTGTTTGGCCGCACGGGTCTGGCGTTTTTGAACTTCAACACGCTCTACCAGCTGCTGGCGCTCAAGCACGCGAATTCGCCCATGCTGGACATAGCCGACACCATGCTCATGACGCCCGACCTCATGGGCTACTTCTTCACCGGCTGCAAGGCCACCGAGTACACGATAGCTTCGACCGGCCAGCTAATAGACCCCGTGACGCGCGACTGGGCGCGCGACGTGATTCGCGCGTTCGACCTGCCGGAGCATCTGTTTACCAAGATAGAGCAGCCCGGCACTGTGCGCGGCTATCTCAAGGACGAGCTGATGAACGAAGTGGGCTGCGGCCGCATACCGCTGCTCAACACCGCCTCGCACGACACCGCGTCCGCCGTGGCCGCCGTGCCTGCGCAGGGCGAGAACTTCGCCTGCATATCTTCCGGCACTTGGTCGATAATGGGCGTGGAGCTCAAGACGCCGCTGACCCGCCCCGAGGTCATGAACTCCGGCTACTCCAACGAGGGCGGCATAAACGGCACGGCGCGCCTGATGAAGAACATAATGGGCCTGTGGATAATACAGGAGTGCAAGCGCGACTGGGACCGTCAGGGACGCAGCTACTCCTTTGCACAGATAGCGGCCATGGCCGAGAACGCGCAGCCCTTCATGTCGATAATAAACGTGGACGATCCCGAATTCATGGCGCCCGGCCACATGCCCGACCGCATAGTCGAGTACTGCCGCCGCACGGGTCAGGCCGTGCCCGAGGACGATGCGCAGATAGCGCGCATAGTGTTCGAGAGTCTGGCGCTGGCCTATCGCTACGCTGTCGAGAGTCTGGAAAACGACATACTGGGTCACGGCGTGGACGCGCTGAACGTGGTCGGCGGCGGCAGCCAGAACGTGCTGCTCAACCGCTTCACGGCCTCGGCGCTGGGCAAGCCCGTGATAGCCGGCCCGGGCGAGGCCACTGTGATAGGCAATCTGCTGGTGCAGGCCATGGCGCTGGGCGAGATAGGGTCGCTGAGCGAGCTGCGTCAGGTTGTGCGCGCGTCGTTCGACACGCGCGAGTTCCTGCCCGAGAAGGGGCTGGATTGGGACGCGGCTTATGATAAGCTGCTGAAGCTTATAGAGGGATGAGGGGATTTGACATCTTTACTGGTTAAAAATCTATAGATATATCTTAATATGATACAAAAGTCCCGCTGCATTGGCTACAGCGGGACTTTTGTATAAATATGTTGATATGCTTAATGATGGCTTCTTATGCTTGTAATGTGCAACAGTACTCGTATCATTAACCCTTTTTAGATTTATTGTTAAAGAATGAATTTGTTGCAAAGAGAATAACACCTGATAGAAGTAAAGGCACGCTCCTTCGTATAAACTTGCCCAATCCGTCAGCTGCTGTATGAAGTCCTTTAGTAAACTTGGCTTTCTTCTGACTCTTGTTCGACATATTCAATCGCCCCCATTATTTGATTGCCAGTAATTTCTATAACTATTGAATCAGGATTGGACAGGAATATCTGCTCTGCCTTTGCCCTAATGCGTCCAAGGTACTTACTTGGTGCACTATACCATCTTTCATCACTGATACCGCAGATACATTCGGCTCTTTCTAAGTTTGCAAAACCGATATTGTTCAATAATTCACAGTCGGGGGTAAAGATGTTGATATACGCATTTGCCTCTCCGATTAATGCATATGCATAGGCGAGCAGTTCGGATGCAGCAAGATAGTAACCAAAGAGCTCGTTGATCTTTCCATATCCAGACTCCACACTACATTTATAATTTCCGCAGAACAATGTTTTGATAATACTTTTAGGAATGCTGTTGGGGACATTGGGCATTTTTTGAATTTCATCGATTAACCTCTGAGTAATTCTACCCCTTGCAGAATTCAGGCTTGTAATAGCTCTGATGACTAAGTCATGCTTGCTCAATAGATCATCAACGCTCTGAACTTGAGCTAACTGATCTCGCATTCCACGGAGTTCACCAAGCAGACTTGCATCATAAATATTTTGCAACTCAATCACTCTAGAGCGAACTTCGTCCAATACAGCAGCCATATGAGCAAGCTGCTGTTGCATTGCGATTGTAGTTAGATCATGAGGTATGTTGCTATGCAGAATTCCAGAATCTTTAATAATAACGTGGCCTTTATTACCAAAGTTACTTGAACCAACTATCTCGCCTACAAGTTCTCCTGTCGACTTTTTCATGAACTTCAGTTTTCCTTCGGCGAAGTCTTTTTGCAATTTCTTAGGAACTTCGGCCAAATAGACTGTGCCGCGTTGAATGTACTTTACTGCATCGGCGGTTATTTCTGCTTTGCTAAAAATGGCATTTAGAGCATTGGATATTTTGGTGCCAGTTATGTTTGCAAGGCCTTTTGCGATCTTATCTCTGACAGCAGCGGGAAGACTCCTGTCATCTGCTTTCCCTACTTTGGGTATATCACTATGATTTTGCTTGTTATTGCTTGCCATGTATATACACCTCATGAATAGCATGTGCATTGATTATAACACAAGCACGTGCAAAAAGGTAGAGAAGAAACAATAAAAAATCCTTCCTTGATTGTACTTCTAGCATAAGGTAAGTTTCACAATGCTGATATTAGGTCCTTATAGTCACTCTAATTGAACTTAAGCATTTCATATTCGTTTGAGATTCTATACTTGATGATATGGTCATGGTCAACAATATTAAATTTATTAGAAATATATAGTGAGACCACATATTGATTTAGAGTGTCATTCGCTGCACATTTTCATCGTTTCATCGCCTATTCCCATAAACATCCCCTTGCGACATTTTTGCGGCTGTAGGTTTGTCAATCATCTTGGACACGATAGGAAGAAAGAACTTCCTTAGGGGAAAGCCACTTTAAAGGACGCATAGGCCGGTTGTTGGTGCGACTTTGGTGGGCAGCTAGCTGCCCACCAAAGT
>JBMNUB010000015.1:0-51744 GCA_050946055.1 Candidatus Fimadaptatus sp. | reverse complement strand
GAGCTTCCCGCTCCTTCGATGAGGAACAGGACGGCATGGACTCACCCCGCAGGCGCGAAGGCCGGGCTTCCCGCTCTTTCGATGAGGAACAGGACGGCATGGACTCACCTCGCAGGCGCGAAGGCCGAGCTTCCCGCTCCTTCGACGAGGAACAGGACGGCATGGACTCACCTCGCAGGCGCGAAGGCCGGGCTTCCCGCTCCTTCGACGAGGAACAGGACGGCATGGACTCACCTCGCAGGCGCGAAGGCCGGGCTTCCCGCTCCTTCGACGACGATCAGTACGGCGAGCGCCGCGCGTCCCGTCCCGCAAGGAACACGCGCGACGGCGGACCCAGCATACCGCGCTTCATATCCGACGATGACAGGCGCGAGGGCGAAGTCCGGCGGCGCACCTCGGCACGGGCGTATGACTCGCACCTTGCGCAGCGTTCGCGCGCGACATACTCCGAGCGCGAGGGCGGCGCGCGCAGTCCCAGACCTTCGCACAGGCGCGCCTCATACGACTACGACACCGATGACCCCGACGGCGACGGAGCCTTCGCCGATGATGAAATGCTGATGAGCGAGGGCGTGGAGCGCTATCGGCTCAGCAACGCCCCGCGCAACCGTGGCATATCGGGCGAGACGCTCACGCTTCTGGCGCTGGCACTGCTGGCTGCGGGCGCGCTGGCGTTTTGCGTGGTCACATTCCTGCTGTGAGGCATGCGCGCCGAAACTCTGAGCGAATGTTCGCCCTCTTGCGCCGCTTTCGGGCGCGCAATTTCGCCCGGCAACGTGAGCATCACGTTTGCTTAATAAAAACTCCACCGGCAAAATGCGATTTTTGCTATTGCAATCGCTGCCGAAACGTGGTACAATAGTTCATGTTGATTTGACAGGCTGGGAGGTGAATTGATTTGCCGCAGATTAAGTCCGCCATCAAGCGCGTTAAGGTTACCAAGGTAAAGAACATGCACAACCGCGTCGCTAAGACCGCTATGCGTAGCGTCGTTAAGAAGTTCGAAAACGGCGTGATAGAGGGTAAGGCTGATGCCGCTATGCTGAGCGTTACCGCCAGCGCCATAGACAGGGCGGTCAGCAAGGGCGTCATTCATAAGAACGCAGCTAACCGCAAGAAGGCTCGCCTGGCCAAGCGCCTGGCTAAGGCCGCTCAATAATCCCCCGCAATATTGCCATCAAACGCCTTCAGTTGTGAAAGGCGTTTTTTGTTTGCCCTTCTGCCGCTTTTTGCCCGTGCCTATGACGTGCGCAAAAGGCGGCTTCGCATTTACCATCATGCGCATCAAAAGATGTGCCGTTCGCGCCAAACCCGGCCCTGCGTTCCGGCTTCACTCAGGCCGCGCCAGCTCGCGCCGTCAGTTCCTTATACCGGCAGGATATGCGGTAGCACTGGACATAGCCCTGCGTTCGCGCCCGCAAGCTCATCCGCCCGCGCTCAAACCCCGCTGTACCGCGCGAATAAGCGCCCGCGCATATGCGCATAATATGCCCGATATCTATGAAAGGCAGGCGCACAAAATGGACATGAATGGTTCCCGCACGCTCATCAACCTAGCGCGCGCTTTTGCAGGCGAATCGCAGGCGCGCAATCGATACCTTATATACGCCGAACAGGCGCGCAGCGAGGGGCTGGAGACGCTGGCGCGCAAGGTCGAGGAGATTGCCGCCAACGAGTTCGCGCACGCACGCGAGTTCTTTGAGCATATCACCAAAGACGCGGCGCGGCAGTTCCCCAACCTCGACATAGACGCGGGCTATCCCTACGAGATAGGCACGACCGCGCAGAACATGCGCTTTGCTGCGGCGGGCGAAAACGCCGAGTTTTCACGCATATACCCCGACTTTGCCCGCATCGCCGCAGACGAGGGCTTTGACCGCATAGCGCAGCTGTTCAACATGATAGCTTCCGTAGAGCGCGGCCACGATGCCGTGTTCACCGGGCTGAGCCAGCGCCTTGACTCCGGCACGCTGTATAAGCGCGACAAGCCGGTCATATGGAAGTGCGCCAACTGCGGCTTCGAGATGACCGGCACCGAGCCATGGGACGCATGTCCGCTCTGCTCATACCCGCGCGGCTGGGTGGAGCTTGAGCTGGACGCGCAGTCCGCGCGCTGACCGGCAGCTCAGGCCGGTATATCATCTGCTGCGGCATTTATCGTTCGCGCACGCTCTGCCGCTCAGGCACGATTCACCATATGCGGCCGAGGCAGCAGCGAACTTCAGCATTCGATGGCACGGCCAAATGTATGTGCATCCATGCCCGCGCACCGGCTGCAACCCTTTGCTTATAGGCAGGGACTGCCATGACGAGCGGGCATATCCGCGCGTAGGCTGGCCACCCAAGTGAAAAGCATCCCCCGTCGCGCGATACTGCGTGGCGAGTGATGCTTTTCGCTATGTCTCATCTGCCCATTTTGCGCTTCAGGAACTCCAGCGCCTCGAAAAGCTCCTGCGGCTCTTTGTACATGTAGGGATATGCTTCGATTATCACTGCGCCCTCATAGCCGCGCTCGCGCAACTCATCGCCAAAGCGCGCAAAGTCGAACCTGCCCCTGCCGGGCAGACACACATTCCCGCCCTCGTCAAAGTCGTACACATGCACATGCTCCAGCCGCTCGCCCATCGCCTCCATGTAGGGGTGATAGTCATATCCCGAGCGCGCGGCCTGCTTGGTGTCCAGCGTGAAGGTTATATCAGGCAGCAGTTCCGCTATCTGCGCCCCGAACTCTGGGCAGGAGAACTCCGACCAGTACACGTTTTCCAGCGCCAGCTTCATGCCATGAAGGTCAAGCTCCTCCATGACCGGCCTTATGGCGCGCGACACGCTCTGGGCATTGGCCAGCGGCACTATGCCGTTCTTGGCCGACATCAGCCTATTGCGCCCATGGAACACATACCTCTGCGCGCCCAGCTCATGCCCGGCGCGTATGGCATCCGCAGTCTCGCGCAGCGCGTACTCGCGGCCGTGGCTGCTATTTGAAAACAGCATGCCCTCAAACGACGAGCTGAGCATGTGCATGGACACTATGTCCAGCCCGCGCGCCGCCTCGAAAACGGCCTTGCGATACTGCCCGCTGTACTCGTCCGGGCATTGAAAGAACACCTCCGCGCACTCGCATATGCCGCTGTCTCTCAGATATGCCAGCGCCTGGTCGGTCTCCATGCAGCCAAACAGCGCGCTGGACGATATGCCATACCTCATATTGCCCTCCATTTCCTGTGCTTCCATTCATTGTCTTTGCATCTCCGCGCGCATAGCCGTATCATATACTATATATTGAAGCAACGCCCCCGCAGGAGGTCTTTTCATGCGCCGAAGAACGCTCATATGCACAATATCAATCGCCGCATATGCGCTGCTGCTGACGCTGTGCGCGCCCGCCGCGCGTATGCACATGCTTATGCTTAGGCGAATCTACGCCACTCTGGGTCACATGAGCGCGCGCGCCCCGCATACCGTCGCCGAACCGCTTGCGCTCCTGATGGTCATATGCGCATCGGCTTTGGCACTGCGCGCGGTATACAGAGCCGCACGCAGGCACAGCACAGTGCCGATAATGCGCTTTGCATCAGGGTTTATGTGCTTTGCGCTTATATCAATCAGTGCATTTTCGCTCATATGGCCGGCATATCTGCCGCAGGATGCCGCTGTGCAGTCGGCATACAGCCGCGCATACGACATATCGCAGTTGGAAGCGCTGATATCGGCGCTGACCGAGCGCGCTAGCACGGACGAATCCGCACGGAGCATCAATGATTACAGTCAAGCCCTGTCAGCCGAAGCCCGCGCGCAGCTGCCCCGGCGCGCCGCCGCCGCGTATTCGCGCGCTGGCATGGGCGATATTGCCGCGCCCAAACCCGCGCGCTGGCCTGAATGGATGTCTCACCTGCGCGCGGCTGGCATGTTCATACCCTTCACCGGCGAGACCATATACGACCCGCGCGAGCCGGACTGCATACTGCCCTTCACCCTGCTGCACGAGCTGGCGCACGCCTCGGGCGTGGTCCACGAGGACGAAGCCAATCTGCTTGCGCTGCGCGTGGGGCTAAGCAGCGGCGATGCCGTACTCAGCCGCGCAAGCGCGCTCAGTGCGCTGCGCTATGCGCTCATGACGCTGCGCGAGCTGGACGAAGCGCGCTTTGAGCAGGCGTACGCACAGGCAAGCCATCAGACGCTGCACGACCTGAATGCGCTTGGCATGCCCGTGCGCGGCAAGAACGCCCGGCTGGACGCGCTCACGCCCGACCACGCCCTGCCCGCATCGTCCAATGCGCGCGATATGTTCGCCCGCAGGAGCGGCCATGGCGACTACGACGGAGTCATCTATCTGCTGCTCAGCCAATACGGCGCATCGCTTTCGGCTCTGTGCGAATAGCTCATCTTCCAAAACGATAGCACAGCATTATGCGCGATGTCAAGCCGGAGTGTATTGCGCTTCGCATAGGTTGAGGAAGACAACAGTGGTCTTAGCTCACCCAAAGCAAAAGCCATCCACAGCTAACCAAGCGTCAACCTCCCCGGCTACCCTGAAAGTGGAGCTGTCGCGTGAGCGACTGAGGGATTAATCCCGCCGCGATGTGCGCTGCCATCCGTGTACCAAGCCAGCGCCCGTTCATCCTAAATCAGCCATACTGTGTTCGGAGGAAACCCCTCTCGTCTCCCCCGAAAGCGGCGCTGCCACGCGGTTGGCCGATGGGTTAGCCCCACCGCGATGTGCGCTGCCATCCGTGTGCCAAGCCAGCGCCCGTTCATCCTAAATCAGCCATACTGTGTTCGGAGGAAACCCCTCTCGTCTCCCCCGAAAGCAGCGCTGCCACGTGGTTGGCTGGTTAGCCCCGCCGCGATGAAGTCACCCTCGCGTGTACCAAGCCAGCGCCCGTTCATCCTAAATCAGCCATACTGTGTTCGGAGGAAACCCCTCCGGCGCTCACTCGCCACCTTCTCTTTCAGGGAAGGCAAGGTTTGGCTACGGTGCAGCCTTGCACACTCTCACATCGCGCCCAATCATCCACACCCGCTCCCAACATCAAGAAATCCGCTCCCCACATATCTGTCGGGAGCGGATTGTGTGCATCGCCGCTAAAACAGCCGTCAGTCCTTTACTATGACCGCAATCATCTCAAGATCGGCATCGCCGGTGTTCTCTACGGCGTGGCCATTGCCGTTGCCGGTGGACAGCACATCGCCCGCCTCGACATCGAACCACTCCTCGCCATCGCGCACGCGACCCTTGCCGGTCAGGAAGTAGAACAGCTCGGTCTCGCCCTCATGCACGTGATAGCCTATCGACGCGCCCGGTATCAGGCGCAGCTTGCCAAACAGGCGCGCCTTTTCGGGCAGTTCGGCGCTGAGGTTGCGTATCTCAACCTGCTTTTCACCGCCGCGCATGTTCTCGCGTATGTCCGTAGTCTGCTGTGCTTTTCTGGTTATCATGCTTCTTCCCCCAATTCCTCTATTCTTATTACGCTGCGCACTATAGCGATATCCTCGGGTATGCTCTCCAGCGCCGCGCGCATCGCCGATTCACATGTGGCGTGCGTGGTCACGGTCAGCGGCACCCGCCCCGGCCCATGCGCAGTCTGACCCATGGACGCTATGGATACATTCTGCCGCGCAAATGCGCCCGCCAACGCCTCCAGCACGCCCACGCGATCGGCCACGCTCATGCGCACATAGAAGCGCGAGCGGAAGTCGTCATCTATCACCAGATCGTCGGGCGGTATAGGGCGGTTGAGGAACGTGGGCTGCTCAAAGCTGTGCGCCTTGCCCGCGTTTATGAGGTCGGACACTATGGCGCTTGCCGTGGGCATGTCGCCCGCGCCCCTGCCATACAGCATCAGGTCATCCACAGCGTTGCCGGTCAGGAACACGGCGTTGTACGAGCCGCCCACCGAGGCCAGCGGATGTCCAGACGGTATGAACGCCGGATGCACGCGCGCCTCGACCGTCTGCCCAACGCGCTTAGCTATGGCCAAAAGCTTTACCGTATAGCCCATCCTGCGGCCAAACTCTATGTCCTCCGCGCCCACTTTGGTTATGCCCTCGCAGTATATGCGGTCAAACGGTATGCGCGCATGGAAGGCCAGTGTGGACAGTATGGACAGCTTGTATGCCGCATCCTGCCCGCTCACGTCGGAGGTGGGATCGGGCTCGGCCAGTCCCAGACGCTGCGCCTGCGCAAGGGCCTGCTCGTATTCCATGCCCTTGCCGGTCATCTCGGTGAGTATGTAATTGGTGGTGCCGTTTATTATGCCCACAACGCGGCTGAAGCGGTTGGCCTGTAGCGAAGTCTGTATGGTGCGGATTATCGGTATGCCGCCGCCTACGCTAGCCTCATAGAACAGCCCGGCGCCGCTGTCCGCCGCCGCCGACTGCAGCCGCGACCAGTTGAGCGCCAGCGCCATCTTGTTGGCGGTGACCACGGTCTTGCCGGCCTTGAGCGCGCGCTCCATGTATGTAGCCGCGGGCTCTGCGCCGCCCATGAACTCGGCGACTATCTTTATCTCCGGATCGCACAATATATCGTCGGGGTTGCTGGTGAGCAGCTCCGCAGGAACGCCAGCGCGCGGCTTAGATGTGTCGCGCACCAGCATGCGCTTTACGCGAAAGCGCACGCGCTCGCGATGTTCTATCGCCTGACCCATCTCGTTTATCAGCCGCCATACGCCGCCGCCTATATTGCCGCAGCCCAGAAAGCCTATTACCACCTCATGCGTATCGCCCATATCTTTCCTTCTCTCTAGCCGCACATGGCGCAGCTTGTAAGTATGCGTCTTATCAGGCCGCTCATGCGTGCGCCTGATTGCGCTCGTATATTATCCGCAGTCCCTTGAGCGTGAGCAGGCCGTCTATCTCGTCTATCGCGTCCGTGCCGGAAGCTATAAGGCGCGACATGCCGCCGGTGGCTATTACCGTGGCATCGGGCGCGCCCAGTTCCTGCTTCATGCGCTCTATGAGATATGTCACCTGACCTATGAAGCCGTATACCAGACCCGACTGCATGTTGGACACGGTGTTGCGCCCTATCACGCTTTCGGGCTTGACCAGCTCAATCTTGGGCAGGCGGCTGGTGCGCTCGGTCAGCGCTTCGCTGGCCAGCTTTATGCCGGGGCATATCGCACCGCCCAGGAACTCGCCGCGCGCCGATACCACGCCAAACGTGGTCGCCGTGCCGAAGTCTATGAATATGCAAGGCCCGCCGTACAGCTCATACGCGGCCACAGCGTTGACTATTCGGTCGCTGCCCAGCTCGCGCGGGTTCTCGTACTTTAGGTTTATGCCGGTCTTTATGCCCGGCACCACCTGCATGGGCGTTATGTTAAAGTAGCTGGAGCACATATGCTCTATGGTGAAGTTTATCGTAGGCACGACCGAGGACATGATTATTCCGTCCAGCTTGGGGTCAATGCCCGAATGAGCGAACAGATTGAGCAGCAGTATGCCGTATTCATCGCTGCTCTTGAGCCTGTCGGTCGCTATGCGCCAGTAATCGACCAGTTCGCTGCCGTTGAACACGCCGGCCTTTATGTTGGTATTGCCAATGTCAAGCGTAAGTATCATATTGCCTGATTCCCCAATCGTTATCTTATGCAGCGCGCCTGCCGCGAGAATACCGGCTCAGCGCCCCCATTACCGCTGTCGATATTATCACGGACGAAACGCACTCGAACGGGCTGTTCACCGACAGCCCCCATATCACGGCCACCGCGCCGCCCACAGCCGCCGGGTCAAGTCCCAGCGCGCCGGGATTTACCTTTATGTATATGGACATGGCCGCGAGCGTGAACAGCGTGTTGGCCAGCGTACCAGCTATGGCCGCCGCGCCCCACGCAAGCACCGGCTTATTGGGCCACAGCTTCTTCACGCCCTTGTATACAAAATACGTTATAGGCGCAGTAAGCAGGCGCGGCAGCACCGACACCAGCGGGTTCTGAAACAGCGGCGAATAGTATGTGGGGCGCGCAAACGCCGTATACATGCTGCTAAGGCCAAACATGGCGGCCAGCACCATGCCCACGCCCAGCCCCTCCATGAGCGTGCCGACTATCATCGGTATGTGATTGAACGTCATCGATATGCCGAAGAAAGGCAGCGTAAAGCCTATCGGCGATACCGTGAGCAGCCAGATTATGGCGGTGAGCATGGCGCAGACGGTCATCCTGCGCACCTGTGCATGTGTGGAAAGTTCCCTCTTTGCAGTCATGAAGATTCCTCCGTTCAAGTTCGCTAAAGATACCTGACGAGTGGCATGTACCGGGATAGGGGTCAACCTGAGTGCAGGTCGCGCTTGGCGAATGCGCGCCCGCGTACACATTATAGCCCTTTTCTGAATTTTTGAAAAGTAATTCTTCCGATTCTTTACCTCAAATGCTATCAAGAGATACCTTTCGCTTAAAATTTGCCGGTTTGCGCGCTGTTTAATACCGTTATGCAGGCCCCTGTTCACGCATAAAGCGAGCAGGCGCTTTGCGATTTGCGGCAATGAAATGCGTCAGCCCGCGCGCGCGGCGATGCATATTTCGCGCCCGTCCGCGCCATATTGCCATGCCGCATGGTCATATGCCGGCGGCATGCGGACTGCCATGCCGGCCCACTCCAACACCGCATGGCGCTCTTTCAGGCAGCCCGGCTTGTACTCTCCATCTGCCGCATGCCGTATGCACATGTTGCTCCGCCAAGCGGCCCGGCTTGTACGCCCTATCTGCCGCATGCCGTATGCACATGTTGCTCCGCCAAGCCGCCCGGCTTGTACTCTCCATCTGCCGCATGCCGTATACACATGTTGCTCCGCCAAGCGGCCCGGCTTGTACTCTCCATCTGCCGCATGCCGTATGCACATGTTGCTCCGCCAAGCCGCACGGCTTGCGCGCTCCAGCTGCTTCATACTGCATGCGCGCGCCCGCCCAGCTGTGCAAGGCAGCCGATTTGACATGCACGACCGGCGCGAATGCCCGCGAAAATGTACTTTACTTTTCCACTCCAAATGCTATAATATACGCATATACCGCAAGGAGGTAATGCAAAATGGCAAAGGGACTGACTGGTCTTGCGCACATAGGCGTGCGCGTATCCGACATGCAGCGTTCGCTCGAGTTCTACGTAAACGAGCTGGGCATGGAGCTTACCGACAAGTACGAGCGTCCGGGCGGAACTGTGCTGGCGTTTTTGCAGGCTGGCACCTGCGTGCTGGAGCTGATATACAGCCCCAAGGTGGACGTTAAGGCGCTGACCGCCGGCCAGGTCGACCACGTATGCTTTGAGTGCGACGACATAGAGGCGTACATGGCGCGCCTTGAGGGCAAGGTCGAGGTTATATCCGAGATAGGCCACATGCCCGACGTGCAGGGCGGCGCGAAGAACATATTCTTCAAGGGGCCGGACGGCGAGCGCATAGAGCTGTTCCAGTACACCAGCAAGATAACCCGCGTCTGATGGCTCTGTGCGCATGAGCTATGCGGCGGCAACGAGCTGCGTTCACCGGCGCAGCATGCGCGCTGTGACGCATGCACATGTGAGCTGCGTACAAAGCGCCGCATGCATAATCCGATTTTGTGCAATGCTCATCTGCACGCGCGCATGCAATGCACTGCGTGCATAATCGGACAATGCGCAATGCATACTGCCGATTGCTGCGCTGCACACATGCCTATCTTCGTGCATCGCGACATGCTCATATGCGCGCGCCGCAGTATGCACACTTACTCACAAGCGCAAACGAGCGTCGGGACGCAATGTCCCGACGCTCGCATCATTTTTCCCGCTCCGCGCGCTCAGTCCTTCATGATTTCGGCAAGCGTATAGTCGCGCACAAGCTCAATCGCCATGCCGTCGCACCATGTGTCGTCAAACTTCCTGCTGCGCACATAGTTAAGCGTCATGCACTCCTCCATGGCGCCGTCAGCCTTTACGCCCACCGCAGTTATCATCTGCAAGGGCATGGGCTGCTTGCCCATGAACGCGGCGTATTCCAACATGTACACGCGCTCGTAATCGCCGTAATACTCATTAAGTATCTCCACGCCCTTCTCGCTCATGCTCTCGCGGCTGGCGCTTACGTCCATAAGCCACACCGAGCGCAGGTCGGAATGCATGGTCTCATCATCGATATCTGCAAAGCCGGCTTCATTCGCGTACTGTATGGCCGCATCCAGCTCGTCGGGCGTATCGCCCTCGGCCAGCGCGGGCAGCGCCAGCAGCAGCATGAGCGCCGCCATAAGCACGGAAATCAGTTTCTTCATAACAACGCCTCCCCTCCTGCATGCCGCCAAATGCGGCGCAAATCGCCTTTGCATGCGCGCGTCTCTGCACGCATTGTCCGTATGACTCTGCTCGTCCAACGGCAACACCTCCTTGGGGCGAGACGCTATGCTCCGCAGCTTTATCCTATGGGAATACCCCCCACTTCACATATTTATATTACAGCATATCGCCCAATTTGTAAACACATTCTGCGCTGTCACGAATTATTTTCACCACTGTCAGCTTTATCCGGGCGCATTATGGCGGTATAGAGGTTGTCGCGGTCGGACACATACAGCCCGCAAAGCCCTGTCAGGCGCAGAAAGCTCACGACTATCGCCGCGCCATAGTCGATTATATCGGCTCTGCGCGCGGGCATGCCGGGCAGCGCGCGCCTGTCCGCTATGCTCATGGGCACAAGGCGCTTTAGCCAGCGCTCCGCCGACTCCCGGCTGAGCCACGCGCCATTTATGCGCTCGGGCGAATACTCTTTAAGCTCCATGTCCAGCGCGCACAGCGTGGTTATGGTGCCTGCCACGCCCACGAAATGCTCGGGCAGCGCGCCCAGCGCACGTATGCCCGGCTCAAGCACGGCAGCGCTCTGTTCCAGCATGCGCTCCACGCTCGCGCCCTCGCCCAGCATCCTGCGCAGGCGCACCGCGCCCATCTGCGCCGAATACGACGCGCGTACCCGGCCGTCGCAGCCGCATATCATCTCTGTGGACGCGCCGCCTATGTCCACCACGCCGCACTCGCCCGGCCTTGCCGCCGCGTAGAATGCGTAAGCGGCCTCCTGCTCGCCGGTGAGCAGGTTTATGTCCACGCCGCAATCCGCCTTGACCGCCGCCATAAAGTCGCGCCCGTTGGCCGCATCGCGCACGGCGCTGGTGGCAAAGGCGAATATGTCTTCGTCGCGCACGCCCGCCTCGCGCGCCTTGGCTGCAAACCCGGCTATCGCGCCCGCCGTGCGCGCCATGGATTCCGCGCTCAGATTGCCCTGCGCATCCAGTCCATCGTGCAGTCTGGTCGTGTCCAAAAGCCGAAAAAGCGGCTGAAACTCGCCGCCGGTCACGCCGGCCACGAGCAGCCGCACAGAATTCGATCCTATGTCAATTGCCGCCCTGAGCATTGTCGAAATTTACCCCCGTATCCAGCACATATCGCGTTTCGCCGGGACGCAGCATGCCGCGCATGCGCGCCTCGCGCTCTATAAACTCATCGGTGCGCGAAAACTCGGCCTCGCACTTCAGCTGCTCATTGCGCTCCTTGAGTTCGCTGCAGCGCTCCTCCAGCTCGGCTATGGCCGCGCGCTGCTCGGTCAGGCATGCATTGTCGCGCATCATGGTCACGGAGACGAACACGCACGCCGCCGCCAACACTATCGCAAAAAACCTGGGCGTGAGTTTGCGCCCGCCGCGCCTTGTAGCCATATCGCCGCACCCCTTCACATCGTCGCGCCTTGCAGATGCACAAAGTATACAAACTGTACAAAGTGCATGTACTGCCATCTATTCGCCACAGATGCGGTAAATCCTACCGGTGAAACACTTACTTAAGAATATGTTTGAAAAGCGCAACATCTCGCAATCTTATCCTCACGCGCCGCGCAAGACACAGCGCCCGCGCTGCACCCGCACGCACTATGCGCGCAGGCCCATTGAGGAACAGCGCCATGCCCAGCGCGCAGCCCATCAGCGCATACAGGCGCAACTCGCCGCCGCTTGCGCGCATGAGCATTATGGCCATGACCAGCGCCAGCAGCAGGCACATCGCCGCATCCAGCGCCGCACTGAGCGCGCGTCCGGCCACGGTCAGATGCCTCAGCACGCGAAACGCCTCGTATATCGCGCCCATTATGACCCCGCACAGCATCATATAGGCCAGCGCGTACCATTGCCCCACGGTATAGTACAGCATGCTTACTTAAACACGCGCCACAGCCCGCGCTTGCCCGGTGTGCGCGCGTCGGCGTACTCCAGCGCCTGTATGCGCCCGTCTATGTGCAGTCTGCCCGCCTCCAGATCCAGCGCCGAGATGTGCAGCTCGTCGCCCGCCACGGTAAGCTCGCCCTGCGACGTGTTCATGACTATCAGCTGGTCGTTAAAGCTGTCCACGTCGCACACGCCGGTCAGCTCCAGCTGGCCGCGGTCGGTCATACTGAGCGCGTGCGTGCGCCGTACCTCGGTGTTGTCCGCATTGCGCATGGCATATCCTCCTTTCGCGCGGGTGTGCCGCGCCACTCACTGAATGAGCATATGCCCATATCGGCCGCGCTATGACTGCCTAGCGCCCGCGCCGCGCATGTTGCGCACAAATGTTCTTCGCGCAAGGCCAGTTTGTTGTACGGGGGAGAACCTCCCCCGCCACTGCCGGCCCTACTCAGTTTCCACTGAAACCCTTAAGGTTTCCGGGCGTGGAAACCGTAATGCAGATATGCTGCTCCGGAAAATGAAATTTCCCGCCGCAAAAACATCCCGCGCCACCGCACATGCCGCTGGGCGCTATTAAAGCCGGCGGGCTGCAAGTCCCATCGAGTTCTCCGGGGGTTTTGACAGGCTGGTTCGTTTTAAGGCGCTGCTGTTCGGGCAGCCGAAGCGCCTTGAAGACAGCGGCCAAGCACCGCGCCTCCGCCAGATGGCAATGCCTGAAGCAAGCCGCTTGCCTCCGTTTCCCTAGCTGCAAGCCGCCATCTGCATTTCCGCGCATAAAGCCGTGAACGGCCAAAAAGCGCGGCGCTCCGCACGGCCAAACCGCCTAAGGAGCGCCGCATTTAAATTGCATCAGGCGCGCTTGGTGACACCTATGAACACTATCTCTGGATAGTTGAACAGTCTAAGCGGAAAGTCGCTATTGCCCAGACCGCGCGAGACCACCAGCTTTCTGCCCTTTTCCTCAAACAGCCCCGCGTCATAGTGCGGGAACATGCCCTGATCGGGCGAATACAACCCGCCTATTATGGGCAGCCGCCACTGACCGCCGTGCGCGTGGCCGCTGAGCTGCAGGTCAAAATCATGCTTGCAGTACTCCTCAAAGCGCAGCGGAAAGTGGCTCAGCACCAGCCGAAACCCGCCCATATCGCTCAGCCGCGCAAACAGCGGCCTAGTGTCGGGGTCAGTGGCCTCGTTAAGCCCCAGTATGGACACGCGCTGGCCGTCCTTGGAGAATATCGCCACGTCGTTTTCGACCACGCGGATGCCCGCCTTGCGCAGCATATCGCGCAGCACCGGCCATTCGTCTATGCGGGATTCGTGATTGCCGGGTATGGCATACACAGGCGCTATGGTACCCAGCTTTGCCAGCAGGTCCACATAAGCCTGCGCCCTTGCGTCCCACCTGTGTATCATGTCGCCGGTAATGACTATCAGGTCGGGGGCAAGCTGCTTTATCTGCTCCATCAGCTTTTCGTTGTTGGGGCCAAAGCGCTTGCTGTGCAGGTCGCTCAGCTGCACTATGCCCAATTCGCTCTGTACGTCCGCGCTTATGTAATACCGCGAGGTCACAAGGCGGTTGTTCTCCCTATGAAAAAACCAGTACACCAGACCCATGACCAGCGCTATTATCAGTATATCCGTATAGATGCACCTCCTGCGGCGGCGCTCATGGCGCGGCTCATGCTATCATACATATGACAATGGGCTGCCGATGATATCAGCAGCCCAAATATGCCTTACAGCTATATTAGTTGTTCTCGTCCTCGTCGCCTATCGCGAACTCATCGGCCAGAGAATCCAGCGAGCCGTCCTCAACGCCGTCAAACGCCTCGTCCTCCAGCACCGCACGGATGCTCAGGCTTATGCGCTTGGCATCGGTGTTGACATCCAGCACCTTTACGCGCACGATGTCGCCAACCTGCACAGCGTCCTCAACCTTGGCTATGCGGTTGAGCGCGCACTGGGAGATGTGTACCAGACCGTCAAGGCCGGGCTCCAGCTCCACAAAGGCGCCGAAGGTGGTGATGCGGACTACCTTGCCCTCGACTATGGAGCCGACGATGTACTTATCGCCCGCCACATCCCAAGGCTTGGGCTGGGTCGCCTTGTAGCTCAGCGAGATGCGCTCGCGATCGCGATCCAGCGACTGTATCTTTACCGGGATCTCCTGATTGATGGACACGACATCGCTGGGATGCTTTACGCGGCCCCAGCTCAGGTCGGTCACGTGAACCAGACCATCCACGCCGCCGATGTCTACAAAAGCGCCGAAGTCGGTCAGGCGGCGAACTATGCCGTTGACCACGGTGCCCTGCTCGAGCTTGTCCCATATCTCAGCCTTCTTCTTGGCCTCTTCGGCAATCAGAACGGCCTTGCGGGAAGCTACGATGCGCTTCTTCTTCTCGTCCACCTCGATGATCTTCAGGGTCATGTCCTTGCCCACGAAGTCCTCGATCTTCTCAACATAGCGCTGGCTCAGGTGAGAAGCGGGTATGAACGCCTCTATGCCCATTACAGAAGCGATCAGGCCGCCCTTTACGGCCTTCTTGCCCACGGCCTCGACGAACTCGCCGGCCTCGTTCTTGGCCATAAGAGCATCCCAGTTGCGCTTGTTGACTATGTTCTTCTGGGACAGTATAACATTGCCCTCACCGTCGTTGACCTTGACGACTTCGACCTCTATCTCGTCGCCGGTGTTAACGTCGGGGGTGCAGAGTTCGGACTTCTTTATCAGTCCATCGGACTTGTAACCGATGTTTACGCAAACCTCGTCGTCGGTTATCTGGACGACCTTGCCCTTTATGATATCACCAGGATGGATCTGTACCATCGTCTTTTCAAACGCGGCCTCAAAATCCGACTCCTGGACTTCGTCCTGCGCCGTGGTCTCCAGGACAACGTCCTGCTTCTCGATGTCGTTCATGCGTGCAGCAACCTCCTTAAATGTGCCATCCGGCGTGCTTGCGCCGGCTGTTATGCCGATTATACCCCACGGGCCGGCCCATTTTTCAGGGAGGTCACGCGCGGTTTCGACCCATATAGTTTGAGTGCGGGCGCGGCATATCTCATAGAGCTCGCGCGTATTGGCGCTGCCCTTGCCGCCCACCACTATCATCATGTCCGCCTTTTCGGCCAGTTTCCTCGTGCCGTTCTGACGCTCAACCGAGGTAAGGCAGATGGTGTTCCTGACCGTAAGATGCGGTATGCGCGCCTTAAGCTGCGCCTCCACCCTCTCAAAGCGGCTCACCTCGCAGGTGGTCTGCGCCACCAGCAGCGCCCTTTCTATTTGCGGCAGCGCCATAGCTTCGGCTTCGTCCGCCACCACATAGCTTTCATCACACCAGCCGCATATGCCTATGACCTCGGGATGCGTGCGCTTGCCGACCACTATGACCGGCGCGCCCACGGTGCGCGAGTATTCATTGACCAGCTCATGTATGCGCTTAACGAAAGGACAGGTGAGATCGATGATATCGTGTCCCAATTCCCGAAGCCTTGCAAGCACCTCGGGGCGCACGCCGTGAGAGCGTATCGCGACTATGCGCGTATCCGCCTCCTCGGGAGTATCGACAGGGCGCGCTCCCTTTGCGGCCAGCTCCGCCACGGCCTGCTCATTGTGCATGAGCTTGCCCAGCGTGCATATGCTGTCGCCGCTGTCCAGCACGCGCTCGACGCTCTCGACCGCGCGCCTGACTCCGAAGCAGAACCCGGCCCTGGGCGCAATTATGACGTCCAAACTACCACTCCTCGGCGTGCGGCATATCAATGCCACACGGACACTTTGCACTCTTCTAGCCTATATTCGCCTTTACCCTCAATATATCCTGCAAACAAGAGAAAATCTGCTCATTAATTTTCTGTTATGAAGGAAATTATGTAGTATCCTCTACCAAGCACACTGCTGCGCCCATGCATATCGCGACATATTCCGCTTTATGCGCGCCAAAAAGGCTTGCTTTGCGCGCTCATGTGCATAACATATGCCGCTGTGCATGCCCGCCGCTCGCTCGCGCAATCATGCGGCGCGCCGGCATCCGCTTTGCGCCTGACACGTGCAGCCAGCCGCGCTCCGCCTGCGCCCATAGCGTTCTTACTCCTCCCGCGCGCTCATGCTCCTTGCCTTGAGTTCATTCACGCGCGCCGCCACGCCTTCGCTCACGCCGGTTATCAGCTCGCGGCTGACGCGCGTGCCTTCTGGCGCGGGCGTGTATGCCTCGCCTATGTCTATGCGCACGCGGCTAAAGGGCTTATACGGGCCGCGTATGTGTACCGGCACTATCTCCGCATGCGAGCGCAGCGCTATCATGGCCACGCCGCCCGCCACCTCGAACGAGGAATCGTCCTTGACGCGCGTACCCTGCGGGAATATGCCCACCACGCCGCCGTCCGACAGTATCTCCAGACTCTTGCGTATGGCGGCAACGTCCGCGCTGCCGCGGTCTATCGGGAACGCGCCCAGGCCCTCTATAACGCGGCGCACTATCGGGTTTTTGAACAGCTCTTGCTTGGCCATGTAGCGTATCTGCCTGTCCATTACGCAGCTGAGCGCCAGCACGTCCCAGTTTGATATGTGGTTGCACACGACTATGGCCGCATTATCGGGCAGATTTGCCGAGCCATGCACGTCGAAGCGGAACACAAGCCGCAGCACAGGCCCAAGCAGCCCCTTTGCAAAGCTATAAAACCTGCTCATGTGTCCAACTCCTTGCGCGCCGCGCCGACGCGCTCCATTATGGCTTCGACAACCTCTTCGCGCGTCATGTCGCTGGAGTCGACAAGCACCGCGTCGTCCGCCTGCCTGAGCGGGCTGACATCGCGCGTCATGTCGCGCTCGTCGCGCTCGCGCACCTCGCGCATGACATCGTCAAGCCCGGCGTGTTCGCCCTTTTGCAGCAGCTGAGCCAGCCTGCGGCGTGCGCGCACCTCGCAGGAGGCCGTGAGGTATATCTTGACCTCGGCATCGGGCAGCACCTCAGTGCCTATGTCGCGACCGTCCATTATCACGTCGCCCGAGCGGGCTATGGAGCGCTGCGCCTCCAGCAGCCACTGTCTGACCAGTTTCAGCGCCGACACGCGCGAAGCCGCGTCGCCCACCTGCTGCGTGCGCAAAAGGCCGGTCACGTCCTCGCCGTCCAGCACGACCTCGGGCGCGCCCTCGCGCGAGCAGCGCACGTCAAGCTCCGTATGCGCAAGCATATCGCTAAGCGCCGCGCTGTCATCCAGCGCCACGCCGCCGCGCAGCGCCTTGAGCGCTATCGCCCTGTACATCGCGCCCGTGTCCAGATACGCAAAACCCAGCCGCGCCGCCAGCATCTTGGATATGTCCGATTTGCCCGCGCCCGCGGGGCCGTCTATCGCTATCACCATTGTACATCGTGCCTCCCCGCTATACCACTCTGTGTCCCAGACCTACCGCCACCTCGTTCAAGTGCAATAGGCCTATGCCAAAGAACACCGCCACCGCCAGATGATCGCCTCCTCTGGCTATGGCTATCTTGCCGCCCACGTTCATGCCCAGCGCCTTGTTCATGACCTGCACAAGCGCCTCATGTGCCGCGCCCGCCACAGCGCCTTCCTCCAAGTGGGATTCGTTTATCACGCCCTCGCGCTTGGCCGCGACCACCGCGCGCTCCACTATGCGGGTCATAGAGGATATGAATTCGCCGCCGCAGTCCACTGCCGCCGAAGCTATGCCCTGCCGCCTAAGATGCAGCTTGCACTCGTTCTCCTCGTCGCGCGAGCGGCTCATGCACATCTCCAGCGCGGCGCGCGCCGCCTCGCGCGAGCCCATTGCCACGTCCATCACATCTCTCCTGTCTCCGCGCCCATATCGCTCAGCGCGGCCCAAAAGGCTTCCTTATACACAGCCATGAACCGCACGGTGGACTCTGCCATCTCGCCCGCGTCCATCATGCGCCGCAGCTCGCCCGGCGATACCCAGCGCGCCTCCTCGGTCTCTCCGGGCTGCATGCGCAATCCGCCAGCATCGCCTACGCGCGCCATGAAGTTGTCGCCTATGAAGCTATCGACTACGCCCGTACCCAGATAGCGCACATCGCTCTCCATGACAGCCAGCCCGGTCTCCTCGCGCAGTTCCCTTATGACCGCCTGAACAGGTGTCTCGCCCGCGTCCATATGGCCGCCGGTGTTCTCCCACTTGCCCGGCTCATAGAGCTTCTTCATGCTGCGCCGCGTTATCAGCAGCTGACCCTGCCCATTCACTATCCATATGCCCACGACTATCTTGTATTCGCCGGGCAGGAGCGGCTCGCTGCGCGCCTTGGTATAGCCCAGAGGCTGCCGCGCCGCGTCGAATATGTCCACGCGCTCGTCCATGTACCTTCCTCCCTGCCGGGCGCACGCCGGCCCATGTCAGACCCTGACAGCACTCCGCCGCGCTTGCGTCCGATGCCAGCTGCCATCTCAGTAACCATCTGCGCACGCCGCCCGCCGTCAGATGTCCTCGCAGTACGCAGCCGCACTGCTGCCCGCAAGCGCGCCGGTCGAGAACGCTATCTGCAGATTGAACCCGCCGGTCAACGCGTCCACGTCCAGCGCCTCGCCCGCGACGAACAGCCCCGGCATGCGCTTGACCATGAGCGTGGAGGGATTGACCTCCTTTACGCTCAGTCCGCCGCGCGTGACTATGGCTTCGGAAAAGCCGCGCGTTCCCTTGAGCGTGAGCGGCACGGCCTTTAGCAGTTCGGCCAGCGCGCGCAGCTGGCGCGTGTTGAGCTGATTTACCGGCATCAGCGGATTAAGCCCCGATATCGAGGCTATGACCGGCGCAAGCGCGCGCGGCATGAGCGCCTCCAGCATGGTCTTGAGCTGACGGCGCGCACCGGATTCCACCTCGCGCTCCAGCCTGCCCACCAGCTTTTCCACGTCCAGCGCGGGCTTAAGGTCTATGAACACCTCCTGCCCCGCCGCATCGCCCTCTATGTAGCTCGAGCAGGACAGCGCCAGCGGCCCGCTTATGCCAAAGTGGGTAAAGAGCAGTTCGCCCTGCTCGTCAAAGCGCGGCTTCTTGCCGCGCCCCAGCCTCAGCGACACGTTCTTGAGCGACACGCCGCTTAGCGTACCCGGCCAGCTCTCGCGCGTCTCCAGCGGCACCAGCGCGGGATGCAGCTGCTCAACGCTCAGCCCCATGTCCGCAAACATGCGCGCCGCGCCGCCGTCCGAGCCGGTCGAAGGGTAGCTCGCGCCGCCGCCGCAGGCTATTATCGCATCAAAGCGCATCTCGCCGCCGCCTGCAATGTGCATGAGCCAGCCGTCCTCCGCCCGCTCTATCGAGCTTGCGCGCGTGTTCAGCAGTATGTTCACGCCCAGGCGACGCATCTCGCGCTCGAAGGCGCGCGTCACATCGCTGGCATGGTCGGATTCCGGGAACACGCGCCCGCCGCGCTCGACCTTGGTCGGCACTCCCTGCGATTCAATGAAGTCTATGAGCGCGCCGTTGTCAAAGAAGTTGAGCGCCGAATACAAAAAGCGCGGGTTGTGAGGCACATTGCGCAAAAACTCCTGCCCTTCGGCGGTGTTGGTCATGTTGCAGCGGCCCTTGCCGGTTATGTATATCTTCTTGCCCAGCTTTTCATTGCGCTCTATCAGCGTCACGCGCGCGCCGCCGCGGGCGGCGAACACCGCCGCCGCCATGCCCGCCGCGCCGCCGCCTATTATGCCTATATTTTTCGTCATGCCTTTTCCCTGCCCAGAAACACATGGTAGTTGTCCCATATGTCCTCAAGAGTCTTGAGCCGCTTGGCCACCTCGTCGCGCTTGCTAAGGCCCATGGCCACCAGCAGCGCGTTTATCAGCGACAGTGGCGCGGCCAGCGAGTCCACGAACGACGCCATGTCGGACTTGGCCATCAGGCAGTAGTCGGACAGCGCGTGCAGCGGTGACATCGGCCCATCGGTTATCGCCACAAGCTTTGCGTTGCGCGAATGCGCAAACTCCATCGCCTCAACGGTGCGCGAGGAGTAGCGCGGGAATGATATGCATATCATCACGTCGCGCTCGCTTATGCGGCTTATCTGCTCGAACACGTCGGATATGCCCGATGTCACAACGCTCACCTGGTCGGTCACGAACTTCATATAAAAGCCCATGAATTCGGCAAGCGGCGCGCTGGAGCGCAGGCCCAGTATGTATATGTGCTCCGCGTTGCGCATGAGTTCGACCACATTGTCGAACACCTGCTCGTCGTTTATGTCCAGAGTATTCCTTATATTTTGCATATCGGCCTTGAGCACGCGGCTTAGCACCATGGACTGAGGCATCTCGGTGGACATCTCAAAGCGCTGCGAAGCCGTCAGGCGATGGCGTATCAGCTCCTGCAAAGACTTTTGCAGCTGCGGATAGCCCTCATAGCCCAGCGCGTCGGCAAAGCGCACCACCGTGGATTCGCTCACGCCCACGTATTCGCCCAGCTTGGAGGCGGTCATGAAGGCCGCCTTGTCGTAGTGAGCGACTATGTATTCGGCTATGCGCTTGTGGCTCTTGGAGAGCTTGCGTCCCGACTGGTTAAGGCGCTGGATCAATTCCTGTGATTCCTGCATATGAATTTCTCCTTGCATCATGGCGCGTTTTTTTGCGCGCATTTTGGACGATATCGTCCCTTGCCAGTCCATATTATACAACTTGCGCCCTGCCTTGGCAAGCAATTTGGCTTTCATTTTGCTGAAATCCTGCAAATTTGGACAGTTTTGATGTCCAGAAAACCCATAATTGGCTTTTTAGCATGCCTGCATTCACGATTCTCACGCATGCCGCCATGTCCATTCGCTTGCTGCAAGGTGCGCCATTTCCGTCATATGCAGTGTGGGCCACCGCTTTCATGCAATATACGCCCGGTCTGCAAGTCATGCTGCGCGCAGCAATCCGCATGGCGCGAATGCGCACAGCATATGCCGCGCGCACTCTTACCGCTCTGGCCACATATGACTGCATCAGCCTGATGGCGCGAATGCGCGCGCACGGGCGACACCTCGGTCAACGTCCAGCCGGCGTTGCCGGTCAGCGGCGTTTCCGTCATGCCGCGCACCTATTCGCGCATGCATGTCCTAGCCTCACGGCTGCCGCACTGCCCGATTTACGCGCGCGTCCAGTCGCTCATGAGGCGAGTGTACGTCGCCCAGCCCCTGTCCAGCATGTCCAGATCGCTGCCGGGCGCGCGCTCTAGGTGTATGAGCGACACGTCGTAAAGCAGCCTGCCCTCCTCGCCTAATGCGGGTTCATAGTGCGACACGCATTCCCGCCCGCCCAGCGGCGCGCGCATCAGGCCATGCACCTCGCCCGCCGGCACGTTCAGGCTGTAGAACACGCCCGGCTCATGCTCGCGCTGCATTATGTCCATCACCTGCCGCACGCAGCGCAGCGTGGGCGCAAAGCTGGTGTTGCCGCCGCGCGTGGACACCGCCAGCGCGGGAATGCCCTGCATGCACGCTTCGCAGGCCGCGCCTATCGTGCCGGAATAGTGTACGTCGCAGGCGGCATTGTAGCCGTTGTTTATGCCGCTTATCACCATGTCCACCTCGCCCGCCAGCGCGCCCAGCCCCAGCAGCGCGCAGTCGGCGGGCGTGCCAAACACCTCGAATGCGCGCGCATCGCCGCGCTGATATGGCCGCGCCTCCAGCTTGCCCGCTATGGTTATCGAGTGCGAAAATCCGCTGCACTGCGCGTGCGGCGCGCACACCACGATGTCGTTGTCGCGCTTGAGTTCGTCGTACAGCGCCCATATACCGGGCGAGTTTATGCCGTCGTCGTTCACCAGCATTATGCGCATGAGCATCACCTCTCATTACATTTTATCATCGCCGGGCGGCTTTGGCAACATCGCGCTTTTGCACATTGCCGCGCGGTCTGAGCGCTTTCATATTATGTGGCAGTCATTTGCGCGCATGATTATGACCACAGGCGCGGCGCGCCCAGCAACGCTCTGGCACGATGGCAATCCTCCGCCGTGGCAATGTGCATCTGTGCATGCATCGCGGCTCATTGCATGCCAAACCGCTTGCCGCACATTATGATATGCCCATCAGCCGCGCATACTGACCATGGCGCTATCCATGTGTCCGCCGCGCATGCCGGGCAATATAATGTTCATGCATCATTTGCATACGCTTGCCGCAGCGCTGGCCCGCATGCACCGTATACGTTTATCACGCTTATACCCATGAACCCGCCGCATATGCTCATCGCGACCATGTATCGCCATGCCGGTACATCTCCGCTCACGTAAGCCCCTTATCCCGCCCGGCCTTGCGCAGCTCATACTTGAGCGGCTGTATGGGCGCATGCACTCCCGCGCAGCGCTGCTTTGCACATCCGCACCGGCTCGCGCGTATCTGTGCGCATACCGCACCGCTGCACTGCGCAGAATATCCGCAGCGCCATTTGTAAATTATATATGAACAGCGCAAAAGGGTATTGCAAAACGGTGCGGTCTGGTCTATAATGTAATGGTCAAAGATAGTCAAAGGTTAATTGACATTCCGAAAGGTTGTGATGCTTGTGGAGACCAAGGACTACTACGCCATACTGGGCGTGGACAAAAAGGCCACGAGCGACGAGATCAAGAAGGCTTATCGAAAGCTGGCCAAGAAATATCACCCCGACATTGCCGGCAACACCAAGGAAAACGTCGACAAGTTCAAGGAGATATCGGAGGCATACGAGATACTCTCCAGCGACGAGAACCGCCGCAAGTACGATCAGCTTATGGACGACATACGCAGCGGCCGCAATCCATACGGCAGCGGCGCTGGTGGCGGGCCGGGCGCGGGCTGGCAGACATATACGTCGGGCAGCGCAGGCGGTTTTGGCGACTGGGATGACATACTTAGCCAGTTCTTCGGCATGGGCGCAGACTCATACTCGAGCGGATTTGCCCGCTCGCGCGGAGTCAAGCATCAGACGTCGCTGGACGTGGAAAACATAATCACCGTATCGCTGCGCGATGCCTATACTGGCGGGCGCAAGACCATACGGCTGGACGACGGCAAGACGGTGGACTTCAATCTGCCAGCGGGCGTGCTTGCGGGCGAGCGCATAAAGCTCAGCGGGCTGGGGCGCGTGGGCGCGGACGGGCGCAAGGGCAACCGCATATTGCAGGTCGAGATAGCGCGCGATGACGAGCTGGACCTCAACGGTCTGGACGTTACCATGAAGCTGACCATAGCCCCATGGACGGCGGCGCTGGGCGGCAAGGCCGATGTGCGGCCCTTCGACAGCCGCATAACCGTGCAGATACCCGCAGGCTCCCGAGCCGGTCAGCGCCTGCGCGTGCCGGGTCAGGGCTACCGCGACCGGCAGGGGCGGCGCGGCGATCTGTACCTGCAGCTGACGATACAGAATCCCTCCTATATCTCCTCCGAGATGCGCGAGCTGTACCGCAAGCTTGCCGAGGCGGCCAAGTAAAAGGCGCCTGACTTGTCAAAGCCCTGCTTTATCATTTGCAGTGGGCGCAATAGCCCGTGCATGCACTAAGGGCTTTCCGGATACCCTTGCTTTAGGAAAGCCTATTTACCCGGAGCAACAGCAGCCGCCCTGCCTCGGTCGCTGAGACCGGTGTGACTTCAGCGGAAACCGATGCAGGCGGCAATGTGCGGGGAGCTTTCTCCCCCATCCACAAATTTGACCCCATTAGATTGAGGTGAACATATATGACGATGGAAAACTTCACTCAAAAGGCGCAGCAGGCCATAGCCGACAGCCAGCAGCTTGCGCTAAAGAACCATAACGCTCAGGTTGACGGCGAGCATCTGCACGCCGCGCTCATAGACCAGAGCGACGGGCTCATCCCCCGCCTGCTCCAGCTCATAGGCGTGGACGCGCGCAGCTATCGCGCGGACGTGGACGCGCTGGTCAGCGGCATGCCCACCGTGGACGGCAATGCCCAGCTCTACGCCACGCGCCGCTTCAACGAGCTGCTCGTGCGCGCGCTGGAGATGACCAAGACCTTCGGCGACGAGTACGCCGGTGTGGAGCACATATACCTTGCCCTGATAGACGAACACAACACGCCCTCCGCGCGCGTCATAGCCAAGTACGGCATAACCCGCGAGCGCGTGCTGGAAGCGCTCAAGCAGGTGCGCGGCAATCAGCGCGTCACCTCGCAGGACCCCGAAAGCACCTACGAGGCGCTGGAAAAGTACGGTCAGGACATGATAGAGGCCGCGCGCAAGGGCAAGATGGACCCGATAATAGGCCGCGATGCCGAGATACGGCGCGTTATGAACATACTCTGCCGCAAGACCAAGAACAACCCCGTGCTGATAGGCGAGCCGGGCGTGGGCAAGACCGCCGTAGTAGAGGGACTTGCCCAGCGCATACTCAAGGGCGACGTGCCTGACAACCTCAAGGACAAGCGCCTGATATCGCTGGACATGGGCGCGCTGATAGCGGGCGCAAAGTATCGCGGCGAGTTCGAGGAGCGCCTAAAGGCCGTGCTGGACGAGGTAGTCAAGTCCGAAGGCAACATAATACTGTTCATAGACGAGCTGCACAACATAGTGGGCGCGGGCAAGACCGAAGGCTCCATGGATGCGGGCAACCTGCTCAAGCCCCTGCTGGCGCGCGGCGAGCTGCACTGCATAGGCGCAACTACGCTGGACGAGTACCGCAAGTATCTGGAGAAGGACAAGGCGCTGGAGCGCCGCTTCCAGCCGGTAACGGTCGATCCGCCCACGGTCGAGGAGACCATATCCATACTGCGCGGCCTAAAGGAGAAGTACGAGCTGCACCACTCCGTGCGCATAACCGACGGCGCGCTGATAGCCTGCGCGGTGCTGTCCGACAGATACATACAGGACCGCTTCCTGCCCGACAAGGCCATAGACCTTATGGACGAAGCCGCCGCCATAGTGCGCACCGAGATAAACTCCAGCCCCAACGAGCTGGACGAGGTCAACCGCCGCATACTGCAGCTGGAGATAGAGCAGCAGGCGCTGCGCAAGGAGGAGGATCAGGCCTCCAGGTCGCGCCTTGAGACGCTGGAGCGCGAGCTTGCCGACCTAAGGCAGCAGAGCGCCGCCATGACCGCGCAGTGGCAGTCCGAAAAGAAGGCCATAGACCAGTCCAAGGCCGTGCGCGAGCAGCTGGACGCGGCAAAGCTGGAGCTGGAAGCCGCCGAGCGCGCATATGACCTCAACAAGATGGCCGAGTTGAAGTATGGCCGCATACCTCAGCTTCAGAGCCAGCTTGAGCAGCTCAAGAAGCAGAACGAGGAGCAGTCCGAGCCGCTGCTGCGCGAGGTGGTCGATGCCAGCGAGATAGCCGAGGTGGTATCGCGCTGGACGGGCATACCCGTGTCCAAGCTCACCCAGAGCGAGCGCGAGAAGCTGCTCGACCTGCCCGAGATACTGCACAAGCGCGTAATAGGTCAGGACGAGGCCGTGGACGCGGTGTCCGACTCCATACTGCGCGCGCGCTCCGGCCTGTCCGATCCCAACAGGCCGATAGGTTCGTTCCTGTTCCTGGGACCCACAGGCGTGGGCAAGACCGAGCTTGCCAAGGCGCTGGCCGAAGCCATGTTCGACGACGAGAGCAGCATAGTGCGCATAGACATGAGCGAATATCAGGAGAAGCACACCGTGTCGCGCCTTGTCGGAGCGCCTCCCGGATACGTGGGCTATGAGGAGGGCGGTCAGCTCACCGAGGCCGTGCGCCGCAAGCCCTATTCGATAGTGCTGTTCGACGAGATAGAGAAGGGCCATCCCGACGTGTTCAACCTGCTGCTGCAGATGCTGGATGACGGCCGCCTGACCGATTCGCAGGGGCGCACCGTCAACTTCAAGAACACGATAGTGATAATGACCTCCAACATAGGCAGCCAGTACCTGCTGGACGGCATCAATGCCGAGGGCGAGATAACCGAAGTGGCGCGCGCTCAGGTACAGCAGGCGCTGCGCGCGGGCTTCAAGCCCGAGTTCCTCAACCGCATGGACGAGGTAGTCATGTTCAAGCCGCTTACGCAGCCCGAGATATGCCGCATAGCGCGCCTGATGCTGGACAAGACCTGCCAGCGCATGAGCGAGCAGGGCTACGCTCTCACCATAGAGGACAGCGCCCTGCGCTATGTAGCGGATGAAGCCTACACGCCGCAGTACGGCGCGCGCCCGGTAAAGCGCTACATACAGAGCCACATCGAGACGCAGGTAGCGCGCATAGTGATGCGCGGCGACCTGAGCATGGGCGACGAGGTCGTGGTCAGCGCAGATGCCGGCGGGCTGAAGTTCGACACCGTGCATCGCGCGGGCGCGGCGCAGTAAGCGCGAGCCTGAACGCCTGCGTCCTATGTCGATTGGCAAGCGCCTTTCTTGGAGCATATAATAAGCACATACAGCGCGTCCCTAACCGGCTTATCTGCCGCGCGGGACGCGCTGCTCAGCTTAGCAAAAATGTACTTTTGCCAAGCGTGGACGGGTGAGAACCTCCCCCGCCACAGCCACCCCTACTCAGATTCCACTGAGATTCTTAAGGTTTACGGGCCTGAAAACTGCAAGGTAGATATTTTTACTCCGGGAAATGAGATTGCCCGGAGTAAAAATATCCCCTCGTCCACCGCACATGTCGCTGGCCGCGATTAAAGCCGGCGGGCTGCGAGGCCTGCCGGGTTCTCCGGGGGTTTTGACAGGCTGTGGCGCGAGGAACGCGCCGCTTTTGCCGCATGGGGCAATGCAGCGCTCTACTTGCTTGAATGCATGTGGTGCCCGAGCATGGTGCAGGCGCATATGCCACCCAAATCATCCGGCTACGCGCGCATGCGCCGTTTGAATTTTGAACACCGCAAATCTGCTTGCGCGCCTTGCTAAAGCGATATGCGCGCCATTTTCTGATGCTGCACATATCTGCAATATCGCACAGAGCGCCGTGCGATTTTCCAGTTGCATTTTATGTTGCACACGCGCAAGCGTTATGGTATAATGTTAATCACGATGCGCGGGTGTGGTGGAATGGCAGACACATGGGACTTAAAATCCTCTGCTTTAACCGGCGTGCGGGTTCGAGTCCCGCCACCCGCATGTCACGCTTCCCCGAAAGATGATTGTCTTTCGGGGAATTGTTTTTTGGCGGATGTTGAAGCGCATGGCGATGGGCGCGCGTATTAACGCATGCGCCCGATCATGCTTTCACTTTTGTATCCGCCATATATTCCGCCACGCATTGAGCGCGTTGACATAAGCGCACTGCGCTGCCGCCCATGCTACGAATGTGCAAATCACTTGCAATTTTGTCGCAAAAAGCGCGCAGACGCCGGCCTCGCGGCAGGATACGCGCACTTGCGTGCAGAAGTATAGCAGTACTGACCATCGACATTTTCTCGGCCCATGGCTGGAAAGGAGTTCACCAAATGAATCAAAACATGTTTGACGGCATACTGGCAAGCGTCAACTTCCCCGCCGAGATAGCGCACAGCGTCCGCCATGAGGGCGCGCGCACGCTGCACACCTTCTCGCTGAGCTGGCAATCGGACGACGCCGTGTCGCACGGCGCGCCTGCGCTGCACCTTGCGCTCAGGCGCGACATAATCGACATACAGTACCAATGGCACAGCGGCTGCGGCTGCGACCGCTCGCTCAAGGCCGACTGGTCGCGCCCCACGCAGAGCAAGATATCCTCGGGCTGTCCCCTCACCTGCTTCTATAACGATTCAGGGCGCAACCGCCTGACAGTGGCGCTCAGCGACTGCGTGACCGCCATAAAGCGCAGCATGGGCGTGCGCGAGGAGGACGCTTCGCTTAACATCGCCATAGACATACCTCTGGACTCCACCGGCAAGCTGAACAAGTACGAAGTAGCCCTCTGGCTGGACGAGAGCGATGTGCGATATGAGGACGCCATACGCGCGGTCGCAAGCTGGTGGGAGGAGTTCTATCCGCCCATGCCCGTGCCGGATGCGGCGCGCCTGCCGATGTATTCCTGCTGGTACAGCTTCCATCAGGGCGTGTACGCCTCCGAAGTCGAGGCCGAGTGCGCCCGCGCTGTCAAGCTGGGCATGGACACGGTTATAGTGGACGACGGCTGGCAGACCGACGACAACTCGCGCGGCTATGCCTACTGCGGCGACTGGCAGGCCACGCCCGGCAAGATACCCGACATGCGCGCGCACGTCAAGGCCGTTCACGACCTGGGCATGAAGTACATGCTGTGGTACAGCGTGCCGTTCATAGGCAAGTACTCCGAGGCCGCACGCCGCTTCGAGGGCAAGACGCTGGAGTACATCGACGCCATGGGCGCATACACGCTCGACCCGCGCTATCCCGATGTGCGCCAGTACCTGATAGACACCTATGTGCGCGCGCTGCGCGACTGGGATCTGGACGGCTTCAAGCTGGACTTCATCGACTCCTTCCGCATGAGCGAGAACACGCCGCGCTTTAGCGAGGGCATGGACTATGCAGTGCTTGAGGACGGCGTGCATCGCCTGATGGTGGACGTGATGCGCGCGCTCAAAGCCGAAAAGAGCGACATACTTATAGAGTTCCGCCAGAGCTACATAGGCCCGGTCATGCGCGAGTTCGGCAACATGCTGCGCGTGGGCGACTGCCCCAACTCCACCTCCACCAACCGCATAGGCATGGTCGATCTGCGCCTGACCAGCTGCAACACTGCGGTGCATTCCGACATGCTGGTGTGGAACGTGGCCGACCGCGTGGAAAGCGCCGTGTGCCAGATACTGAACGTGCTGTTCAGCGTAGTGCAGATATCCGTGAAGCTGGATTGCGTGCCTGAGAGCCATCTGCGCGCGCTCAGGTTCTGGCTGGACTTCATGCGCCGCGAGCGCGAGTTGCTGCTTGGCAGCCCGATATACGCCGAATCGCCGCAGACGCTCTATCCGCAGGTGCGCGCCATAAGCGGCCGCCGCGGGATATTCGCCTGCTATCAGCGCGACTGCGCGGTCGAACTGCCCGCTTCCGAGCTGGACGATTGCATAATCGTCAACGCATGCGCTTCCAGCGACGTGATACTGCGCTCGGATGCGTTCGCCAGATGGGACGTGCTGGTACGCGACTGCACGGGCGAGGAGGTGCGCCATGAGCGCATGGAGCTGTGCAAGCTGGACAGCATAGCGATACCCGAGTGCGGCATGGCTGAGCTGCATCGCATAAACTGACGTATCTATAATATGGGTGTCGCCTTAAACAGGCGGCGCTCTCAGACTGTCAAAAAACCCCCGGAGAGCTCGGCGGGCCTCGCAGCCCTCTCGACTTAGGTAGCGCCCAGCGACATGTGCGGTGGGCGCTCAGGATTTTTTGCGTCGGGAAATCCCATTTCCCAGAGCAGCATATCTTCCTTGCAGTTTCCACGCCCGGAAATCCGCAGGATTTCAGTGGAAACCGAGTAGGGGTGGCAGTGGCGGGGGAGATTCTCCCCCGTCCACGCTTGTCAAAAAGACGCTTTGACAAGCAGGGGCGTCGCCTTAAACAGGCGGCGCTCTATTTGGGCCTTGCGGCATTTATGTGCCGCTTAGATACAGCATGGAGAGTGATAATATGAACGAGCGCAAGGGCGATATGACGCACGGCGATCCCCTTCGCCTGATGATAGCGTTTGCGATACCGATGATGATAGGCGGCATATTTCAGCTGATGTACAACATGGTGGACACGGTGGTGCTGGGGCGCTATGTGGGCGTAAACGCGCTGGCAGCCATAGGCGCGACCGGCACCACGGTGTTTGGCATAGTGCAGGTGGGCTGCGCGGTGATGAACGCCATATCGGTAGTGGCGGCGCAGAGCTTTGGCTCTGGCGACAACGAGCGGCTGCGCATGGCCGTGGGCAACTCGGTGTGGCTGGTGCTGATATCGGGCGGCATACTGGGCGCGGTAGGACTTTGGGGCGCGCGTCCGCTTATGGAGCTGCTGCGCACGCCCGATGACATAATCGACGGCGCGGTGCTGTACGTGCAGATAACCTGCGGGCTGGTCATAGTGCAGCTGCTGTACAACGCCGTGGCGGCACTGCTGCGCGCCATAGGCGATTCGCGCACGCCGCTGATATTCCTGATACTGTGTTCGTTGCTCAATGTGGGGCTGGATCTGTTGCTGGTGCTGCGCTTTAACATGGGCATAGCGGGCGTGGCAATAGCTACCATAATCTCGCAGGCGGTATCGGCGGTGCTGGCGGTCATATACATGCTGCGCCGCTATGAGATATTACGCTTCAGCGCGCGCCACATGCACTTTGACCGCGACATAATGTCAAGCGTTATGCGAATAGGCGCGCCCATGGCCGCGCAGACGCTGCTGCTGACCGTGGGCATGATGGCCACGACCTCGGTGATAAACTCGTTCGGTTCAGGCACAGTCGCGGCCTACACGGTGGGCAGCAAGGTTGAGCAGCTGGCAACCGTGCTGTTCAGTCAGGTGGCGTTCTCGTTCTCGGTATTTGCCGGGCAGAACTTCGGCGCGCGCAAGCCCGAACGCATACGGCATGGCCTGCACAAGATGCTGATGCTGATAGTTTCGCTGTGCGCCATATCGACGCTGATAATGTTCCTGTATGGCCGTCAGATAGCGGCGTTCTTCGTGGATGCCGGGACACCGGCGAGCGTGCTGGATTCGGCGTACAAAATGATACGTATAGAGGCGTCAATGTACGTATTTCTGGCAGGCATATGGCTATACAACTCCGCACTGCGCGGCATAGGCGACGCTCAGTACACGCTGATGTCCTCGATAGTGGAGCTGGTGGCCAAGGTGGGGCTGTCGCTGCTGCTGTCGCATCTGTTCGGCGAGACCGGCATATGGTTTGCCTCGCCGATAGGCTGGATACTGGGACTTATCCCCTCCGTGCTGCGCTTTTACAGCGGCAAGTGGGCGCGCGCCATAGAAGCTGCGCCCGGCGGCGCGGCAGATGCGACTGCGCGGTAATCCTCCTCGGCTCACCCGAAAGGACAGCTGGCGCGTGAGAGGCTGAGCGGCCTACCGCCGCGACAGGAGCGGCCTTGCATGTGCCGGGGCAATCCCCGCTGCGAGTAAAGCTGCCGTCTTGCTTTCGCGGCAAACCCTTCCGGTGTTCACGCGCCACCTTCCCTTCTAGAAAAGGCAGCTAAGGACTACTTCGCAGCAGTGAGCCGCGCACAAAGCAACATTGTAATATAAGCGACTGCGCGGTAATCCTCCTCGGCTCACCCGAAAGGACAGCTGGTGCGTGAGCGGCTGAGCGGCCTACCGCCGCGACAGGAGCGGCCTTGCATGTGCCGGGGCAATCCCCGCTGCGAGTAAAGCCGCCGTCTTGCTTTCGTGGCAAACCCTTCCGGTGTTCACGCGCCACCTTCCCTTCTAGGAAAGGCAGGGCTGGGCTACGGCGAAGCACTGCGCCACGCATAATCGGCGCTTGGCTAATGCAACAACTCACGCCGCACAATTTTCCCTATCAAGCAAACAAAGAATCCGCTCCCAAGCCATTGAGAGCGGATTCTTTTTGCGCATACTGCCATTTAAATGGCCTGCCGTATATATCAGAAGTTGGCCTTCTTATCCCAGGGGTTAGGTATGAAGTCGCCGCCGCGGCAGAACTTGAGATAGCGCAGCGCATGCATCTGGCCGGTCATCTCCCAGTCGCCGCTGTATATCGGGTCGTGATAGCCCTCTATGCACACGTCGCCGGAGTAGCCGTTCTCGTGCAGTATCGAGAACACGTCGCGCCAGTCGGTGTCGCCGAAGCCCGGCGTGCGCTCGGGCGCGAAGTCCTTCATGGCGTATATGCCCCGCCTGCGCACCGCATCCCAATCGACCGAGGTGTCCTTGCCGTGCATATGCACTATCTTCTTGGCCCATATGCGCAGCTCAGCTATGGGGTCGATGAGCTGTATCAGCTGATGGGCAGGTTCCCACTCTAGGCCCAGCGCCTCGGACGGCACCGCATCGAACATCATCTCCCACGCATCGGGGTTGAAGCCTATATTGCAGGTGGCATGGCGCCAGTCGCCACCCATGGGGCAGTTCTCTATCGCCAGACGCACTCCCCTGTCCTCGGCGCGGCGCGCCAGCTCGGAGAACACTTCCTTAAAGCGCGGCATGGCCTCAGGCACGCTCTTGCCCTCCAGCGCACCGGCAAACGTGGACACCGTGGTCGCGCCGAGCAGATGCGCGTTATCTATGGCGTACTCAAGGTCGCGGCGCTGCTCCTCGTTCTCCAGCGCATTGCAGTAGTAGCCCAGCGTGGACACGTATGTGCCGGAGCCGGCCAGTATGTCGTTTATCTTGGGCGCGAGCTGCTTTATATCAAAGCCGCAATAGCTCATGTGGAAGTTGATGGCAAAGCACTCGTAGCCCTTGTCCTTCATCTCAGGCAGCCACTGTTCGGCAAACTGTCCCGGCACGCAAGTACCTATGCGAATCTGTTCCATTATACCACTCCTTCATATTGCGATATCGCCTTGTACATGCTCTTGGCGGGCATTGCATGCCGATAATCCGCATAAATGCCCGCCAGCGCATGTCCATATGCGCCATGCGCATCCATGTATTCATTATACCATTCATCTGCGCCAAATGCGATACAAATATGCGCACACCATGAAAAAAGTCTGGCTGATAGGCCCGCGCAGCATATCGCCCGCCACACTTGTGCCGCGCCTTAGCTGCATGCTCACACCCGCTGACCAGCTTTAGCCCGTGCATAAAGCCGCAGCATGCCGCGACTCAGCCGCCTGTATCCGCAGCGCGCTCATACCCGCTGACCAGCTTTAGCCCGTGCATAAAGCCGCAGCATGCCACGACTCAGCCGCTTGCATCCACAGCGCGCTCATACCCGCTGACCAGCTTTAGCCCGTGCATAAAGCCGCAGCATGCCACGCCGCTCAACTGCATGTGTCCGCGCCGCTCCTGTCTCCCGTCACACGTCCATGCCCAGCACGCGCTGCGCCTGACGTATTCCGTCCACTGCCGCCGACATTATGCCGCCCGCCCAGCCCGCGCCCTCGCCCGTGGGATACAGCCCGGAGATGTTGGCACAGCCGTCCGCGCCGCGCTCCATGCGCACAGGTGCGGACGAGCGCGTCTCCACGCCGGTCAGCACCGCATCGGGATGATCAAAGCCGCGCAGCATGCGACCCAGCTGGGGCAGCGCCTCGCGCATTGACAGCGTAGCGAACTCGGGCAGGCACATGGCAAGGTCACTGGGCGTTACACCGGGGCGGTAACTGGGCTCGACATCGCCAAAGCTGCGGCTGGCGCGCCCCTTTAGGAAGTCCTCCACGCGCTGCGCGGGCGCTTTGCAGCCGCCGCCCGCCAGCTCGAACGCGGCGCGCTCCCAGCGGCGCTGGAACTCAATGCCCGCAAGAGGGCCGTCCGCGCCGAAGTCCTCGGGCGTCACCGATACCAGCAGCGCGCTGTTGGCGTTTGCGCCGTCGCGCGCGTGCAGGCTCATGCCGTTGGTGGCGGTCATGCCCGGCTCGGATGCCGAGCATATCACCTGCCCGCCCGGACACATGCAGAACGTATACACGCCGCGCCCGCTCTTTAGCTGGCGGCTGAGCTTGTATTCCGCCGCACCCAGATGGCGCATGAGCCTTTCATCCTGCGCCACGCGGCCATACTGAGAGGCGTTTATCATGCTCTGGCGATGCTCTATGCGCGCGCCTATCGAGAAGGGCTTGGGACGCATAACCACGCCTCGCCGCGCCAGCATGGCATACGTATCGCGGGCGCTGTGACCGCAGGCCAGTATGAGCTGCCCGCACTCCAGCTCGTACTCCTCGCCATCCGTGCATACGCGCACGGCGCGCAGCCCGCCGCCGCTTGTGATGATGTCGGTCAGCCTGCTGCCAAAGCGCACCTCGCCGCCCAGCTCCCCTATGCGCTGACGCATGCGCCTTACCACGCCGCGCAATAGATCCGTGCCTATGTGCGGCTTGGACATGTACGCCGTCTCCTCGGGCGCGCCGAACTCTACCAGCCGCTCCAGCACCCAGCCGCAGCGCTCGTCCTTTATGCCCGTGGTCAGCTTGCCATCGGAAAACGCGCCCGCGCCGCCCTCGCCGAACAGCACGTTGCTCTCCTCATCCAGCCTGCCCTCCGACTGAAGCAGCTCTATGTCCTGCGCGCGCTCATCGACGGGGCGGCCGCGCTCCAGTATAATCGGCCTTGCGCCCGCCAGCGCCAGCGTCAGCCCGGCAAACAGTCCAGCCGGTCCAAACCCGGCTATGACCGGGCGCACATCCAGCCTTGCCGGCGCTATCGCTATCTCAGGAGCTTCGGCTATCAGCTTTGCCTTGGGACAGCGCGCGGCTATCGCGGCCTCATCGCCGCGCACCTTTGCGTCTATGCCCAGCGTCAGGTGTATGTTGCCCTTGTCTCGCGCATCCACAGAGCGCTTGCTCACGCGCGCAGCAACTATGTCGCGCGGCGCTATGTCCAGCGCGCGCGCCGCGCTCCTGTACAGGAACGCTTCGTCATATTCAAGCGGCGCCTTCACGCCGGTCAGCCTTATCATATTGCCCTCCGCAACGGGAATGCTCTTGCGAATGCATATTATGCGCGCAATGCCCATACTCCCGCTCTAAATTTTACCGCTGATAAATTCCCGAATTGCACATGGCCCGCACAGCCGCGCAGGCTTGGCTCGACTCGCTATGGCATGGCCATAGGCGCGCATTATTGCGCATCCGGCATGGCCATGGACGTTCTGCTAACTTACTATGAATGCGGGCATAGCCGCGCATGGCTCATATCACATAATCCTGCCGCAGACATATGCCGGCGCACCATGCCGCTCCGCCCGCATGGCCGCGCAAAGCCCGTCACACGCCTCACATATCCGCCAAGCCATAGCCATGACGCAAGGCGCGTCACTTACTGCGCAGGCCGCGCGCGGCCTGCCCGGCGCATATGCCCTCCGCGACCGTCAGCGCGCTCGCCCATGCCCACATCAGGTTGTAGCCGCCGCACTCGCCGTCCACATCCAGCACCTCGCCGCAGGCATACAGCCCCGGCGCACTCTTTGACTCCAGCGTAGCGCTGAACCCGGACAGCGCCGCCCCGCCGCGCATGACCTGTGCGCTCTTGAAGTCCTGCGCGCCCAGCACCTCTGCGCGCAGGCGCTTGAGCGCGCCCGCCAGCGCGGCTATGCCCGGCGCATCCAAAGTGCCGCTTGCATCGCCCGCTTTAAGCCCCGCCTGCCTTATCACGCACTGCGCCAGCAGCCGGTTGAGCATGCCGGTCATCAGCCCCTCCAGCGGACGCATGGCCGCGTTTGCCGCGCGCCGCCTCAGCATGCCGCGCACCTCGTCCTCGCTCATGCCCGGCAGCAGGTCTATGTGCAGCACCGCCCTGCTCCGCCCGTCCAATGCGCGCGAGAGCTGCATGGCGACTATGCCGCTCACGCCATAGTCGGTAAACAGCGCCTCGCCCTCGTCGCACGCCAGCACCCTGCTCTCGCCCGCATCCAGTAGCGTCATTGCACAGCGCGCGCGCACGCCCTTCAGCCCGCGCAGCGCGCTCATGTCGCAGCGCAGCGCGCTCAGCACCGGGCGCGGCTCGTACACCTTGTGGCCCAGCGCCTTGAGCATGCCGTATATGTCCGCGTGCGCCTGCCTGTCTGCGGGCGGCGTGGGCTGTGCGCGGCCGCCGCAGGCCAGAACCACGCGCCGAGCCTGCGCCATGCGTCCGTCCGGCATGTGCGCGCACCACATGCCCTTTGCGCGCTCAATGCCCGTCACGGCGCACTGGCACTCTATGTCCGCGCCGCGCTCCTGCACCGTGAGCCTGAGCGTGTCCAGCACCGAGGCCGCCTGTCCGCTCAAAGGATATACCCTGCCGTCCTCCTCCTCGCGGGTGAGCAGACCCATCTGCATGAACAAGTCCAGTATGCGTTCGGGTTCATGCGCCCCGAGTATGTCCATGGCCATGGCCATATCATGGCTAAAGTACCGCTCGCTGCCCATGCGCATGTTCAGCACATTGCAGCGGCCATTGCCGGTAGCCAAGAGCTTTCGCCCCACGCGGTCGCTCTGCTCCAGCACGAGAGTGTGCATGCCGCTGCCCGCCAGCTGTGCCGCCGCCATAAGGCCCGAAGCGCCGCCGCCTATTATCATGACGTCATATGCCGCCAAATCCCCTGCACCGCCTTTGCGCATTAGTTAAGGTCCAGCTTGACAACGCGCTCAAGCCCCAGCGATTCAAGATAGCGCGCCGCCCCGTCATACGCATCGGATTCGGTCAGGCGCTCGGGCTGATGCGCATCCACGCCGATTATGCAGCGCACGCCTTCCTGTGCGGCTATCTCCCAGAACCTCGCGTTCGGGTAGCCTATGCCCTTATTGCGCCCCATATTGTTGTAGCGCACGCCCAGCAGGTTGTACTCCAGCGGCATGTTAAGCGCCTTGGCGCAGCGGCACAGCTCGCGGCTGACCGCCTCGCAGTCCGCATCGAACTCGGGATAGGCGCGGAAGCACAGGTCGGGATGCGCAAGATAGCGGAACATGCCTGTCTGCATGCCGCGCGTGGTGCGGTCGGCGTAGTCGTGCAGGCGCGCAGCGGTGTGGGCCGCGCCGAAGTATATGTCGCGCCGCTCGTCGGTGTCGAAGTGATTGCCCAGTATCAGGTAATCTATGCCGTATTCAGAGACGGTATCGCGCATCCAGCCCAGCAGATCGGGATAGTATTCGCACTCCAGACCGCAGTACAGCCTTATGCTGTCCCGATACTTGCCGCCCAGCTCGCGCACCTCGGATACATAGCCCGCCAGCTCCTCGGGCAGCATGCGTATGCCCGACACGAATCCGTCGCCAAACGCCCACGGGCAGTGGTCGGAAAATCCCAGTATGTCAAATCCGCCCTCTATTGCGGCGCGCACGTACTGTTCGGGCGTACCCTCCGCATGATGACAGCGCGCGGTATGAGCGTGGTAATTGGTTCTCATATCACATGTCCTCTCGTTAAAGATTTTTCCATATAGTGCCAGCTTGTCAAAGCGTATTTAGGCAAGTCCGTGGGCGGAGGTAGAAGCCCCCATGCCGCTGCCATGCCCTGTCAGTTTCCGCTTAAATCCCTGCGGACTTCCGTGCATGGAAACCGCAATGCCGGTATTTCTACTCCGGGGAATGGAATTGCCCTGCGCAAAAAATCACGAGCGCCCAACGCACATGCCGCGGGGCGCGATTGAAAGCCAGCCCAAGCGCTCCCGGATTCGACATTCTGCCTATATAGAGCATTTCTCATGGCGCAATTATACCCTGATATTGCCGTCCGCTTAAAGCGCCGCCGTGTTATATCGGCATGCGGCGCTGGCAAGGTGCTTTGAGTGCCGGGCATAGTCCCATGTGCGGCGCTCACGCGCGCGCCTGCCGCCCATATGCTGAGCAACACGGCTCAAGTCAAGCTGCGGCCATACATCCGCCTTGCGCATGCCGCACGACCGCCGCCCAGGGCTTACCGGGGTGACAATGAGCCAGAGCCATCATGACTCGCCATGCGATGACTGGCATGGAAGGGCTTATCCACCCTGCCCGGCATTCGCGGGCGGTACATCGCCATATCGCCCTCGCTCTTTAAGCGCTGACAATGTGCTGCAATTATGCGCCATTCACCAGCCGCGCCCAATGTGCTTTGCCATGGCAGCGGCCAGATGGCAGTTCGCTCTGCATATGCGTTGCCATAGCCGTTGCTCGACGGCAGTTCGCTCCGCATATGCGTTGCCATGGCAGCAGCTCGACGGCAGTTCGCTCCGCATGTGCTTTGCCATGGCAGCAGCTCGATGGCTGTTTACTCTGCATGTGCGTTGCCATGGTAGCGGCTCGACGGCAGTTCGCTCCGCATGTGCTTTGCCATGGCAGCAGCTCGATGGCAGTTCGCTCCGCATATGCATTGCCATGGCAGCAGCTTGATGGCTGTTTACTCTGCATTTGCGTTGCCATGGCAGCGGCTCGACGGCAGTTTACTCTGCATGTGCTTTGCCATGGCAGCAGCTCGATGGCTGTTTACTCTGCATGTGCGTTGCCATGGCAGCAGCTCGACGGCTGTTTACTCTGCATGTGCGTTGCCATGGCAGCAGTTCGATGGCTGTTTACTCTGCATGTGCGTTGCCATGGCAGCGGCTCGATGGCAGTTCGCTCCGCATGTGCGTTGCCATGGCAGCAGCTCGATGGCAGTTCGCTCCGCATGTGCGTTGCCGCACGCCCAGCGCAGCCCTTGCATCCGCGTGAGGCACGGCAAAATTTCTCGTTTGCCAACCGAATTAATCGCGCAAGGCGGGACAGCTCGCTCGCGATATGGTATAATGGCGGGCGTATATGTTGTTTGGAGGCGTATATTATGTCACTAAAGCTACGTTCCAGCCTCATGCTGCTGCTGGCCGCATTCATATGGGGTACGGCCTTCGTCGCGCAGAGCATAGGCATGGAATACATAGGGCCGCACACATTCGGCGGCATACGTTTCGTGATAGGCGGCATAGTTCTTCTGCCGCTGATAGCGCTGCGCACGCGCCGAGGTCAGGATGTGACGCAGACCGTAGCGCAGCGCACCTCGCCCGGACATGCCCGGCGCGCGCTGATAACCGCCGGGCTGTGCTGCGGCGCAGCGCTATTCTGCGGCGCGACGCTTCAGCAGGTGGGCCTTACCGGCACGGATGCGGGCAAGGCCGGCTTCATAACCGCGCTGTACATAGTGCTTGTGCCGGTGCTGGGGCTTATGGTGGGGCGCAAGGTCACAAAGGTAGTGGCCATAAGCGTGATAATAGGGCTTACCGGGCTGTATCTGCTGTGCGTGGGCGACAGCTTCTCGCTGGCAACTACCGACCTGTATCTGCTTGCGGGCGCTGTATGCTTCTCGGCGCACATACTTGTGATAGACCACTTTTCAGGTTCGGTCGATCCCGTGCGGCTGTCCAGCATGCAGTTCTTTGTGGCGGGCATACTGGGGCTTGTATGCATGGCTATATTTGAAACTCCCAACTGGCATGACATACTCTCCTGCGCCGGCCCCATACTCTACGCGGGCGTGCTGTCCTCGGGCGTGGCATACACGCTGCAGGTCGTGGGGCAGCAGCACACGCCCCCCGCTACGGCCTCGCTGCTTATGAGCTTCGAATCGGTGTTCTCGGTGCTGGCCGGTGCGGTGGTGCTTGGCGAAGTGCTGACACCGCGCGAAGCCATAGGCTGCGTGATAATGTTCGCCGCCATACTGCTCTCGCAGCTGGGCGATCTGGCGCTGGCACACTTGCGCGCGCGCAAGGCCAGATCCTGAGCTGTGCCGGGCGCTGAGCCGCCTGCCGCCGCCCTACAATGCCGTTCGAACCCGCGCAGCGATACTCCATATTCCCGAATATGCCGCGCCTGAGCGCCGTCATATGCCATACGCATAACGCGCCCGCGTGAGCGAAAGTAAGCTCCCCTGATACATTGCCCCTGTCATCGTGCGCGCACGGCGCTGTGCGGTCATGGGAGCGGGCAGCCACCTCAAATATCCTCATTCAGCGCATAGCGTTGAGTGCGGATATTTTTGTCTGATTGCGGGCGTGCTGACCCCGGACGTTCCTTTTCTTATTGCCTTGCGCACATGCATGTGCTATCATCATATGGTAGCACAGTATATTGGGGCCGCATAAGCCCATGCGCCGTACATGCGGCGCGGAAGGAGCGATATCATATGAAAATAGCCATATTCGGCACAGGCACGATAGCGCGGCGTTTTGCCAGAGCCATGGCGCGCGTGTCCGGCAGCCAAGTCAGTGCGGTGCTGAGCCGCGATGAAGAGCGCGCCAAGGCATTTGCGCGCGAGACCGGCGCGGCGCGTGGCTGCTGCGATATCGAAGCATTGCTTGCCTCCGGCGACGTGGATGCGGTGTATATAGGCACGCCCAACAACATGCACGTGCCGCAGGCATTGGCGGCGCTGCGGCATGGCAAGCCCGTGCTGTGCGAAAAGCCCGCATTCATGTGCGAGCGCGATGCCCAAAGCGTGTTGAGTGCCGCGCGCGACAGCAATACCCTGTTTATGGAAGCCATGTGGACGCGCACCATGCCCGGCTACCAGACTGCCAAGCGCTGGCTTTATGAGGGGCGCATAGGCAAGCTGCGCTCGATATATGCCTCGTTCTGCTTCGGCTCGCAATACGACCCGGCCAGCCGTCTGTATGATCCGGCGCTGGGCGGCGGCGCGCTCTACGACGTGGGCGTATACGCGCTGGCATTTGCGCTGGACATGGCGGGCGCGCGCCCCGACGAAGTGCAGGGCATGCTGCGCATGGCGCCCAGCGGCGTGGATGACCACGATGCCATAAACATGCGCTTTGGCGACGTGATAGCCACGCTGCACTCGTCCATCAGCGTACAGCAGCCCGGCTATGCCTGCCTGTACGGCGACGGGGGTTCTATCATTATGCCCGAGTTTTGGGGCGCGCGCCGCGTAGAGCTCAGGGACGCTTCCGGTCGCGTGATCGACACGTTCCATGAGGACATGCCCGACGACCTGTATCATGAGGCGCAGCACTTCATAGAGTGCTGCGAGCGCGGCCTCATGCAAAGCCACCTGATGCCGCACGAGGACTCGCTGTACCTCGCGCAGCTGTACGACCGTCTGCTGCGCGGCGATGAGGCGCTGCGCGCGTGATGTGCGGCTTGGAGCGCGGCATTGTCCGGGCATATTGACATAGCACGCGCGGTATGCCGTTGTTGACAATGGCTGCTGCCGACTGCGTGGCGCGGCATTGCCAGCAAGGTGTGGCAGCGCATGCAAACGCTATCATCCGCCGCGTGCGCGGGCGTACATTTGCGCGCACAGCGCAGTCCGTTGTTCGCGCCCAAATCGCGGTCATTGTGCGCAAACGGCAGTTGCACTATAAATCGAAAAGCAGTGATGCCTCCTATAGGTTTGCATTCACTGCTTTTTGCTTATTTATGCTTTGCTATCCCCGGTTTGAATTACAGCTGTGCAACCGGCGCGGTATTTTGCGCTCTGCATCAATACCACTGCGCATAGCGCTCCATGGCATCCATTACCGCCTTTACGTTTTCCAATGGCGTGCCGGGAAACAGGCCGAACACCATTGTCAATCCACCGTCGGGGCAGGCGAGCGCTTTGACCTCGCTGTATATCAGTTCATCTATCTGTTTGGGCGTACCCATGCAGGTGATGCTCTGCCGGTCAATGTCCAGATCCACGCAGATTTTGCCCTTGAACCTGTCCGCTATCCAGTCCACGCCGTTCACCAGATCCTGCAGATTGATAACCATTACGCCGCTGTCAATCAGGTCGTCCACGAGCAGCCTTATGTCCCCGTCCGAATGCATGTGTACGGGCTTGCCGTAGTCGCGCGCGCTCTGCATCATGCGCGTATAGCTGGGCTTTATGTACTTGCGAAAGTACTCGGGCGACACCATAGGTCCCACCTGCATGCCCAAGTCCTCGGGGAAGCCGACCATGTCCACGCCGATATCCAGATAGTTCTTTATAATTGTATGATTGAACTCCTCCAGCCGCTCTATCAGGTCAAACAGCCGCGGCTCCTCATCGGCCATGTCGAACAGCAGATTGGTATATCCGCGCATGTCGGACAGCTGCAGGAACGTATGGCCGTGTCTCAGGCCGCCTATTACAAACTCGCCTTTAGCCTGCCGCTCCTTTACGCTTGCGCGCGTCTTTTCCCAATCGATAGGCCCTATGCCCATCTGATGCTGAGGGTCGGGGAACTTGTAATCGTCGTAAGCCGACCAGTCAGCCAGCGGATGCCCCACGACCGTGCCGGTAATGCCGTCATCTGTCGTCGCCCATACGCAGCCGAAGTCATCCGTATACGGCGCATCCTTGTGCGCGCACAGTATGTAGTTGGGCGTATACGGCAGTTTCGGCGCTTTAAAGTTGGGAAACAGTATCGGGTGGCGCTCCATCTGCTCGCATAGCCAGTCCTGCGGGTAATGGTGCCAGCATGAATCATTGACGGAAAAGTTCATCGGTATAAGGTCCGGCTTTTCAAAGAATATCGCGCGATAGATATTGGACTTCATTCTTCACACACCCCTCTCAGCGACCATCAGTCAATGCTGTCTTATCGCTGCGGCGCAGAGACACCTGACGATGCGCCTTTACGCCGCCATTGTGCTTTGCGTGCCATGCCGCGCATAGGGACCTGCTTGTCGCACTGGCAAAATGCACATGCGGCAAACGGCGCTCCCTCTCGCAGGAATGCACGTTCTGTGCATGCAGAACCTCTCGCATGCAAAATCGCTGGTCCAGTTAATCTATTGCGCGCATTATACCACAGTTTTAGCGCATTGTCATCATACTTGTGACCGGTCTGGCTGTCCTCCAGTCGATTTCGCTGCGCAAGCGGCATTGCATCGCAAAGGCTGGCATCGGCGCAGCGCTGCGTGTCACGCTCTTATTAAGCCATGCGGGCAATGGGCGCAATGTTCCCGCCAGCCATAGCGGCATCGGGCGGCATATTCCCAGTCAGGGGCATGCGGCAGTCAGGCGGACAATGGCATATCGAAAGGCCATTCCTGCCGCTTGTGCTGCGCGCGATACAGCTGCCATGCCGGAGCATCACGGCGAGACTCACAGCAGAACTGCCATTGCCGGCCGCGCCTGCATGGCAGCGGCACGGGCATATGGCGCTGCCATGCAGTGCGGCATGCAGCCCCGGCGGCTCTGCGCACAGCGACTTCGTGCAGGGCATGTGGCGCTGCTTCTATGACTTCCGCTTCTGCGGCGCAAGTTCTCCCATGCGGCTTTGCCATTGGCTCAGTCGGTGGCCTTGAAGTTGTATATGGGCTTTATCACGTCAATCACGTCCACCGACTCGCGTATCGCGCCGATTATGTCCTCCTGCGCCTTGTATGCCATGGGCGATTCGTCCAGCGTCGAGGTGGCCACGCAGGTCGTGTATATGCCCTGCATGGCCGACTTGTATTCGGCCATGCTGAGCATGCTGCGTGCATTCTTGCGGGACAGCCGCCGCCCTGCACCATGCGGCGCGGAGAAGTTCCACTCGGGATTGCCGCGCCCCAGCGCCAGCACTGAGCCATCGCGCATGTTGAGCGGTATCAGCACGCGCTCGCCCTTGTGCGCGGCGATTGCGCCCTTGCGCAGTATCATCTCGCCTGTGTCGATATAATTGTGTATGGTGTGAAAGCCATCCGCGCCCGTAAGCCCGGTGCGCTCCAGCAATATCTGCGCTATCAGCTCGCGGTTTCTGTGCGCAAAGCGCTGGCATATGTCCACATCGTGCAGATAGTCGCTGAGCGCGTCGCCGTACAGCCAGCACAGGTCAGCCGGTACATCCGCGCGCTGTCCGTCAAGCGCCTCCAGCTCAGCCTGTATGCTGTCCGCGCGCCCCTCGGCCTTGAGCCTGTCTATCAGCGCCTTGCGCGCCTGAGCGCGATAGCGCCCTTCGCGCGCAAGTTCTATGGCCATATCCTGATAATGCTCGGCCACCTGCTTGCCCAGATTGCGGCTGCCGGTGTGTATCACAAGATAGAGCGTGCCGTCCGCAGCCCTGTCCACCTCGATGAAGTGATTGCCGCCGCCCAGCGTACCCAGACTGCGCTTTAGCCTGTCCATGTTCTTGAGCGCGCCCGCGCACCTTAGCTCCTCCAGCGGGAAGCGCTCAGTCTCGCCCGGCCAGATATGCATGCCCGAAGGCACGCCGTGCGCGGCCTCGTCCAGCCGGGCAAGGTCTATGTTGCTCGCCTCGAGCCGCAGCGTATACATGCCGCAGCCTATGTCCACGCCCACTATGTTAGGTACTACCTTGTCGGATATGGTCATGGTAGTGCCTATCGTGCAGCCCTTGCCGGCGTGTACGTCGGGCATTATGCGTATGCTGCTGCCGCTTGTGAACTCCTGATTGCACATGGCGCGTATCTGATCTATCGCCTCCTGCTCCACCTCGCTTGCGTACACCCTGGCGGAGGCGTATCTGCCCTCTATTATCATGTTCATTCCTCCTGAGCGATAAAAAATATCCACCCAACGCATCGACGGGTGGATATGGTCTATTCCACATCATTTGAAGCTGGCCCAGCTTGCGCGCGGCGCTTCCCCATTCGTCAAATGCGGGCATGGCAAACAGCGGTACTGCCTGCATGGCAGTACCGCGACGCATACCTCCCGCATGTACATATCGAATATATCCGGCATGTCAAAGCTCCTTTGCAGCTCAGTCACCGCTATCATTATATCACATGCCGCTGGATTTGTCATTCCATTTGCGCCGCTAACTCACGGTAGCCTCATTTTAAGCCACTGCCCGCGAAAAGCATGGCTTAAATGCTTTTCGCGGGTACTTGAGTGCGTTCAAGCTGTGCCATATAAAGCATATATCAGCGTCGCCTTTGAGCGCTGCTTCTTCCTATGATGCTGACACCGGCAAAGACTTGGGTTGCGGCGGCAAGCTGCACCCGTAGCGCTGCTTCTTCCTATGATGCTGCCATCGGCAGAGACTTGGGTTCGGCGGCAAACTGCACCCGTAGCGCTGCTTCTTCCTATGATGCTGCCATCGGCAGAGACTTGGGTTGCGACGGCAAGCTGCACCGTAGCGCCGCTTCTTCCTATGATGCTGACACCGGCAAAGACTTGGGTCGCGGCGGCAAGCATGCCTCTCACTGCATATTGCCATGCAAATGAGCCCGGGCGGCGGGATGGCTCATATAACGCCATGCTTGTCACGCGGCGCATATTCTGCTATAATCAGGAAAAAGCCCATATTTTGCATTCGGGGAGGCTCTTATGGAAAAGAAGATAACCTACGAGGTGGCTACGCCCGCCGATTACGAGGAGATAGTTGAGCACGGCAACTTTGTGTTCAGCTATGCGCATCGCCCGCACGAGTTCAAGACGCTGATACCCAAGGCATACGGCGAGGAGCGCACCATGTGGCCGGAACACTTTCTGGCGCGCGAGGATGGCCGCATACGCGGCATGGTGGGTATGCTGCCATTTGAGCAGCGCGTGTGCGGCGAGGTCATGCGCGTGGGCTTCATAGGCACGGTCAGCGTGCATCCGTATTCGCGCGGCATGGGTCACATGAAGAAGTGCATGGCCATGTCCACGGCCTGCGCGCGCGAGCTGGGGCTGGATCTGATGGCGCTGGGCGGCCAGCGTCAGCGCTACGAGTACTACGGCTACGAGCCGGGCGGCGTGGCGTACTCCTTTGACATATCCAAGACCAACTGCCGCCACGCGCTGGCCGCGCTGGACGCAAGCGACATAGCCTTTGCACCCTTTGAGACGGTGCGCGGGCGCATGGCCGAGCTGCACGCGATATACGAATCCGGCCCGGTGGCGGGCGCGCGTCCGCTGGCCAACTTCGAGCAGATATGCCGCACATGGTACAGTCTGCCCTTTGCCATAATGCGCGGCGAGAGCATAATAGGCTATGTGATAACCTCCTCCGACAAGCACAGCATAAACGAGCTGCGCCTTATCGATTCTGCCGACTTTAACGCCGTGATAAAGGCGTACCTAAACGACTTTGACCTAAGCGACGTGAGCATAAGCATACCGCCGCACCGCGCCGCAGATGTGCGCGCCGCCGCACGCCTGTGCGAGGGGCATGACATATCCACAAACGAGATGTTCATGATACTCAACTTTGAGCGCGTGGTGCGCGCGGGTCTGCGCCTTAAGCAGCACAGCGAGGGACATCTGCCCGACGGCCGCATCGCGCTGGGCATAGACGGTCTGGGTGACGCAACGCGCACGCTGCTGATATCAGTATCCGGTGGCGAGATAGACTGCCACTTTGCCGACGTGCAGCCCGACATAGTGCTGGATCGCATAGCGGCACAGAACCTGCTGCTTGCGCCCGTCACCTATGTGGACATGAGCGTGCTGCCCGACTGCGCGCGGCGCTTCTTCCCGCTGCCGCTGTACATAGAGGGTGCGGACGGATTCTGATGCGCACAACTTCCTGACGGACAAGCGCCCCATAAGGCGGCTCATGTTGCCGCTTTATGGGGCATTTTCATTTTGACATGCGATGTCTATGAGCATGGCAATGTCGCGCTGTCGATTGGCCGTCAGGTGTGAGATATTGCTTTCCCCATTAGCCATCGCAGGCAAGATTTTGTCATGCGTTCATTTGAATGCATGCATTGCTCCGTTCGTTTACTGGCGCAGGGCGGGATTGTGCTGTGCTTGGAAGCGGTCAACTTGCTGCTCTGCTCATCTGCTTAGGGTGGAATCTCTTGCGCATGGAAGCGGCAAACTCGCTACTCCGTTCACCGGCTCAGGTCTAAATCGTACTGCGCTTGGAAGCCGCAAACTCGCTACTTCGTTCACCGGCTCAGGTCGGAATCGTCATGCACTTGGAAACATCAAAACGGCCATTCCGTTCACCAGCTCAGTTCGTAATCATCTGCGCTAGGAAGCTGTAAACCTGCCACTCCGTTCACCGGCTCAGGTCGGAAGCATCCTGCTATCGGAAGCGGTAACTTCGCTGCTCCGTTCACCGGCTCAGTTCGTAATCATCTGCGCTAGGAAGCCGTAAACCTGCCACTCCGTTCACTTGCTCATGTCGGAATCTCTTGCGCATGGAATCAGTCTACTCGCGACTCCGCTCACCGGCAAGCTCAGAATAACCTGCGCGCAAAACCCGCAAACACACTCATCCATTCACCCACTCAAATCGCGATTATCCTACCCACATAAGCACACTCATCCCCCATTTGGCGAGCAGCGCACAAACGCTGATAGTCAATACCCATCGCCAAAAATACAAAGAAGCGTGTTTGAATGCATGGCATTCAAATCACGCCCCGAAATCAGGCTATACAGCTATGCAGCAGACTGCATCAACGCCCTCCGCAGGCTATCACGGCGCGCTCGCGCGCCGCAGCATGCACAAGGCACAGCCGATACACATCAGTACTTCCGCTTGCGAGCGGCCTCGGCCTTCTTCTTACGCTTTACGCTGGGCTTTTCATAATGTTCCCTCTTGCGGACTTCCTGTATAACGCCCGCTCTGGCGCATTGACGCTTGAACCTCCTCAGTGCGCTTTCCAGGGATTCATTCTCTTTTACTCGAACCTCAGACATCGTGTTTCCCTCCCCTCTTTCGCACATCGCGCGCGCAGTATCCACGCGCTCAGTCATGCGCTGCCTTGCGCTTGGGTCGTGTCGCATTCCGAATGCATACGCACCATTATGCTCGCCCTCACAAACCCATGGCCTAGCCATTGTGGGACGGGTTCGTCGCACGCATTTTATTATACCGCACTTATGCCGTTCCGTCAAGCGATACGACTTACATTACGCAAATATTTTCGCGTATTTAATTGAAGTATGTGTGGCGTCGGGCTGACATTTTTTTGACATCTCACCACGCCTGCATGCATACTCTTATCGCCCGCGGCATGGGCTGTCCGCGCGGGTTTTACGCCGCCCAAATGTACCTTTCCAGCACGCCCATAGCGTCGTGATTGCCCTCTATGCTCCCACTCAGGCACTCAAGAAATCCCTGCGTATCAGCTATGTCAAACGCATACCTTGCGCAGTATTCCCGCACGAAATCATAGAACGCATCCTGCCCCATGGCCTGCTCCAGCTCGTACAGCATCAGCGCGCCGCGCCCGTATACCGCGCGCTTGTAGTCAAAAGAGTTGCCGCCGTTCAGCTGCGCATAGCTCCTGTCTATGGTCGGGTTGGCTATGTCCAAGTCGCCCGCTTTCTCCTTTAGCTCGCTAAGTATCTCCTCCTCGGAGCGCCCCTGCGCGCGCCAGTAGACCTGCTCGCTGAATGCCGCAAAGCTCTCGTCCAGCCATGCCTCGCCGTACTGGTCGTTGCCCACCAATGCATAGAACCACTCGTGCGCTATCTCATGCGCCACGGTTGAGGCAAGGCCGTTTGTGTAGTACTCGCGCTCGGCATCATCCCCGTCCTCCAAAAACCAGCTGTACATCCGGCTTATGCGCACCAGCCCCGGCGCTTCCATGCCTCCGAACTCGTACATTGATTCGACTACGTCCAACTCGTCATATGGATACCTGCCGTAGCGGGCGTTGAACTCGCTTACCGAATCCTGCGCCGCCTTGAGCGACAGCTCGCCTTGCAGCCTGCTCGCGCCCGATACGTCCTCACAGGCGCAGTAGTAGCAGTTTATGTCTACGCCGTCCGCTTGGCCGCTGATTACCTGCATTTCATCGCTCACGATAATGGTCACATCGCGCATGCTTCGTGCGGATATCTGCCAGACCGACATGCCGTTTTCAGAATCGATGCGCTGCTCATCGCCGCTCGCCACCACGATGAAGCGCTCGGGGACTTCCATGCGTATGTCGTAATCCGCGCACTCAGTGTACATGCACTCGCCGTCCACTATGTACGGCTCATGCGACCACGCGCCGTCCTCATACACGCACAGCATGGGATAGAACTGCGCCAGCTCATACGTCGCATGCTCCATGTCGCCACACAGCATCATGCGCGCGCAGCGATAGCCGCCCATAGGCACGTCGGCATGGTATTCCAGCTCCAGTTCCATGCTGCCGCCGGGCGCGAGCGGCCTATCAAGCTCCACGGTCACTATCGAAGGGTCAGCGCCGTCTGCATGCACGTTCAGCTCCTGCCCCGCGCAGCGCGCCGACTTTATGCCGCTTGAGCCGGCAAGATGCTTTCTGTCGGGCGGCACTGTCGGCCCCTGATATGCCACGTTGCCGTCTTCGTCCAGCTCCACCTCGCCCATGCCGCTGCGCTCATCGTCCACCGCCAGCACGCTGTCCATGAAGTCGCGCAGGCATATGCTGTGCCATGTGTCGGTGCTGGTATTGGTGAGCCTGAGCCGTATCTTCTCATGCAGCCTGCCGCTGGCCATATCCAGAGATATGTCCATGTCATAGTGATTAAGCGCGGCATCATCCGTCCTGTCCGCGTCTGCGCACGCCGCTGATAACGGCAGCGCCGCCATTATCATAAACATCATGCACAGCATAATTGCACAAATCCGCTTCATGTTCCACACCTCGCAGCAAATATAAATCGCCCAACCGGCGTCCATACATTAGATGGATACCGATGGGGCGATGTGTGTGCCGCTTAATTATTTTACATGCGCGGCGCAGATATGCACGGCTTACGCCATGGCATCGGCCATCTTGCGGCCGCCCAGTATGTGTATGTGCCAGTGATGCACGCTCTGGCAGGCATCGTCGCCGCAGTTGCTTACGATGCGGAAGCCGGTCTTGTCCAGGCCCTCGGCCTTAGCTATATCGGCGCACACGCGCATGAGCTTGTCGCACATGCCCTCGGGGAGCTTATCCGCCTCCAGCACGCTGGTCACGTGTACCTTGGGTATGACCAGTATGTGGACAGGTGCCTGCGGCGCTATGTCGCGGAACGCAAACACATCCTCGTCCTCATAAACCTTGGCGGACGGTATCTGACCGACCGCTATCTTGCAAAACAGGCAATCCTCCATTGCAAAGCACCTCCATATTGTATTTGACATCGGGACAGCTATGCGCACTTACAGGCGCATTGATTGGGATGTGGTATTTGCAAGTTCATGTTGTAGCATTGCTTTGCTTACGTCATTCGCAAGCACACGCGGCTGCAGTGCTTGGCATGCGCTATTCGCAAGCACGCGCGGCTGCAGTGCTTGGCATGCGCTATTCGCAAGCACACGCGGCTGCAGTGCTTGGCATGCGCTATTCGCAAGCACACGCGGCTGCAGTGCTTAGCTTATGTCATTCGCAAGCGCGCCCAACCGTCTTGCTCACTCGCCATCCACCCTCACGCCGATGATACCGTGCTCGCACAGCTCTGTCAAGCGCAAACGCACTATCTCGCCCGGCTTGCCCGGCGCGCGCACGCGCAGGTATTCGCGGGTGTAGCCCTGACATATGCCCGGCTCGACTTCCTCCTCCAGCAGCGCCTCGCGCACGCTGCCCAGCATGCCGCGCTCATAGCGCTCGCTGAGCCGCGCGCCCAGCTCTATCAGCTGCGCCGCGCGCTCATGCTTCATCTGCTCCGGCACCTGATCTGGCATGCGGTCGGCGACCGTGCCGCTGCGCCGCGAGTACGGGAACACGTGTATCCGCGCAAAGCCTATCCTCTCCACGAACTCCAGCGTCTCCCGCGCTTCCTCCTCGGTCTCGCCAGGGAAGCCGGTCAGCACGTCGGTAGTTATCGCGCAGTCGGGCATGTACTTGCGCAGCATGTCCACGCTGCGCGCATACTCGTCCGGGGTATAGCGCCTGCGCATGCGCTCCAGCACGCCCGCGCTGCCCGACTGCATGGACAGGTGGAACTGCGGGCAGATCTCGGGCAGCTCGGCCAGCCGCCGTGCGCGCTCATCGGTTATGTAGTAAGGCTCCAGCGAGCCCAGCCGAATGCGCTCCACGCCCTCTACGCCGCCTATCGCCTCCAGCGCGTCGCACAGCTCATAGCCCATGCCGCGCCCGTAGCTGGTCAGGTGTATGCCGGTCACGACCAGCTCGCGATAACCCGCGCCCGCCAGCCGCCCGGCCTCTGCGCGCACCGCGTCCAGCTCCAGCGAGCGCACCGGGCCGCGCACATACGGTATTATGCAATACGCGCAGTACCTGTCGCAGCCCTCCTGTATCTTCATGGTGGCGCGCGTGCGCCCCTCGTGGCTATTCACCGTGAGCGGCTCGAACTTCGCGCCCTTGAGCGGGTTTACGCGCACAAGGCGGATATCCTCGTCGAGCGCGCGCTCCAGCAGCTCGACCACGCGCGCGCGCTCGGCAGTGCCCAGCACCAGACGCACGCCGGGCAGGCTCACGCGCTCCGGATCGCGCTGCGCAAGGCAGCCCGCGACCACTATTACCGCGTCGGGATGCAGCCTGTGTATGCGGCGTATCAGCTGCACGGACTTCTTGTCGCCCGTACCCGTGACCGTGCATGTGTTTATGACGTAGGCATCGGCCTGCTCGTCAAACTCGCAGACCTGCCAGCCCGCCGCCTGAAAGCTCTCCAGCATGGCCTGAGTGTCATACTGATTGACCTTGCAGCCCAGCGTGTGAAAGGCAATCCTTCTCATGTACAATCTCCTTTATGGGAACGTATATGCGCCAAGCAGCAGCATGGCGCGTGCGCAGGTTAAGGCATGCGCATGTGATGCGGATATTTATTGTACGCCGCGCGGCATTGCACGGCTGCATAGCAGGACATGCCTGCTCCGTGCGTATGTGCATTTGCTCATGCTATGCAAAGCAGAACCGCTACGTGCGGATGTACATCGGCTCATGCTATGAACATCAAACTCGCTCCGTGCGAATATGCATATGTTCATGTCATGCAGAGCAAATCAACTTCGTGCAAATATGCATCGGCTCACGCCATGCAAAACAAACTTGCTCCGTGCAAATGTACATCGGCTCACGCCATGCAAAACAAACTTGCTCCGTGCGAATGTGCATTTGCTCATGCCATGCAAAAAAACTCGCTCCGTGCAAATATGCATCGGCTCACGCCATGCAAAACAAACTTGCTCCGTGCAAATATGCATCGGCTCACGCCATGCAAAACAAACTTGCTCCGTGCAAATATGCATCGGCTCACGCCATGCAAAACAAACTTGCTCCGTGCAAATATGCATCGGCTCACGCCATGCAAAACAAACTTGCTCCGTGCAAATATGCATCGGCTCATGCCATGCAAAAAAA
>JBMNUB010000014.1:0-56654 GCA_050946055.1 Candidatus Fimadaptatus sp. | reverse complement strand
CGCCCGCTGCGACGGCGGCGGTTACAGAAGCGCCGCAGTCAGGTGCTTCTGCGCAGCTTGAAGCGACCGGGCAGGCTGATGCATCGCAAACTCCCGCTGTGACCGGGCAGCCCAACGCTTCGCAAGCTCCCACGGTGACTGCACAACTTGACGCTTCGGAAGCACCCGAAGCGACCGCGCAGCCCAACGCTTTGCAAGCGCCCTTAGTGACCGTACAGCCCGAGGAGTACGAGGTCAAGACGCTTATCGCGACGGCGCGCTTTGCGTCAAAGCCGCGCATATATACGTACAACTATCTGCTGGGCGAATACGTGTGCAAATTGGCAGAGTACGATCTCGTCGATGACGACAGCGAGAGCATGCTGATGACGCTAACGTTTCCCGAACAGCTCTCGCAGGCGCTGGCCGGCTTCACGGACGAGGAGCGCACATTCCTGCTCGCCATGTCAATGGACGCGCTGGAGAGCATGGGATTCATAGTGGATGCCGGCGAAGCCACGGAGCTGTACGGCGCGCCCTGCATAGTGTTCGCGGCGTATACGGGCGACAAGACCTGGGCGGGCTGGGCTACCATGAATGACCGGCAGATACAGTTCGTGCTGGCGACACCCGATGAGGTGGGGCAGGAGTTCCTGTCTACGGTGACTGCGCGCCGCACGCTGGAGTTTTTGTCCGATGGCTATGAAGTCAGCTATGGCGGCGCAGTGCTGCGCTTTCCCTATTCTGTGGACGTGCAGGGCGGGCATGCGCTTAGCGAAAACGGGCTCACAATGGAGCGCGCGGAGCTGCTTGCCATACCCGATATGGCGATGCTGACGGGCATGGACGCAGAGGAGCTGCTCTGCAAGTATCTGCCCGAAGGCGCGTCGGACGTGGCGGCGCAGGCGCTGGGCAAGCGTCAGACGCTGCTGTACGCCCACGACGACGCCGAGCTGGGCGTACCTGTACAGGGGCGGCTGATACTGCTGGACGATGCGGTGCTGCGCATGGAGGCGACGTTTGACAACGCGGGCGATGTGTTCATGAATGACTTGTACATATCGGAGGGCTGAGCGGCGCAGGACCGTCAGGCGCATTTATCGCGCCGGGTGCATTTACTAAAGTTTGCTACAAATATTTTTCGATTATATACTGGCCTTATTGCGGCTGATTGTGTATAATAGTCGGTGTCCCTGTCTGCGCGCGGCAAGGCGTGGCGAAATGCGCATGTTTTAGCGCATCGCGCGGCCTGCGGGCGCATGGAAAAAAGAATGATATTGGAGGTAGTTATATATGGCACGCAGAGGTGGATTTCCGGGAATGATGGGCGGCGGCAACATGCAGCAGCTGGCGCGTCAGGCGCAGATGCTTCAGCAGCAGATAAGCCAGCTGCAGGAGAATCTGGACAAGCGCGAGTTTGAGGCGACTGCGGGCGGCGGCATGGTGCGCGCCAAGGTAAACGGCGAGCGCGAGCTGCTCGAGCTGGAGATAAAGCCCGAGGCCGTGGATCCCGAGGACGTTGACATGCTTCAGGACATGATAATGGCCGCTATCAACGAGGCGCTCAAGACCGCGCATGAGACCGTCGAAAACGAAATGGGCAAGCTCACCGGCGGCATGGGCGGCGGATTTGGCGGACTGCTGTAATATATGAGCGCGCAGGTTGCATCCATAGCGCGTATGATAAGCCAGCTCGCGCGCCTGCCCGGAATCGGGCAAAAGACGGCGCAGCGGCTGGCCTATCATATAATATCGCTAAGTGAAGATCAGGTAAAGGAACTCTCCGATGCCATATACGAGGGCAAGACGCAGACTCACGTCTGCCCGATATGCGGCGACTATACCGACGTAATGCCCTGCCCGATATGCGCAGATCCCAAGCGGCACAACGGCATAATCTGCGTAGTGCGCGATGCGCGCGACGTGGCGGCGATAGAGCGCATGCACGAGTATCACGGCCTGTATCACGTGCTGGGCGGCACTATATCGCCCATGAACGGCATAGGCCCGGACGATATCCGCGTGCGCGAGCTGATGGGGCGGCTGTCCGATCCGGACATAAGCGAGGTAATACTGGCCACCAACCCGGACGTGGAGGGCGAGGCGACCGCGTCCTACCTTGCAAGGCTGATAAAGCCGCTGGGCCTTACCGTGACGCGCATAGCGCACGGCCTGCCCGTGGGCTCGGAGCTTGAGTATACAGACGAAGTGACTTTGTCAAAGGCAATGGAGGCGCGCAGGGAGCTGTGACCGATTGATCGCGGCGCAAATGCACATATGCGGCTTTTGCATATTGCATGCGGCGCGCGGCGTACATGCGAATGCGCGCAATATACAAGATGCCATGCGCAGTGTGCGCGGTTAAGCATGCGCCCTGCGCGCTTTGCGGCGCTGCGTGCGGAGGGTTTCCGCGCGTGCCGGGGGAAGGCGCGTGCCTGTTCGGGGCGTGCGCAGACCTGCTTAAGGAGGAATGCACATGCGTGTGCTTATCGCCATGGACTCGTTTAAGGGCTCGCTCGGCGCAAAAGAAGCATGTCAGGCCGTAGCGGATGGACTTTTGGCGGCTGATGCGCGCTTTGAGGTCGATATAATGCCCATTGCCGACGGCGGCGAGGGCTTTGTGTCCGTGCTCGCGGACGCGACGGGCGGCGAAGTCATCTGCGGCGCGTGTCATGACCCGCTGGGTCGGGTCATGAGCGCGCCTTTTTTGCGCATGCCGGACGGCGCGGCGGCGATAGAGATGGCGGCGGCTTCGGGGCTGACGCTGATATCGCCGGGCGAGCGCGACATAATGCGCTCCACCACATTCGGCACGGGCGAACAGCTGCTGGAGGCCATAATGTCGGGCGCGCGGCGCGTGTACATAGGGCTGGGCGGCAGCGCCACATGCGACGGCGGCATGGGACTCATGCGCGCGTTGGGGGCGCGCTTTCTGGATGCCGACGGGCGCGAGCTGCGTGTGCCGGCCGAGCTGGAGCATCTTGAGCGCGTGGAGCTGGATGCCATGTTCAAGGCGCTGCAAGGCGTGCGCGGCGTGGCGGCCTGCGATGTGGACAGCCCGCTCACAGGACCTCGCGGCGCGGCGCACGTGTTCGGCCCGCAGAAGGGCGCATCGCCCGAGCAGGTGCTGAAGCTGGACGCGGCGCTTGAACGCCTGAATGAGTGCATGCGCGCGGCGGGCTGCGACATGGAGTGCGCGGGTGCAGGTGCGGCGGGCGGCTTGGGCGGCGCGCTGCATGCCATGGGATTTGAACTCAGGCCGGGCATAGACGCGGTGCTTGAGATGACCGGCGCGGCGGAGCGCATGCGCGTATCCGAGCTGGTCATAGTGGGCGAGGGCATGACCGACAGTCAGACTGCGGCGGGCAAAGCGCCCTGCGGCGTGTCGCGGCTGGCGCGCGATATGGGGCGCGCGGCGGTCTGCATATCGGGCGGACTGGGCAGCGGCATAGAGGAGCTGTACGGCGCGGGGGTGACGGCAGCGTTTGCGGCGGTAAAGCGTCCTATGACGGTGGAGACGGCCATGGCGGACGCATACGGCCTGCTGCGCGCCAGTGCGCTCAACGTGGGCAGACTGTGGATGGCGGCGCGCGACGGCATGCAGCCCGAATTGCGCCCGCTTACGAAGCAGGATAAGCCCATGGTCATGGCGGCGCTTGCCACCTGTTCAAGCGACCGCGCCCAGCCCTGGACGGACGACGAGGACGAGTATCCGGGATGCATGATAGCGGGCGATTTGGCATCGGGGCGCGCCAGGGGTCTGTTCAAGGACGGCGAGCTTATGTCGTATGCCGTGCTGGAGCTGAGTGCGGATGAGGAGTACTCCAGCGTGCCGGGCTTTGACGCGAGCGTGCCCGCGGCCACGATACACCGCCTGTTCACGGCGGGACGCGCGCAGGGACGCGGCATGGGCGCAAGGATGGTCGAACTGATGGCAGAAAGAGCCAGGCGCGAGGGTGCCGGTCAGCTGTGCGTGGACGTATATGACCGCGTGGCAGGACTCATGAGCTTCTATGGCAAGCTGGGCTTTGAGATAGCGGGCGACTTTGTGCGCGACGATGTGGATGGTAAGTTCACGCTCATGACGCGCAGGTTGTGACGCGCAGCTATGCGCATCGGGCAAAGCGCGCCCGGCTGCGCATGCCTATGACTTTATATTAATAATAAATGAATGCGCCTCATGGCGCGAAAGAGAGAGGATAATTTGGCGGCAATAATACTGCGCAAGACGCGCGAAAAGCGGGTGCAGAGCGGGCATCCATGGATATACCAGACCGAGATAGAGCGCGTGGACGATCCCAATGGCGAGATAGCGCCGGGCGACATAGTGCGCGTATGCAATTCGAGCGGCGCATTCCTGTGCAAGGCGCTCTACAACCCGGCTTCTATGATATCGCTGCGCGTGCTGACCACGCGCGACGAGCCTACCGACGAGGAGTTCTTCCGCCGCCGCATAAGGACGGCGTGGGAGTATCGCAAGCGCCTGTGCGATGTGAACAGCTGCCGCCTGATATACGGCGAGAGCGACTTCCTGCCCGCGCTGATAGTGGACAAGTTCGCGGACGTGTTGGTTGTGCAGATGCTGTGCCTGGGCATGGACAAACTGCGCGATATGATAGTGCGCCTGCTGGTCGAGATAGTTCAGCCGCGCGGCATATATGAGCGCGACGACGTGCCTGTGCGCGAGCGCGAGGGCATGGAGCAGCGCACCGGCCTGCTCTGGGGCGAAGTGCCGGAGCGCGTGCGCATGGATGAGAACGGCATATCGTTCATGGTGGACGTAAAGCGCGGCCAAAAGACCGGCTTCTTCCTGGATCAGAAGGAGAACCGCGCGGCGCTTGAACCCATGTGCCGCGATGCCGAGGTGCTGGATTGCTTCTGTCACAACGGTTCGTTCTCGCTGCACGCGGCCAAGTTCGGCGCGCGCTCTGTGCTGGGCGTGGACATATCCGAGGATGCCCTGACCGTGGCGCGCGAGAACGCCCGCATGAACGGACTTGACAACGTCGAGTTCGAGGCACACAACGTGTTTGATCTGCTCAGGCAGTATCAGCAGGAGCACCGTCAGTTCGACATGATAGTGCTGGACCCGCCGGCCTTCACCAAGTCGCGCAAGATGCTGGAGAGCGCCAAGCGCGGCTACAAGGACATAAACCTGCGCGCCATGAAGCTGGTGCGCGACGGCGGTTATCTGGTCAGCTGCTCCTGCTCTCAGCACGTGACGCCCGACATATTCATGGATATACTGCGCGAAGCGGCCTACGAGACGCGCCGCCGCATACGCCTGATTGAGGTGCGCACGCAGGGGCGCGACCATCCGATACTGATAGGCGCGCCCGAGACGCAGTACCTCAAGTGCGTGATAATGCAGGTGTTCAGCTGAGGCGCGCGGACGCTCATTGTGCGCTAATACGGCGCATGGCAGGCGCGGGCCCGCTGCGGATTTAACTTGCGCGCGATGAAATGCCTGTGAGCGCATGAGGCTTGCAGGCAATGGCCGGGGACTTGCCTGTGCTTGGGCAGAAAGATCTGCCATGCACATCGCATGCGGCCTGGATTATGCAGCCCTTGCGCGCCGGTTGCATCTTTGGTTACACGGACGGCAAACATGCCGGTAGACATAGGGGGAGTGATGACTATGCGTTGGGAAAGGATAGACAGGGTGCGCGCTCAGATGGTGGAGCGCGGCATGAGCAGCCTCATAGTTTCTGATCCGCTGAGTATATACTATCTGACTGACCTGTACATAGAGCCGGGCGAGCGCATGCTGGCGCTGCTGATAAGGCCGGACGCGGTGAAGCTGTATGTGAATGCGCTGTTCCCGGTGGAGGCGCAGCAGGGTCTGGAGATGTGCGTGCTGCACGACGGCTATGAGCCGGTGGAGCAGCTGGCGCGCGACGTGAGCGGCGTGGTCGGCGTGGACAAGAACTGGCCCAGCCGCTTCCTGTTGGCGCTTATGGAGCGCGCGTCCATACGCCCGGTGCTGGGTTCGGCAGCGGTGGACGTGTGCCGCATGTGCAAGGATGCCTCGGAGCTTGAGGAGATGCGCCGCGCCAGCGCGGGCAACGACCGCGTAATGGAGCGCAGCATACCGCTTTTGCGCGAGGGCATGACAGAGCGCGAGTTCGCGGCCATAATGAACCGCATATATGAGGAAGAAGGCATGCCGCGCGTGGCGTTTGAGCCGCTGATATGCTTTGGCGCAAACGGCGCTTTCCCGCACCATGAGACGGGCGACACGCGCCTGAAGCCGGGCGACGCCGTGATAATCGACACCGGCCATCGCTATGGCATGTACTGCTCGGACATGACGCGCACGGTGTTCTTTGGCAGCTGCTCGGATGAGCAGCGCAAGGTATACGAGATAGTAGAGCGCGCCAACCGCGCCGCCGAGAGCGTGGCCAGACCCGGCGCGCGCCTGAGCGACGTGGATGCGGCGGCGCGCAGCGTGATAGAGCAGGCGGGCTTTGGCGAGTTCTTCACGCACCGCACCGGCCACGGCATAGGCATAGACGTGCATGAGCCGCCGGATGTGGCCGCGACCAACCCGCAGGTGATAGAGCCGGGCATGGTGTTCTCGGTCGAGCCGGGCATATATCTGCCGGGGCGATTCGGCGTGCGCATAGAGGATCTCGTGGCCATAACCGATGCCGGCTGCGAGGTGCTAAACAGCCATACTCACGAGCTTACGATAGTAAAGTGACCGGCGTGCCTGTGCAGGGGCGCGCTTAAGGAGGTACTCAGATGAGTTTTCTGTCCTCACTGGCCACTGCCGTGGCCGTACTTCTTACGACGTTTGGCGTCGATCTCAACAGCGTTGCGGGAATAGACATGCCTGTGCCAACTGAGATGTCCACGACCGAGGTCACGGCCGCACCTGCCGAGACTGCGGCCGCGTCGGAAGCGCCCACAGGCGCTGTGCTGCCCAGCATTGCCCCGGCGGACGGCATGGTGAGCGATCTGGTCACGCGCGAACAGGCCCAGAGCGATGCGCAGACGCTGCTTACGCGCATGTGCGCATCCGTTATGAGCGGCAATCCCTATGCCGCGCCCGACTTCGTGGCCGATGCGCCCGGCACGCGCATAGCCGCGCGCTGGAGCGAATACATGTCGGCGCGCACCGGCGGCGCGGATGACACGCGCATAGTAGCCTTCTCCCGCCCGGGAGTCGCGCCCAAGTTCAAGACCATGTACTCGCTGGGCGGCGAACTGGTAGTGGAGCTGGACTGCACTATATCGCTCAAGACCGCCTCGGGCGGGGATGCGGTGTCCACGTTCACGCTTTCGCTGGGCTATGTCGATAAGGGCGGCGCGCGCAGCATAACTAGCATCGGCATGGCAGGCGATGCCGGCTTCGATGCGCTAAAGAGCGCTGTGGGCGATGCGCAGGACGCCGCCGCGATAGATGCCGCGATAGATGCCGCCATAGCTGCGCTCAAGGCCTGATTGATCGGCGTGCGGCACAGCATGCGCGGATATCGCGTGAAATAATGTTAAAAGATGCGAATGAGCGCAGATTTTGCTTGCATATATGCTTGCAATCTGGTATAATTCATAACTGGCGCATCCTTGCCCTGAGCAAAATGCGCAGGGCCGCAAGTCCATAAGGAGGTGAAACAGATGAATCATTATGAGGCTATGTACATCATCGATGCGATGGTGGAGGAACAGCCCCGCAAGGATCTTATCGAACGTTTCAGCAATCTGATCGTGCAAAACGGTGGTACCGTGGAGCGCGTTGACGAGTGGGGCAAGCGCACTCTTGCCTACCCGATCAACTACAAGACGGTCGGCTACTACGTTCTGATGTACTTTACTGCTCCCTCGGCTATGCCGCGTGAGCTGGAGCGCAACTTCCAGATATCTGAAAGCGTGCTGCGTTACCTGGTAGTCGCCAATGACGGCAAGCTGCCGCCCAAGCGCGAGGTCCGCCCCGCTGCTCCCACGGCTCAGACCGCTGCGCCGGTGATAACCATCGCCGACACCGCGACCGACGAGATGGTCGTGACCAGCGAAGAGCCCAAGGCCGAAGAGGCCGCGCCCGTAGAGGAATAATCGCTTTTGAAGGGAAGGTGTCAGTAGTTGAATAAGGTTATTCTGATAGGCAACCTGACCCGCGACCCTGAAAGCAGGACCGTGCCCAGCGGAGTGACTTGCTGTTCGTTCGGCATCGCCGTGAACAGGCGCTTCACTAACGCGCAGGGACAGCGGGAAACGGATTTTTTCAACGTGACTGCATGGCGTCAGCTCGGCGAGCTGTGCATGAAGTACCTGTCCAAGGGGCGTAAGGTCTGCGTCGAAGGCTCGATACAGATACGCACCTACGATGCGCAGGACGGTACCAAGCGCACGGCGGTCGATATCGTCGCGGATAACGTTGAATTCCTCTCCAGTGCGAACGAGACCCGTCGCAATGACGACTTCAGCGCTCCGCCGCCGCCCGCTCCGCCTGCATTCAGCAGCCAGAACGGGTTTACGCAGGTGGACAATGACGAACTGCCCTTCTGATGGGCAGATCCCAAGATAGGAGGTACGCAATATGTCTGAAGATAGAGGCGATCGCGCCGCACGCCGTCCGCGTGGCCGTAGGCCGCGCCGCAAGGTGTGCCAGTTCTGTGTGGACAAGGTTGAGCATATCGATTACAAGGAGATAGGCCGCCTGCGCCGCTACATAAACGAGCGTGGCAAGATACTGCCCCGCCGCATGTCCGGCACCTGCGCCAAGCACCAGCGCCAGCTTTCCATAGCTATCAAGCGCGCCCGTGCTATAGCGCTGCTGCCCTATACCGCGGACTGATATTGATCGTGGCAAGCGCCGCCGTCCGGATGACCGGAAGGCGGCGTTTTTTGACGCGCGGGATAGCGCTTGACTGTGCCGCGCATGGGCGCCGTGCGGGCGCTCTAAGCCGGGCTATCATACGAAAGCGCCGCTCAGTCAGCGTCGCGAGGCGGCTGAGCGCCGGAGCGGACGCACGCCGGCGCGACCGCGTATAAGCGCCGCGCGCTCAAATTCGCATGCAAAGCGCGCTCCTGCGCAAGCTGTGCTTGACAATCGGCTGACAAAAGCTTATGATAATAGTAGGTATCCACATGTTACATCCCCGTGCGCTGAGGCGCGCGCAAGCTGTAAAAGAGGGGTCATATGGACTATATAGTACTTATACCGGCCTATAAGCCCGATATGCGTCTGGTAACGCTCGTGGACGAACTGGAGGCGGAGCAGCTGCCCGTGCTGGTGGTGGATGATGGCTCTACCGAGGAGCAGCGCTCGGTGTTTGCGGCACTTGAGGAGCGTGGCATAACCGTGCTGCGCCATGCCGTAAATCAGGGCAAGGGCAGGGCAATGAAGACGGGCTTCAACTACCTGATGGTAAATCACCCCGAGCTAAAGGGAGTCGTGACTGCCGACTGCGACGGCCAGCATACGCCCGATGACATCAAGAAGGTGCTTTCGGCGCTGCGCGAGCATCCCGACGACATGATAATAGGCGCGCGCAAGTTCACAGGCGACGTGCCGGCGCGCTCGCTGATAGGCAACAAGGTGACGCGCGGCGTATTCTGGTTTGCAACCGGCATACACATAACCGACACTCAGACCGGCCTGCGCGGTTTCCCGATGAACAGCCTGCCGCGCATAATGAAGCTCTCGGGCGAGCGGTATGAGCTGGAGATGAACATGCTCCTTGCGCTCAAGGACTGGGACATGCACGCCACCGAAGTGCCGATAGAGACGATATACATAGACGAGAACGCCTCGTCGCACTTCAGCGCCGTGCGCGACGGCATGCGCATATTCCGCCAGATAATCAAGTACATCTTCAGCTCCATGGCCTCATGGGGCGTGGACTATGGAGTGTACATACTCCTGCTGCTGCTGCCGTGGAAGCTGCCGGAGGAGATATGTCACATTGTGGCGCGCGTATGCTCCTCGCTTTTGAATTACAAGATAAATCAGAAGGCGGTGTTCCACGCGCGCACGGGCAAGCGTGAGTTCGCGCTGTATGTCATAATGGTCGCGGTCACGCTGAGCATAGGCACGCCGCTGCTGGCGCTGCTCACGCGCTGGGGAATGAATGCGCTCATCGCCAAGATGTGCGTGGACACGGTGATGTTCTTCTTTAACTATCTCGTTCAGCGCGAGATAATATTCCGCCGCAAGTAAGCGCAGCGGAGCGCGCTGAGGCAGGCGCGGACGCAGTTGCGCGTTCGCGCCGCGCTTTTGGATGGGCGGACTTGGGTTCGCCTGCTGAAATGTCCGGGAAGTCTTTCGCCTTTATGTGACATGCGCGGTACAATGCCGCAGGGCTTGAGTGGATGATCGATATTGGCGCTGCTCAAGGCCATAAGCGCCGTTTTCATCGGATTCTCATCCGCGATTTATTGACAGAGGCGCGCGGCGATGTTACCATCTTTATAAGGGCGAAATCGCCTTGCGCGACTATACTTAGCGGGAAGGGATATTAGTGAAGATGGGCAATCTTTTTGTGCCGGTGCTGCTGATAATAGCGGGAGTGCTGATGCTGCTAAAGACCGTGCTGCACATAGATATACCGGTGTTTAAGCTGCTTCTGGCCGTGGCGCTGGTGTGGGGCGGAATATCGCTGATCGGCGGCACGACCGTGCGCCGCGCCGCCACGTTTGGCAGCCGCATGGAAGTGACCGAATCGGCGCTTGAGTACACCGTTATGTTCGATTCCAGCGAGATAGATCTGTCGGGCGAGTACATCTCCAAGGACAAGCTGGAGATAAGCTGCGTGTTTGGCAAGGCCGTTGTGATACTGCCGCGCGATCGTGCGGTGCATATAAAGGCATCGGGTGCATTCTGTTCGCTGCGCTCGCCGGGCGGAAAGGTGATAACGTTTGGCGATGGCACATATGACTGCGGCTCGGGCGAGCCGCTCACGATAGAGGCCAACTGCGCATTTGGCGCGCTGATATTTGAAGAACCCGACGGGCAATACGACTATGCGGGAGGTGCCGGACGATGAGCGAGGACATGAACAGGGAAGGCCAGCGCCTTTCGCAGCCCGAACAGGAAGCTGCGGGCGCGCGCGAGGCTCAGAAGGCCGCAGATGCGCAGCCTGAGCAGCATGCAAGCGCCGGTGTTGGCGCACAGCCGGACGGGGGAAATGCGGGCGGTGAGCAAGCGGCCTATTCGCCTGCGGACGCATATGCCGCCTCGCCGCGGCTGGGCGGATACGTGCTAAGGCCGCTGCGCGCGGGCGCGATGCTTTTGCGCACAGCTCCGCCCGAGGAGCAGCCCGCCGAGCGCGGCAGGCTGCAATATCGCGGTGTGGCGCTTGAGCCGGGCAGGCTGGACTTGTTCGAGCTGACCGACAGAACCATAGCGCTGCTTGAGGAGATGCGCCCGGAGCTGGAGCGCATGGCCGAGCGGCTGCACGACTATCTGACCGACGCATTCAAGCCCTGTCAGGAGCGCGTGCTTGGCACTCAGTCGCGCGTCAAGGCCGCTTCCAGTCTGCGCCAGAAGATACTGCGCAAGAGCCTGTACAAGCGCTACGGCTGCGCAAAGGAGTTGCTGGACAACCTGTCTGACCTGGTGGGAGTGCGCGTTGAGTGCCGCTTTCTGGCGGACGAGGCGGTGCTGTTTGAGGTGCTGCGCAAGTTCGCCTGTGCGCGCGACGATAAGGGGCTTAGCTACGCGCCCGGCCAGCCTTGCGTGAAGCTGGACCTGCGCGGCGCGCAGCCTCAGACGCAGATGAACGGCCTGCCCATATACCGCATAGACGGCTGGTATGAGGGCGAAAACGGCGAGCATGCGCGCTTTGAGTTGCAGATAAAGGCGCTGGTACACGTGTTCTGGGCGGAAGTCGAGCATGAGATAATATACAAGAACAACGCCTATCTGCTGATGGACGGCTTCATGAAGAGCATGCTCAACTCCACATACGACCACCTGAAGCTGGTGGACAGCCAGCTGTACACTATATACAAGACCATACAGGTGCAGTCCGAAGGCACTCAGCAGCAGATACGCAACGGCGCGCTGGAAGTCGTGCTGGCCAAGGGCATAAACGACATGTTCTTCAAGAAGATGCAGCGCTCGTTGGGCTTCACGATAGACTTCAAGCCCAGCTGCGACGCGCTCAGCCGCTATATACTCAGGCGCGCGCGCACCGGCATGAACGACCTCAACATAGTGACCATGCTGTTCCACAGGGTAGCGTACATAGGCTCGCTGCCGCTGGACTTCGAGACACCGCTCAAGCTGGAGCGCAATTTCTCCAGCGACATACGCTTCTGCGACGTGCTGGGGCGCTATTTCGAGAGCAGGCTGAACGTGGACTACAACTGGAACACGTTCTTCCGCATGCTGTTCGTGCTTGAGCCGGGCAACAACATGGATGACATGGAGGAGTTCCTCAAGATGCTCTACGACCGCTTTGCCAGCGAGGACATATTCGCGCCTCTGTACGGCATGTGGAGCGTGCGCGAGATACAGCAGTACCGCGAGGGGCTATTGGGCATGCTGGCCGAGTCCATGGTGGCCGAGGACGACATATCGATAATCTACGAATCCAGCCTAGCGCGGCGCGAGGCGCAGCTGGCCGAGGTGGTGGAGCAGGCGCGGCGCAGCATGGGCTCTGAGCCGCTGGAGCTGCCCATATGCCTGTGAGGAGGTGCCTATGCGCAAGATAGTGGGAGCGCTGATAGCGATAATAAGCACCTGTCTGGCGATGATTGCGTTTGACTTTATGCGCATGGGGTGAGTGCGGAGCGCAGTCTGGCAGCCGCGTTATGTAAGCATATCCGGCATAGCAAAACAAACGGCTTTCACGGAAAACCGGGGTATTTGGTATGCCCAAGATACATTATAGCAATTAAGCGTGATGATGATGTCTGAGAATGCAGACAATCCATTTGCTGGCATTACGCTTATGGCAAAGCCGCAATGTACCTCTGCGCATTAGTCATCAAGCAACCGTGAATAACTGAATAAATACAAGCGAGGTCATATTCAGGCGCAAGCCGCGTGAATATGACCTCGCTTTATGTATCTGCGTTTATCCAATGGGCGGGTGAGGGATGGGATACCCTTGCCATTTACATCACAAAGGCCGTTTAAGCACGCGCACGCCCTTCCATTCCTCGTCCAGCACGGCATAGGTGTGGGTATGACCTTGCTTTATGCATCTGTGCTTATCCTATGTGCAGGTGAGAGCGGTATGCCATTTGCATCACAAAGACAGTCCTGTGCCGTGCGCATCCTGCCATTCCTCGTCCAGAACGGCATAGGTGTACGTGTCGTACCACACAGGATTGCCGCCTTCGTCCTTGTCAAGCGCCACGCTCTTTAGCGCGCATCCCTCGCGGCGCATGCCCAGCCGCTCCATCAGCCGCCATGAGCGCTCGTTCAGCGTGCAGCACTCAGCGCATATCCTGTGTGCGCCGTCCTCAAAGGCGGCGCTTATCGCGGCCTCGGCGCTTTCGCGGGCATAGCCCTGTCCCCAGTATTGCCGCGCAAACACAAAGCCTATCTCGCGCATGTCAAAGGCATGCCGCTCTATGTACAGATTGCCGATTACGCGCCCTAAGCGCACAGGCTCGGTTTGATACACGCCCGGCGCGCCTATGCCGGGCATGCTTGCGTCCTCGCGCAGCGCCACGGCGCGATAGGCCTTGTTAAGCGAGCGCGCCCTTGCTTCAAAGCGCGCCTTGCCCGGAGAGAAGGGCTCGTATGGCTCGTAGCGCGTGACTTCGGGATCGCCCAGGTATTCGTATAGCGCGTCGGCATCCTCGGGAAAGAAGTCGCGTATTATCAGGCGGGGAGTCACTATAAGCTGCATCGTCAGTTTCCAGCGCCTTTCTCGTCGCGGCGCACCGAAAAGACTATGTGCGGCATGTCTATGCCGTAGTAATGCTTCACGAATGTGCTGCGCGGTTCCATACCGTTGCGGCGTGCGACCGCCTGAGAGGGCAGGTTATTGTCGCGTATTATCGAGAAAACTTCGCGCGCGCCCAGTGCGTCGAACGCATAATCGCGGCAGGCGATTGCGGCCTCGGTGGCGTAGCCGTTGTGCCAGAACTCCTTGCGGAACAGGTAGCCCACCTCCAATACCTGCCGCCCATCACAATCCTGCATGGTCAATCCGCATTGGCCGATCATTTCGCCGGTCGATTTCAGCTCGACCGCCCACAAGCCAAAGCCGTATTGCGCATATCGCGCCAGTTGGCGCTCAAGCCATTGCCAAGCTTCATCCTCGTCGAATGCGTGCGCGTATGCATACATCACTTCCGCATCGCGCAGCATCAGGCATAGCGAGTCATAGTCGCCGTGCGTCATCTCGCGCAGGCGCAGGCGCCCGGTCTGCAATATCATCTGCATGCCTCCTGTCATTGATTAAATGGCACTGACGCGCGTTTGCGTCAGTGCCACGGACTGTCAACAAAGCCTATCAGAACGGCCTGTCGATAAGAGTTGACGGTGTTACGTCAGCTCCGTCATTTTGGGCGAGAAATCGTCCGCGATTATGGAGAAAAGTGAAGCTCCATTCCGGCTGCCTGAAAATTCTTGAAGGTTTCAGGCAGGCGGCTTTTGCTCAGCAAAACTCTGGCCTTGATTGTGCTACTGACGCGCGCTTGCGCAAGTGCCATTTCAGCTTGCCCAAACAGTCGCTTGACAAGCGTGTACGGGGGAGAATCTCTCCGCCAGTGCTACCCCTGCCAGTTCCCGCTGAGATACTGAGGATTTGCCGGCGTGGAAACTGCAAGGAAGATATTTTTGCGCAGTGGATTTTCCCAACGCAAGAAATCATGCGCGCCCAGCGACATGTGCGTTGGGCGCGATTGAAGGCGGCGGGCTGCGAGTCCTCTCGAACTCTCATGGGTTTTCCAATAGCCTGAATGGCACTGACGCGCGTTTGCGTCAGTGCCATTTTGTATCATTTCGTTAATGATATGGGTGCGCAGCTTGGGCTGTAGCCTCAGCGCACTATCATGCTCTCGCCGGTCATCTCGGCGGGCTTTTCCAGACCCATCATGTCCAGCAGGGTGGGCGCAATGTCGGCCAGACGGCCGCCATCGCGCAGCTTTACATCCTTCTCGGCGGGATTGACGTATATCAGCGGCACGGGGTTGGTGGTGTGAGCGGTGAAGGGCTCGCCGTTCACGGGATCGACCATCTGGTCGGCGTTGCCGTGGTCGGCGGTTATCAGCAGGGAGCCGTTCTGACGCAGTATGGCGTCCACGACCTTGCCCACGCACTCGTCAACTACGCGCACGGCCTTCTCAGCCGCGGGCATTATGCCGGTGTGACCGACCATGTCGCAGTTGGCGAAGTTGAGTATCATCATGTCGTACTTGCCGGAGTCTATGCGGCGCACGGCCTCCTCGGTCACTTCATAGGCGCTCATCTCGGGCTGCAGGTCGTAGGTAGCGACCTTGGGGGAGGGTATCAGCGCGCGATCCTCGCCCTCGTTGGGCGCTTCTACGCCGCCGTTGAAGAAGAACGTGACGTGCGCGTACTTCTCGGTCTCGGCTATGCGCAGCTGCTTCAGCCCCTTGGAAGATACGTACTCGCCCAGAGTGTTGGTCAGCGTCTGGGGCTTGAACGCTATCTCAAGGTTGGTGAAGGTCTCGTCGTACTTGGTCATGGAGACGAAGTACACCTTCTGGTAGCCGCCCTCGCGCTCGAAGCCGTCGAACTCCGGCTCTATCATGGCGCGGGTCAGCTCGCGGGTGCGGTCGGGGCGGAAGTTGAAGAATATCACGCTGTCGCCTGCCTTGACCTGGGAGACGGGCTTGCCGTCCGCGAGAATCACGGTGGGCTGCACGAACTCGTCGGTCTCTTCCTTCTCGTAGGACTGAGCCATGGCGGTGATGGCGCTTATCGCGGTCACGCCCTTGCCGCAGACTATGGCATCATAGGCGCGCTGCACGCGATCCCAGCGCTTGTCGCGGTCCATGGCGTAGTAGCGGCCGGATATGGTGGCTATCGCGCCGAAGTTCTCCTCGGTCATGAAGTTCTCCAGCTGACGCACATACTCTATGCCGCTGGACGGGGGCACGTCGCGGCCGTCCATGAAGCCGTGAACGTATACGTTCTTAAGCCCCTGCTGCTTGGCCAGACGTATCAGCGCGAACAGATGCTCTATGTGGCTGTGAACGCCGCCGTCGCTGAGCAGACCCATCAGGTGCAGATCGCCGCCGGTGGTCTTGACGTTGGCTATGGCGTTCAAAAACGCCTGATTCTCAAAGAAATCGCCGTCGGATATGGACTTGGTTATGCGGGTCAGCTCCTGATAGACTATGCGGCCCGCGCCCAGGTTCATGTGGCCGACCTCGCTGTTGCCCATCTGGCCGTCGGGCAGGCCTACATCCATGCCGGAGGCGCCTATCTGAGTGTGGGGATAGGCGGCCTTGAGCGCGTCCAGATTGGGCGTGCCGGCCTGGAATATGGCGTTGCCGTCATGGCTGTTGTTTATGCCGAAGCCGTCCATTATTATAAGAGCGGTCATACCTTTTTTCATATCACTTAGCTCCTTGTCATTCGCCCAGCGCGACTACCTTGGCAAAGTCGGGCGCCTTGAGGCTGGCACCGCCGATGAGGCCGCCGTCGATCTCGGGCTGCGCCATCAGACCCTTTACGTTGCCGGGGTTCATGCTGCCGCCGTACTGTATGCGCACCTTGCCAGCCAGCTCATCGCCGTAGCGGCCGGCTATGGCCTTGCGGATCACGCCGATGGTCTCGTTGGCCTGCTCGTCGGTGGCGGTCTTGCCGGTGCCTATCGCCCATACAGGCTCGTAGGCGATTACGCAGGTCTCTATCTCCTCAGCAGTCAGGCCTTCCAGCGCCATCAGGGTCTGGTAGGACACTATGGTGTCGGTATAGCCGGACTCGCGCTCGTCCAGCATCTCGCCCACGCAGATTATGGGCTTGAGGCCGGCGCGCACGGCGGCGACGGTGCGCAGGTTGACGGTCTTGTCGGTCTCGCCGAAGTACTGACGGCGCTCGCTGTGGCCGATTATCACGTATTCGCAGCCCACAGCCTTGAGCATGTCGCAGCTCAGCTCGCCGGTGAAGGCGCCGCTGGCCTTGAAGTGTACGTTCTGAGCGCCGACCTTGATGTTGGTGCCGCGCACGGCCTCAGCCACAGGAGCCAGGTTCACGGCGGGCGGGCAGACTACTACGTCGCACTTGGCATCCTTGACCAGCGGTATCAGCTCGGTCACCAGAGCCACGGCCTCGGCGGGAGTCTTGTTCATCTTCCAGTTGCCGGCGATTATCGGTTTACGCATATCAACATACCTCCGCAATTATTGTCAATTAAAATGGGCGCGCAAATGTCGCGCATTCATTACGTGAAGATTATACAACCGCATTATGTATTAAGTGGCAATGCGGCGGTTAATTTTTTCAGCAAAAGCGGGGCAGGGAAGAATCCCCGTCCCGCGATAAGGTTTAAGCCGTATATTACTTGTCGTCCAGAGCGGCTACGCCGGGCAGCTCCTTGCCCTCGAGGAACTCAAGGGAAGCGCCGCCGCCGGTGGAGATGTGGGACATCTTGTCGGCATAGCCCAGCTTCTCGACCGCCGCCGCGGAGTCGCCGCCGCCGATGATGGTTATGGCGTCGGTCTCAGCCATGGCCTGAGCCACAGCCTTGGTGCCGAAGGCGAAGTTCGGGAACTCGGACACGCCCACAGGTCCGTTCCAGATGATGGTCTTGGCCTTGTGGATCTCGTCGGCGAACATCTGCTGGGTCACAGGTCCTATGTCCAGACCCTCGAAGCCGTCGGGTATCTCGGTGGAATGAACGGTGATGCGCAGAGCATCGTTGGAGAAGGAATCGCCGGCCTCGTTGTCAACGGGCAGCAGCATCTTTACGCCCTTTTCCTTGGCCAGAGCCATCAGCTCCTTGGCCAGCTCCACCTTGTCCTCCTCGAGCAGGGACTTGCCGACATGGCCGCCCAGCGCCTTCTGGAATGTGTAGCTCATGCCGCCGCCTATCAGCAGCACGTCAACCTTGTCCAGCAGGTTCTTGATGACACCGATCTTGTCGGAAACCTTGGCACCGCCCAGTATGGCCAGGAAGGGACGCACGGGGTTCTCCAGAGCCGCGCCCATAACGCCCAGCTCCTTGCCGATGAGGTAACCGGCAACGCAGGGGGTCAGGAAGTGGGTCACGCCCTCAGTGGAGGCATGCGCGCGGTGCGCGGTGCCGAAAGCGTCGTTTACATACATCTCGGCCAGAGAAGCCAGCTCCTTGGCGAAGGCGGGATCGTTCTTTTCCTCTTCCTTGTGGAAGCGAACGTTCTCAATCAGCATGGCATCGCCGGGCTTGAGGGCGGCGGCCATGGCCTTGGCGCTGTCGCCGATTACGTCGGCAGCCAGCGGCACTTCCTTGCCCAGCAGCTCGCTCAGGCGCGCAGCCACGGGCTTGAGGGAGTACTTCATGTTGAACTCGCCCTTGGGACGGCCCATGTGGGAGCAGAGTATAACGGCGGCATTGTTCTCAAGCAGATACTTGATGGTGGGCAGAGCCGCGCGGATGCGGTTATCGTCGGTGATGTTGCCATCGCCGTCGAGCGGCACGTTAAAGTCGCAGCGGACCAGAACCTTCTTGCCGGAAACCTGGACGTCTTCGATAGTCTTCTTGCTCATGATCGTCAACACTCCTTGTTTTGATGGTAGACCGCTATTACTATTATTATAGCACACTCCTGTGCTGTGTGGCAAGCTGAATATTATGAAGTATCTGCCGGGCCGCGCCCTCGTCGGTGACCAGCAGGTCATGGCGGTGATGGCGGGTGACTGCGAGTATGGCATCGGCCTTGCGCGCACCTCCCGCTACGGCTATCACCTGGCTCACATGCTCGACATGCTCTATGTCCAGACCCACGCTGGTCGCGGCCATTACGGGCTGCCCCTCGCTGTCGAAGTAGTAGCCGAACGCCTCGGCGACCGCGCCGCGCTCGCACAGCGAATTCAGCTCATCGGGCTGCATGCGGCGGTTGCGCGCCATGTCGTCGGCGCGGCCTATGCCGTATATCAGCACGTCCGTGCGGCTGAGCATGTCCATTACCTCGCGTATCTCGGGTAGCTTGAGCATCTCGCGCTGCGCGGCGGGGGTGAGCGTGTCGGGCAGGTGCATCAGCCTGTGATGCCCGCCCAGCCTGCGCGCCATCTCGGCCGCCAGCGTGCCTGCCTGAGTCTCGACCGTGCGCCCAAGACCCCCGCGCGCGGGCAGCACCTGTATGTCGATGGGCGGGCCAGAGGGTATGCTGCGCGCGACTGCGGCTATCGTGGTGCCACCGGTCACGGCCAGCGTCGCGCCGTCGTGGAGCATGGGCCGTAGCTTGCCGGCCGCAGCGCGCCCCATCTCGTCCAGCACGCTCTTGTCCTCGTCGGAATCGCCCGCTACGACTATCACGCGCCCCACGCCCAACAGGTGGTTGAGCTTGGTCTCCAGAGAGCTTAGCGCGCGCAGCGAGCGCACCAGCGCCTGAGCGGTCTTGAGAGGCTCCTGCGCGGCGGGCGTGAGTACCATGCCGGCCGCGTCGATCTTCAGATATCCAGAATTCTTCAGCTCGTCTGCCAGCGAACGCACTTCGCGCTCGCTCATGTGGAGCCGGTTGGCCAGCGCGCGTCGCCCTACCGGCTGCAACGCGGCTATGCGATCCAGCATCAGCGCGCAGTTGAACACCGGCTGCATGAGCGTGGGCGTCAATTTTGTGAGTTCATGAATGGTGTTTTCGTCCATTGCGCCCTCCTTACCCATATCGGGCTGATTTTGACCCGCATGGCTCATTTTGCCCCTTGATAGCATTTTACCACGTTTTTCAACATTTGGCAAGGTAAAAGGCGAATATTTGCCGCGCGGCTTTGCAAGGCGCGGAATATATGCAGGCCGCGTCCGCGGCAAACGCCTTGCAAAGCGGCCTTTATGAGGCGGCACATGAGCGGGCCGCTGAGGGCAAAATGCTGAAACGCCGGAATTGAATCAGGCGCGGGCATGGCGACCGGCGGCGAAGCGGGCGCAGAAAGACGTTCGATGGCCGTCCATAAGCCCGGCAAGCCGTGTGCCGCACGAAATGACAACTGCGCGTCTTATGGGGCAAATATGTGTCCCGCAATGCTCAGCACGCTCGGGCAAACGCCGCTGATTCAGGCGCGCAGGCAAAGCCCATGTTCGCCATGCGCGAGCCGGCTGCCCATGCCGATTAATGTGCGCCGCATCCATTTGGCGGCTGCAAGTTCAAAAATATGCCACGTACCCATGCTTGCCATAATATTGAAACTGCGGTATACTTATTCGGAACAGAGGTCAAAACTATGTCATGCGGGGTGAACGGCATTGGCAGGCGGCAAAAATAAACTTCGCGAGGACAGGTCTGCGCACAAGCTCAAGGCCAAGCAGCTTTCGGCGCGCATGAAGGCGCGGGCGCGGCAGAGACGCGAGCGCGAAGTGGACACCGTGACCGAAACGCCGATAACGCTGAGGTCGAAGTTTGCCTGGGTAACGATAGTGCTTATGGTGCTGATAATAGTCGCGGCCAGCATCCGCGTGCATCCTGCGCACTATCGCGTGGATTACGCCATGACAGAGACGGGCGAGAATCCGCTGATGGGCGTGGTGGACGCGCAGCATGGGTATCTAAAGAGCTGGAGCATCATCTGGGCGCAGGCAGAGCCTTCTGCGGGCGAATACGTGCTGCCGGACGGCGCGCCTCTGCTGGAGGGCGGTGCGCGCTATGTGGTCATGTTCGATGCATCGCAGGTGCCTGAGCATACCATGAGCGGCATAGCGGCGGCGGATGACCCCGATGCATACAGGGATGAACACCTGCGCCGCTGTCTGGATGCGATATGCCAGCTGCTTGCGCAGCGCGGCGACTGCGAATACCTTCAGACAGATGCGCAGCTGGAAGGCATGGACGCGCAGCTGCACGGGTTGTATCTGCTCTGTCCCTCTGCGGACGGGCTTTACCGCGCGCCTGACAGGGCGGATGGCAGCTGGGTGGACACGCCGGTGGCTGGCACGGGCGAGCAGATATTCGGCAATCACCTGTCGTATGTGCTGGACGGCGGAGATGGCGAGCCGCTCTCCGGGCGAGTGGGCTGGGCGCTGGGCGTTAGGTACGCCGAATGGCACAGCTTTACGCGCACGGGCGACCGCCTGTTCGTAAACATGACGGTGGACAACGCGGGCGTCACTACGCCATATGACGAGCATGAGCTTAGGCTCACGCTGTGGCGAAACGGCGAGGTATTTGCAAGCGAGGTGCAGGACATAGACCTGCGCGTGCTGAGCAGCGAGCCGGTGGCGCTGGACGGCTATATAGACATACCCTGCTTTATAGAGCCGGGACAGTATGAGCTGTGCGTGTCCATAAACCTCACTGCGGATGAGAACGTGCGCCTGAGCCTGACCATGCCGGGCGGCAGGGACGGCTATTACCAGCTGGGCATGGTGGCGGTAAGGTGACGGCATGCGCCATGTGTCCGGGCGCGGCGGGCAATGTCCGCAGAGCCGGGCAGGAACTGTGGCGGTTTGCATTGACAAGCGGCGTGTGCCGCGCGACACGGAGCGCGGCGGGCCGATAGGCATGGCATGGACATCATATGAAGATATTTCGCATAATGAAGGTGGGCGACTGGGTGATAATAGCGTCGGCACTGGCGCTGTCGGTGGCGCTTGCCGTGTGGGTGTGGCTGCCGGTGCGCGCGGATGAAGCGCGCGTGGCGAGGGTGTACAGGGATTCGCAGCTCGTGGCCGAGATAGCTCTGGACGAGGATGGCGAGTATGAGCTGCATTATGAGGGCCAGGAGAATGTCATAAGCGTGCATGAAGGGCGCGTGAGCATGGCGCACGCCAACTGCCCGGACGGATACTGCGTGCGTCAGGGCGCGATATCGCACGGCGGCGAAGCGATAATCTGCCTGCCGCACAGGCTGGTTATAGAGCTGTATGGCGGGGAGGAGAGCGGACTGGATGCGATCGCGAGCTGAGCGCGTGGCCGCGTGTGCCGTTATGACGGCGCTGGCCATGATAGTGGGCTATCTTGAGCAGCTCATACCGCTGCCCGTACCCGCGCCGGGCATAAAGCTGGGGCTGGCCAACGTCGTGGTGGTCACGGCGCTGTACCTTATGGGGGCGCGCGCGGCGTTTGCGATAAGCATGGTGCGCGTGCTGCTGTCCGGGGCTATGTTCACGGGGCTTAGCGCCATGATGTATGCGCTGGCGGGGGCGCTCCTGTCGTTTTGCGGCATGGCGGCCATCAAGCGCTGCCGGTACTTTTCGATAATCGGCGTCTCGGTCGCGGGCGCGCTGCTGCACAATGCGGCGCAGTACGCGCTGGCGGCGATAGTAGTGCGCACGGCGGGGCTGATGAGCTATCTGCCCATACTGATGCTGGCGGCCTCTGTCACGGGAGTGATAGTGGGCGCGCTGGCAAACGAGCTGGTGGAGCGGTTGGGCGCAATCAGGCGCGCCTGATGCTGGACCGCAGCGCTGCGGATGCCGAAGCGTTAGCCGCGCGGCTTGCGGTGCGGCCATATCGGGCAAAGGTGCCTTGAGCGGACAAGGCGCAGCGGGCGACAGGCTGAACCGCGGCGGGCAGTGCGGCAGTTATGCCCTGGCGGGTGCATGCCGGAGTGCGCGGCAAGGCGTGCCTGATGCTGAGCCATGCCGCCATAGACAGCCGGCATGGCGGGCGGCACGCCGTCTGCGGCAGAATACCTACGCAGCAGTTTGTCAGGCAATGCGCCTGTTGCTGTTATTGATATGAAACGCGCCGCCGGGCAGATGCGGACGGGCGGCACTGATGCTATAAACTACGGAAGAGGTGCGCATATGCGTTTTTTGCATACTTCTGATTGGCACTTGGGCGCGACGCTGGGCGGGTTTAGCCGCCTAGATGAGCAGAGGGCGCTGCTGGGCGAGATATGCAGGCTGGCGCGCGACAGGCATGTCGATGTGGTACTGGTGGCGGGCGATATATACGATTCGTTCACGCCCCCTGCGGCGGCAGAGCAGCTGTTTCTGGACACCATGGATGCACTCTCGCGCGAGGGCATAGCGTGCGTGGTGATAGCGGGCAACCATGACAGCCCGGAGCGCCTGTGCGCGCCGCGCGCGTTTGCCGGCACGCACGGTGTGTACATAATGGGGCTGCCGGGCGAGACGCCGCAGGGCGAGGGCATACTGGAGAGCGCGCCCAACTTCCTGCGCATTCGTCCGCGCGGCTGCGAGTGCGACTGTGCGATAGCGGCGCTGCCTTATCCCAGCATGGGCAGGCTGGGCTGCGAGGAAGAGGAATACGCCGGGCGCGTGGGCGAACAGTTTCGCGCGGCAGACGCTCACTTTAAGCCGGAGTACGTAAACGTTGCCGTGTCGCATCTGTTTGCGCGCGGCGGCACGAGCGGCAGCGTGGAGCGCCCCATAGAGGGCGTGGGCGGCGCGCTGTGCGTGGACGCGGACAACATGAGCCGCGCGCAGTACGTGGCGCTGGGGCATCTGCACCGCGCTCAGAAGGCTGCGGGCGCGCGCTATTGCGGCAGCATAATGCAGCAGGACTTCGGCGAGAGCGGTCAGCTCAAGCAGGTGCTGCTGGTTGACATAGAGCCGGGCGGAGAGCCGCAGGTGAGCGAAGTGCCGCTGATAAGCGGGCGCTATCTCGCCAGATGGCACGTTGCCGGCATGGACGAGGCGCGCGCGCTGATAGAGTCCGGCCACGATGCTCAGGGCTGGATAGAGCTTACGATAGAGTCGCCCGAGCCGCCGGCGGAGCGCGAACTGACCGAGCTTATGCGCTCGCGCGAGCGCATAGTGTACGCGCGCTGGCAGGGCGAAACGCATGAGGACGAGCAGGAGACGATAGACTGGACGAGCCGTCCCCGGCAGGAACTGTTCGAGGCGTTTTATCGCCAGATAAAGGGCAAGGAGCCGCCGCGCGATGTCACGGCGCTGTTTCTGGAGCTGATGAGCGAGGAAGGGGGCGGCGAGCATGAGACCGCGGCGACTGACGTTTGAAGGCATAAACAGCTTTGAAAAGAAGCAGGACATAGACTTTGCCCGACTCACCGAGGCGCACCTTTTCGGCATATTCGGGCCTACCGGTGCGGGCAAATCCACCATACTTGACGCCATGACGCTGGCGCTGTACGGCGAGGTCGTGCGCGCGCCACACCGCACGGGCGGCATACTGAACACCCGCTGCGACAACCTCTTTGTGGAGCTGGAATTCTCGCTGGGCGCGGGCGGGGACGGCGAGCGCGTGTATCGCGTGATGCGCCAGTATGCGCGCGACCGGGGCGCGGCGCGCAGCGGCGATGCGCTCAAGGTGAAGAAGTGTTCGCTTCGCCGCGTGGATGGCGATGCCGAGACCGTGATTTGCGCCGAAAAGTCGTTCGATGTCACTCAAAAGGTGCGCGAGCTGCTGGGGCTGACCATGGACGACTTCGTGCATTCTGTGGTGCTGCCACAGGGACAGTTTGCGGAGTTCCTGAACATGACCGGCAAGGACAGGCGCGATATGCTGGAGCGGCTGTTTCATCTGGAGGACTTTGGCCGCGCGCTTACCGACAAGGTGCGCGAGCGCGAGAACAGCTTGCAGGCGCGCGCAGGCGAGGTGGGAGCGGCGCTGCGCGAGCTGGGCGAGGTCAGCGAAGCCGCGCTTAAAGAGGCGCGCGTGCGCCGCGAGCTGGATTCGGACGAGCTTAAGCGCGTGGAGGAGCGCTCGTCCGTCGCCGACAGGGAGGCCGAGGGCCTGCGCGCACTGTATGAGCGTGTGCAGGAGCGCAAGACATGGCAGGTCAGGAAGATGGAACATGACGCGGCGCGCGGACGCATGTCCGAGCTGAACGCCGAGCTGGATGCGGCGCGGCGCGCAGATCAGGTGCTGCCGCTGGCGGCGGAGCTGGAAAAGCTGGACAGGGAGTTGACCGACCAGCGGCGCAGCGCGCATGAGAGCGCTCGCGCGCATGAGAACGCCTGCGATTACAACGATAAGGTGATTGCCGAGGCCGAAACTAAGCGCCCTGCGCTGCTGAAGGAGCAGCAGGACGGGCAAAAGCGGCTGGGCGCGCTGGAGACGCTCAAGCCGCGTCAGGATGACATGAGCCGACTGAGCGCCGACGAGCGCGCCATGCTGGACAGGCTGGCCGAGATACGCCGCCAGAGCGAGGCCAACGATCATGCGCTGGAGGAAAAGCAGCAGGCTGTTATCAAGGGCGAGGCGTTCGTGGCGCAGCAGGAAGCGATAATCGCGTCATGCGCGGGCAAGGACATGGAGAAGCTGGCCGAGGGCGCGCAGCTGGAGCGCAGCATGAACGATTGCCAGACGCGGTACAGCGAGGCGCTTAAGCTTATGGAGGAGCGCGCAGGCGAGCTGGAGCGCTGCGAGGCCGCGCTTGAGCAGGCCAGACAGAACGAGAGAGAGGGGCTTAAGTCGCTGAACGCGGCGCGCAGGGAGCTTTCCCGCGCCGAGGAGGAGTACATAGCGTCGGCGACGCGACATGCGGCAGCCGAACTGGCGCGCGGCCTGAGCGAGGGCAAACCCTGCCCGGTGTGCGGCTCCGTGCATCATCCCGCTCCGGCGGCGGACGGCGCACAGGCGGTGGATGGCCGGGAACCGGCGCGCGCCGCCGTGGACGAGCGGCAGAAGGCGTATTCCGACACCGTGCGCGAGCTGGCGCGGCTGGGGCAGGACTGCGAATCCCGCCAGCAGGCGCAATCTGAGCTGCGCGCGCAGGCTGAGTCACTGCATCAGGAGCTGGGCGAGCTCACGGCGCGCTGGGGCGAGCTGTGCATTGCCACCGGTTCGTCCTCGCTGGCGCAGAGCTATGCGCAGGCGCTCGAGGCGCAGAGCCGCGCGGGCGATGCCAACCGGCTGCTATCTCAGGCGCGCGCCCGGCTGGATTCGTATAGGCGGCAGGTGCGCGATTACGAGATGGAGCGGCTGAAGCTGCATAACCTCGTGGACGCGCTCACCGACAAGCTCAAGGAGAACCAGCGCGCGGCCAGCGGCTGGGCGGGTGAACTCAAGCGGCTGGGCCTGCCGGTCGATGCCGATATAAACGTATATATAGATGAGTGTCGCGAGCGGCTGGAGTCGATAGGGCATAAGCTGGACAAGATGGATGCCGCGCTCAAGGATGCGCGCCATCGACTTGAGGATACCCAGCGCCGCGCCGCCGAGCAGAACGCCCGCCTTGAGGAGATGGAGCGCCAGCGCGAGGAGCGCCGGACTCAGCTTGCGGACAAGCTCAATCAGTGCCGCTTTGCCGATGTACAGTCGGCGCTGCGCGCGCGCAGACCGGTGGACAGGATAGCTGAGCTGGAACTCACGCTGCGCCGGGATTCCGACGAGCAGCTGCTCATAGACTCCAACCTCAAGCGTCTGGCCGAGACCGAGGATGAGCGCGAGGTGTCGGATGCCGAGATGAGCGCGGCAACGTCGCGCGCGGGTCAGCTGCGCGAGCGCGTCAAGGAGCTAACGGCTTCGCTGGGCGCGCTGGAGCGCGATATAAGCGACATGTCGGCGCGGCTCAAGCGCAAGGCCGAGCTGGAGGCGGGCGCGGATAAGCTCCAGCGCGCACTGGACAGCGTGACAGAACTCAAGCAAGTGCTGCGCGGCAATGCGCTGGTCGAGTATGTGGCCAATCAGTATCTGTCCGACATAACGCGCATGGCCGGCGAGAAGTTGATGTTCCTGACCGGAAATCGATATGATCTCGAACTGAGCGAGGACGGCTTCACCGTGCGCGACATGGAGCGCGGCGGCACTTCCCGCGCCACGTCCACGCTGTCGGGAGGCGAGACCTTCCTGGTGTCGCTGGCACTGGCGCTGTCGCTGTCCATGCACATAAATCTGCGCGGGCAGCCGCTGGGCTTCTTCTTCTTGGATGAGGGCTTCGGCACGCTGGACGATAGGCTGCTAAGCACCGTCATGGAGGCGCTGGGCATGCTGGCGCGCGAGAACTTCTCGATAGGCGTGATAAGCCATGTAAACGCGCTCAAGGAGCGCATACCGGCGCAGCTAATAGTGTCCGGCGGCGCAAATGGCTCTCAGGCGCACATAGAGTTTGCCTGATGCCTGACCGGCATTTGCTGTAGCATATCGATGCCGCCGGGGCGTGAATTGCGCCTGTGGGGCGAATTTCTTCCTATTATAAAGGAGGACATGTACTTGAACGATAGTCAAAAGCGTGCGTCGGCTGAGACGCTTGCAGGCATAGCCATACGCCGCGCACGGCCTGATGACATGGGCGCGCTCATGCATGTGTACTCAAGCGCCCGCAGCTACATGGCCGCCTGCGGCAATCCCAATCAGTGGAATGCGGCCTATCCGTCGCGAGAGTTGCTCATGGATGACATGCGCAAGGAGCAGCTCTATGTCTGCTGCGCGCAGGATGGGCGGGTGTGCGGCGCGTTTGTGCTGGCGCTGGGCGATGATCCCACCTATGCCGCGATAGAGGGCGGCAAGTGGCTCAACGACGAGCCGTATGGCACGATACACCGCGTGGCCAGCGATGGGAGCGGGCGCGGACTGTTCGCGGCATGCATGAGGTTTGCGCTGGAGCGCTGTGCGCAGCTGCGCATAGATACGCACGAGGACAACCGCGTCATGCGCGCGCTGATAGAGCGCAGCGGCTTTGTGCGCTGCGGCATAATATACGTGGCCGACGGCACGCCGCGCATAGCCTATCAGTATGCCCGCAGCGAACCATGATAAGGGCGCTGTTTTGCGACTTTTACGGCACGCTGGTGCGCGACGATGCGCCGCTGGTGAGCGCGACGTCTGCGGAGGTGGCGCGCTCGGCGGGCGTGGATGCGCAGCGGTTTGAGCATGCGTGGCGGCGCGCCATGTCCGAAGCCTGTAGGCGCGCGCATGGCGATGCCTTCGCACTCCAGCGCGACATAGAGCGATACACACTTGAGCAGACTGCGCGGTCAATGGGCGCGCAGGTAGATGTGGACGCGCTGTGTGCGCCGATATTTGACTACTGGTCGAATCCTGCGCTGCGCGAGGGCGCGCGCGAACTGCTGCGGGACAGCCCCGTGCCGGTGTATATAGTGTCCAACATAGACCGCGCCGATGTGCTGCCGGCGCTGGCGGCAAATGGGCTTTCCCCCGCAGGGGTGTTCACCAGCGAGGATGCGTGTGCGTATAAGCCAAGGCCAGAGCTGTTTGAGCTGGCGCTGCGAAGCGTCGGACTTGCGCCGTGCGATGTGCTGCACATGGGCGATTCGCTGACGAGCGACATAGCAGGCGCGCGCGGCGCAGGCATAGAGCCGCTGTGGATAGGCAGCGCGGGCGTAGATATGCCCGGAATAAGGCGGGCGGAGGACTTGTTTGAGGCGCTGAGCATACTCAGAACGCTTACTTGATCGATAGTCAATTGCGGCTGCTCCAATATGACGAGAATATGATCGCAACGCCGGACACATGACGAATATTTGACTATCAGTCAAGAATGCTTGCGTGAGCAATTCTGCCGGATAGGTTATGGGCAGGACAGTGTGCAAACGCGCATTTATCACATCGGAGGAAGGCTATGTGTGAGGAAAAACTGAGCGGCGGTCGGGTGAACGCCAGCGTAGTCAAGGTAGGCGACACCGTACATCGCACGCCATGCGCCAATTCCGCATTCGTCAGGCAGGCGCTTGGGTACCTTAGCGGCAAGGGCGCTGACTTTGCGCCGCGCTATCTTGGCTCGGACGAGCAGGGGCGCGAGGTATTCAGCTTCATGCCGGGCGATGTGCCGGACAACATAGGTGAGTTCACGGACGGGCAGTGCTGTGAGGCGGCGCGCATGATAGCGCGGCTGCATGCGCTGACGGGCGATATGCCGGGCTGCGCGCCCGGGCAAGCGCTCTGCCACGGCGACCTCTCGCCTTGCAACTTCACGTTTGACGAAGGCATGCCCTGCGGCATGATAGATTGGGATGCGGCGGCAATAGGTGAGCCGGCAGTCGATCTGGCATATGCGATATGGATGTGGCTGGACATAGGCAATGGCGAGCTGGACGCGCGCGACGTATCGCGGCGCATGGGGCTGATGATGAGCGCGTATGAGGGCGAGCTGGCGCGCATGAGATGCGCTTCCCCGAGCTTATCGCCTAGCGGCGGCGCGCTGTCGAGAAAGCGGCTGTTGGAGGCGATGCTATCCGAGATGGCGCGCGTGGGCAGAAGCATATTCCCCACCGAGGAGCAGACGCGCGCCACATCCGCATGGACGAACAGCTGCGCGGAGTGGTGCAGGAGGAATGCGGGGGAACTGCTTGAAAATTGAATCAAAAATGGTAGAAAGCAGAAGATAATAACATGCGCAAATGCATATGCCACAATTGGCACACAGATATGTCGAATTGTTGTGTCAAACAATGTGCATTAATGGCGTGAATTGTTGGAATATGTACACTGGTGGGCGTGAAAGTGACAAAAGCGATGTGCAGATGTTGAAATTGCAAGGTGATGTATTAAGACAAACAATGTTTATTTACTTCTTGGGATGTCTGTGTTAATATCGCCCCAGATGCTAGCTTGCAGCTGGCGAAATGCGGGGGAGTGATATATTATGGTGCAGACAGGAGGAATATCTGCGGAAAAGGCCGCACGAATGCGTAAACGCAAGCGCACTGTTAAGCTGATGCGCAAGAACTGGGTGCTATACCTGTTCCTGCTTCCAGCGATGCTTTATATAGGTACCTTCCATTACGGCCCTATGTATGGCATACAGCTTGCATTCAGAGACTTTTCGCCTTCCATGGGCATATGGGGCAGTCCGTTCGTGGGATGGAAGTACTTCAATATGTTCTTCTCATCGCCGCGCTTTAAGATGCTGCTTACCAATACCATAATCCTCAGTGCGTATAACCTGCTTCTGAGCTTTCCTGCGCCCATAATACTGGCGCTCATATTGCACTATACGCCCGGACTTCGCCTGAAGAAGTTTGCGCAGACGGTCACTTATGCGCCGCACTTCATATCGACTGTCGTGCTGGTGGGCATGCTCAACATATTCCTTTCGCCTAGCAGCGGCTTCGTCAATTCCATAATAAAGGCGCTGGGTTTTGAGCCGATATACTTCTTCGGCGAGGCGAAGTGGTTCCGCCATGTATACGTTCTGTCAGACATATGGCAAAGTACCGGCTGGGGTTCGATAATATACATGGCTGCGCTCACAGCGGTAAGTCCGGAATTGCATGAAGCTGCAATAATAGATGGCGCGACTAAGCTTCAGCGCATATGGCATATAGATATACCTACTATAATGCCTACAATGGTAATATTACTCATAATGAGCCTTAGCAATATAATGAGCATAGGTTTTGAAAAGACCTATCTTATGCAGACCAGCCTCAACCTGACTACAAGCGAGGTCATATCGACCTATACGTATAAAGTTGGCCTTATGCAGGCCGAGTACAGTTATTCAACGGCCATAGGGCTGTTTAATAACGTGATAAACTTTACTCTGCTCATAGTGGTCAACTGGGCGGCGCGGCATTTGTCCGGCAGTAGCCTGTGGTAAGAGGAGGTCATAGCTATGGTGGTAAGTAAGAAGGCTGCGCCTACCAAGGTCAATAATTGCTTGCAGGACAAAGTGTTCATGGTTGTGCTGCATGTGATACTGGCGTTTATATTGGTGATAGTAGTATACCCGCTTCTGTTCGTGCTATTTGCATCGGTCAGTGATCCACAATACGTAAATTCCGGTGCGCTGCTGCTCTACCCAAAGGGCTTTAATCTGCTTGGATATCAGCAGGTATTTCGCGACCAGAGGATACTGATAGGCTATGCCAATACGATATACTACACTGTGTTTGGCACGGCGCTGGCGGTCGCGGTGAACATGATGGCGGGATATGCGCTTTCGCGCGATGACTTGCCCGGACGCGGCATAATAATGGCGCTGTTCGTATTCACCATGTACTTTGGCGGCGGAATGATACCGTTTTACCTGATAGTCAGGAATCTGCACCTGACCAATACACGTGCGATACTGATATTGCTGGGCGGCACGTCGGTGTACAACATGATAATCGTGCGCTCGTTCTTTGTAAGCACGATACCGCGCGAACTCCAGGAGGCGGCCGAGATAGACGGCTGCGGTACGGCGCGATTCTTCGCCTCTGTGGTCATGCCGCTTAGCAAGGCCATAACCGCCGTAATAGTCCTGTACTGTGCCGTAGGTCAGTGGAATGCCTACTTTAATGCCCTGATATTTATATCCGACCGAGATAAGTTCCCGCTGCAGATATTCTTGCGCGAGATACTGTTGACGGCAAAGACGTATGAGAGCGCAGAGGTACTTAGTACTCTGAGCGGCGATGACCTTGCTCGCATGCAGCGCATGAGTGAGGTTACAAAGTATGGAGTTATAGTGGTTAGCACTCTGCCAATAATAGCGCTCTATCCGTTCCTGCAAAAGTACTTCGTAAAGGGCGTAATGATAGGTTCACTCAAGGGCTAATACATGGACTTCGACGCGGGTTTCCGCGGGAAGAATAAAGAAAGGTGGATAACGTATCATGAAAAGGCTGCTAAGTCTCATACTCGCATGCGCAATGCTGGCCATAGCTGCTCCTATTGCATTGGCCGAGTCAACGCCGCTCACCACCGAACCCGTCACATTTAAGATAGCCATAGGCCGTCAGGTGCTAGATCTCAGCGATAACTTCAACGAGAAGCTGGCAGCTAAGAACGCCGAGGCTGACACTGGAATACACGTAGAATGGGTAGAATTGATAACCGACTCTTCTACAGAGCGCGTCAACCTCATGCTGGCCAGCGGCGATATGCCTGATGCCTTCATAGCTACGCTCAATGAGTCCCAGGTCAGCAAGAACCTCTCCCAGTTCGTAGTGCTAAACGACATGATAGAGCAGTACGCGCCCAACATCAAAGCGCAGTACGACGCGATAGATGGTATGTGGGGCAAGGTCACCATGACCGACGGCAATATATACACTCTTGCCACCGGCGCCTACACCAACCCCGAAAACTGGGCCGGCGGCATACCGGTGATAAACAAGGCGTGGCTGGACAAGCTCGGCTTGGCCATGCCGACCACTATGGACGAGTTCTATGACGCCTGCGTCGCCGTGCGCGATGGCGATCCCAATGGTAATGGCCAGAAGGATGAGATAGCGCTGGAGTTCTGCGAGAACGACTGGTGTACTCATATAATGGAATACGCCGGCTTCTGGGGCTTCACCGGCTACTCCAAGGTCGAGGACGGCAAGTTCATAGCTACGCCCCTGACCGACGACTTCCGCGCGTTCCTTGAGTACTTCCATAAGATGGCCAAGGAGGGCCTGCTGGACGTGGAGGGCTTCAGCCAGACCAACCAGCAGTGGCAGACCAAGGCCAAGGACGATCGCTGCTTCATGTTCTATACCTGGACGGCTAACGGCCTGTTCGACGAGGCCAAGGCCAATGAATACGTGGTGTTTGAGCCCATCAAGGCCGGCAGCGCCGACCCGGTCGTGTCCGGCGAGGTCAATGCCTTCAGCGGCAACCGCTTCGGCTTTGCCATATCCAAGACCTGCCAGAACCCCGAGCTGATGCTCCAGTGGTTCGATCGCCAGAATGTCAATACCGAGACCAAGATGACATGGCGCTTTGGCGAGGAGGGCCTGCTCTGGGAGCGCGATGGCGATAAGGTGTACATGAATTACCCCGAAGCCACCGAGGAGATGAGCGTGGAGAACATGAAGTATACCTATGGCAATACCGACATGATTCCCGCGCTGCTCATGCCCGATGAGATACCGCTGCCCAACGCTGATAAGTCCCCGACCTCGGCCATACGCACCAATATGGTCGAGCAGATAAAGCCCTTCATACCCGACGAGGCGCTGCCCGTGCGCTCGGTGTCCGCCGAAAAGATAAGCGAGCGCGAACTGATTTACACCGACCTCAAGGCGTATCTGGATGGATTTGTCGCCACCAGCATAATGAACGGCGTGACCGATGCCGAATGGGAGGCGCATCTCGCCAACGCTGAAGCCTACGGCATATCCCAGTGGGCGCAGTGGTATCAGGACTTCATAGACGGAAAGATTTGATCCGCACGTATTAGCCCTAGGCCACCGGCATGCTTGCCGGTGGCTCAAGGCGTCTAATGGGATAGCCCCGCTGCGCATTGAGCATGGCAAAGCCTTTGGGCGCGCCTTAACCAAATTCCGGTTGGCACCGGCCTGCCCGCTGCGCATTGAGCATGGCAAAGCATTGGAGCGCGCCTTAGCCAAATTCCGGTTGGCACCGGCCTGCCCGCTGCGCATTGGGCATGGCAAAGCCTTTGGGCGCGCCTTAGCCAAATTCCGGTTGGCGCTGCCACGCACCGTACCGCAGAACGTCCCCGCATTAACTACCGCAAGGATGTGTACATAAATGAGTACTAGGTTCGTCAAGAGCAACTTCCTACGCTACTGCCTTAGTTACTTAATAGTTATGATATTGCCGGTAACTGCGATAGCGGCATCGTTCAACACGCGCTTTTTGGCCGATTACAGGCAGATGCTTATAAGCAGGCTGCAGATGACGGCTGAAAAGACCATGAACGATATGGAGCGGCAGCTGGCTCAGATGAACCTGATATCGATGCAGTTCTCGTTCAGCGGCGAGTTCGAGGCGCAAAGGCTCATGGATGACGCGCTGATATATCGCGACGTGCGCGAGCAGCTGGTGCATTATCGCTACATATCCAACTATGTATCCGACATAGTGTACATCAACTGTGGCTTTGACGGCGCGTATTATACCTCGCTGGGAACGTATAATCCCGCATATTTCAATCAGTATCGCGTCAACGATGCGGCCTGCCCGGCTGCGGACTATCTGCGCGGCCATCGCCGTGGCTTCTTCATACCCGCAGACGACGTGGTCAAGTGCGCTCCCGCGTTCAAGGACACCGTGCAATACGCCGCGCCGGTGATAAATACAGATGAGGGCTATCTGATATTCTGCATACCGGTTGAGCGGCTGCTCAGCATGCTGAGCCTTGACAAGGCGCAGCTGGACATATGTGCCGTTCTGGGGCATGAGGGCGGCGCACTGTATCAGGCAGAAGGCGAGGACGTGCCGGACTGGCGCGCGGCGCTGGACGATGAGTCGGCCGTTGCGGATGAAGTTGTGCCGGCCAGCGTCGCGCATTACGGGGGCGCGGATGAAAATGACATTGTATCGCGCCTAAAGCGCATGCCGGACGGCCACTACATAATCAGCACGCGCAGCGACGCGCTGGGGCTGGAGTGCGTGTATTCCATACATGAGCATGACATGCTGGCCAAGGTGGATAGCCTGACCGATCAGTTCTTCTGGATGCTGATGCTGATGCTGGTGGCCGGAGGAGCGCTGGCTATCATATTCGCCAGACTGCTGGCGCGCCCCATAGACATGCTCATAGAGACCGTGAGCCGCATGGGCGGCGGCGAGCCCAAGGGCATATCGGGCGTGCGCGACGCGCTGGAGAACGTGCATAGGGAAAATGTGCAGCTGCAATCCCAATATATAGAGTCGGAGCGGCGCAATGTGCTTATGCGCCTGATGAGCGGCCAGTATGGGGACCGCGAGGAGCTGGAGGAGGACTGCATGGCGGTGGAGCTGCCCGTCACAGGCTGCACCTATACGGTGGTGCTGATAGACGAGCTGCGCATGCCCACCAGCGAGACGGCAAATGAGATATGCAGGCTGTTCGGCGGCAGCATGCGGGTGTTCGGGTTCCGCTTCCGCGAGCGCCAGTGCCAGGTGTTCCTGCTGGCGGAGCAGGAGCAGGGACATAGCGAGCGCATCGAGATATTTGAGCGCATAAAGGGGCGCTATCCTGGTGTTATGATGGCCATAGGCGGTCAGACCGGCGACCTCATGCAGGCGCAGAGCGCATATCAGGACTGCGTGTTCGCGCGCAGAAGGGCGCAGATGAAGGGCGAGAACGCGCCGGTCGCCGGTCATGAGCGACAGCGCGCATACGCAGGAGGGACAGGCCATATACCCGCGTCAGGAGCTGGACGCGCTCTACAACATACTCAAGCAAAAGGACGTGGAGAAGCTGTCCTTCATACAGGATACGCTTATGTTCAGCCTGCGCGCGCTGGGCGACGACCCGGTCTACCAGCAGGCGCTGTGCTATGACATAATCTCCACATACAATCTGGCCATGGCCAAGCTGGGCATAGGTGGCCGCAGCGACAGCCAGCCCTTCCGCACCATAGATCGCGGCAGCATACACATAGACCGCCTGCTGGAGATGATAAACGACCTGTACACCGAGGCGCTGGATGCGTTCATAGCCGAGGAGGTTCCGGCGCAGGGCAATGATATATCCGACATAATAGCGTACATAGATTCGCTGCGCGAGAACATACCCAATGCCTGCGAGCTGGCCGAGCGCTTCGGCGTATCGCCCTCCAACCTCAGCCATCAGTTCAAGCGCGCCACCGGCGACACTCTGGCCAGCTATATCGCCGAGCGCAAGATGGCCATTGCGCGCCAGCTGCTTGAGGAGACCGACATGGACGTGGCGCAGATAGGCGAAAAGCTGGGCTATACGCATCCCTCCAGCTTCATACGCATGTTCCACCGCGTGCAGGGCATGACCCCGGCGCAGTACCGCGAGGAACATTCCGCAAGCGGCGGCGAAACCTGATTGGGTGGGAAGCGGCGTTAGGGGGCGCATAACGCGCGGATACAACATGCAGCGGACGATAATGGGCATAGCTGCGCTTATGGGCAGATATGATATATGACACGGCGGCGCTTACATGGCCGCATGCCAAAGGAGAATGCATTATGGATATACGCATAGGGGGCGCGCCCGGAGCGCGCATAAGCGAGAAGCTGTACGGCATATTTTTTGAGGACATAAACTATGGCGGCGATGGCGGACTTTACGCTGAACTGGTGCCAAACCGCGCCTTTGAGTGCGCAGGGCCGCAGAGCGGGAATGACCGCATGTCGCGCTGGAGCGCGGTGAACGGCGCTTGTATTGCCATAGACGCGCTAAATCCGCGCGGCGTCAAGAACCCGCATTACCTGCGCGTCACGCCAAACGGCAGCACGGGCGGTGTGCGCAGCGAGGGCTATCTGGGCGAGGGCTTTTTCGTCGAAGCGGGCGAGGGGTATAGGCTGAGCGTCATATTCCGCGCGGAGAGCGCTATATACGCAAGCATAGTCGCGCAGGACGGCGCGGTGCTGTGCCGCGAGCGCATAGAGACTGCGCAGGGCTGGGAAAAGCGCGATATAATGCTAAACCCCTCGCAGGGCGGCGTGCGCGGCTATCTGGAGATAAGCAGCGGGCAGGAGTTCTGCCTGGATTTCGTGTCGCTGTTTCCTGAGCATACGTTTAAGATGCGCAGAAACGGCATGCGCTCAGACCTTGCGCAGGCGCTTGCCGATCTGCATCCTGCGTTCATGCGCTTTCCGGGCGGCTGCATAGTGGAAGGGCGCAGCTTCGACAGCATGTATCGCTGGAAGGAGACGATAGGCCCGCTGGAGGAGCGCCGCGTCAACTGGAACCGCTGGCAGCTGGACGAGTATCAGATAGACGGCCGCTCCAGCCGCGATTACTATCAGAGCTATGGACTGGGCTTCTTTGAGTACATGCAGTTTTGCGAGGACATAGGCTGCCTAGCGCTGCCCATATTGAACTGCGGCCTGACCTGCCAGTGGCACGAGGCGCTGGCGCTGCCGCTTGACGAGATGGACGGCATTGTAAGCGACTATCTGGACTTCATAGAGTTCTGCAACGGCGCGCCCGATAGCTTCTGGGGCGCAAAGCGCGCCGAGATGGGACATCCCGAGCCGTTTGGCCTAAAAATGATAGGCGTGGGCAATGAGCAGTGGGATGATGTGTACTTCGAGCGCTATGAGATTATACACCGCGCGGTCAAGCGCGTGCATCCCGAGATAGAGCTGATAGGCTGCGCGGGCTGGCGCGACGATGGCTGGGAGATAGATAAGGCGCGCGAGTGGATGCGCCGCACCGACTGCAAGCCCGACTACTCCGACGAGCATTACTATAAGCCCACCGAGTGGTTTCTTGACAATGCCAATCGCTATGCCGATTACGATGCCGCTCTGCCGCGCGTGTTCGCGGGCGAATATGCGGCGCATTCCTCGCCCGAGACCGGCAGGCGCAGGAACAGCATGGCGACCGCCGTGGCTGAAGCCGCGTTCCTGACCGGCGTGGAGAACGCATCCCCCAATGTGGCCATGTCTAGCTATGCGCCGCTGCTGGCGCGCAGGGGCGCAAACCAGTGGCAGCCCGACATGATATGGTTCGACCAGCGCGAACTGGTGCTTACGCCCAACTACCATGTGCAGCGCATGTTTGCGGGCGCGCGCGGCGACGTACTGCTGAGCGTACAGGGCGCGGGCGAAGGGCTATACGTAACCGCGTCCAGGCGCGATGCGGACGGTGCCGTGATAGTCAAGGCGGTAAATCCCGGCAGCGAGCCGCTGGATATATCGCTGAAATTGCCCATGGCAAGCGGCAAAGCGCATATAGAGACGCTGAGCGGCGCGCCCGATGCGGAGAATACGTTTGAAGAACCTGAGCTGCTTAGTCCCAAGGCAAGCGATATGAGCTTTGACGGGCGGCTCAAACTGAACATCGCGGCGGGCAGCGTGAATGTTATTGTCGTGGGCGCGTAATGATGCAGCCGCGCGCGACGCGACTTTCGCGCATGAGCGATTGAATGGTTGTTCATGCGCAGCCGTGTCAGCCGCACGCGGCTGCATATATAGGCTCTGAGCGTTCCTGCTTGGCAGACATTGAAATTCAAATTTCAATGTCTGCCATAATCATTTCTGCTTGTGATAAGGGTTTATTGTTTAAAGCAAAACGGATTGGCAACATTCTCTGCTCCAAACACTTTTACCGCCATTCGATACATCGCCTTGGCGTGAATGCTGTCATGCCAGATGAATCGACGAAGCACCTTGCGGAGCGACCAGAATTCTCCATAGCTGCCTGCGATAACTGTCGGCTTGCCTGAATTTGACCGCGAAAGCTTATTGTGTCAGAAATGCTGAAGAGCAGGAACAACCATGTCCTGCTCGTGCGCCGCGCGTTACAGCATAGAGCAGCCATACATCCGCTATGCCGAGCGCACAATGTGGCGCGGGCAGATAGCGCAGGTTAATTGATGCGCAAGGCAGGTTAACTGATGTGCAAGCCGCTTGACATGTGCGCCGGGAGTTGCTATAATAAAGGATGCAGAATAGCGACCATCTTTGAATGTGCAAACTGTGAGTTTGCACATTTTTTTTACGCGGGAGGAGATATGATGGACAAAGAAAAGAATATGTCGAAGTCGGAACGCATGGGTACCATGCCCGTACCCAGCCTGCTGATACGCATGGGCGCGCCGCTGATGCTGTCGATGATAGTGCAGGCGCTGTACAATGTGGTGGACAGCCTGTTTGTGTCGTACATACCGGATACGGCGGGCATAGTGAACGCGGGCGACAAGGCCATAAACGCGCTGACGCTGGCCTTCCCGATACAGATGCTGATACTTGCGCTGTGCATAGGCACGGGCGTGGGCGTGAATGCCGCGCTCTCGCGCAGTCTGGGCATGGGCGACCGCAAGACGGCGGGACATATAGCGGGCAACTCGGTGTTCCTCGGCCTGTGCTATTCGATAGGCATGGTGCTGTTCGGCGCATTCGGCGTGGACGCTTATCTGGCCAGCCAGACTTCGGATGCCATAGTGGCCGAGATGGCGGGCAGCTATCTGCGCATAATCTCGTTCTGCGCGTTCGGCTCGATATGGCAGATATGCTTTGAGAGGCTGCTTCAGGCCACGGGCCGCACCACCTCGGCCATGGTCAGCCAGCTCGTGGGCGCGCTGCTCAACATAATCCTCGACCCGATATTCATATTCGGCTACATGGGTCTGCCTGCTATGGGCGTGGCCGGTGCGGCGATAGCCACGGTAATAGGTCAGTGCGCGTCGCTGGCCGTGGGCATAGTGCTGCATAATCGCCATAACAGCGAGATACCGCTGTCGCTCGGCGGCATGCGTCCCGACGGCGCTATAATAGCGCGCATATTCAAGGTGGGTGCGCCCGCGATAGCCATGCAGGCGCTCACTTCGGTCATGACCTATGGCATGAACCTGATACTGGTCAACGTGTCGGCCACGGCGGTCACGGCGTATGGCCTGTACTATAAGCTGCAAAACTTCATATTCATGCCGGTGTTCGGCCTGAACAATGCCTCGATACCGATAATCGCCTACAACTATGGCGCGGGCAAGTCCAGGCGAGTGCGCGATACCGTGATAGGCGGTCTGGTCATAGCCTCGGTGATAATGGGTCTGGGCATAGTGGCATTGCAGCTGTTCGGGCCGCAGATAGTGAGCCTGTTCCAGACCTCCAGCGAAGCGGCACAGATGTGCGTGACCGCGCTGCGCATAATCACGGTGGGCTTCCTGTGCGTGGGCGCCAATGTGGTGCTTCAGGGCGCGTGTCAGGCGCTGGGCAACGGCATGTATTCGCTCGTGATATCGCTCATGCGCATGGTGGTTATAGTGCTGCCGCTGGCATGGCTGCTGTCCATGGCGGAAAATGCCGCAGTGCTGGTGTGGTGGGCGTTCCCGATAGCGGAATTCGTGGCGATGATCGCGGCCATAGTGCTAACTGTCAGGGTGTACCGCCAGCGCATGAAGGACGTAATGCCCGCAGAGCGCAAGGCGGCCTGATGTGTTCTGAGCGAACGCGCCTGCGGCGACACCGGCGGCGTGCCTTGCGGCGCATCGAAGCAGTGAGTCTCACTCACTCGGCCTTGTCCGCGCGTGCGATAGCGCTTAGCTTATGCGCCGTGATTAGCTGAGGACATGCATGTGCGGCAGGCTGTCTTGTACGCCGCAATGCACGGCGGTCTGCAATTTAACTAACGGATAGTTGACTGCATGGCGCAAAAGTAGTATAATCCCAACATAGTCAAGGCGCGTTATGCGTCTTAAATATCCAAACAGGCTGTGAATGGGAGCATTAGGCGCGCTTAGCGTGGCGCAGAGAGCCGTCGGTAGGTGTAAGACGGCGCACGCGGCGGTCGAACTCGCCCGGGAGCCATCCGCGCAGGCGGCGCAGTTCAGCGTTACGGACGTAGAGAGGGCGCATCAGCGCCAATAAGAGTGGTACCGCGTAAGGTAATCAGCCTTCCGTCTCTTTCGCGAGACGGAAGGCTTTTTGTTACCCCAAAACAGATACAGCGCTTCAAGGAGGCCAATCCATGCAAAGACAGTATGATCCCTCTGCCATAGAAAAGAAGTGGCAGGCAATATGGGATGAGACAGGCGCGTTCCGTGCCGAGGATGACTTTACCAAGCCCAAGTTCTATCCGCTGATAGAGTTCCCGTATCCGTCCGGCGCGGGCCTGCACGTGGGTCATCCCCGCTCCAACACCGCCATGGACATAATCGCCCGCATGCGCCGCATGCAGGGCTACAACGTGCTGTTCCCGATAGGCTGGGATGCGTTCGGCCTGCCCACCGAGAACTTCGCCATAAAGATGCACGAGCAGCCCGCCAAGATAACCAAGCGCAACATAGACCGCTTCCGCTCGCAGCTAAAGATGCTGGGCTTCTCGTTCGACTATTCGCGCGAGGTGGATACCACCGATCCCAGCTACTACAAGTGGACGCAGTGGATATTCCTCAAGCTCTACAAGGCGGGTCTGGCCTACAAGAGCGAGATGCCGATAAACTGGTGTACCAGCTGCAAGTGCGGCCTTGCCAATGAAGAAGTCGTGAACGGCGTGTGCGAGCGCTGCGGCAGCGAAGTCGTGCGCAAGGTCAAGAGCCAGTGGATGCTGCGCATAACCGACTATGCCCAGAAGCTGCTGGACGGACTGGACGATCTGGACTTCATAGAGCGCGTAAAGACCCAGCAGCGCAACTGGATAGGCCGCTCCGAGGGCGCTGAGGTCGATTTCAAGCTGGCCAATGGCCGCGGCATGGTGCGCGTATACACCACGCGCCCCGATACGCTGTTCGGCGCGACCTACATGGTGCTTTCGCCCGAGCATAAGCTGGTCGATGAGCTGAAGGATGCCATAACCAACTGGGATGCCGTGCGCGAGTACCGCGAGGCGGCGGCGCGCAAGAGCGACTTTGAGCGCACCGAGCTGAACAAGGACAAGACCGGCGTGGCGCTGGAGGGCATAAAGGCGATAAACCCGCTCACCGGCACCGAAATCCCCGTGTGGATAAGCGACTACGTGCTGTCCAGCTACGGCACGGGCGCGATAATGGCCGTGCCTGCGCATGACGAGCGCGACTGGGCGTTCGCCAAGAAGTTCGGTCTGCCGATAATCGAGGTCGTGGCCGGCGGCAATGTGCAGGAGGCTGCGTTCACCGATATAGAGACCGGCACCATGGTCAACTCCGGCTTCCTCAATGGCCTGAGCGTGGCCGAGGCCAAGAAGAAGGTAATAGAGCATATAGAGCAGAACCATCTGGGCGAGCACAAGGTCAACTTCAAGCTGCGCGACTGGGTGTTCTCGCGCCAGCGCTATTGGGGCGAGCCGATACCCATGATCTACTGCGAGAAGTGCGGCTGGGTACCCGTACCCGAGGATCAGCTGCCCGTGACGCTGCCCGAGGTCGAGCATTATGAGCCCACCGACACCGGCGAAAGCCCGCTCAGCGTCATAGACGAGTGGGTCAACACCACCTGCCCGCACTGCGGCGGCGCGGCGCGCCGTGAGACCGATACCATGCCGCAGTGGGCCGGCTCCAGCTGGTACTTCCTGCGCTATATCGATCCCCACAACGACAAGCAGCTGGCCGATCCCGAGAAGCTCAAGTACTGGCTGCCCGTCGATTGGTACAACGGCGGCATGGAGCATACCACGCTGCACCTGCTCTACTCGCGCTTCTGGCACCGCTTCCTGTATGACATAGGCGTGGTGCCGACCAAGGAGCCTTACGCCAAGCGCACCTCGCACGGCATGATACTGGGCGAGGACGGCGAGAAGATGTCCAAGTCCCGCGGCAATGTCATAAACCCGGACGAGATAGTGGACAAGATGGGCGCGGACTCCTTCCGCCTGTACGAGATGTTCATGGGCGCGTTTGACCAGGCGATACCGTGGTCAACTGACGGCGCGTATGGCTGCCGCCGCTTCCTCGACCGCGTGTGGAGGCTGCAGGACATGCTGACCGAGGGCGGCGAGTCCAAGGACATGCGTCAGATACTGCACCAGACCATCAAGAAGGTCACAGAGGACTATGAGCGCATGAAGTTCAACACCGCCATAGCGCAGATGATGACGCTGGTCAACGCCTTCTTCCAGAAGGGTCAGATAACCACCGAGGAGCTGAAGGTGCTGCTCAAGCTGCTCAACCCGGTCGCCCCGCACATAACCGAGGAGATGTGGGAAAGCTGCGGCTTTGGCGCGCCGCTGCACCATCAGAGCTGGCCCAAGTACGACGAGGGCGCGCTGGTGGCCGACGAGGTGGAGATAGCCGTGCAGATAAAGGGCAAGCTGCGCGGCCGCATGATGGTACCCACGGCGCTGGGCAAGGACGATGCCGAGGCGTTCTTCAAGGACAACTCTGCGTTCCGCGCCATAGTGGGCGACGGCGAGATAAAGAAGCTGATATTCGTCCCCGGTAGGCTGGTAAACGTGATAATCTGATGCGCTAAAGGCAAGAAAGCCGCGCGCATGTGAATAAGGCGTCCGCTCTCCGAATCTGGTTTTGGGGGGCGGATGCCTTGCGTATGTGCATTTGAATAAATGGCAGCGGGATTGCTGGATGATGGGCATATTTTAGCTGAGAAATCGGGTTATTCGCGTTTAGTGGTGTCAGCGCGCTAAAGCATAGCTTCGACATGAGAGGAACAGTAATGAAGGTTGTTGGCTTGCGTTTTTCAGATTAATCTTATATCTGAAATCGCAACGTTTGACATTTTCTTTCAAAATTGCCACGGCTTACTTAAAGAAACGATTTTCACCACATTTATCCTAACTTTCCGTGAAGAACTAAAATCTTGCCCGATGATAGAACAGGCATTGATTTTGTGATACTATTATCATGTGCTTTTGAATGCGGAAAGGATGAAAGTCTTTATGGAAATATTGAATATCACGCATGTAAATGATGAGCTTGCGGAGATGGCAGCGCTGTTTCGCGTCGAACTTCGCTCCTATAAAGGTGTGCAGTCAGCTCCGGATATTGAAGCGGGTCGCAAGGAGATAGAGGAATATCTGGCAACTGAGTTCCCGGTGTTTGCCGCACTTGTGGATGGCGAATATGCGGGCTATGCCGTCTGCCGCATTGACAGCGAAGTTGTATGGATGGAGTCCATATTTGTAAAAGAGCGGTACAGGCGCATGGGCATTGCTCAGGCGCTTTACGACAAGGCAGAGGAGATGGCCGCTTACTATGGCGGGGATACAGTATACAGCTATGTTCATCCCAATAATCATCGCATGATATCGTTTCTGCGCAAGCATGGCTATACGGTGCTGAATCTCATAGAGATACGCAAGCCGCATAATGGCGAAAGGTTGACGCAGAAGGTTGCGGTGGGTGAACACGAGTTTGACTATTGATGACAAATATGCATTATAGGAGCGAGCCATGAAGCAGATAATCACCATCCAGCATACGCAGTCCGTTCATCACACAAACGGCATGGTAGGTTCTTGGACGGATTGGGATATTTCGCAAACCGGCGTAGAGCAGGCAGAAAATATCGGCAGGAATCTTGCAGAGCAGCTATTGGGGCAAAAAATTGCGATGTACACATCAGACCTGCTCAGGGCCAGGCATACTGCCGAAATAATCGCAAGGCATCTTGGAATCACGCCCATAATCAGAAGGGAGCTGCGCGAGCGCAATCTGGGCAAGTGCGTGGGACACTCGGTTAAATGGCTTAGAGAAAATATGGAAGTCAAAGAGAGAACCATAGATGACCGCATTTTTTCAGACGCGGAGAGCAGAAGGGACGAGTGGAATAGGTTAAAGCCGCTATTCGATGAGATAATGCTGCGAGAGGAGAAATGCATAATAGTAGTGTCTCACGGCGATCTGCTCAGTGTATGGAACACTATGTTTCTGGGAATGGATGCCGAAGCATTGAACCAATTTGAATTGTTTGGCTTGTCGGGCGGCGTTTCATTTATGTTTCAGGCGGATGATGGCAAGCGGTTTATTAAACGTCTGAGTGATATGTCATATATAAAGTAAGGCTGTCACATTGAGCTAAGCCCCCGACGCAATGATATTCGACGAAACCACATCGAACCTGAACGCGGCTTCAATAGAGCTTCTTAAATCCACCATACTTACTGCGTTTGCAGACAAGATGTGCATCATAATGATGCATGATGCCGGCGTGACGGCCATAGCCGACAGAATAGTCAGATTGCCCGAATAATGCAAACGCGCTAACCTAAGCCGCCCGCAGATAGATGTGCAGGGCGGCTTAGGTCAGCGCCGGATATTTGCCGCACGGCATCAAGACCTGCTAATCACCCCCGCAACCCTCGCAGGCTCCATGGTGGTGATGTTTATAGGCTCGAGCGACAGCGCGCGCACTATGTCCGCCTCATCGTTGACCGTCCATATCGATAGCTCCGCTCCGCAGGCGCGCAGCGAGCGCAGCACACTCAGCGGCAGCCGGTGCGGCAGATTGATGGCTTCAGCGCCCAGCGCGCGGGCGGCATTGGCTATCCTGCGCAGGAGATCCGGCTCGGCGCTGTCCAATGCGCTGCCTATGTGCGGCCATGGATCGCGCAGAAGCCCGGCCATGTCGCCGCTGCTCGCGCAAAGGAAGTACTTGGCCAGCTCCTCGATGTTTAAGAATATGCGCGCCCTGTGCGCTACATCGGCATCGTAAGCGAGTAGGTCGCATGATACGCTGCCCGAGAATATCAGCTGGCCTGCCTTCAGCCCGCAGCGCCCGGCCAATTCCAGCACGGGATACAGCGCGAAGGGAGACTTTAAATCGCAGTTTATGCATGTGCCGCTCGACGCGATTATATCCATTGCCTGCGCAAGCGTGGCGGCTGCGCCATAGTCCTTGCGCGCATCGTGAGATAGCCTGAGCGCGCCCATAGCATCGATGCGCACGTCCACCTCCACGCAGTCCAGCTTTCGCTCGACCGCTACCTCTACCGAGCGCAGGGAATCCCGGCCCGTGTTCTCAAATCCGGAATGACCGGTTATTATCGTACTCATGTGCATTCTCCTTAGTAAAGCATGACCATATAATATGTAGGCCAAGGGAAAGCCGATGGCTTCATGCGGCGCTGCTGACGCGATGCTTGTAACTCATCCGCGCTGCACAAGATATCCCACGCCCGCGCCGTAAGGCATCCCGCTAATCCACCCCCGCTGCGAATATCTCCCGCGCCGCATCGCTGTATTCGTCCAGCTTGCGCGACTTGCGCAGGCGTTTGAGCGGCTTGGCGGCATTGGGGAAGCGCTTGCCCATGTAGCCCCAAAGCTCCTTCATGCGGAACATGGCCGTGACGGGATCGCCCATGTCGCGCAGATATCCGTCCAGCAGGCGCGCATGGAACTCCTCCAGCTCGCGCGCATCCGAGGGCGCGCCGCCGCGCAGCAGACGCGCCAGCGCTGGCTCGGCCATGACTCCGCGCCCCAGCATCATGGCGCGCGTATCGGGAAAGCGGTCTGTCAGCGCCTGTGCATCGGCGGGAGCGAATATGTCGCCGTTGTACGCCACCGGCATGCGCGCCAGTGCCAGTGCGCGGCGATATGCGTCCATGTCGGGCGTGCCTGAGTAATATGCGCTCTGCACGCGAGCATGTACGGTCAATTCACATATGGGATAGCGGTTGAATATGGCCATGAGTCCGGGCAGCTCGGCGCTGGTTTCCAGCCCTATGCGCGTCTTTACCGATACGCGCACCTGCACGCTATCAAATACCTGTGCCAGAAACTCATTGAGTGCAGTGGGATGCCCAAGAAAGCCCGAACCGCGCCCTTTGCTAACGACGGTGCGCGAAGGGCAGCCCAGATTCAGATTGACCTCGTCATATCCCAGGCGGCGCAGCTTGTCCGCTGCCCAGAGGAAAGCTGCTGCGTCGTTGGCCATTATCTGCGGCACTACGTCGCCGCAGGCGTTGTTTTCGGGCTGAACATCGCGCATCTCGCGGCTGGTCAGGCTGCGGTTCTGATTGGGCGTTATGAAGGGCGTGTAGTATTTGTCCATGCCGCCGAACATATCGCGCTGCACGTTGCGGTATACATGCCCGGTAAGTCCCTCCATGGGAGCCAGATAGTATCTCATATCCACCTGTATGCGCATTGTATTATCGTTTTTCTGCGCGTCATGCATATTCTACAATAAGCCGGGTGCATAGTCAATGGAATTTTGCGATTGCGCACAATCGCCGGCCGTGGTATTATAATTGCATAGCGTATATTTCTATGCGCATTTTTAGAGTGCGTATGGCTCGTCCGTATATCGATGAGCGAAGCATTATATGGGGGATGATGTGCAATGAGTTGTGCAGCTAAGGGCGTAAAGCCGGTGTGGATGTGGTATCCGGGCAATTATGAGATAAGGCATGGGCTAAAGCTCAACCTTCGCCGCGAGGAGCGCGGCAGCATGTATCCGGCGATGTGGCGGTTGGACGACTGCTGGCACAACGTGCGCCTGCGCCGCAAGGCCGTGCTGGACAGCGAGCAGACGGTGACCGTGCTGGCGCGCGGCTTTGGCAGGTTTCATGTGGATGGCGGGCATTATGCGCTGGGCAGCAGCGTGACGCTTGCGCCCGGCGAGCATGAGATATCCATAGATGTGGCGCGCATAGACGGCCTGCCCTGCGCATACGTGTCCGGCGGCGCGTTCGCGAGCGGCGCGGGCTGGGAAGCCAGCAATGTCGCCGATGACTGGAGCCCCTGCGGATACAGCGAAAGGCTGGATTCGCCCGACGATGATCCCGAGCAGTTCAAGTTCGCGTATCAGCACATGGAGCCTGTGTCGGTAACCAGCGTAAACGGCGGCACGCTGTACGACTTCGGGCGCGAGACGTTTGCCTGCGTGCATGTAGAGGACGCGCGCGGCGGCGAGCTGCTGTGCTATGGCGAGAGCGAGACCGAAGCTCTGGACGTGGACGATTGCTACATAATAGACAGCGTGCCTCAGGGCAAGACCACCTGTGACTATCCTGCGCGCGCATTCCGCTATCTGTTCATACCCGGCGAGCGCGCGCCCAAGGTGAGCGCCGAGTACGAATACCTGCCCATAGAGGAGCGCGGCAGCTTTACCTCCAGCGACGAGCTGCTCTGCGACATATGGCGTACCGCGGCCTATACCTTCCACCTCAACAGCCGCGAGTTCTTCCTTGACGGCATAAAGCGCGACCGCTGGATATGGTCGGGCGATGCCTATCAGAGCTACTACGTAAACCGCTGCCTGTACATGGACAAGGAGATATGCCAGCGCACCATATGGGCGCTGCGCGGCAAAGACCCCATAGAGCAGCACATAAATACCATACTGGACTATTCGCTCTACTGGGTGATGAGCATAAGCGACTACTACGACACCTTCGGCGATGCCGGCTTCGTGCGCGCCGTATGGCCGCGCATAAAGACCATGATGGACTATTGCCGCGCCAGCGTGAACGAGGATGGCTTCCTTATAGGCCAGCCCAAGGACTGGGTGTTCGTGGACTGGGCGGACATGGACAAGACCGGTGCTATAAGCGCCGAGCAGATGCTGTTCATAAAGGCGCTGGAGGCGGCTGCGCGCTGCGCGGCGCTGGCGGGCGAGGACGGCGATGTATATGCCCGCGAAGCCGCCGCCGTGAAGGGCAAGCTCAACGAGTTCTTCTTTGACGAGGAGAAGGGCTGCTTCATAGAGAGTTATTCGTCCGGCAAGCGCAGCGTGACCCGCCATGCCAATATATTCGCAATACTGTTCGACATAGCCGACGCGCGCCAGAGGGAACTGATTGTCAAAAACGTGCTGGACAACGACGCGGTGCCGCCGATAACCACGCCGTACTTCAAGTTCTTCGAGCTGTGGGCGGAGTGCAAGCTGGGCCGCACTCAAAACGCGCTCAGGCAGGTGCGCGGGTATTGGGGCGGCATGCTGGAGCTGGGCGCGACTACGATATGGGAGGAGTTCGACCCGCGTCAGGACTTCCCGCGCCATCTGGCCATGTACGGTCAGAAGTACGGCAAGAGCCTGTGCCATGCCTGGGGCGCAGGTCCCATATACCTGCTGGGCAGCTATGTCATGGGACTTGAGCCGACTTCGCCCGGCTATGCGACATTCCGCGTCGCGCCCGATGCCGAGGTGCTGTCCGACTTCAGCGGTTCGCTGCCGCTGCCCGATGGCCATGTGGAGATAGCGCTTGCCGGGGGCCATGTGCGCGTGACCGCGAGCCGCGCGGGTGGAGTGCTGGTGTGGAATGGCCGCGAAGTGGAGCTTCCCGCCGGTCAGACCGTGGAGCTGTAAGAAGCGCGCAATGTGCGTTGCGAGCCGCCGTGTATTTCGCGGCGGCTCTTTGCTATTGGCGGTGTCTCGCAGATAGGGTAATGCTGGCAAAGTGCGGATAATTGTGCGCCTGTGATGAGCAAAGCTGTCACGGAGCGGCTATGTACTGCGTGATTGCACGTTTTTGATGAGCAAAGCTGTCATGGCGCGGCTATGTGCTTCGCGCTTGTGTGCCTGTGATGAGCAAAGCTGTCACGGAGCGGCTATGTACTGCGTGCCTGTGCGTATGTGATGAGCAAAGCTGTCATGGCGCGGCTATGTACTGCGTGATTGCACGTTTTTGATGAGCAAAGCTGTCATGGCGCGGCTATGTGCTTCGCGCTTGTGTGCCTGTGATGAGCAAAGCTGTCACGGAGCGGCTATGTACTGCGTGCCTGTGCGTATGTGATGAGCAAAGCTGTCACGGAGCGGCTATGTACTTCGCGCTTGCACGTTTTTTATGGGCAGAGCTGTCATGGCGCGGCTATGTACTGAACAAGGACAAGCTTTTGCCAAGGCAATGCTGGCGCAAAACGCCGCGCGCCATTGCACATCGCGCGGCACCGCGTGAATGCGCTGATGTATAGCGATGCTTAAAGGCAAATTTGATTGGCATAATAATATATTGGACATTCAAGTGGCAAACAACTGCGACCGGGAGGTGCGATATGACAAATCGAGAACGCTTTCGCCGCATAATGAACTTCGAGCCGGTGGATAGGCTGCTGATGATAGAGTGGGCGACATGGTGGGACAAGACCATAGCTGCGTGGAAACAGCAGGGGCTGGAGATAGAGCCGTGCGCGGGCATGAGCGAGGGCGAAGCGCTCCAGCGGCAGTTTGGTCTGGACTTGCATCAGCAGTGCTGGATAAGGATGCTGACCGATCTTACGCCCAAGCCCGCCGGACATGGCGCGCCGGTGATAAGCTCGGAGGAGGACTACGAGCGCATATTGCCCACGCTGTACCCGCGCGACATAGACCTGAGTGCGTTCAGGCGCTTTCTGCCGCGATATGAAAGCGGCGAGGCGATAACGTGGCTGACGCTGGACGGGTTCTTCTGGGGCGCGAGGCAGCTGCTGGGCATAGAGCCGCATCTGTATGCGTTTTACGATAAGCCCGGGCTGCTGCACCGCATCAACCGCGACATAGCCGAGTTCAGCCTGCGCGTTATAGACGCGGTGTGCAGCGTGCTGACGCCCGACTTCATGACCATAGCCGAGGACATGAGCTACAACAACGGCCCGATGCTGTCCGAGGAAATGTTTAACGAGTTTATGCTGCCGTACTATGACATTGTGGTGCCTGAACTAAAGCGCCGCGGCATCCGCGTGTTCATAGACTCGGACGGCGACATCACCCGCGCGCTGCCGTGGTTTGAGCGCGCCGGCATAGAGGGCATACTTCCGCTGGAGCGGCAGGCGGGCGTGGACCTTGAGCAGCTTCGCCGCGAGCATCCGCGCACGCTGTTCATAGGTCACTTCGACAAGATGACCATGCCGCGCGGCGAGGCGGCCATGCGCGCCGAATTCGAGCGGCTCATGCCGGTAATGCGTCAGGGCGGCTTCCTGCCCTCGGTCGATCACCAGACGCCGCCGGGCGTTACGCTGGACAACTATCGCATATATCTGCGCCTGCTGCGCGAATACGCTGAGAAGGCGCATTGCTGAGGCGCATGGCATGCGAGGACGCACCGCTTGCGCAGAAAAGCCGCAATGCCTGCGATGCCATGCAAGACCGCTGAGTATGCGCACCGTTTGAGCATGCAAGAGTGCGAAAAGCCGCGCATGCGCATGCCAGTGCGCGCTGCTGGAATGGCGGTGCATTGCACGCGGGCGCGCAAGGTGATGCTGTGCATGCATGGAAATAGCCCGCTTCCGCTTCTGACGGATACAGTTCAGAGGCGGGAGCGGGCTATCTGTTCATGGCCGTGTCGTTGAATAATGGCTTATATAAATAGGAAGCGATTTCGACAAACGCATATGCGTATGTGCGTAGGAGCGTGCGCTGCGCATATGCCTGACACAAATGTCGCCGCTGCACAGGCCATGTGTGCCAGCAGCGTCAGCCGCCTATCTCGCGCAGTGCCCGCGCTATGGCGCGCACGTTGTCCAGTGCCGTGCCGGTGGGCAGCTCGCAGCCGGGCATGAACATGGCTCTGCGGCCGTCTGCCTGACGCGCGCAGTTCAGTATCGCCTCGTATGTGTGAATGGCATCGCAGGAATAAACGTCGGCAACCGGGTCGATGTTGCCGTTTATTATGCAATGTCCATCGGCTGCGTTCAGCGCCGCGTCCATGTCCACCGCGTGATCGATGTCCACTATGCGTGCGCCGCAGTCGCGCGAATAGGGCAGTATGCGCAGCGTGTTGCCGCACATGTGCAGCCTGCCGCGTATGCCCATCAGCTCCATGTGCGCAAATATCCTCTTGTGCAGCGGCAGCACCATTTCCTCGTACATGGCGGGCGCGACCAGCGAGGCCACGGGATCGGCCACGTACATATAGCGCGCACCCACGCGCGCCAGCTCGTCTATGTAGTCCAGCGTGGTAGAGGTGACGGTGTTTAGCAGCGCCTCGACGGATTCGGGGTCGTCGTATGCGTCCACCAGCAAATCCTCCACGCCGCGCATGTTGCCCGCCACGGTCATAGGTCCTACCGCCAGCGTCATGGGGTATATGTCCTCGTCCTCCAGCGCGGCGCGCGTGGCCTTAACCATGTCCAGCAGGCGCGGTATGTCGCGCGTCCTGAGCGGCTTTATGCCGCGCGCCTGAGCTATGTCGGACAGCGCATAGCGCCTGACCGTGGGCAGCTTGTCGGGATAGAACTCCAGCTCGGAGCCGTAGCCTTCCGCCTCGCGCGCCAGGTCGGACGCTATCTGTATGTAGTCCAACTCGAGGTCGTGCGCAGCCATGCGCGCGCTTTCCGCCATCTTGCGATAGTTCTGACAGTATGTATCCACGCCCATGCCGCCGTATTGAGTGACCACGCTTCCCACTATGGTGAGGTTAGGTCTGCGGTCAACCGGTTTGCCAGATGTATAGGCGTCCAGACGTTGCTTGGAATTCATTTTTGATTCGCCTCCTGAGCATATGCCGCTTGAGCGGCGCTATGCTTAAAGTATACGCTTCATATTACATCGCGTCAACGATAGTAAATTACGCGAAATATGTACTATCTTTGTGTTGGACTTCGCGCCATGAATTGCAAAACGATGTTTTTCCGTCACAATATGGCAAAATGAATTTACCACCGTCAATTTTCGTGGTATAATGTATTTGAATACGGGGGAGGAGTGAGTCAAATGTCCAAGGAACAGGCGCGGCCTGCGCTGGAATATGTGGCGCTGGTTGCGCTGGCTATTGCCATGGCGCTCAACTATCAGGTGTTCATACTGCACAATGCCTTTGCGCCGGCGGGGCTTAACGGCCTTGCCACCATGGTGCAGTATCTGTTCAACTTCAGCGTGGGCTATATGTCGCTGCTGATAAACATACCGCTGGCGCTGCTGACATACTTTTTCGTCGATAAGCGATTTGCGGTAAAGACGCTGCTGTTTGCGCTGGTGTTCTCAGGCGCGCTGCTGGTATTGCAGACGCGCATAGATCTGGGCAAGTTCATATACCATACCAACGATGGCCGCAGTACGCTGCTTGCGCCAGTGGCCTCGGGCGCGATAAACGGCCTGATATACGGCGCGGCCATACGTCTGGGCGCAAGCACCGGCGGCACAGATTTCATAGCGGCGTTCGTGCATAAGCATCGTCCTGAGTACTCGATGATGCGAGTGATATTCGCGCTGAACACAGCCGTTGCGATACTTTCCTATTTCGTGTACGATTTTAATATAGAGCCGGTAATACTGTGCATAATATATAGCTATCTCACCTCGCACATCAGCGACAACATACTCAAGGGCGGCCAGCGCGCGCTCAAGGTGGAGATGATAACCGCTCATCCGCGCGAAGTGACCGACGAACTGATACGCGAGCTGCGTCACAGCGTGACCATAGTCAAGGCCGAGGGCGGCTATACGCATTCGGAAAAGACCATGCTCATATGCGTCATAAACAAGCATCAGATAACCCGCTTTACCAGCATAATCAGCAACTATCCCGACACATTTGCCTGCGTTTCCGACGTAAACGAGACGCTGGGCAACTTCACGCGCGTGAACCGCTAGCCATGCGCGTTATGACTTGGCGGGCGGCGTTTGACATGGGCGGGACCGCGAGGGATGCATGTACTGCGGCGCAGGAATAACTTTGCGCCCATCTGCGTATACTTATCATGGGAAAAACAGCCCATGGAGGTGTGCGACATGAACCCATTCAAGGAAAAGGCGATACCGTTGGAGCGCTGCATAATGGATTGGAAGCAGCTGTATCCCGCGCCCTATGACAAGCATACGGTCGATCCATACACGCGCACGCGCGTCATACTCATGAACGGCACCGAATTCGAGGCCAACTGGTACTCGCATCAGTTCTCGCGCCACTGCGACAACAACGATGTGCGCCGCCAGCTGGCCTTGTTGCGTCGTCTGGAGCAGCAGCAGCAAAAGCTGATAAGCGCGCTAAAGCCCCTGGACGAGACCATACTGGAACACACGATAGGCTACGAGCAGCTGGCCGTAGACCTGACGGCGTTTCTGGCGCGCCATGAGCCGGATGAATACGTCAAGATGGCGCTCGACTTTGCGCTGCTTGAGGACTTTGACCATCTGTATCGGTATGCCGACCTGCTGGACATGGATGCGGGCGTAAAGGCTGAGACACTGGTCGGGCGCTATACCGAGATAATGCCCGGCCGGCCCACAATAGCACACCATCGGCATCCGCTGGACTCAATACGCCGCCACATATGCGACAAGGATGCCGCCCTGCAGACGCGGCTGTGCGTGGGCATAATCACCGCCGCCGAGCAGCAGACCATGAACTACTACATGAACGTAAACGCCTTCTATCCCACAGATCGCGGGCGCAGGCTGTATCAGGAGATAGGCATGGTCGAGGAGCAGCACGTGACCCAGTACGGCAGCCTGATGGACACCAACTCCACCTGGCTGGAGGGGCTGCTGATGCATCAGTACACAGAGTGCTATCTGTACTATTCGTGCATGCAGACCGAGACCGACGCAGCCCTGCGCTCCGTCTGGGAGCGCCTGCTCGCGCAGGAGATAGCGCACCTGCATGCGGCGGCACAGCTGCTTGAGCAGGTCGAAGGCACGCACTACTGTCAGGTGGTGGGCGAGGGCGAGTTCCCCGAGCCGCTGCGCCTTCAGTCCAACGTGGATTACATACGTGCCGTGCAGGGCAATTCCGTGCAGTACACCGCCGCGCGCGAGTGCTACGCCTGCGTGAACGACCTGCGCCCCGACGTGGACTTCTTCCGCTATCAGTCCATAGTCAACAATGCCATAGGTCAGGTGACCAGCCACACCGTCATAGAGGACTACATACGTCAGTTCGGCGAGGACTACCGCTTCGAGACCGCGCCCAACCCGATAGCGCCGCTGCGCGACCGCCGCGCGGACAACATAAGCGTGGGCCGCGTGCCGGACAGCGTGGAGTGCGGCAAGGGGCTGATGTAAGTCCGCCTGCGCCGCTATGCGAACAGGTTTGCCTGGTTGTGAATAGTTGGATTTTGTGCGCCGCTCGTCTTTGGGGATGGGCGGCGCATGCCTTTGCCTGAAATGCCGCACAGATATGCCAGATTGCATCTCTATAAATTATTTTTAGGTTAAATGTGCCAAAAATCATTTGCATATTGCCCCTCTCGTGCATCTATATATAGGGATGTCTACGATTTATTACAGAGTGGTATATAATCATGTTGTGGCATGTGCCATTGTGTAAACTGCGCTGCTCTCAAACATATATGCTAAAGGCGATATTTGACAAGGGTATGGAGGGAGAAGACAAGGCGTGTTTGAGAATAACAAGGAAAAGTGGAAATATGTAGAAGGAATATTTGAAGAACTAAAAGGCCCAATGTATAGGATGGCCATGAAGGTGGTGAAGGAACACAGCGCGGCTCAAGACGTGGTATCATCGGCGTGCATAAGGATGATGGAGGAGGCCGAAAGGATAGCGGCAGTGGATGCGGACAAGCGGACTTATTATGTGCTTGCGATAGTGCGCAATACGGCTAAGATGTATCTGCGGAACAGCGAGAATGCAAAATGCACGCCGATAGATGATGAAAGCATGCTCGACATTATGGCAGATGAGCATGGAAGCGTGGAAGAATTCGTAATATACAATGTCGAAATTGAACTTTTGCGCAAGGCGATAGGCATGATAGACGAGCGGTTTGCGAGCTTTCTGGAACTCAAATACGTTCAAGAAAAAGATGATGGGTTTATAGCGGCAATTATGAATGTAAGCAAGAATAGCGTAAGATATTATATGACACTGGCGCGCAGACAGCTAGAGCAAAAGCTGAAAGAATTGGAGTATTGAGTATGAATAAGGAATATATGAGTTCGGAGGAGATAATGCGCGAGCTGGAAGAATTGAAGCTGCGGCTGGCGTTTCAACTGGAGTTTGAAGAAGAAGTGAAGGAAGTACTTGCGGAAAGCGAAGCTAATCCGCTGCCACAGCATATTGCGGATGAGCTGGGAGCGCGCGTGCGGCGCGATATGGCGAATTTCAGCAAAACTGACAGGCACAGGCGGCGCGCGCATGGGCGCACAAGACCTGTTGCCAAGGTAATCAAGGTGATTGCGCTGGTTGCCGTGCTGATAACGGTGAGCGCGGGCTCGGCCATGGCGGGCTTCCACATGGGCAGGAAGGTGGATGTGCTGAAAGCGAAAGCGACAGTATACAAGGAGCGCACCTCTTTCCGGCTGGTGGAATCAGGCAAGTACGCCGATGTCCCGGACTCTTGGGATGGCTATTTCTATCCTTCGTTTATACCGGAGGGGTTTGAGCTTAATTCCGCTGGACATGAAAGTGCGGACTATGTGGATAAAGATGGAAATGTGATTATTATAACCGAAAGCGGAGCGGGCGCCGGGACAAGTCTCGACACCGAAGATGCAGAGGTGAGCTATACAACGGTAAATGGCAGTGAGGCTATGGTAATAGAAGAAGATGAATGGGTCACAGTGGCATGGGTAATGCATAATAGGTTCCTTGTAATAAGCATGCAGGGCGATAGGGATATGGCGCTGCAAATGGCCGCCAGCTATATACTCGTAATGCGGTAAACATAGAACAAAAATGTAAAACTGTGCGCCTGTATGTGGAGAAAAGGAGAAAAAATGAAAATTTACGTAGAATTAACCACAAAACCGGCGATTTTCATTTGCATTTTGGAACTCTCGTGCATCTAATATATAGAGGAAAAAATAAGGGAGAGTTTGAGTGAAGTTTAGAAGATGGATAACGCTTGCGGTAGCTATGTTAATGCTGGTGGTAGCTCCTTGCACTGCGTTTGCAGTGGGGTATGAAGAATCGGAGATAATACCAAAGTATTCCAGCGCGCTACAAGTTAACGCCAACTTGCATATAGACTCTGGCGGTACGGCAACATGTAAAGGAACTGTTACTTTGAAAAACGCTACGAGTGATGTGTCAATTGTAGTTGCATTATATAAGAAAGATGGTTCATCATGGCGGAAAGTTACAAGCTGGAGCCAATCTTCAAGCGGAAGGGTAAGACTTGAGTTTGTAAAGACCAAGACCGTAACTCACGGAACATACAAAGTAGTGTTGACAGGCACAGTTACGACGGCAAATGGCGATACCGAAAGGATATCGGACACTTCGGGACAAATAACATATTGACCGCTGCGATGTACTAATTGAAAATGGTTGTAACAGCCCAAAGGGCTGATATAAGGACGGTAAACGCCGTTCTGTGTGACGTAACAGAAAGGAGGAGATAGGCGCATGCGCAGGAAGAAAAGAATGTCCTTGTTATAACGAGAGCCACTGAGGTGGCCGCTATCTGCCCGATAGTTTATAACAAGGACGTACTCATTATAGCATAGCACGACGGACATTTCAACTTACGGAAAGGAGAAATAACATGAAACGCTTTTTCGCCACGGAAATCAACTTTCCCCCAAGACCTTCATAATAGTAGAAGCCTCAAGCAGACAATCAAACATAATCTTAGACATGGGCCGCTTAGTGCCTGTATCCGATTGATATCGCTTTATCACATTCAATGCGGACTTATGCAGCATGTTCATGTTCTTTTGCACATTCTTGTCCTCCGCACGGC
>JBMNUB010000013.1:0-61419 GCA_050946055.1 Candidatus Fimadaptatus sp. | reverse complement strand
ACGTTCTCGACGGGAGCTTCTTCCGCCAGCGCCATGGGCGCAGTGCAGCCGAAGACCATCGTGAAGGCGAGAACACCAGACAACCATTTCCGAGCCATAGGTATTGCCTCCTCTTTTTTCCCGTGCGTCTCTCGCACGTTGTTGACCTTATTGTACATCATCTTTCCACGTCCGTCAAGTGTTTCCAATGTGAAAATGCCGGTATTTTTGTCCGGCTTTGTAAATATTTCTTCACATCTTGCAATATTTGGCCCGTTTGAGGTTATTTGAATTTTTTCGTTTGATAACTTGCAAATATGGCGGCACAGTTGTATAATAGGCCATGTAACGCGGGAGGCGGCGGCCCGCGGGCTGCGTTTATGCACAGTCCGCGCCGCAAAACGCCCGCGCCGCGGCGATATCCACAGCGGTTTTGCACATTATCCCACGGTTTTTCCACATATTCCCGCCGCATATCGCCGGTTTATCCACAGAGTTATCCACATTTGCACAGGCCGCGCGGTTTGCTGCAAATATTTTCCACAAGGTCGGAGGGGCGCTTATGACGGGAATAATCGATTACGGCGTGGGCAATCTGCACTCGGTATCCAAGGCACTGGCGGCGCTGGGGTGTCCAAGCCGCATAGTAAGCAGCGGGCGGGAGTTTGCGGCATGCCGCCGGCTGATACTGCCGGGCGTGGGCGCGTTTCCGGACGCGATGCGGGCGCTGGGAGCGGTCAAGGCGGACGTGTGCGCGGCGGTGCGGGATGGAATGCCGCTGCTGGGCATATGTCTGGGCATGCAGCTGCTGTTTGAGAGCAGCGAGGAATGCGGCGGCGCGGAGGGGCTGGGGCTGTTGCCGGGCGCGGTCAGGCGGTTCCCGGAGGGCATGATAGTGCCGCACATGGGCTGGTCGCCGCTGTACGGGGCGCGGGGCGAGCTGTTTGAGGGCGCGGGTGACATGGATGCGTACTTTGTACACAGCTACTTCTGCCCGGTGGGCGGGTTTACGTCGGCGCGGGCGCGCCACGGCGAGGGCGATGCAATGGTAGAGTTCTCGGCGGCGGTGCAGCAGGGGCGGCTGTTCGGGACGCAGTTTCACCCGGAAAAGAGCGGACGGCAGGGGCTAAAGCTTCTTAATAATTTTGCCCACATGAAGTGAGGTTATAAGCACCCAGAAAGCGCGGCCAAACACGGCTTAAAGCTGCTGAGCAACTTCGCCCACATGAAGTGAGGTTATAAGCACCCAGAAAGCGCGGCCAAACACGGCTTAAAGCTGCTGAGCAACTTCGCCCACATGAAGTGAGGTTATAAGCACCCAGAAAGCGCGGCCAAACACGGCTTAAAGCTGCTGAGCAACTTCGCCCACATGAAGTGAGGCTAAATTGTCCCGAAAGTGCGGCAATTTCGGCCATCATCTGACACAAATGTCGAAATTTCTTCCTATTATATTGAGAGTCAAGGGGCTGATTAGGATATGCCATACAGACGCATAATACCATGTCTGGACATACGGGACGGGCGCGTGGTCAAGGGCGTGCAGTTCGAGGGCATACGCGACGCGGGCGATCCTGTGGAGGCGGCGGCGCGGTACGACGCGGAGGGCGCGGACGAGCTGGTGCTGCTGGACATAAACGCCAGCCACGAGGGGCGCGCTACCATGCTGGACGTGGTGGAGCGCGTAGCGGGGCAGGTGTACATACCGTTCACGGTGGGCGGCGGCATATCGGACTGCGCGCAGATAAAGGAACTGCTCAGGCGCGGCGCGGACAAGGTGTCGCTCAACTCTCCCGCCGTGCGCGATCCGCTGCTGATATCGCGGGCGGCGGAGCGGTTTGGCAGTCAGTGCGTGGTGTGCGCGATAGACTCGCGGCGGGAGGCCGACGGGAGCTGGCAGGTGTACATAAACGGCGGGCGCGTGCCGACCGGGCTTGAGGTAGTGAGCTGGGCGCGGCGGGCGGTGGAGCTGGGCGCGGGCGAGATACTGCTGACCAGCATGAACACCGACGGCGAAAAGACAGGCTACGACATTGAGGTGACGAGGAGCGTCGCGGAAGCCGTGAGCGTGCCGGTGATAGCGTCGGGCGGCGCGGGGTGCATGCGGCACTTCAAGGAGGCGTTCGACGCGGGCGCACAGGCGGCGCTGGCGGCGAGCCTGTTTCACTTCGGGGAGCTGAGTATACCGCAGCTCAAGCAGTACCTAGCGGCAAACGGGTATCCGATGCGCCGCGCATAATATGCATATAGGGCCTTGGCCTTATATATAAATTTTTCATCATCCACAGGAGGGACATCAATATGACTTATATAGAGAGAGTCATGCAGACGGTAATCGACCGCAACCCCGGCGAGGCCGAGTTTCATCAGGCCGCGCGCGAGGTACTGAATAGCCTTGCGCCCGTCATAGAGCGCCATCCCGAATACGAGAAGAACGCGATACTGGAGCGCCTCATCGAGCCTGACCGCATGATAACCTTCCGCGTGCCGTGGGTGGACGACGAGGGCAAGTACCACGTGAACCGCGGCTTCCGCGTGCAGTTCAACAACGCCATAGGGCCTTACAAGGGCGGCCTGCGCCTGCACCCCTCGGTGTATCAGGGCATAATCAAGTTCCTGGGCTTTGAGCAGTGCTTCAAGAACAGCCTGACCGGCCTGCCCATAGGCGGCGGCAAGGGCGGCAGCGACTTCGACCCCAAGGGCAAGAGCGACCGCGAGATAATGGCGTTCTGCCAGAGCTTCATGACCGAGCTGTACCGCCACATCGGCGCGGACATAGACGTGCCGGCGGGCGACATCGGCGTGGGCGCGCGCGAGATAGGCTATCTGTACGGCCAGTACAAGCGCATAACCGGCGAGTACACGGGCGTGCTGACCGGCAAGGGCCTGACCTACGGCGGGTCGCTGGCGCGCAAGGAAGCGACGGGCTTTGGCCTTGTGTACTTCACGCGCGAGATGCTGTCCTCGATGAACGACAGCTTTGAGGGCAAGAGGATTGTCGTATCCGGCTCGGGCAACGTGGCGATATACGCCGCACAGAAGGCCATGCAGCTGGGCGGCAAGGTAATCGCCATGAGCGACTCCAACGGCTACGTGGTGGACGAGGACGGCATAGATCTGGCCGCCATCAAGCAGATAAAGGAAGTGCGCCGCGCCCGCATAAAGGAGTATGTGGCCGATCACGCTTCGGCGCGCTACGTCGAGGGCTCGCGCGGCATATGGACGGTCAAGTGCGACATCGCGCTGCCCTGCGCCACCCAGAACGAGCTGGACATAGAGGGTGCCAAGGCGCTGGTTGCCAACGGCGTCAAGGTAGTCGCCGAGGGCGCCAACATGCCCTCCACGCTGGAAGCCACCGAGTACTTCCAGGCCAATGGCGTGGCGTTTGGCCCGGCCAAGGCTGCCAACGCGGGCGGCGTGGCCACCTCCGCGCTGGAGATGACGCAGAACTCCATGCGCCTGAGCTGGACGTTCGACGAGGTTGACGCCAAGCTCCACGACATCATGGTGGGCATATACAACAACGCCAGCGCCGCCGCCGCCGAGTACGGCATGCCGGGCAATCTGGTTGCGGGCGCGAACATCGCCGGCTTCCTGAAGATCGCCGAGGCTATGATGGCGCAGGGTGTGTAATGCGTGATGTGGCGGGGGAGTATCTCCCCCGCCACTGCCACCCATACCAGTTTCCGCTCTGGAAAATGAATTTTCCGACGCGAAAATAGCTGCGCGCCCACCGCACATGTCGCTGGGCGCGATTGAAGTCGAGAGGGTTGTGCCCCTCTCGAACTCTCCCGGGGTTGGATTACCTGAGCGGGGCTTCTCTTATGGGAAGCCCCGCTTTGCTTTGCTTTATGCATGGCTTTCCTTGCGCACACGCCTGTGCTTGCGTTCGGGCAGGTTGGCTGCCAGCACGCCCGACGCTGCACCTATGGCGGCGCTTATGGCAAGCTCGGACAGCAGCACCTTCCAGTCGGGCTGCGTGGCGGTCAGCGCGCCCACCAGCGCCAGCCCCAGCAGCATGTACAGCGCGCCCACCAGTGCGCCCTTGAGCATGCCGCGCTGCCCGCCCATGCGCACGGCCAGCAGCGCGCCCGCTATGACGCTCACCAGCTTTAGGCACTGGTTGAGCGTCTGTATGGCATCGTCGGTTATCCCGGTATAGCCCGCCGCCAGACCCAGCGCCAGCATGCCCGCGAGCGTTATCGCCGCTGCCGCCGCTATGCCGCGCGCTATGCCCAGCAGGTCGTTGCGTTTGCCTGTATTCATGTACATACCTCCTCGCCTTGATAGAGCATATGCAGCGCCGTCGCCGGGCAGAACGGCGGCGATAAACGGGCATTTGACAGGGCGGATATATGCTGATATAATTCTCGTATGCGTTAATTCCCCGCAAAGGAAGTGTAGCTATGTTTGGGCGAAAGAAGCCGCGCGCAAAGCCTATGGTGCAGTGCGCGCGCATAACCGGCGCGCAGGGCGTGCTGTTTGAGGGCGCGATAACCGCGCTTGACATACCGGAGGCGCTCACGATAGAGCTGAGCATAGAGTTCTTCGACGACCCAGAACCCTGCCAGATACACAGAAGCGCGGTGGCGCGGCGCGTGTTCATGGAGCTTAGCGAGGTGCTGGGCGAGGAATCGGTCACGCGCGGAGATAATCTGCCCGATGTGGCGCGCAGGTATCTGGCGGCGTATCCCGATATCGAGGAAGTGCGGCTGTACCGCAGGGAGGCGGATGCATGATGCGCGCGCGCGTGATGGCGCTCATGATGGCGCTGATGCTGATATGGCCGATAGCGGCGCAGTGCGAAGCGCAGTCGGATGCATCCAACGATTCCCCGATCGCGGAAGCCACCGCCGACACACGGCCAATGCTTTTGTACTTCTTCGAGAACTACTGCGATTCATGCAAGCCCGAGCAGGAGTTCATGAACACCTTCACCGGGCTGACCGGCAAGCAGATAAGCGATTACCAGTATCGATACTACAACGTGCGCATGAGCGCCGGGCGCGAGGCATACGAGCGTGCGCTGGAGCAATACGACGTGCCTGAGGACGAGCGCTATCTGCCCATGGCGATAGTGGACGGGCATGTGTACGCGGGCAGCTCGCGCATAGAGGGCGGCATGCCCGCTGACTTTCTGGAGAACGAGTCCACCGACAGCGTGATATACTACCTATATTCTCCCTCCTGCGAGGGCTGTGCCGCGGCCAAGGGTACGCTGGACGCGCTGCCCCAGTCGCTCAAGGTCAAGCGCGGCATGTACGAATTCGATTCGCGCGTAGAGCTGATAAGCGTGAACATATACGAGCAGCTGGACATGGCCAAGGCGCTGTTTGAGCGCTATGGCGTGCCGGAGGATGAGCAGACCACGCCCATAGTCTTTCTGGGCGACACCTATCTGCGCGGCGCGGATCGCATCAATCTGATGCTGGGCTACATGCTGGAGAGCGCGCAGGCCGTTGGCACGCCGCTGATAGCCACATCCACGGGCGAGGGCGCAGGCAGCGCTGCAGGCGCAGAAACGCTGACCTGGGCAGGCACGTTCACGGCGGGTCTGGTCGCGGGCTTCAATCCCTGTGCGCTGAGCATGCTGCTGTTCTTCCTGACGCTGCTGCTCCCGCTCAAGAAGCATGCCGGGCTGTACTCATCGATATACCTGATTAGCAAGTTCGTAATGTACATGCTGATAGGCACGGTGCTGCTCACGGCGTTCTCCGCATGGAACCCTACATGGCTGCCGCTGTTTGCCAAGCTGCTGCTGACCGCGATAGGCGGCGTGTTGATAGTGCTGAACCTATGGGACGCATGGTCGGCGCGGCGCGAGAAGTACGGTCAGATACGCAACCAGTTGCCGCGCGGCGTGCGCCACTTCCTGCATGAGCGCATAAAGCGCGCGCTGGAGCATCCCGGGCGCGGGCTGATACCGTCGATAGTGCTGCTGGGGCTGATAGTGGCCGCGAGCGAGTTCCTCTGCTCGGGACAGCTGTATTTGGCGACGCTCACCGCCGGGTTGGAGATGGGCATAGACTACATGCGGCAGCTGATGATGCTGGCCGTGTTCTGCATAGCGTTCCTGCTGCCCTCGATAGTGCTGACGCTGCTGGTCATAAAGGGTCGCGACATGTTCCAGCTGTCGGACGCCATGCTGCGCCACATGCCCGCCATCAAGCTGGCGACCGCGCTGGTCATGGCCGCGATAATCGCGGTGGCGTGGATAATTTGATTGCATTGGTGTGATATATGCGCCTGCATGTGGGTGCGATTTGCGCTTTATAATGCTCAGCCCGATACAAATCATGCCCGCTTGCCATACTCAGGCAGGCGGGCATGTCGTTTTGGGCATTTGATATCCTGCCCGCAAGTAACGCCTAGTTCCAACCTTGTTGATAACTTGTGAGCGATATTCTGCTGTGACTATGGCGTTCGGACAATCGGTACTCTGCTCACATGTTGGAGATATTCTGCCGAAACGATGACGTTACGGCAATCAACACTTCCCCCGCGCCCGCACAAGCTATATGCCCATCTGCGGCATAACCCATCACCGCCCAAGCAAATTGCAATGCGTTAAGCATCCATGGAATGTGTATCACAAATGTAGATGTATATTCGAACGGATTGCCCGAAGCATTCGCATTGCAAGCGCTTTCTCAAGCCTTACCGCATTCATAAGCCTTCGCAGATTTTCCGCTTATCACGAAAAAAAAGCGCGCCGCCCTGCGCATTTCAGCGTGCCGGGCGGCTCGAGCCTTCTGCATCTTTATCAATTTTATCATCCGGTTTTTGCATGTAAATTCAACAATTCGTTCCACAACATCCGCGAAGTATTGCACATATCGCGCCCAATCCCGCGCGTCAGTCCTTGGAATGCGGGCGCGCGCACAGCGACGCTATGTAGCCCAGCACTATCGACGCCGCTATGCCCGCCGCCGTCGCCGCCAATCCTCCCGACAGCGCACCCAGCAGGCCATCCTCGCGCACGCCCTCTATCGCGCCCTTGCTCAGCGAATAGCCAAAGCCGGTCAGCGGCACGGTAGCGCCCGCGCCCGCGAACTCCACTATCGGCTCATACAGCCCCAGCGCGCCCAGCGCCACGCCCAGTGTGACGTACAATACCAGTATGCGCGCGCTCGTCCAATTTGTCGAAAGCATCAGCAGTTCGCCCAGCGCGCACAGCACGCCGCCCACGGCAAACGCCTTTATCATGTCGATAACCAGTTCCATGTCCCGCCTCCTTAATCACGGGCATACTATCGACAGCGCATGCGCTATCGAGGGTATGCTCTCTCCCTGAAGCGCGCTGACCGGGCTGAGCAGCGCGCCCGTGCCTACTATAAGTATGCGCTTTAGCTCGCGCGCGGCCAGCTTTCTGAGCAGCACCGCCGTGAACACGCATGCCAGACACGCGCAGCCGCTTCCGCCCGCCTGCACATCCTGCGCGGGCGAGAATATCTGCGCGCCGCAGTCGGTGAGGCGCGCTCCGTCCAGCGTGCAGCCATGCTCCTGCATGAGGTCTATCAGCAGCTGCCGCCCTATCACGCCCAGATCGCCGGTGGCAATGAGGTCGTAATCGCCATGTGTGCGCCCGGTGTCGGCAAAGTGCGCCTCCAGCGTGTCTGCGGCGGCGGGGGCCATAGCCGCGCCCATGTGGTTCACGTCCGGCACGTTGTAGTCTATTACGCGCCCCATCGTACCCATCTCTATGCGCGCCAGCGGCTTGGCCCTGGCGTCCAGCAGCAGCGCGCCCGCTCCCGTGACCGTGCGCTGTGCCGAGGGCGTGCGCTGATTGCCCAGTTCCTGAGGATAGCGGAACTCGCGCTCCGCCGTGGAGAAGTGGCTGGACGTTATGCACAGGGCGTTGTCCAGCTGACCGGCGTCCACCAGCGCCGCGCCCACCAGCAGCGACTCCGCAATGGTGGAGCATGCGCCGTACAGTCCAATCAGCCCCGCGCCCAGCGTGCGCGCGGTCATGTTGGTAGCCAGTATCTGCTGCTCAAGGTCGCCGCCTATTATGGCGTTTAGCCTCTCCTTGCGCAGCCCGCCGCGCTTCAGCGCCAGATTTGCCGCGCGCGTCATCATCTCGGCTTCGGCCTGTTCATATGTGTCCTTGCCCAGATAGTCGTCATCCAGCACCTCGTCAAAGCTTGAGCCTATCGGACCCATGCCCTCCTTGGGGCCAACTATCGCCGCGCCCGCCGCTATATGCGGCAGACTGTCATACACAAATGTGCGCTCGCCCAGCCTCGCCATATCATATCCCCCATATCGCCGCCATCAGCCAATACACAACGCCCACTATCACGCTAGAGCTTATGCCGTACACCAGCACCGGCCCCGCTATCTGAAACATGCGCGCACCCACGCCCAGCACCATGCCCTCGCTGCGGTATTCCATGGCCGACGATACAATCGAATTGGCAAAGCCGGTTATGGGTACTATCGTGCCGCCGCCCGCATAGCGGCCTATCCTGTCGAATATGCCCGCCGCCGTGAGTATCGCCGTGAGCGCTATCAGCGTTATGCTGCCCACCGCCGAAGCCTGCTGCCGCGCCATGCCCGCCGCATTCACAAGCAGCTGTATGTACGCCTCTGTCGCGGCACATATCGCCCCGCCCACCCAGAATGCGCGCAGCGTGTCGCGCGCGAAGTGGCTTCTGGGCGTGCGGCGCTTGACCATATCCATGTATGCTCTTTGTTCGCGCTCAGACATGTCCTACGCCCTTTCCGCCATCTGCCAGCTGTGCTTCACCCGCCGGGTCGAATCCGCGCGCGCCGCGCTGTGCCAGCCTGAGTTCGCGCTCGCCCGGCCTTGCCTGCCATTCCACGCGCAATACCGGCACTTGTCTCCTGTCACACATGCCGCATCACCTCTTAATCAAATGTCATTGCGGAAAGTATGCCCGTTTTGCGATGTCAATATGCGCGCGATATTTTAATGCGCAAGCCGCGCCTATTGTGCAGAGCATATGCGCGATGCGGTTGCGTTCACTATGAGCGTTTGATGGGCGCGGCACCTGCATTCTCCTCGTGCCGCGCATGTTATGCATACAATGCTTATGATTCCGTGCATGCCAGATGCGCATAAAGAGGTTCTTCATATAAAGCATGCTGATTTATGATGGCAAATGCAAGGTGCAGCAATTCAGCAATATGATTATGCCTGACAGCCAAAGCAATCCCTTCGCTGCCGTTCCTCTCGCAACGAAACCATGATATGCTTTAGTGTGTCAATCCCCTCAGAAAGCCATGAACAAATAAAAAAGCATCCGCTTCCAAACCGGTTGAAAGCGGATGCACGAAAACACATTGGGTAATTTGCAGGCTGTCAGAAAAATCCTTAGAGAGCCCGGCGGGCTGCATCCCGCCCTCCCAATCGCGCCCGGCGGCATGCGCGGCGCGCCCAGTGCATTCCTGCGGCGGGAAATACCATTTGCCAGAGCAAAAATACCTTCTTTGCAGTTTCTACGCCCGGAAACCCTTAAGGATATCAGCAGAAACTCAAATGGGCGGCAGCGGCGTTGGAGGTCCTCCGCCGTCCACACATTTTGGTTTATTATACATTTCTCAGCGCGTCTATGGGGTTGAGCGCGCTGGCCTTCTTGGCGGGCGCCCAGCCAAACACTATGCCCACGGCTGCCGAGAAGCCCACGCCCAGCGCCACGGCATCGCTGGACAGCGTGAACACCGCGCCCATGGACGTGACTATGAAGTAGGACGTAACTATGCCCACTACCAGACCTATCATGCCGCCTATCAGCGACAGTATGAAGGACTCTATCAGGAACTGTATCTGTATCTGCACCGGCTGCGCGCCCAGCGCCTTGCGCAGACCTATCTCCGCCGTGCGCTCGGTCACCGACACCAGCATCATGTTCATTATGCCTATGCCGCCCACCAGCAGCGCTATCGACGCTATGCCGGCCAGCACGGTGGACATCATGCCCATTATGGTATCCCATGTAGCCAGCAGGCTCTCCATGTTGATTACCGTAAAGCTGTCGTCCTTGTAGTTGAACACCGACTTGAGCAGCGCTTCAACCTCCTCGACGGTCTCATCCATGCGCTCGGTGTCGTCCACGTATACGTCCAGCGACATCACGTTGTTCTGGCGGGACTGCTTTTTAGCGGCGGTGTAGGGTATTATGACGCGGCCATCCTCGTGACCGCCCATGGCCTGCGCCATTACGTCGTTGTCGTTCTCCAGCGCTATCGTGCCGACTATGCGGTACTCTATGCCGCCTATGTTTATGAACCTGCCCAGCGGGTCGCGGCTGCCGAACAGCGTAGTCGCCGCCTCGTCGTCTATCATGCACACGCGATTTACGCTCTTCATATCCAGTATGTTGAGCGCGCGCCCGCGGTCTACGAAGCCATCGCCCTGCTTGAGGAAGTATACCTCGCTGTTGCCGTCTATGGTCATGTCCTCTATGAACGCTTCATCGCTGGACACGGTGGCCTTCATGCTGGCCTTGGGATCGACCATGGCGATGTTGTCCATGTTCCTGAGCGCGTCCAGATCGGCCTCGCTCAGGCCGCGCTTGAGCGGCGTACCCTGCGCCTGCACGGTCAGCTTGCCCGTGCCCATCTCGTTGAACTGTTCGGTTATGGTGTTGGTCACGGCGTGGACTATGGTCATAAGTGTTATTACGGCCATTACGCCTATTATTATGCCCAGCACGGTCAGGAAGGAGCGCATCTTGTTGGAGCGTATGTTGTCCAGCGACATGCGCACGCTTTCTGAGAACATGCTCATGCTGAACTTACGCATAGCCCAACTCTCCCTCCGAAAGCACGCCGTCCAGCACGTTCACAGTGCGATGCGCGTACTTGGCTATGTGCGCGTCGTGCGTTATCATGATTATGGTGTGTCCCTCGCGGTGCAGATCGCCGAACAGCGCCATGACCTGCTTGCCAGTCTCCTGATCCAGCGCGCCCGTGGGCTCGTCGGCCAGCAGCAGCGTGGGATTGCCCGCCAGCGCGCGCGCTATGGCCACGCGCTGCTGCTGACCGCCCGAGAGCTGGCGCGCATAGTGATGCATGCGGTTGCTCAGCCCCACGCGCTCCAGCATCTCCTGTGCGCGGCGCGTGCGCTCGCGCTGCGGCACGCCCGCATATACAAGGGGCAGCTCCACGTTGCGCAGCGCGTCCAGCCGGGGAAGCAGCTGGAACGACTGGAATATGAAGCCTATCTCGCGGCTGCGTATCGCGGCCAGCTGGCTCTCGTCCAGGTCGCATATGGTGCGGCCTCTTAGCACGTATTCGCCCGATGTGGGCGTGTCCAGACAGCCGATTATGTTCATCAGCGTGGACTTGCCGCTGCCCGAGGGACCCAGCACGCTCAGGAACTCGCCCTCGTCTATGGTCAGGTTCACGTTCTTTAGCACCGTCTGTTCCTCGTCGCCCATGTGATACGTCTTTACTATGTTGGTCATCCGGAAGAAGTCATCGCTCATGCCATCCACGCCCCCTTTCACTTGGCGCCGGAGCTGATGGTGTTGCCGAACTTCATTACTTCCTCCAGCTCCTTGAGGCGCCTTGCGTAGTATGCCGTCTCGCCCTCCTCCAGGCCGCTGAGCACCTCCACGTAAACGCCGTCGTTTATGCCGGTCTCAATATAGCGCACTACCTTCTCATCGCCCTCCTGCACCAGCACGAAGGGCTTATTGTACTCGTCGAAGCTGAGCGCGTCCATGCGCAGAAGCACCGCGTCGTGCGCGCTGGCACCGGCTATCTTCACGTCAACGCGCATGCCGGGCAGCACGCTCTTGGGCAGAGTGGTCACGTCGGGCTCCACGCGCGCCTTGTAATAGGTAATGTCTCCGGTGGTCTGCGCGGTCTTGCTTATGCGAGTGACCGGCGAAGTGAAAGAATACTCCAGCGCGTCTATCGTGACCTGAGCGTCCATGCCCACGCTGACCGACTCCACGTCAAACTCGTCCACGTCGAAGCTGACGCGCATGCTGTCAAAGTCGGCCACTTCGACCAGCAGTTGACCCGCTGTAACGCTGTCATCGCGCGCCACGGTGACGTCGGTGATTTCGCCGTCAATTCCGGCCTTGAGCGTGCGGCCATCGGACAGGCGCATGAGCCGGTCGTCCTTTTTGACCATATCGCCCTCGGATACGTATACGTCGCGCACCTCGCAATCGCTTATGGCGGCATGTGTCTCGGACTTGGCCAGCTCCATCTCCCCTGAGAAGCTGTAATACGTCTCTATATCGCCGCGCGTCGCGACTTCGCTGCTGTACGCCGCGTCAGAAACCGTGCGCAGCCTGGGCAGTATGAACACAGCTGCCAGCGCCACCAGCACCGCAACTATTATGACCCACTTGAGCCACTTACGCTTTTTCTTCACTATCATTTCCCCCTCGCTGATTCTGTCTTTATTATAGAACACGATTTTGAACTGACGGTGTAAGAAAATGCCGTGCCGCATTAAATATGCGCATGGGCATTATCCGCGCGATGCTGCCGCTGCGGTGCCGCTTTGACATATGCCTGCCCGCGCTGTATAATGCGGTATATCGCCCTAATACACGCGCAAGGCGCGTTGCTGCCAGTTCAGGGGCAGTTTCAACCAGCCGGATATACCATTAATCGTTCTTCGGAGGCCGCCATGCAGGAATATGAGCTGATACGCTCCAGCCGCCGCACGCTGGGGCTGGAGATAAAGGATGGGCGCGCCATAGTGCGAGCGCCGTTTGCGGCCAGCCGCGCGCAGATAGAGGCATTCGTGCGCGCGCATGAGGATTGGCTGTGCAGCAGGCTGGCCCAGAGCCGCGCGCGCATGGAGGCGCATCCTGAGCCGGATGACGCGCGCCGCGCCCGGCTCATCGCCCGCGCGCAGTCCGAATTGCCCGCGCGCGCCGCGCATTTTGCGCACATAATGGGAGTAAGCTATCAGCGCGTGCGCATAACCTCTGCGCGCACGCGGCTGGGCAGCTGCTCGTCCAAAGGCTCGATATGCTTTTCATGGCGGCTCATGGACTATCCCGACGAGGCCATAGACTACGTTGTCGTGCATGAGCTGGCGCACCTCATACGCATGGATCACAGTGCCGCGTTCTATGCCGTAATAGAGCGAGTCATGCCCGACTACAAGCATCGGCGCGAGCTGCTCAGGCAGTAGAGCTGTGCGCAGGTGCGGCATGCTGCGCGCCGCATTGCGCGTGTGTATCGCATGCGCGCCTGTCTGAGCGAGCTTTTGGCCATCACAGATAATGCATGCAGGTGCAAAAGGCATGCTCATGATTCGCCATGAACACAGCTTAAATGCACCGTGAACGCTGTGCGCGGCGCCAATGAATACGTAGCTTGCATATGCCTGACAGCGATGTCCTGCGCATCCGCTCCGCGCACGTCTGCAACGATAATTTTACCTTGCGTGCGGTTGACATGCGGGGCGGCAGGTGATATACTTATTCAGTCAAGCAGAAGCGCCCGCTTCTCACCCGCCGACCGCAAGTGTCAGGCCGGTCATTGGTTCCGTCTTACTTAGGCGGAGTATGCGTGTTGAGAAGGGGCGGCATTGGCCGCCTATTTTTTTATCATTACTGGAGGTGTAGGCTATCAATAACAATGATCTTTTGATCAATGAGGAGATACGCGACCGCGAAGTTCGCGTCATCGACCAGAACGGTGAGCAGATGGGCGTAATGACCACCAGCGCCGCTCTGGCTCTCGCTGAGGAGCGCCAGCTGGATTTGGTCAAGATAGCGCCCGGTGCGCGTCCGCCGGTATGCAAGCTGATGGACTATGGCAAATTCCGGTTTGAGCAATCCAAGCGTGATCGTGAGATCCGCAAGAACCAGAAGGTCATAAACATAAAGGAAGTGCGCCTGTCGGCGACCATAGATGTCCACGACATCGAGGTCAAGACCCGCATGGCGTCCAAGTTCCTCAAGGACGGCGACAAGGTCAAGGTGTCCATCCGCTTCCGCGGGCGTCAGATAACGCACTCGGAGATAGGCGTGGACGTTATGAATGAGTTTGCCAAGGCCATAGCCGAAGTCGGCGTGGTCGAGCGCAAGCCCATGACCGAGGGCCGCAATATGACCATGATAGTCGCACCGCGCGATGCCGCCGCTGCGGCCAAGCCCGCGCGTCAGCCCAAGGCCAAGCCCGAGGCCAAGCCCGCGCAGTAAGCGCACGGCCTTGCGCTGGGGTCGGGGTGCCAGTCCCCGCCCCTATAACAGCGAGGCCACGCGCCCCGCATTCGAGCTTAAATCTGAGAGGAGGAACCAACCGTGCCCAAGCAGAAAACACATCGCGGTGCCGCCAAGCGCCTGTCGCTCACCAAGAACGGTAAGATAAAGCGCTCTCAGGCATATAAGAGCCATATACTGACCAAGAAGCCCACCAAGCGTACCCGCAATCTGCGCCAGACCGCTTATGTTGCGGACGCCATGGCTAAGGTCGTAAAGAAGCTCATACCCTACAAGTAAGCTGATTCATCCGTAAATGCGGCCCAAGCCCGGCCGCGGAGCGATAATAATGGAGGCGTAAATAATGGCTAGAGTTAAGAGGGCTGTCAATGCCCATAAGAAGCGCAGGAAGGCGCTGAAGCTGGCTAAAGGTTACTTTGGCGCTAAGAGCAAGCAGTACCGCGCGGCTTCCGAGCAGGTTCGCCGTTCGCTGCGCTATGCATACATTGGTCGCAAGCTGCGCAAGAGGGATTTCCGCAAGCTGTGGATCGCCCGTATCAACGCGGGTGTGCGCGCCTACGACATGAGCTACTCCCGCTTCATCAACGGCCTGAAGGTCGCCGGTGTCGAGATCAACCGCAAGGTGCTGTCCGACCTGGCCATCTCCGATCCCGCCGCTTTCAAGCAGCTGGTGGACGTTGCCAAGGAAGCTGTGAAGTAATAGCATCGTTTCTTTCCCCGGCCATGGCCGGGGTTTTTTATTTGCGCATTTGGCAGCCCTTGCGCGCTCACAGCCCTGCCCGCGAGCGCGCAAGGCCGCAGCACAGCCGCTTCTGGAATGGAATGCGGCACGCCATGAATGCCGCATGACGGCATAAGTATGAGCGGCGCTTGCGCCAAAGCTACGGCGCAGCCGCCATCCCGGCGCGCGAGGCTGCTCTTGCAGCAGCGGGTTTGGCTCCTTAGCCGCTTGCGCGACGGATGCTCCTTCAGACAGATATGGCGCAGCCGCTTCCGCGCTGCATTTCCCGCGCGCTCGCGCTTGCACAATCTCCACATCGTGCTATAATGTATCCATCCGGAAAAATCTGGGAGGTATGCAATATGGCATTACTGCAAGTGGACTTTTTCTCCGATGTGCTGGGCATGTGTACGCAGATGGATGTGATACTGCCCGAGCAGACGCACGGCCAGATAGGCATGGAGGGCAAGCGCAGCGACGGCAAGTATCCCACGCTCTATCTGCTACACGGCATGAGCGACGACCACACCATATGGCAGCGCCGCACCTCGATAGAGCGCTATGCCGCCGATTACGGCATAGCCGTGGTCATGCCCACCACTCAGCTGGGCTGGTATACCGACATGAGCATAGGCTACAAGTGGTGGACGTTCATATCCAGCGAACTGCCCGCCATATGCCGCTCCTTCTTCCCCAACATGTCCGCCAGGCGCGAGGACACCTTCGCCGCAGGTCTGTCCATGGGCGGCTATGGCGCGCTCAAGTGCGGCCTGCTCGCACCCGATACCTTTGGCGCGGCAGCATCGCTGTCGGGCGGCGTGGATGCGGTCGATATAGCCAATTCCGACATAGGCAGAAACAGCGGCACGCTGTTCACCGACATATTCGGCCCCGCCGAAAGCATAAAGGGCAGCGACAACGACCTGTTCGCCGTGGCAGAACGCCTTGCCGCCCATCCCGACAAGATGCCGCGCCTGTACATGTGGTGCGGCACGGAGGACTTCCTCTATCAGTCCAATGTGCGCATGCGCGATCATCTGCGCGCGCTGAACTACGACCTCACCTATGAGGAAAGCCCCGGCGATCACCAGTGGAAGTACTGGGACGAAAAGATACAGACCGTGCTGGCATGGCTGCCTATAGCCAAGTAAGGGGAGGTATAGCATATGGCACTCATTCACGCAAACTTCTTCTCGGAAGCGCTGGGCATGTGCGTATCGTGCGACGTCGTGCTGCCGCAGCGCGCCACGCGACAGATAGGCATGGCTGCCGCCGCGTCCGAGGGCGCGCACCCCACGCTGTGGCTGCTGCACGGCGCAAGCGATGACCACACCATATGGCAGCGCCGCACCTCGATAGAGCGCTATGCCGCGCCGCTGGGTCTGGCCGTGGTAATGCCCGCAGTCAGCCTGTCCAGCTATGCCAACATGGCGCACGGCGGCCGCTACTTCGACTATGTGGCAGAGGAGCTGCCCCGCATAATGCGCTCCATGTTCCCGCTGTCAGACAAACGCGAGGACAATTACATCGCGGGGCTGTCCATGGGCGGCGCGGGCTGCATGAAGATAGGTCTGGCAAAGCCCAACAACTACGCCGCCATAGGCTGCTTCTCGGCGGGCGCGATAAACCGCCACGCGCAAATTTCGCCCGAGCGCGCCGCCCGCATGGAGATGACCTACGGCACTACCGACATCGATGCGCTCAAAGGCACGGTCGAGGACGTGCTGGGCTCGGCGCGCCGCATACTGGACGAAGGCCTGCCCTGCCCGCGCATATTCCACTCGATAGGCACGGAGGATTTCCTGCTGGATTCGGCGCACGAAACGCGCGACTTCTTCCGCTCGCTGCCCGGCAATCCCTTCGACTATCACTATGAGGAACATCCCGGCGCGCACACATGGGAGTACTGGGACGAACACATACAGGACTTCCTGCGCTTCATAGGGCGCGAGCGCGTGGACGGCATACGCAACTGACCCATAGCGGCGGCGTGAGCATTATGCGCCGCCGCATTTTCCGCATGGCGCACATTGAACGCGCCGCACTTTCACATACACGGAGGTAATTTCGCAATGTATCAGGCCCTGTACCGCATATGGAGGCCGAACAAATTTTCCGACATAGTAGGCCAGCAGTCGATAGTGCGCACGCTGCTGAATCAGATACGCAGCGGCCGCATATCGCACGCCTACCTGTTCTGCGGCAGCCGCGGCACGGGCAAGACGTCCACGGCCAAGACCTTCGCGCGCGCGCTCAACTGCCTAAATCCCCACGACGGCGAGCCCTGCGGCGAATGCGAAGCCTGCCGCGACGAGCAGACCGGCTCGTCCATGGACGTGCTTGAGATAGATGCCGCCTCCAACAACGGCGTGGACGAGATACGCGATCTGCGCGACAAGATAATGTTCCCGCCCGCGATAGGCAAATACCGCGTGTACATAATCGACGAAGTGCATATGCTCAGCGCCGGCGCGTTCAACGCGCTGCTCAAGACGCTGGAAGAACCGCCCGCGCATGCGGTGTTCATACTGGCCACCACCGAGCCGCAGCGCCTGCCCGCCACCATACTCTCGCGCTGCCAACGCTTCGACTTCCATCGCATACAGGCGGATGTAATCGTCGAACACATGAGGCGCATACTGGATTCGCAGGACATACAGGCCACGCCCGCCGCGCTTGAGCAGGTCGCACTGGCTGCCGAGGGCGGCATGCGCGACGCACTGAGCATACTGGACATGTGCATAAGCTACGGTCAGGGCAGCATAGACGAGGCCGTGGTCAATCAGGTGCTTGGCACGAGCGGGCGCGCGTTTATGTTTGAGTTCGCGGATGCGCTGCTTGGTGAGGACGCGGCGCGCGCGCTCACGCTGATAGACCAGCTCATGCGCGAGGGGCGAGACGTACAGGTTTTCATGCGCGAGCTGATAAGCCACATGCGCTCGCTGATGATAGCGCAGATATCGGGCGACGAATGCACGCAGCTGCTGGAGCTGACCAGCGAGGACGGGCAGCGCCTGCGCGAGCAGGCCGCCAAGGCCGCACCCGAACGGCTAATGGCCATAATGGACATGCTGCTGGATGCCGAACGCGATGCGCGCTACGTGAGCCATGGGCGCGTGCTGCTGGAGATGGCCGTGACGCGCATATGCCGGCGCAGCAAGGTCGAGGACATCGGCGCGCTGCTGGCGCGGCTGGATCAGCTGGAGCGTCAGGTGGCCGAGGGCGCGGTTGCCGCGCCGCGCGCATCTGCACGCGCCGCCAAGCCCGCCGCCGCTCAGCCCGCACCCAAGCCCCAGCCCGCGCCCATAGTGGACGGCGACGATGCCGCGCGCTACAACGCGGCGCTGGAGCGCGTCAAGAAGGAGGCCATCGACATATTCGCAATGGCGCGGCGCGGCACGTTCCGCGAGGCGCGGGAGAGCGAGATACTGGTGGAGTTTGAGCAAAGCGCCGCAGCCATGGCGCAGATAATGGAGCAGCCGCGCAATGCCGAGCGCATGGACAGGATAGTCAGCGAGTGCTTCGGGCGCGCGCTGCACTACCGGCCGGTGATAAAGTCGCAGCAGCAGGCAAGGGCGCGCGGCGTGGATCTTGGCCCGATATACGACGCATTTGGCCGCGAGAACGTACAGGTCATAGATGAGGACAAGCCTTTGGTGTGATATTGAGGCCTAACATCACCATCATTGCGCGCTCACAGGCATGCCCCTTACCGCGGCCCGGCTCATGCCTCGCCTTAAATGAGAGCTGTTCTATGCGCGAATGATGGCGTGACACTGATGCAATCAAAGCAGCTCTGGTGTGCGCGGATGGCGCTGCGGCCTAGACATAAGTGCGGCTTCTGGCTGAACTGCCATCAAGCATCGGGAGAAATCGCTCCCGATGCAACAGCCATTCGGCGCTTCGCGGTGCAGGCGCTTTCAAAAGCGGCATTAAGTGGGCGAAGCTCGTTTGCGGCGCGGTTATGCATCGCTTATGCGCCGCACGCTCACCGCAGGCGTCTTGGCTTTCTCACTTTACCCTTTCCCCCCAAACCACAGCTCCGCGCTCCCCAAAGCATTCGGGAAGCGCGGAGCTGCCTGCATTCATGGCATATGTATATGTCCATAGCGCCTTGCGGCGTGGGCATGCGCCGCGCATGCCGCGCGTCAGATGCCCATCACCACGCCGCACAGATAGGCATAAAACCTATCGTATTCGCCCTGCGTGAGCGCTGCAGGGCGGCTCATTATCACCAGTTTATGTCCCCTGTTGCCCGCGCGGTACGGCGGATGCACGTGCGCAAAGCCGTTTTCGACAAAGCCACAGCGCTCATAGAAGCCCTTCCTGCACCGCGATATGTCGTCCACGGGCGGGTCTATCTCCAGTATCAGCGTACCCGCCTGCTGGGCAAGCAGCTCCAATGCGCGACTGCCCAGACCGCCGCCGCGCGCTTCCGGCGATATGTAGAAATGCTCCACATAGGCAAACCCGTCCGCGCGCCAGTCGAGCAGCGCGCCCACAGGCTTGCCGCCTTCCACTATCATGTCGAAGTGATAGCGCGCGTCGCCCATTATGGTGCGCTGGGACTCGGGCAGGCGCTGTTCATGCTCGGGAAAACTCTTGCCGTACCAGTCCATCAGCAGCTTAAACTCGGGCGCATCGGCGCTCGTAAGCCTCACAAGTTCCATACCAACATCCCTTTCACCGGCATGCAAATGCGCCGCGTGCAAATGCCATTGCGCAGGCATATGCCCGCGCAGATTCGGCTTGCACCGTGCGCCCTGTGTACGCCCGCAAGCGGCAGGACGCTCACATGCGCATTGGCTGCGGCATGATGCCTGCGCGTTTTCGCATGCCCGACCTTCACATGCATTGCATGCGCGCAGCGTCCTTCCGTTAACGCTCACATGCAGCAGCATGCCGCCCTTCCATTCCCATGCACATGCCGCAGGCAAGGCGCGCCATTACACCAGCGCGCTCTCCAGCGCGGTCAAGCGGCACTCAGTGGCGTTCAGCTCGTATCTTATGCCCATTGGCAGCGTCTGCTTGTGCGGGCCATGGCCGGCGCACAGTCCGCTCAGCACGGGCTTTCCGCAGGGCAGCACTATGTCGCGCAGTATCTCGTCCAGCGTGAAGCTGAAGTTAGCATACTCCATGGTGCAGTTGGTGAAATCGCCCAGCACTATGCCCGCGCAGTCTTCGAACTTGCCCGCAAGGCGCAGGTGGTTGAGCATGCCGTCAAGGCGGTAGGTGCGCTCGCCCACGTCCTCAAGGAACAGTATCTTGCCGCGGCAGTCCAGCTCATACGGCGTGCCGAGCAGCTCCTCGACCAGCGACAGATTGCCGCCCACCATGGGCGCGGTGACTACGCCTTCGTTCAGGCAGGTAAGCTTCTGGCAGGCGCAGTTGCGCATCTCGCCCAGCGGCTCGGTCGAGCTTATCGCCCTCAGGAAGCGCGCCTGCGAGTACTCGTCGAAGCCGTTCACCATGCAGGACGAGGGCATCGGCCCATGGAACGTGACCAGGTCCGCGTACTTGCCATAGGCTATCAGCAGCGCGGTTATGTCGCTGTATCCCAAAAACAGCTTGGGATGCTTGCGCGCAGCGTCGAAGTCCAGCCTGTCCAGTATGCGCGGCGTGCCGTAGCCGCCCCTTGTGCAGACTATCGCGTCCACCTCATCATCCATGAACATGGCGTTCAGGTCGCGCGCGCGCACTTCGTCGGTGCCGGACAGATAGCCGTACCTTGCACCCGCGCTCTCGCCCACCTTTACCTTGTAGCCCATCTCCTCCAGCAGCTTGACCGAGCGCTCCAGACCATCGTCAGTGCGTATCGCACCCGAGGGGCCGACCAGTCCTATCGTGTCTCCGGGGCGCAATGCCTTGGGCTTTATCATAAGTATATCTCTCCTCTGCCGGCTCAGGCGCGCATGCCGCGCAAGGCCGTTTATTGATATTCACATATGGATACCATCGCTGTCCGCACATCTCCGGCTGCGTACAATGCCCGGCGCGCATATTGCCCCCGGCAAATTAAGCCCCATGACAAACCACGCAAGCCCAGAACCCCCATTGCCAAATCGGCCAGCGTGTATTCTCTGGCAGCATAATTGTCCACGCCCGCAAATTGCAGCTGTACAGGCACTCAATTCGCTCAGATTTACAGATTCGCCTCGCATTAGTTGCAAAGTTTTTCCGCGTTTATCAAGCGAGTCTCTTTGCCAGCATGCCGATATTGCCTTCTTGCAATCTGCAACGCCTTTGCTCCCGCCCCATAGGTGCGCGCGCATGTCCGGGCTAAGCGGCAGTATGGCATGCCTGTCAAGCACACGCCGCCGCTCACCGCAGCCGTTGCGCGCCGCGCATCACAGCACGAAGAACATCATGCGCAGCACTTCATACCAGTCGTTAGCGCGATAGCTGACCGTGTGTACGCCATGCTTGACTATGCCCGGATAGAAGCTGGCCTTGTATGCCGCCACATGTTCGCGGAAGTTTATCTCCACATTGAATGTGTCGGGCAGTTCAGGTATCAGGCGGCTGATGTCCTTGTCCAGCGCGCGCTTTGCGGCCTCCTCTATGCGGCGCACGGCCAGCGCGGGATGTATGGACATGCTGCCGCCGCCCATGCCGCGACTCACCGGCACGGTCTCCATGCCCGGATTGAACTTGGCCGCCCAGCCGCACAGTCCCTCATCGCCGCTGACCATGAGCGACGGCACGCCCAGATACGCGGCGCTGAGCATGTTAATGTACAGCTCGCTGGCCTTCTGGCCGTTTATCAGCACGTAGTTGTTTTGCAGGCTCATGGTGTGCGACAGCGGATTTGCGTCCGTGCCTGCGCCCGAGTGATAGCCCGTGTAGAACGCGCCCGCGAAGCTGCTGTCCAGCCCCGCCATCATGACATAGGGATCGCGCGTCCAGCTGCGCAGTATCTGCGCCTGCTCGGGCAGTACGGCGGGGTCTATGTTGCGGGCGTGGTCGTGGGCATCCTTGACCAGCAGCTCATCCGCGCCCGCTGCCAGCGCGCCGCGGCACGCTGCCGCCACCTCGCGCGACATCTGTGCGCGGAAGTAATCGCCCTTGGCCTCGTGCAGCTCGGTTTCCTCCCAGGCGACTATGCCCGCCGTGCCTTCGATGTCGGAGCTTATGTATATCTTCATGCCAGTTTCCTCCCGTCGTTTGATGTTGAATGCGCCCTTAGCGCATCGCTTATGATACAATGCCTTCGCCCTGCATGAGCATATCGCACATTTACCGCGCCAGAGCAGCTGTGCATGTCCTCTCCGTGGTGCAAGCTGCGCCATATCGCCCGGCCTTCATTTGACGCGCACACCTCACATGCGCTCACGCCCATGCGGCGCATGCTGTCCTCAGTGCCTGCGCCGCATATACGCGCCTTACTCGCTCAGATAGTCCAGCACCAGCCGCGCCTGAAGCTCAGCGCCCAGCGGCAGCACGCGCTCGTCTATGTCCATGTCGCTGGTGTGCAGCGCCGGCCATGTGGGCGCGGCCTCGGCGCTGGGCGCCATGCCTATGTGATAGAACGCGCCCGGCGCAGCGTTGCAGAAGTATGAGAAGTCCTCCACGCCCAGCGAGGGCGCCTCCTTGATGTGTACATGTTCCTCGCCCAGCGCGCTTTTCAGCACCTTGAGCGTGCGCTCCACGGCCTTGCTGTCGTTTATCAGCGCGCAGTAGCTGGCGCGCATGCGGCACTCGGCGCTGCCACCCATGGCGCCGGCAATGCCGCAGGCCACGCGCTCTATCTCCTCGCGCATCCGCGCGCGAGTCTCCGGGCTGATGGTGCGCAGCGTACCCTGCATGTGTACCTCGTCGCAGATTATGTTGGAGGCCGTGCCGCCCGATATCTGGCCTATGGACAGTACCACGCTGTCCAGCGGCGATGTGCGGCGGCTCACCTGCTGCTGAAGCGCGGTTATCACCTGCGCGGCAATCGCTATGGCGTCCGAGCCAAGGTGCGGCGACGCGCCATGCGCCTTGCGCCCGCGCACGGTTATGTCTATGTCGTCGCTTGCGCCGTTGAGCGCGCCAAAGCGTGTCTCCACATCGCCCACCGGCATGTACGGCATAACATGCAGACCCAGCACATAGTCCACATGCGGCTGCTCCATGCAGCCCAGCGCTATCATCTTCTCAGCGCCGCCCACGGTCTCCTCGGCGGGCTGGAAAAACAGCTTGACATTGCCGCGCAGCTTATCGCGCATGCCGCTGAGCAGCCTGGCTGCGCCCAGCTGTATGGTGACGTGCGCATCGTGACCGCAGGCGTGCATGCGCCCCGGCTCGCGCGAGCAGTATTCGCGGCTCGCGTCCTCATTAAGCGGCAGCGCGTCCATGTCGGCGCGCAGCGCCACGGTTCGCCCCGGCTGTGCGCCGCGTATCAGTCCCACAACTGCCGTGTAGCCCGGATACTCCATGTGCTCTATGCCCATGGCATCCAGCTCTGCCATTACCAGCCTTTGCGTCTCGTATTCCTGCTCGCCCAACTCAGGGTGCATGTGTATGCGCCTGCGCACACCCGTGAGATATTCGCTGATGCCCTGCGCCTGCGCGCGCAGCTCGTCATCTATCATGTGTATCCGCTCTCCTTTGCAAATGAATGCTTTTTATTTATGCCATCAATATGGATGCGCGCATTGCCGCCCGCCGCACATGCGTTCAGGCGCGCCATGCCGAGGTCTGTGCGCATCACAGCTCCATCTGATCCAGCACCTCTACTACCTCGCCGCCGCGCATGTACAGTCTGGGTACGCGCGCTGTCACACGCGCTATGGCCTCGTTGCGGTTGGTGTCCGACCAATCGGCGTATTCCATTATCGGCACCTCGCGCCCGCCGAACAGCACCACCTCGTCGCCCACCTTTACCTCCGGCACGTCCGTCACGTCAGCCATGAGCTGATCCATGCAGGCCAGCCCCGCCAGCTTGCAGCGCGCACCGCGTATGCTCACCTCGCCCGAGTGCTTGCTGGCCGCGCGGGCATAGCCATCGCCGTAGCCCGCGCACACCGTGGCAAGTACGCTCTTGCGCGCGGCGCGGAACAGGAAGTCATAGCCCGCACCCTCGCCCGGCTCAAGGTGCGTGAGGTTGGTCACGCGCGACTTGAGCGTGGCTATCACCGGCTGCTCGGTTATGGGGTCGGTATATCTGCCGGGCCACACGCCGTACAGGAACGCGCCCACGCGCACCATGTCGCGCTGCTGCTCGGGATAGCGCACCATGCCTATGCTGTCGTCTATATGCGCATAGCGCGGCGATATGCCCCGAGCGCGCAGGTACTCAACCGCCGCGTCGAAGCGCGCGAACTGCCGCGCATCCTCGCCGGAATTGACCAGCGCCAGATGCGAATACACGCCCTCTAGGCGCAGCCCCGGCACGCTGAGCGCATCGGCCATCTGTTCAAGCGACTCGCTCCGGCAGTCAAATCCCAGCCTGTGGAAGCCCGTGTCCAGCTTGGCATGCACGCGCAGACCACACTTAGCCGCCGCGCGCGCCTGTTCTATATTCCATATGGTGCATACGAAATCGTTGCGCGCAGCCTCGGGCATTTCGCATATGGGCGTGTCGCCCAGTATCATGACCGGCGCATCGGGCAGCGCGCGGCGCAGCTTGCGCGCCTCGCTCATGCAGGCCACGGCCAGCATGTCCACGCCCGCGCCCATCAGCGCCCGCGCCACAGGCACAGCGCCCAGCCCGTATGCGTCCGACTTGACCACGGCGGTCAGCGCGCATTTTGGCCCTATTATATCGCGGCACTTGCGCACGTTGCGCTCAAGCGCGTCCAGATCTACCTCCAGCCATGTGCGCGTGCGATAACAAGACGCATCCATAATTACATCTCTCCCGCAGCGGCAATGCGCCGCCTCATAATTATTCACAGCGATATGATACCGCCCGCGCCGCCTTTTGTCAACAGCGCGCTCATGAATACCGCGCGCAACGCCGCACACGGGCAAACGCAGCGCTCAAGATTTCCAGTTTTGCGCCCTGCATGCCGCCCTGCACAGCGCTCCGGCATGTCGGGAATTCCGGGACAAAGGGCATTTCTGCCGCGGCACGCGCATTCAATAACTTATCGACGCGCGCCGCATATCGGCATGGAAATCGCTGCGCACGGGCGCACTCAGGGGCTTTTTGCCATGCCGCGCGCCACCTGCACCGGCTTTAGCCAGACTTTTTCAAAACATTTCAAAACATGCGCATAAGTATGTGCAACATAATTGACAATTACCGCGATTTTGCGCTATAATTTAAGCAATGCAGACCGAGTCCTTCACATATATGGCTCGCTTATAACTTATTTTCCATAATATGTCAAAAATGGAGTTTCGAGTCTGCAAGAGCGGTTTGCGGGAGGAAAACGCCATGGCCAGAAGCATAACCGACTTAGCAAAGGGCAACACGCAGCGCATGAAGAACGCGCATGTCCCGCTCATCATCATGATAGCGCTGCTGCTGTTTGCCTTGATATTTCTGGGGCGGACGCTGTATATATCAGGCGAAAATGTAAACTCGTATCTGCAAAGCGCAGGAGCGCAGCGTGCCAACACCGTGGATGGGCGCGTCAACGTGGAGATAGCGCGGCTGGATGCCATAAGCGACATGCTGAGCAGCACCGGGCGGCGCACCTATTTCAATTACATAGACGTGCTGCGCAAGCACATGACGCCCTACAAGCGCATGGGCATAATCGCCCCCAACGACACCATATATTCCACCGCCGAAGATCCTCGTCCGCTGGCCGAGGCTGATAGCGTATACGCATATGCCTTTGAGAACGCGCCAAGCAGCGCCTACGGCCTGATATCGCCGGTGTTTGCCGATGAATACGACGGCGAGCCCGTGCTGCTGTGCGCTACCACGCTGCCCAAGAGCGGATACGTGCCGGGTGTGCTGTACGGCGTGATGACGCTAGATCAGTTCGTAGAGGCAATAATGGGCGACATGGTGGATGAGTACGTGCTTATAACCGATCAGGCGGGCAAGGTGCTGTACCATTCCCTGCCCATGATAAGCCTCATGAACGACGGCGGCATGGACAGCCTGCGCAGCGTGCTGCTGGACTCGGTGCGCGCCAACTACGCGCCGATGGACTGGGGCGATTACAAGCTGGTCACGGCGCAGCTGGGTTACAATGGCTGGCTGCTCACCCATTTGGTGCCAAACGATAAGATATTCGACTCGGAGACGCGCGACAACCTGCTGGGCGTGGTGATATCGCTGATAATGCTGGGCTCAGCCATAGCATTCACCTCATATCAACTGATGCGCCGCGCGCGCGGCAGCGAGAATCTGGTGCGCGAAGCCGGCATAGACCGGCTCACCGGCATAAACAATCATCTGGGCTTCAATACCGATGCACGCGCCATAATGGAGCGCGGCTCGCAGCGCTATGCGCTGGTACTTTTGCGCACCGACGCGCAGGAGATGCTGGGCGCACGCTACGGCTACGACGCCGGCAGCAGCATGCTTCAGGATGTGGCGCGCACGATAAGCGCCGAATGCGAGTCCGGCGAGACTTGCGCGCGACTGGATGGCAGCCAGTTTGTGATGCTTTTGCGCTTCAGCGATACCGCCGACATGCTGCTGCGCATAAAGGCGCTCAATTCGCACCTGCTCACGCTCTGCCCGCTGCGCGCACACATACACTACGGCATATGCGTCGCCGATGACGGCGATAAAACCGACCTAGACCAGATGATAGAGCGCGCCAGCGAGGCCGCGCTGCGCGTGATGCGCAAGGGCGATCTGGTGGGCATGTACGATGACGAGCTGCATCAGCGCCAGATATGCGAGGAAGCCCTGCTCAACCGCGCGCCCGGCGCCATAGAAAGCGGAGAGTTCGAGGTGCGCTATCGCCCGCTGCGCGACATAGAGTCCGGGGCGATAGTCGGCGCAGAGGCGGCGGCGTTCTGGCACCAGCCGGACGGCTCAGTGCTGAGGCCCTGTGAATACATGCCTTTGCTGACCCGCAACGCCATGATGGGGCCGCTCAACCTGTTCGTGCTGGAGCGCGTATGCGACGATCTGAGCGCGCAGGCTGCCGCCGGTCATTCCTGCGGGCGCGTGCTGGTCAACATATCGCGCGACAACCTCATAGACGGCACGTTCGCGCCACACATGAACCAGCTGCTGCGCCAGCACGGCGTGAACACATCGCAGCTGGAAGTGCTGCTGAGCGAGGCGCTGTTCGCCGAGGATGGCTCGCTGCTTTCCAACATGCTCAGCCGCATGCACGATGACGGGCTGCGCATCTGCGTGAGCGACTTTGGCAGCGGCGCCAGTTCGCTGCGGATATTCAGCTGGCCCAACGTGGACGCGATACGCCTGTCCGGTCAATTCGTGGAGCGCTGCTGCCGCGATGAGCGCGGCAAGAGCCTCATGGACAGCCTGAGCGCACTGGCGCGTTCGCTTAACATTGACGTATACGCCAGCGGAGAGTTGAGTCAGGAGCAGACCGAGCGCTTGCGCGAATGCGGCTGCATATGCGTAGAGCAGATATTCGCTCAAGATGACTGCGACTTCTGTCAGCTGAGCGAGGTAGAACCGCCGCGCAAGGCCGAGCCCGCCGATCCCTTCGACGATTGGGCATGAGCCGGGCGCATGATGTGCAAAGCAAAAGGCCGTTTCCGAAACTTTCATCGGAAACGGCCTTTGTTATGCCCATATGCGCCGCCATCGCGCAGCAATACCGGGCCTGCATCGACACCGCGCCACTTATTAACCGCAGCTATTCGCACCGCGCATGCGCCTTCGACGGCATCTTGCAGCATCACTGCGAAATGGCATTGCCATAAACAAAATTCGCACGCATTGGCTCGCCAGCCGGATGCCATCAGGCAAGCTGGCGCAGCTTCTGCCCGCACCATGCCATCAGCAGCTCAAACGCCGCCTCGCCATCCACTTCCTCGCCCGCGCGCAGCCGCGCCGCCATGCGCATCACTTCCGCGTCCATGCCCTGCGATGCGTCCAGCATGTCCGCGCGCGTAGCTATAAACTCGCCCGTGCGCAGCCAGTGCGCCTGCTGAATGACGAAGAACGCGCCCTTGTAATCGTCGGCCAGCGTCTCGCGCCAGCGGCCTGTGCGCGCGTGTACGCGCCTGTGGCACAGCGCGTGGTACATATTGCCCACGCTCAGGCGCGCATAGTCGCGCACGTCCTCGGGCCTACATTGGGGCAGCAGCGGCTCAAGCGCGCCGTATATGTCGCGCGTAGCATGATGCAGCAGGCACGCTTCGCCCCTGCTCCATCCGGCCAGCTCGTCGCGCCCGCATATGAATCCGCAGGCGCGCTCAGCATATGGCAGTGATTCGACCACCTCGCGATATGCATCCAGCGCCGCCGCGTCCAGTTCATCCATCACCACCATCGCGTCTATGTCGCTGGAGTCATCGGCCTCGCCGCGCAGGAAGCTGCCCTGAAGCCCCACGTATACCAGCCGCTCACCGAAGCGCTCCTTCAGGCGCGCCGTGAGTTCATTCATGTATGCATCTATGTCCATATGTTCTCCTGATAATGCTGTCGCAAGCCAAGTATGTCCACTGTCATTAGCGCAGGTTCATCCTGCAGTTTCTGAGCAAGCATGCCATGCACAGCTCGGCACGCAGGGCATTGCTATGCCGCTTCGGCGCGCGCACGCATGCCTTGCCATGAATGCATGCCGCCTCGCGCTCATCACTTGCCGAACATGCTCAGGTCAAGCGCATTTACGCCCTTGCCCATCAGCGCTATAGCGCAATCGCCCGACAGCGAAGCGCGCATTACGCGGTTCACATCGTCCAGCGTGACCGCGTTTATGCGGCTTATCACCTGATCCTCGTCCATGGTGTCGCCCATGAGCAGCATGCGCCTGCCCAGCGAGGACATGTGGCTGGACGCGCTCTCCAGACCCAGTATGTAGCTGCCCTTGAGGTGTTCGCGCGCCTGCTCAAACTCTCGCGCGCTCACGCCCTTGTCCAGCGCCTTGTCAATCTCGTCGCGCAGCGAGCGCAGCACGCTCTGTGCGTTGTCCGCGCCCGTGCCGGCGTATATGGCCAGCGCGCCGCAGCTTTTGTAGTTGCTGGGATACGAGTACACCGAATACGCCAGGCCCTGCTCCTCGCGTATGCGCTGGAACAGGCGCGAGGAAGCCGCGCCGCCGAATAGGTTGTTGAATATGCTCAGCGCGTACACGTCCTTGGAGCCCATCTCCACGCCCTTCATGCCCAGACATATCTGCACCTGCTCTATGTCCTTCTCGCGGCGCTGTACGTCGTAGCGCAGCCTGCACTGACTGGATGGTGCGTCTTCGCCGCCCGCCTGCCAGCTGCCGAACATGCGCTTTGCCAGTTCTACCACGCGCTCCCAGTCGTAATTGCCCGCCAGCGCCAGCACGGTGTTGTTGGGACGATACATGCGCGCACGGTAGCGGCACAAATCCTCCCTGTCAAAGCGGCGAATGTTGTCCGCAGGGCCGAGTATGCTCATGCCCAGCGGATGATCGCCATACAGCGCGCTCGCCAGCATCTCGAACACCACGTCCTCGGGCGAGTCCTCGGTCATGCCTATCTCCTCAAGTATTACGCCCTTCTCCTTGTCCAGCTCGACCGGGTCCAGTTTGGAGTTCAGCACCATGTCCGAGAGCATGTCCAGCGCCAGCTCTATGTGTTCGTCTATCACCTTTATGTAATAGCAGGTGCATTCCTTGGCGGTGAAGGCATTGAGTTGCGCGCCCACAGCGTCGGTCTGATCGGCTATATCGCGCGCGCTGCGGCGCTCCGTTCCCTTAAAGAGCATATGCTCAAGGAAGTGCGACAGCCCGTTTTCGGCGGGCGATTCGTACTGCGAGCCTGCGCCTATCCACACGCCCACAGACACCGAGCGGAAATGCTCCATGCGCTCGCCGATTATGCAAAGTCCATTGTCCAATATGATCTTGTCGTACATAAGCACGCTCCCCGTCTTTTTGTCATACATTATACCCCGCATCAGCGGCGATTAACCGGCGCAAATGTGACAATGCGCATCTGCCCGCGCCTTGCCGCGCCATGTTCCGTCCATGCGTGGCTCACTTCAATCGGCATCCTTCACGCGCTGCATCACGCCGTCTTTCATGGCGTACTCGCGGCGGCGGTTTATGTCCACCTTGCGCTCTATCTCGCTTTGAAGATCCACGCCCAGTATCTGCGCAAGCCCCATTAGATATATCGCCACATCAGCCAGTTCCTCGCCCACATTGCCCTTGCGCTTGCGCCATGCTTCATGCGCCTCGGCCAGTTCGCCGTAGGTCAGGCAGAATTCCAGATTCACATCGGTTACGTTAAAGCCCTTTTCCAGCTTATTGCGGAACACCTCGGCCTGCATCTCGGAAATCGTCTTCATGCCCATGCACCTCCTGTATACTTGCGCGGCACAATCGGCTCAATGCCGGCTTGTCGCTATCGCAGTTCAGTCGCAGCGTCACCGGCAAAGCCGATATCGCGGCGCAGCAACAGCGTCACCGGCACAGTCGCTATCGCAGTTCAGCCGCAGCGTCACCGGCACAGCCGATATCGCAGTTCAGCCACAGCGTCACCGGCGCAGCCGATATCGCAGTTCAGCCGCAGTGTCACCGGCGCAGCCGATATCGCGGCGCAACTGCATCATTATACTCTCTGCCGCATGCTCCACACCTATAAAATACGCGCTCTCAGCATTTATGCCAAGAGCGCCTATTCGCGTTACCTTGAGTTTGCAGTGCTATCAGTTGTTGGGGCGGCGCGGCGGACGGCGATCACGGTCGCCGAAGGCGGGCCTGGGAGGACGGCGCACGGGCATCTCGTTGTTGGTGTAGGTGATGTCGTTGCGCACGAGGTTGATGCGGCCCTGAGAGTCTATCTCAGCTACGCGCACTTCCAGCTCATCGCCGATGTTGACTACGTCCTCGACCTTCTCCACGCGCTTGTCAGCCAGCTTGGAGATATGCACAAGGCCGTCCTTGCCCGGAGCGAACTCTACGAACGCGCCGAACTGCATTATGCGCACGACCTTGCCGTGGAACACATCGCCGACCTGAGGATCCTTGGCTATGCCCTCTATCATGGAGCGGGCGCGCGCAGCGGCTTCCTCGTCGGGAGTGGAGATGTACACGCGGCCGTCGTCCTCGATGTCAATCTTGACGCCAGTCTCGGCGATGATCTTGTTTATCATCTTGCCGCCGGGTCCAATGACCTCGCGAATCTTGTCGGGGTTGATGGTGAAGCGGGTTATCTTGGGCGCGTACTTGCTCATGTGGTCGCGGGGCGCGGGCAGGCACTCCAGCATCTTGCCCAGTATGAACATGCGCGCATCGTGCGCCTGACGCAGAGCCTGGCGCAGTATAGGCTCGTCTATGCCCTTTATCTTTATGTCCATCTGAATGGCGGTTATGCCCTCAGTGGTACCGGCCACCTTGAAGTCCATGTCGCCCAGGAAGTCCTCAAGGCCCTGTATGTCGGTCAGTATCGCGACCTTGCCGGACTCGTCGGAGGCCTTGATGAGGCCCATGGCCGCACCGGCTACGGGGCGCTTTATCGGCACGCCCGCATCCATCAGCGACAGCGTGGAGCCGCAGACCGAAGCCTGAGAGGTGGAGCCGTTGGAGCTCATGACCTCGCTGACCAGCCTTATGGCGTAGGGGAACTCCTCCTCGGAGGGTATCATGGGCTCAAGCGCACGCTCAGCCAGCGCGCCGTGGCCTATCTCGCGACGGCCGGGGCCGCGCATGGGCTTGGCTTCGCCGGTGGAATACGGCGGGAAGTTGTAGTGGTGCATGTAGCGCTTGGAGTCCTCGTTGCTCAGGCCGTCCAGTATCTGAACGTCGCCCATAGCGCCCAGCGTGACCACGGTCATAACCTGAGTCTGGCCTCTAGTGAACACGGCGCTGCCGTGAGTGCGCGGCAGTATGCCGGCCTCGCACCATATCGGGCGAACCTCGGTCAGCGCGCGGCCATCGGGCCGAACGCCCGCATCCAGTATCTTGCCGCGCATTATCTCCTTCTTGATGGCGTAGAGCGCATCGTCTATCTCGCGCTCGCGGCCTTCAAACTGCTCGTCGAACTTCTCGTGCGCCTCCTGAGCGACGACCGCCTCGCGATCCTCGCGCTCGTAGCGCTCGAAGGTGTCAAACGCCCAGACCATGCGATCGTAGCAGGCCTCGCGCACGGCATCCTTCACATCATCGCCGACCAGCTCCAGCGGGAACTCGCGCTTGGGCTTGCCTATCTCGGCGACTATCTGCTCTTGGAAGGCGACCAGCTTCTTTATCTCCTCATGGGCCAGCATTATGCCCTTGAGCATTATCTCCTCGGTGACTTCGTTAGCACCGGCCTCGACCATCATGACGGCGTCCTTGGTGCCGGACACGGTCAGGTTCAGGTCGGAAGCGGCGCGCTGCTCGTCGTTGGGGTTGATGACGAACTCGCCGTCCACCAGACCCACGTTCACAGCGCCGGTAGGACCGGCAAAGGGTATGTCGCTCACGCTCAGCGCCACGGAAGAACCTATCATGGCAGGTATCTCCGGGGGCTGGTTGGTGTCCACGGACAGCACGGTGGCGACCACCTGAACGTCGTTGCGCATGCCCTTGGGGAACAGCGGACGTATCGGACGGTCTATAAGGCGCGAGGTCAGTATGGCCTTCTCGGTGGGACGGCCTTCGCGCTTGATGAAGCCGCCCGGTATCTTGCCCACCGAGTACAGCTTCTCCTCAAACTCAACGCTCAGCGGGAAAAAGTCCATGCCCGGGCGCGGCTTGTCGGCGGCGGTAGCGCAGACCAGCACCACCGTGTCGCCGTAGCGCACCAGCACGCTGCCGTTGGCCTGCTGCGCATACTTGCCAAACTCCAGCGTAAGCGTGCGGCCGGCCAGCTCCATAGAATAATTCTTTTCCATGCTTTGCCTCCTTTCAGGCAACCTATCTATACCTTTTTATATTGATAGCTCTAATCAGGCCCGCTGCGCACATTGCGCGTGCGCGCAGACTGTCAAAAACCGCTCCCGGCTTCAATCGCGCTCTGCGACATGCGCGGCGGACGCTCATGATTTTTGCGGTGGATATCCCATTTCCTGCGGCAAAAATGCCTGCCTTGCGGTTTCCACGCCCGGAAACACGCAAGGATTGCCTTTGAAGCTGAGAGGGTATGTCCGTGGCAGGGGGAATCTCTCCCCCATCCACAGGCTTTTAAAAAAGCCGCCGCTTGGCGGGGCTATGCCCGGCCAAACGACGGCGCTTGTGCCCATGCAGCTGCGACCATTTCAGGCCGCGTTAAGCTCATTCAAATGAACGGCTCTGCGCTCAACGGAGCCGCCCTCCGTGCGCAAAGCGGCGCGGGATCACTTTCTCAGACCCAGCTTGGCGACCAGCGCACGATAGCGCTCGATGTCCTTGCGCTTGAGGTAGTCCAGCAGACCACGGCGCTGACCAACCATCAGCAGCAGGCCGCGGCGGGAGTGGTGGTCGTTCTTGTTGTCGCGCAGATGCTCGTTGAGGTGGTTGATGCGCGCGGTCAGCAGCGCAACCTGTACCTCAGGAGAACCGGTGTCGCCCTCATGGGTGGCGTACTCAGCGATTATAGCAGACTTGTCGATCATTTTGGTATTCCTCCTTACTTCATTTCCCCGCGGACTACGCAAGGCGTCGGAGATGCGCCCAGCCTGGCCCGCGGCGGTCGGAGCGCATGCGCTCCATCAGGCTACATATTCTATTGTACCATGTTACAAGTCATTTGTAAACGTCAAATTTGTTATGCCCGGCTTATTTTGCGCTCTCTGCGCGGCCGATATGCGCCGAAGCGTGCGCGCAAGCACACTGCGCCATGTTTCGCGCGCCGCAAAGCAATGCCCCTATACATGCGGCATGTCATGCTCGCGGCTGATGCAAGCTTTGCGCAGGCGCGCGCCGCATTGCAAAATCACGCAATCCGCCGCCCCTGCTCATACTGCCAAAACTGCATTCGGCAGCGCCTCCTGTACTAAGCGCAGCATGGCAAGCTCACCCCGCAAAACCACATGTACCGCCTATAAGCAGCGCGTCATGGTTCACACAAGCGGCAGGCCCGTTTGTTCATTCAGCGGATGCTGCGCAAAGTAGGCGCGCGCGCCGGCCTTGTCGCGCTCCACCTGCGCGCTGAGTTCGTCAATGCCCGTAAAGCGCATCTCTGGTCTTGCAAAGAGCAAAAACCGCACCCGCATGAAGCGCCCGTAAACGTCTCCTATGTCGCTGAGCGCATGCACTTCGCAGGTCACGCGACCGCTTGGCACGGTGGGCTGTGAGCCTATGTTCAGCACGCCCGGCAGCCAATCGCCCTCAAAGCGCAGCTCGCATACGTACACGCCCGCGCGCGGCAAAGCCCTGCCGCGCTCCATGTCTATGTTGGCGGTCGGGAAGCCCAGCGTGCGCCCCAGCTGCTTGCCGTGCGCCACATTGCCGCAAAGCTCATACGGCCTGCCCAGCATGCGCGCCACGGCCCGCATGTCGCCCTCGGCCAGCGCCGCCCTTATGCGCGTGGACGATACCGGCGCGCCATCCACGCTTATCTCGCCCATTATGCGCACGTCAAAGCCCAGCTCGCGCCCCATGCGCTCAAGCTCGGATGCGCCGCACGCGCCCCTGTCGCCGAATGTATAGTTAAACCCGGCCACGACCGCGCGCACATTCAGTTTGTCCTTCAAGTCGCGCGCGAAGTCCAGCCCGGAGCGGCGCGCAAACTCGGGCGTAAAGCTCTCGCACACCGCCGCGTCCAGCCCCAGCGCTTCCATGGCGGCCAGCTTCTCGGGCAAGGTCTGTATGTCCGCAGGCGCGCGCTCGGGGCAGAGCGTGGCCAGCGGATTGGCGCGGAAGGTGACTGCCGCCGCCATGACGCCCGCCGCGCGCGCCGCGCGCACCGCCTCGCCTATCAGCGCCGCATGCCCGGCATGCACTCCGTCGAACATGCCCAGCGCCGCCACGCAAGGCCCACACTCGCGCGCATAGTCATCCATAGTGTCAAATACCCGCATGTCCATCCTCCGCATCCAGCAGCATGGCCCTAAAGCGCATCTCGTCGCCGTCGCGCTCCACTATGCCCGCAAAGGCATAGCCCACCAGCGGCGCGCCCAGTGCGCTGACCGGCTGCACAGCCGCATCCTGAGCTGCGGCTTCGGGCGCGCAGTGTGCCGACGTTTCAGCATTTGCAGCGCATACGCAGCTTGCTTCTTCAACGGCATCGCACCCGCAGCGCGCCCCCTCGCCCGCATTTGCGCCGCACTCTGCGCGCGCTTCGCACTGCGGGCGGCGCACATACAATCTGCGCACGCCATCCCCGCCCACATCGCCGCGCAGCTCATCTACCGGCAATCGGTTGCCGCAGCGCACGCGCGCATACAGCTCCTCGCCCGCCAGTACCATGGGCATGTGCATTATCGGCGCATCTATGGGACTGATGTGCGCGGCGATATCCGCGTCCAGCTCCTCCAGAGTGCAGGCATCGTCCAGATGAAACCCCGCGCTCAGCGTGCGCAGCAGGAAGCGCATGTGCGCGCCGCATCCCAGCGCGCGGCCTATGTCATCGCACAGCGCGCGTATATACGTGCCTTTGGAGCAGCGCACGCGCAGCATATGGCCGTCGGGCGCGCTCTGGCAGAGGTATTCCAGCTCGAATATGGTAACCGGGCGCGGCTGGACATTGACCTCGCCGCCCGCGCGCGCTATGTCGCACAGGCGCTTGCCGCCCTGCTTGAGCGCGCTGTACGCGCTGGGGCGCTGCATTATGTCGCCCGTGAACTGGCTAAGCACGGCGCGCACGGCACCGGCATCGGCCGGTTCATGCCGCTCGCCCACCAACGCGCCCTGTGCATCCTGCGTATCCGTAGCCGCGCCCAGCGCTATCTCGCATATGTATTCCTTCTCGCCGCTCATTATGTAGTCGCTCAGCCGGGCGGCGCGCCCCACCATAACCGGCAGCACTCCCGCCGCTTCCGGGTCGAGCGTACCGGCGTGACCCACCTTGGTGCCTCGCGGCAGGCGCTTGCGCACGAACACCACCGCGTCCGACGACGTCATGCCCGGCGGCTTGAGCAGGTTTATGAATCCGTCCATCTTCACCTCATCGTCAAATGCCGCGCTTGAACGCGCGGCAGTATGCGCCCCGCACCGGGGCAATATCTATGCTAAGTCCTGGCATATGGCTGTGCATGCAGATAGGCGCAGCGCACAGCATGCCTGCGCCCGTTCACATACAGTCAGCGCCTTGCGCGCCGCTCGATGCACGGCATACCGGCGCAGAACCGCCATGCCGCATGCCAGCTAAGATGTCTGTCCGTTCCGTCACGCGCAGTCTCATGTGCACGCCGTCACTGATGCGCAGACATCCCTGTCACGTGCCAGCTCAAATGCGAACTGGCCCAGCCGCGCGTTCCTTCCCTGTCATGCCCTGTCTATCTCCTCGGCCAATTCCGGCACCAGCATCGCGGCGCATTCATCCAGACCGCCGCTCAGCGAGCAGCCCGCCGCCGCCGCATGTCCGCCGCCGCCATGGCGCACGGCCACGCGGCTCACGTCCACGCCATCCAGCGCGCGCAGCGACGCCTTGACGCCGCCGTTTTGCTCGCGCAGCAGCACGGACACGCGCACGCCTTCTGTCTCTATGCCGTAATTGACTATGCCCTCGCAGTCGGCCTCGCTCGCGCCGAACTCGTCCATCATCAGGCGGCTGACCTTGAACACGGCCAGCCTGCCGCCCAGCAGCAGCTCCATCTGCGATACTGCCGCGCCCAGCAGCTGCGTGCGCGGCACGCTGCGCAGTCTGAACATCAGCCGCGTCACCTTGTCGGCATCCGCGCCCGCATCCAGACACTTGGCGGCAGCGCGCAGCGTGCGGCCATCGGTGGACTTGTAGTTGAAGTTGCCGGTGTCCGTGGTTATGCCCACGTACAGGTTCTCGGCCATGCTGGGCGTGAGCGGCACGCGCAGCCTGTCCATGAGTTCGGCCACCATCACGCTGGTCGCCGCCGCCCTGCCGTCTATCACATTGACATCGCAGAAGGCGGGATTGGTCGCGTGATGATCTATCAGCGCACGCTCGCGCACCTCGGGCATGAGGCAGCTTCCGGCGCGCTTTTCGTCGCTCACGTCGGAAAACAGCGCCGAGCGTATCATAAACGGCGCAGATTCGGGCGTGCATATGTCCATGGCGCCGCTCATGAAGTGATACATGCGCGGTATCTCGTCCTGACAGAGCGTGCAGGCGTTCTTGCCCAGCGCGCGCAGCCCCTCTGCCAGCGCCAGCGCGCTGCCCAGCGTATCGCCGTCGGGCGATACATGGCAGACCACGCCTATGTCGTCGTGCTTGCGTATCCACTCAGCCAGCGCGGCCGGGGAGTCAATCCTGCTGTTCAGCTCTTGAGGCATCCCTTTTCACCGCCTCGTCTATAAGTTTAGTCATACGGCTGGCGTATTCCATGTTGTTGTCCAGTTCAAATATCAGTTCGGGCGTGTAGCGCAGGTCTACGCGCCTGCCCAGCTCGCGGCGCAGGAAGCCCGCCGCGCTCTTGAGCGCCTCCATAGTGCCTTTGCGGCACTCAGGCTCCAGCACGCTCACATACACCTTGCAGTAGCGCAGATCGCGCGTCACGTCGGCATGCGTTATCGAAAACGTGCCTGCAAATCGCGGGTCGCGCATGTCCTCGCGCAGCAGCTTGTCCAGCTCGCGGCGCACTTCCTCCGATATGCGGTCTATCCTATTATATGCCATGATATATCTCCTCAAATCGCCTCCCGCGCGCAAGCGGCTGCGGGAGAGTTGGTCGCGGCGTCATTACCGCCGTGTGCAGCGCATGCCCATGCTCTGCGGGCGCAGTTTCACAATGCAAGGTCAGTTTGCGCACCTGCCGCGTTGTAGGCTAATGTGCATTGCATCAGCTCATTGCCGGCTCGCATGCATTGCTGCTCTCGCATAGATGCGCATTGCATTATCCCATCACCGGCTAATATGCATCGCGTCATATCCGCATGGGCATAGCGCCATTTAGGTAAAGTGCCAAAAGCCGCGCACAGTCCTATGCCCGTGCGCGGCCAAGCCTTAGTTCTTTATCTCTTCCATCACGAAGCACTCTATAACGTCATTTTCCTTTATATCGTTATAGTTCTCGATGCCTATACCGCATTCATAGCCCTGCGCGACTTCACGCGCGTCGTCCTTGAAGCGCTTGAGCGAATCGATCTTTCCCTCGTGTATGACGATGTTGTCGCGCAGCAGGCGTATCTGAGCGTTGCGCTGTATCTTGCCATCGGTGACATAGCCGCCCGCGACGGTACCCACGCCGGACACCTTGAAGGTCTGGCGCACCTGCACGTGACCCAGTATGACTTCCTTGAACTTGGGCGCCAGCATGCCCTTCATGGCGGCCTGTATCTCCTCTATGGCGTCGTATATGACGCGGTAGAGGCGTATGTCTATCTGGTCGCGCTCGGCCAGCTGAGCGGCCTTGCTGTCGGGGCGCACGTTGAAGCCCACGATTATGGCGTTGGAAGCGGAGGCCAGCATTACGTCGGTCTCGTTTATCGCGCCCACGCCGCCGTGGATGCTCTTTACCTGCACCTCTTCGTTGCTGAGCTTTTCCAGTGACTGCTTTACTGCCTCGACGCTGCCCTGAACGTCGGCCTTGATTATGACGTTCAAATCCTTCACGCCGTTGCCTATCTGGTTGAACAGATCGTCCAGCGAAGCCTTGGAATCGTTCTTGACCAGCGCCGCGCGCAGCTTCTGCTTGCGCTCCTCGGCGACAAGGCGGCTGAGACGATCGTCCTCGACGGCGCTTATCTGATCGCCGGCCTCGGGAACGTCGTTAAAGCCTATTACCTCGACAGGCGTGGAGGGACCGGCCTCGTTCACGCGCTCGCCGCGGTCGCTGACCATGGCGCGCACGCGGCCATAAGCCGTGCCAGCGACTATGGTGTCGCCGGTGTGCAGGGTGCCGTTCTGCACCAGCACCGTGGCCACAGGGCCGCGGCCCTTGTCCAGACGCGCCTCTACGATTATGCCGCGCGCCATGCGGTCGGGGTTGGCCTTGAGTTCCAGCACTTCGGACTGAAGTATTACCATCTCCAGCAGCGAATCGATTCCGTCGCCGGTCAGCGCCGATATCGGCACCATTATGGTATCGCCGCCCCAATCCTCGCACACAAGGCCGTACTCGGTGAGCTGGGTCTTTATGCGGTCGGGATCAGCGCCCTGGCGGTCGCACTTGTTTATCGCCACGATTATCGGCACCTTGGCGGCCTTGGCGTGGTTTATGGCCTCTATGGTCTGGGGCATTACGCCGTCATCGGCGGCCACGACCAGTATGGCTATGTCGGTACACTGAGCGCCGCGAGCGCGCATGGCGGTAAAGGCCTCGTGACCGGGGGTATCGAGGAAGGTTATCTGCTGATCGTTCACCTTGACGGTGTAAGCGCCTATGTGCTGGGTTATGCCGCCGGCCTCGCTTGCAGTTACGCGGGTCTTGCGGATGTAGTCCAGCAGGGAAGTCTTGCCGTGGTCAACGTGGCCCATTATGGTTATGACCGGCGGGCGCTTCTGCAGCTTGCTCTCATCGTCCTCAACGTCCTCATCGCTGAGGAAGTCCTCGGCGGTCTTGTCCAGCTTCAGCTCCAGCTCTATGCCGAAGTCGGAGCAGACCAGCAGCGCCGTGTCGTAATCCAGATCGGAGTTGATGGTGGCCATTATGTCCAGACCCATCAGCTTCTTTATTATCTCACCGGCGGGCTTGCCTATGCGCTCGGACAGATCGCGCACGGTTATGCGCTCGGCGGTCATGAAGGCCTTCTCTATCTTGATGGGCTCCTGCTTGACCACATTCTTCTTGCCCTTGGCGCGCTTGCCGCCGCGCACAAACTCGTCGTCCATGTAGGAAGGCGCGGCGCTGCGGGCCAGCTGGCGGCGATTCTTGGCTACATGCTCAGGATCATGCTGGCGCACGTAGTTCTTCTTGTTGGGATCGTAATTGGATACGCGCTCCTTCTCGACCGTGGGAGCGAGTTCCGGGCCGGACTTGCGCGCGCCCATGGGACGGGAGCCCATGCCGCCGCGCGGCGCACCGCCGGCAGCGGGTCTGCCGCCCATGCCGGGACGCGCGGGACGGTCGCCCTGCGGCCTGCCTGCGCCGCCCGCCTGAGCGGGACGGCCAAACTGACCACCCTGTGCCGGACGGCCATACGGACCCTGACGGTCGCCCGCATTCACCGGACGGCCATACGGACCCTGACGGTCGCCCGCGTTCACCGGACGGCCATACGGACCCTGACGGTCGCCCGCGTTCACCGGACGGCCATACGGGCCCTGACGGTCGCCCGCGTTCACCGGACGGCCATACGGACCCTGCGGTCTCGCGCCCTGAGGCGCGGGACGGCGATCGCCCTGCGGCGCGCGCGCAGCCTGTTGCGGGCGCTGCTCGGGCTGAGCGGGCCTATCCTGACGCGCCGGGGCGGGCTGTGCCGGGGCGGACTGCGCCGGTGCTTCGTCCTGACGGGCAGCACGGGAAGCAGCCTCGGCTGCGCTCTGAGCCGCCTCGTTCTGCGCCGCAAACTGATCGGAGGAGAAGGCGTTCATGAACACGGGCGCCTCAACGCGCGCGTCGCGACGCTTTTCCTCCTGCTTCTGAGTTTCGCTGGCAGTCAGCTTTTCCTCAAGCGCCTTAAGAGCGCGCACTGCATCCTGCGCCTGCTTGCGCGACCGGGCTACGCTTTCCAGCAGCCGGCCCGCGCCGGATGAAACTTCCTTTGTAGCGTCCTGTACCTTGACTTTGGCCATCTAAATTATGCACCCCCGCGTATTGCAATCGGTAAATACTCTAAATATCATTGGATCTCGCTGCGAGCCATATTCTCTATGCCCCGCAATATGCCCTCGGCAAGTTTTGCATCCTGCACGACGGCGGTCCTGCGGTTCGGTTTGCCAACCGAGCGCCCCAGTTGACCGGCCTTCAGCATCACCATTTCCACATGGTGAAACGCCGAAGCGTCGCGGAACTTCTTTAACGTGCCGGGCGATACCCCCTCGTCGATCAAAATGAGCGCCGCCCTGTCTGATCTTATCACATCAAGGCAGCCCTGTTCCCCCAAGGTGAGCTTGCCTGCGCGCATCGCCAGCCCCACAAGGCCGGGCGCGTCGTGCGCGGTCAAGCGCCGCCTCCCGGCGCATCGCCTGCCTCATGGCCGAGTTCGGTCATGAGCTGCTGATAGACCGCTCTGTCCACCTGGCACTCAAACGCCTTGGCCAGCAGATTGGCCTTCATCGCCTTCTTGAGGCATTCGGGGTCATGGCAGATATATGCGCCTCTGCCGGGCGCGCGCCCCACCCTGTCCAGCGCGATAACGCCTTCGGGTGAGCGGACTATGCGCGCCATCTCGCGCTTGGGCTTCATCTCGCGACAGCCCACGCACATGCGCATGGGTATCTTCTTGGGCTTCAGCGGCATATGTCCCTCCCTTCCGGGCGCACGCGGCGCCCCATTGATCGCTCAGGGCTTTATTCTTCGGCAGGAGCAGCGGTCTCGCCTTCAGCTTCCGGCATGTCCGGCGCTTCCATCTCGGGCGCGTCTGCAGGCTTATCCGCCTCATCGGCCGCATCCGCGCCCAGCAGCGCTTCCTCGGCCTGGCTCTGGCTCTTTATGTCTATGCGCCAGCCGGTCAGCTTTGCCGCCAGGCGGGCGTTCTGGCCCTCCTTGCCTATGGCAAGCGAGAGCTGGTTGTCCGGCACTATTACGCGCGCGGCCTTGTCCTTTTCGGACACGTAGACCGACAGCACGCGCGCCGGGTTGAGCGCGTTGGCTATGTACTCCTGAGGATCGGCCGACCACTTGATTATGTCAATCTTCTCATCCTTCAGCTCGGCCACCACGTTCTCCACGCGCATGCCGCGCGGGCCCACGCAGGAGCCTACAGGATCGACCATGGAGTCGGTGGAGGTAACGGCCATCTTGGTGCGGAAGCCGGCCTCGCGGGCAATCGACTTTATCAGCACTATACCGTCGCGTATCTCAGGCACCTCTATCTCGAACAGGCGCTTTACCAGACCCGGATGCACGCGGCTGACCATCACCTGCGCGCCCTTGGACTGGCGCTGCACCTCAAGCACATATACCTTGAGGCGGTCGTTCACGTGATACTCCTCGCCCGGCATCTGCTGCGACACGTCCAGCAGACCCTGAGTGCGGCCCAGCTCTACCATGACCTGCTTACCTTCCAGACGCTCAACCAGCGCGGTCAGTATCTCGTTTTCCTTTTCGACATATTCGTTGTAGATTATGCCGCGCTCGGCCTCGCGTATGCGCTGCACCACCACCTGTTTGGCGGTCTGCGCAGCTATGCGGCCAAACTTGCGCGGAGTGACCTCGACTTCGACCAGATCGCCCACCTGATAGTGTGGGCGTATCTGATGCGCCGCGTCCAGCGACATCTCCATGTTCTCGTTCTCGACCTGCTCCACCACTATCTTGCGCGCGAATACCTGCACGTCGCCGGTGGTGGAATCTATGGCCACTCGCACGTTACCCGCGTTGTAATTGCGCTTATAGGCAGATATCAGCGCGGCCTCTATCGCGCTTAGCAGCACGTCCCTGTCTATATTGCGCTCCTTTGTAAGCGCGTCCAGCGCGCTGATAAATTCCGAACTCATGTTCCCGAATCTCCTCCATCCTGATCGCCCTGATCGTCGCCGCGCTCCTGCTCAAGCTCCTCAAACACAGGGCTTAGGAACTCGTCATCGTCAAGCGCCAGCCTTACAAGAGCCGCATCGGTGCGCAGCACGCGCCTCATATCGCCCGCCACGTCCAGCTCCAGCGCCTCCGCGTCGAACGACGCCAGACGACCGCGCAGCTGCTTGATTCCATCCATCTGCCGGTAAAAGCGCACCTCGACCAGCTGACCCAGCGCGCGCTCAAAGTCGCGATCGCGCTTGAGCGGCCTGTCCGCCCCGGGCGAGGTGACTTCCATATAGTCGTAATCGATATCCTGCGCGTACTTTATCGCCCGGCGGTGGAATGTCTCGCAGTCATCCAGCGACACGCCCTCCACCGAATCTCGGTCTATCGTAAAGCGCAGTACGCTGCCGGTGCTTTCCTTCGCTATGGCCACGTCTATAAGCTCCAGTCCCAGCGAAAGCGCATCCTGCTCCGCCCTGCGCTTCACTTCAGTGAGCGACTGCGCCGGCTTCTTTGCCCGTGCGGCCATGCGCACACCTCCCCATAATATGCAACCGCAATCCTCGCGCATTCAACAATAAAGAGCGGGTAATCATCCGCTCTTTCAAAATGCAAACGACGCCACGCGGCTGTCTCAGCGCGCCCGCATGCAGAACCGACTCTGCGCGCGCATGATCTCTCCCGGATATTATATCACTAAGCGCGTCCAATTACAACCATTGCAACCAAAACTTCACGCATAAGCGCCGGTATTCCGCGGGTTTTGGGGCATTCGGCGCTGCGAAGCGCCCGGCCTAACGCACTCGCCTTGCCATATGGATTTTCTTTTTTAAGGCCGCGCCGCGCTCAGCCCGGCCCGCCTTTGCCCCGTCCACAGCGCGCATGCCCGCCCTGCGCGCGGGCCGGTTCACAAAGGCCGCGCACTTGAAACTTTTATCTAGCCGCATGCGTCCAAAAGGTGGTATAATGTTCACAGCGATTCTGTGTATTTGGATGGAGGTATTAAAATGCTGCGGCGCATGATAGTCCTTGCCGGCGCGCTTCTCATGCTTACCGGGTGCGTTGCGGCGCGCGCGGAGCTGGCGGAGCCGGTCTATCCATTTTGTGAGGAAGGCACATACTACCTTGTGGACGAATCGGGGCGCGCACTGCCCGGCCTTGAATGCGGCTATATACAGACCGTAATATCGCCGGATGGTCATCCGCTCTACATCGCATACACAAGCGGCGACGAAAGCGCGCTGCTCATTGACAGATACGGCCAACAGCTTACCGACGTGGAGTACGACAGCATATACGAGGAGGGCGGCTCGCTCATAACCATCCGCGGCGACAGCATGGGCATCATAGACTGGGACGGCTCTGAAATACTGCCGCCCAAGTACAGGCGCATAGTGCCGGTCAGAGACGGCGTATACTTTACCTCCACCGACGATCCCTGGGATGACATAGCAGACGAGATATACCTGACCGGCAGGGACGGAGTCTGCACGTATATAAACATAAACGCCAGCTATCTGGGCTATTTCTCCGAAGATCGCATGAGCGCCCGCGCACGCAACGGCAAGTACGGATATCTGGACACCGACGGCCATTGGGTAGTCGCGCCCATATACGACTGGGTGGAGGACTTTTCGGGCGGCAAGGCCGTGGTACGGCGAGGCGACGGCTTCGGCATGATAGACGCATACGGAAACGTCATACTCCCGCTCAAATACGATTCCATAATAAACTTTGCCTCCGGCGCGGCTTCGGCCACAATAGTTGCCATAGCGGACGGCACGGCCACGCTCTACGACAGCGCCACGCTCATGCCGCTGCGCACGGTGCGCGGCGTGGAGTATGCGTACCTGCCCGGCTTTGGCACGGCGGCGCTGGTCGGCAAGGGCGGAGTAGAGCTGTACGACTCGCGCGGCCGGGCCATACTGCACACCGACGGCGTGACCATGCTGGAAGTGCTGAGCGAGGACAAGGTGCTTACCATAGACTCGGACGAGCGCAGGGTGTGCCTGAAAGGCATCGACGGCACGGATATATTCGCGCTGGACGGCGCAAGCGAAGCCTATTCGCTGATTGGCAGCGACGGCACATGGGCGATATGCGCGGGCAAGAGCAGCGGTGGCCGCACGCTCTGGGGGCTTTACGACATGCAGGGCAGACAGCTGCTGCCCATGGAGTACGACGAGATATCCGCGACCGGCGCGGACACATATGTGGTCAAGCGCGGCGACGATTACGGACTTATGCGCACCGGCGGCGAATGGATATTCCCGGTGGGCGCGCGGGATGATGAGAGCGGGGACTAAGGCTTTAGCGCGAACATAAAGGCGGGCGCTTGCGATTCAACGATCACAAGCGCCCGTTTGCCTGTCAAAGCGTCTTTTTGACAAGCTTGGACGGGGTATCACCTCCCCCGCCACCCCTGCTCAGTTTCCACTGAAATCCTCGAGGATTTACGGGCGTGGAAACTGCAAGGTAGATATGCTGCTCCGGGAAATTGAATTTCAAGCCGCAAAATCATGCGCCCACCGCACATGTCGCCGGGCGCGATTAAGGCCGGCGGTCTGCTTACCCTTTCGAGCGCTCACGGGGTCGGGGACAGTCTGGCGGGCGCTTGCGATTCAACGATCACAAGCGCCCGTTTCATTGCCGCATCGCCTAAGTCAGCGCTCAAGATCGCGCTTGGTCGAGTAGCAGCGCTTCATTATGACAAGCCCCACCATCATGAGTACCGGGAATATTATGCCCACGCGCAGACCTATGCGCAGATTGTCTCCTGCGAGCTGGGTCACATAGCCCACCATGCTGGGGCCGAACGCGCCGCCCAGATCGCCCGCCATGGCCATAAGCGCAAACAGCGCCGTGCCGCCCATGGGCATGCGCGCCGAGGTTATGCTGAGCGTACCCGGCCACATTATGCCCACCGAGAAGCCGCAGGTTATGCAGCCCACCAGTCCCCACATGGGCTCATACGTAAACGAAGCAAGCGCGTAGCACACAACGCACAGCGCGCCCGAGCCCAGCATGAAGTTGGTCAGATCAACCTTCTCGCCATACTTGCCGTATATGACGCGGCTTATGCCCATGGTTATGGCAAACATGCACGGGCCTGTAAGATCGCCCAGCGTCTTTGTAAGCCCCAGCGCGGATTCGGCATACGCCGACGCCCACTGTGCCATGGATATCTCCGACGCGCCCGAACACATCATCAGCACTACCGCCAGCCAGAAAAGCGGCGCTTTGACGAGCTGGCCCACGGTCATGCCCTTGCCATCCTCCACCAGATGCTCTATCGGGCAGCGCGCGAAGTTGGCTATGTTGAAAATCGGCAGCAGCGCCCATATGCACGCCAGTATCTTCCAGTTGGCTATGCCAAAGCCCGCAAAAAACAGCGTGGACAGCAGCACTACGGCCACCGAACCCCAGCAATAGAACGAATGCATCATGCTCATTACCGACTCTTTGTGGTCAAACGGACAGGCCTCCACTATCGGGCTCACCAGCACTTCTATGAGTCCGCTGCCTATCGCATACACTATGACGCATATTATAACGCCCATGAACGGATCGGGCATAACTTCCGGCAATACCGCAAGGCCGATAAGCCCCAGCGCAGAAGCAGCCTGCGACGCGATTATCGCGCGCCTGTATCCTATCCTGTCCACATAGCGCGCGCATATCGCGTCCACCACTATCTGCGCAATGAAGAACGCGGTGGGTATGAGCGCTATCTTGCCCATGGATATGTTGTAGTCGTTGTAGAAGGTCAGAAACAGCAGCGGGGTAAAGTTTGCCGTTATGGCCTGCGTTATCATGCCTATGCAGCAGGCCAGAAGCGTGCGCCGGTAATTCTTCCGCATCAGAAAACCCTCCATGCTCAAATCGTACACATGCAATTATATACCAGCCGATTGCAAATGTCACTTAAATACATGTTGCTTTCCGATATGCGATATCGCAGAATGGCGCGGCCGGTCATTGTGAACGATGCACATCCAATGCGCCTGCACGCCCCGCGCGCATGCAAGCCGCACCGCGCACACTGGGCCTGAGCAGCCGTGCGGCGCGCAAGACCCCAGTTATGCGCCTGCGCCCTGCGGCGGTCAGCGTCTAGCCTTCACAGCACGCCCGCACTGCCGCAGCGCCTGCATATGCTCGCGGTATAAGTCCCGGTAGCGCGCACCGTGCCGGCCTGCGCATGCAGCCTCATAAAGCGCATCCGTTCCGATTGGCTGCGCGCATGACCCGCGCCGCGCCCGCTGCGGCTTGCCAATATGCGCGGCTGATGAACGCGCGCTGCCATGGCCGTTTGCGCATTAAGACTATCTTTAATGCGCAAATATTAACGGCACAAGCCGTCTCGCGCTTGCAATGTACCGGTCAAAGTGGTATTGTTACATCGAAAATGTGCAATATAATGGAGGACGATATCCATGAAGGACGAATGCCTTATCTGCGGCGCGCCGCTTAAATACTCGGACGAGGCACGCGACATGGAGTGCGCCATATGCCACAGGCATGCGCTCAGCCGCACCTCATGCGAGCGCGGCCACTTTGTATGCGACGAATGCCACTCGCGCGGCGTGGATGCGATAGTGGGCGCGTGCCTTGCCGAGCGATCCAGCAATCCCATAGCGATAATGGAGCGCCTCATGGCGCTGGACTTTTGCCACATGCACGGCCCTGAGCATCACATAATGGTGGGCGCGGCGCTGCTGACCGCGTACAAAAACGCGGGCGGACAGATAGAGCTTGAGCATGCGCTTGGCGAGATGCGCCAGCGCGGCGGCGCTGTGCCTGGCGGCGCGTGCGGGTTCTGGGGCGCATGCGGCGCAGGGCTGAGCACGGGTATGTTCATATCGATAGCCACCGGCGCTACTCCACTGAGCCAGGACAGCTTCGGCCTTGCCCACCGCATGACCGCACGCGCCCTCAGCGCCATAGGCGAAGTGGGCGGGCCGCGCTGCTGCAAGCGCGATTCCTATCTGGCCATACGCGAAGCCGCTGCCTTCACCGCGGAGAATCTGGGCGTGCGCATGGACATGGGCGACATAGTTTGCCGCCACTCGTCGCGCAACAACCAGTGCATAGGCCGCCGCTGCCCGTTCTCGCCCGCGCAGCGCGCGACCGGGCAGCGCTGACAGCACATGCGTGGCTAGGTCATGGCGCGCACATGGCAAGCCGCGCACCTGTCGCCTGCAGCGCGCGGCGGCATTGGCTTACCGCCCTGCGCGGCATGCCTGTCCGCGTTGCTCGCCGCTATTGGGCGGCGTGCGCACAGCGCAGTTCCCCCACCTAGCTGCGCGCATCCCCGCCCCGTCAGGCTCGCGCGCACACGTGGCGGCGCGTCGCTCGGCCTTGCGCATCGCGTCCATGCCTCGCGCATCGCGTCTATAATCGCGTCTATAATAGAAGAACTGCCGCAAAGCGGATGGCTTTGCGGCAGTTCTTCTATATGCATTCCACAGCATGACGCGCCATGCAGCTGCACATGAGCGTCAAATCATGTCAAACAGGCTCATCTGGCTGGTCTCCGGCATGCCCTTGAGACAGCCGAACTTGCGCAGCAGCTCTATCGTAGCCTTGCCCACGCACCGCTTTACCATGTCCTCGACCGATATGAACGGGCCGTCCTTGCGCGCGTCCACCACCTGCTGCGCGGCGTTTGCACCCAGACCGGGTATGGCGGTGAAGGGTATCAGCAGCTCATGGTCGCTCTTTATCACGAACTCGCTGACCTCGCTCTCGTACAGGTCGCAGGGCAAAAGTTCCATGTGGCGCGCGTGCATCTCCAGCATTATCTCAAGCATGGTGACTATGTTGGCCTCCTTGGCGCTTATGTCCTTGCCCCTGTCGTCCAGCGCCACCAGCTTCTCCAGTATGTCGTTTGCGCTGCCCATCATTATGGAGGCGTCAAAGCTGTCCAGGTTGCGCTGCAGGTAGCACTTATAGTACGCCACGGGATAGTAGACCTTGAAGTACGCTATGCGCAGCGACATGGTGACGTACGCCACCGAGTGACCCTTGGGGAACATGTACTTTATCTTCTTGCAGGAGTCTATGAACCACGCGGGCGTGTTCTTCTCGTTCATGGCCTGCTCCATCTCGGGCTTTAGGCCCTTGCCCTTGCGCACCGATTCCATTATGGTAAAGGCCATCTTGGGTTCCAGCCCCTGCGCTATTAAGAAGTTCATTATGTCGTCGCGGTTGCATATGCAGTCCTTGAGCTGTGCCTGACCGCTCTTAACCAGTTCCTGCGCGTTGCCCAGCCACACGTCCGTGCCGTGGCTAAGGCCCGCTATTCGTATCAGCTCCTCCATGGTGTGCGGCTGAGTCTCCTCCAGCATGCCGCGCACGAAGCGCGTTCCGAACTCGGGTATGCCCAGCGTTCCCGACTTGCAGCCGTATATCTGGTCGGGCGTGACCCCCAACGCCTCGGGCGAGGTGAACAGGCTCATGACCTTCTTATCGCCCAGCGGCACTTGCTTGGGCGATATGCCGGTTATGTCCTGAAGCGCGCGCAGCATGGTGGGATCATCGTGACCCAGACAGTCCAGCTTGACCAGCACGTCGTGCATGGAGTTGAAGTCGTAGTGCGTGGTGATTATGTCGGTGTCGTTGTCATCGGCGGGGTGCTGTATAGCGGTGAACTGGTATATCTCGTAATCCTTGGGCAGCACGACTATGCCGCCGGGATGCTGACCCGTGGTGCGCTTTACGCCCACGCAGCCCGCCGCCAGCCTGTCCTTCTCGGCGCGCGTGGCGTGCTGGCCGCGCTCCTCAAGGTACTTGCTCACATAGCCATAGGCGGTCTTTTCGGCCAGCGTGCCTATCGTGCCGGCGCGGAACACGTTGCCCTTGCCGAACAGCTCCTCTATATAGGCATGCGCGCGTGGCTGATACACGCCTGAGAAGTTGAGGTCGATGTCGGGAACCTTGTCGCCATAGAATCCCAGAAACGTTTCAAACGGTATCTCGAATCCATCCGGGCGCATGTCCGCGCCGCACTTGGGACACTTGCGCGGCGGCAGGTCGGGCCCGCAGGTATAGCCCTTGGGCGGGTTCCAGTCGGAGAACTTGCACTCAGGGCATACATAGTGCGGCGGCAGCGCGTTGACCTCGGTTATGCCTATGAAGTGCGCCACCAGCGACGAGCCGACCGAACCGCGCGAGCCGACTATGTAGCCGTCGTCGGTGGACTTCTTGACCAGCTTCTGCGCGATGTTGTACAGCGTGCCAAAGCCATAGCCCAGTATGGACTTAAGCTCCTTGTCCAGCCGGGCGCGCACTATGTCGGGCAGCGGATCGCCGTACACCTCGCGGGCGCGGCTCTCGGCCATGTTGCGCACATTGTCGGCGGCATCCGGCCAGAAGGGCTGGAACGTGACCTCGTTCTTGGGATGCGGTATGAACAGCTTAACATCCTTGACCATGTCGGCAATCTTGTTTGGGTTGTCTATGACCACTTCCTCGGCGCGGTCGCCCAGATAGTTGAACTCCTCCAGCATCTCCTCGGTGGTGCGCAGGTAGAGCGGCGCTTGCTGGTCGGCATCTTCAAAGCCCTGTCCGGCCATAAGTATGGCGCGGAACTTGGCGTCCTTGGGGTCAAGGAAGTGTACGTCGCAGGTGGCGCAGGTGGGCTTGCCCAGCTTATCGCCCAGCGCCAGTATGCGGCGGTTGTAATCGCGCAGCATCTCATCGTCGCGCGCCGTACCTTCACGCACCATGAACTCGTTGTTGCCTATGGGCTGTATCTCCAGATAGTCATAAAACGACGCTATCTTGAGCAGCTCGCTCTCGCTCTTGCCCGCCACCATGGCGCGGAACAGTTCGCCCGCCTCGCAGGCGCTGCCCACGATTATGCCGTCGCGGTACTTGGTAAGCACGCTGCGCGGTATGCGCGGGCGCTTGTTGAAGTGGTTGAGGTGCGCGTCGGACACTATGCGGTTCAGGTTGGTAAGCCCGTCCTGAGAGCGCGCCAGCAGTATTATATGATAAGAGCGCGCGTCCTTGTCGGCGTAGAACACGTTGTTGAGGTCGCACACGCGCTTGACCTCGGGATGCTGCATGCGCAGCACATCCAGTGCGTGCAGCATGACCTTGCCTGTCGCGCGCGCATCGTGTACGGCGCGATGGGCGTTCTTTAGGCTTATGCCTAAGAATTTGCAGATAGTACCCAGCTTAAAGTTCTTTATCTGCCCGGCGTACTGATTGCGCGTGAGTATCAGCGTATCCAGCACAGGCGCGTTCAGCCCGCCTAGCGGCTCAAAGGCGCGCTTTATGAAGCCCATGTCAAACGACGCATTGTGCGCCACCAGCACCGCGCCCCGGCAGAACTCATAAAAGCGCGGCGCGACCTCCTCTATGCGCGGGCAGTCGCGCACCATGGCGTCGGTTATGCCGGTCAGTTCGACCACGCGCTCGGGTATCATGCGGCCGGGGTTTATTAGCTCGGAGAACTCGGCGACCTCCTCGCCATGCTCTATGCGCACCGCGCCTATCTCGGTTATCATGTCGGTATTGTTGTTAAGGCCGGTGGTCTCAACGTCCAGTACCACAAAGGGCGTATCGGCAAGCAGGCGCTCGTCGGCGTTATCGACCAGCACGGCGGCATCCTCTATCAGATACCCTTCGCAGCCCGGTATGAACTTTATGTCCTTGCCCGCCGCCTTGAATGCCTCCGGGAAGGACTGGCACACGCCATGGTCGGTCACGGCCACCGCCGGGAAGCCCCAGCTTATGGCGCGCTTTATCAGCGCCGTGGCGCTGGACACGCCGTCCATGCTGCTCATCTGAGTGTGCATGTGCAGCTCGACGCGCTTGCGCGGGGCGTTGTCCTGACGCATCTCCTTCTTCTTCTGCTCGGCATCGGACAGCATTATGACCATCTCCTTGAGGAAGTCGTCATAGCGATACTGGCCGCGCACACGGATGCACGCGCCGGGCTTTAGGTACTCGGTCAAGGGTTCAGGCCTGTCTGGCTGCGCAGGCGCTTCCTCGCCCGGACGGCCCTTCTTGGCGCGCAGGAAGGCCTTGACGTACACAGTGCCTGTGTAATCGGTCACGGTGAAGCTGACTATGGTAAGTTCACCGTCGCGCACTTCCTTCAGCTCGGTCGTGACTATCTCGCCCTCTACCGTCACGCGCCCGGAGTCCTCGGCCAGCTGGTCTATCACCATGGGCTGAGTGTCTATCGCCCTGCCAAACAGCACCTGCGGCAGCTGCGGCTTCTTCTTCTGCTGCGCCTCGGCAGCGGCCTTCTGCTCCAGCATCAGCCGCTCCATTAGCAGTTCCTCGTCCTTCTTGCGCATCTCGCTTATGTAGCGCAGGCGCTCGTCCATGCCCCCGCTGCACGTGAACTCAAACGATATGCGCGCGCGAAACAGATCGTCGCATATCTTGGTCAACAACTTTTCGGCATGGCAGTTGAGCATGAAGGATATGACCGCCTCGTCGGGGAACTCCAGTGTAACCTGCCTGCCGTCCTGCTCCAGACGGCACTGCTTAAAGAAGGGGCGGCATGCGGGCAGGCGGCGCAGCACGCAGTCCTTTATGAAGTCCCAATATGGCGTTATGTCGCGCTCGACCAGTTCTTTCAGCGCCGGGCAGGACACGCGCACCGCCACCTCGCGGTCGGGAAACGCCGCGCGCACGCGCCGCTTTATGTCGCTGTAATCCTCGCCAACTATGAGTTCGGGCGAGTGAAAGCACACCATCAGCCGCGTGCCATCGCGATTGACCAGCGCCTTTTCCAGCGTGAGCTGGCTGAGCAGCTCCGGCTTCAGCCCGCGCATCAGATTTTGCCAGTATTCCTGCATAAGCGACCTCCGCTCATAGCCTGCGCGCAAGGCAGGTTTCGTCCTGCTTGTCAAATCCGTTTGCCCGGTATACGGCCTGTGCCACGGCGTTGTCCGCGCCCGTCAGCACCTTCACCTCGTCCACGCCCATGGCGCGCAGCGCATCCATCTGGCAGGCTATAAGGCGCGAGGACAGTCCCTTGTGGCGAAACTCCGCGCGCACGTACAGCTCAGTCATCTCGGCCACGGGTCTCTTATAGCAAAACGACTTGTACTTCTGCGCGCAGCAATAGCCCGCCAGGCACTCGCCCGCATCGGCCACCGCCACCAGCTCGCCGCCCTGCGCAAGCTCCGCGCGCACATCATCCTCGCTTACGTCATCTACTCCGTTGAACTCGCGGTTCATCGCCATAAGCTCCGCCGCGTCATCCGGCACGGCCATCCTTATGCGTATCATCATATGCATCTTCCTCCCGGGCGCACAGCGCCGCATCATGCCCTATATTATACCACACCCGTTCAAGCGCTCAAAAGCGCAGCTGCGTCAATTATAGATGGCGCTTCAACGCGCCAAACATGCCCGCCGGGCAGCGCGGCGCATGTGCGGGGCTGCCCCTGCCGGGCAGCGTGACGCATGTGCGGGGCTGCTCCCGTCGGGCAGCGCGGCGCACAGGCGGGGCTGCTCCCGTCGGGCAGCGCGGCGCACAGGCGGGGCTGCTCCCGCCGGGCAGCGCGGCGCACAGGCGGGGCTGCTCCCGTCGGGCAGCGCGGCGCACAGGCGGGGCTGCTCTCGTCAGGTAGCGTGACGCATGTGCGAGGTTGCTCTCGTCAGGTAGCGTGACGCATGTGCGAGGTTGCTCTCGTCGGACAGCGCTGCGCACAGGCGAGGTTGCTCCCGCTGGGTAGCGCGGCGCACAGGCGAGGTTGCTCCCGCTGGGTAGCGCGGCGCACAGGCGGGGCTGCTACCGCCGGGTAGCGCGGCGCACAGGCGGGGCTGCTACCGCCGGGTAGCGCGGCGCATAGAACCTATGTCCGGCATGGCGGCACAGGCTCGCCGCAAACTCAACTTAGTTATAAGCATACCGGCGATGCGCACAAAGCCGGCGCTCCGCATGGGCAGTGTATGTAGATATGCGCGCCGCGCGAGCATATTGATGTTGATTTGCCGGTGACATTGTATTATCATATTGATGTAGGGGCAATTCGCCCCAAACAGACGACACTACACATACGACCCAACACAGGCGACCTTAACGAGGAGGTAGCTTAATATGATGGAAATGGAACTGCTCGACAAGCGCATTGAGCGATTGCTGAGCGAACTCAAGTCGCTGATAGTGGAGCGCAGGTGCGCCGTGTCCGGCATGGAGATAGCACACCGCACCCGCTCGCTGCACGACGATACGCTGGGCAGCTGGCTGCCTTTTGCCAATGGCGGCGAATGGGGCGGCGCTGAGCGCTGGTGGGACTTCCGCTTTACCGCCAATGCGCCCGAGGGCTTCACCGGCAAGCAGCTCTTTCTTGAGGTTACGACCGGCTGCGAAGGCGGCTGGGACGCGACCAATCCGCAGTTTGAGGTGTTCGTGGACGGCGAACTGCGTCAGGCCATAGATACCAATCACACGACCGTGCTGCTGGGCGAAGGCATGGAGGCGGCGCGCAGCTACTCCATATACCTGAAGGGCTATTGCCAGACCGAGGCCGGCCAGCGCGCGCGCCTGAGTGTCAGCACCGCAGAAGTCGCTTCCAGCGTGCAGCAGCTCTACTACGACGTGCGCGTGCCGCTGGAAGCTGCGGCGCTGCTGCCGCGCGATTCGCGCCCGCGCCTTATGGCGCTTGCCGCCATGAGCGACGCCATGAACTGCCTGGATCTGCGCGATCCGCACTCCGAGGCGTTCTATGCCTCGGTTGACGAGGCGCGCCAATGCATGCAGCGCGAGTACTACGAAAAGCTCTGCGACAACGAGCCGGAAGTCATCGCCAACTGCGTTGGGCATACCCACATAGACGTGGCATGGCTGTGGGATCTTGAGCAGACCCGTCACAAGGCCGTGCGCTCCTTCTCCACCGTGCTGGAGCTGATGCGCCGCTATCCCGAGTACAAGTTCATGTCCAGCCAGCCCGTGCTGTACAAGCTCGTCAAGGAGGACGCGCCCCAGATATACGAGCAGATAAAGCAGCGCATACGCGAGGGGCGCTGGGAGTGCGAGGGCGGCATGTGGCTGGAAGCCGACTGCAATCTGGCCGGCGGCGAGGCGCTGGTAAGGCAGCTGCTGCACGGCAAGGAATTCTTCCGCAAGGAGTTCGGCGTGGACAACCGCATACTCTGGCTGCCCGACGTGTTCGGCTACTCTGCGGCGCTGCCCCAGATACTCAAGAAGTCGGGCATAGACTACTTCATGACCACCAAGCTCAGCTGGTCCGAGTACAACAAGACCCCCTATGACACCTTCAAGTGGAAGGGCATGGACGGCTCGGAGGTGCTGACGCACTTCATACCCACGCGCGACCTGCTGGGCGACCAGCATCACTCGCTTTCCCACTACACAACTTACAACGGCGACATAACGCCCATGCAGATAGCGGGCGGCTGGAACCGCTTCCAGCAGAAGGGGCTGGACAACCAGTTCCTGGTCAGCTATGGCTTTGGCGATGGCGGCGGCGGCCCCACCGATAAGATGCTGGAGTATCAGCGCCGCATGGAGCATCAGATGCCCGGCATGCCCAAGACGCGCCAGAGCACCGCGCGCCAGTTCTTTGAGGAGCTGGATGAGCGCGTGAGCGGCGACCGCCGTCTGCCCAAGTGGTCGGGCGAGCTGTACCTTGAGTATCATCGCGGCACCTACACCGCCGTGGCCAAGAACAAGCGCAACAACCGCAAGATAGAGATAGAGCTGCGCGAGACCGAGCTGTGGTGCAGTCTGGCCGCGCGTCTGGGACACGAGTATCCCGAAAAGGTGCTGCACGACATCTGGGAGTGCGCGCTGACGCTGCAGTTCCACGACATACTGCCCGGCTCCTCCATAAAGAAGGTCTACGACGATTCCGACAAGATATACGCGGGCTGCTTTGCCAAGCTGCGCGAGCTGAAGGAAGCGGCGCTTGCCGCCATATCCGCTCAGGCGGCGGGCGACGTGGTAGCGTTCAACTCGCTGAGCGAGCGCCGCGACGACGTGCTGTGGCTGGATGCGCCCGATGGCGTAACCGCGCTGCGCGATGCCGAGGGCAACGAGTATCCCGTGCAGCGCACTCTGCGCGGCTGCTGCGCCGCTGTGCGCGGCATACCCGCCATGGGCGCAAAGTCGTTTGACTTCGTGCGCGGCGAGGCTAGCGGCGAGGTCATGGACGTGACCGAGCGCGGCTTCGACACGCCCTTCTTCCGCGGCGAGTTCGATGAAGCAGGCCGCATAGCGTCGCTGACCGACAAGCGCAATGGCCGCGAGGTCGCCAAGGCCCCGCTCAACCGCATAGTGTGCTATGAGAACAAGCCCCACAACTACGATGCCTGGGACATCAACATATACTACTCCGAGCATAGCTGGGACGTGGACGATCTGCGCTCCTTCAAGGTCATCGCCAACGGCCCCGTGCTGGCGATAGTGCGCGCCGAGTATGCCTACCAGCACTCCACGATAGCGCAGGACATCATAATATACAAGACCCTGCCGCGCATCGACTTTAACACCGATGTCGATTGGAAGGAAAAGCAGTACATGCTCAAGGCGCACTTCCCGGTGGATGTGTTCTACAACGCCGCCACCTACGACGTGCAGTACGGCAACGTGACCCGCGCCACCCACAAGAACACCTCTTGGGATGTGGCGCGCTTTGAGGCCTGCCATCACAAGTGGATGGACGTGAGCGAGGCCGGTTACGGCGTGTCCGTGCTCAACGACTGCAAGTACGGCTGCTCGGTGGATGAAAACTCCATGGCGCTGACGCTGCTCAAGAGCTCCACGCATCCCGATCCCGACGCCGACCAGTGCATGCATCGCTTCACCTATTCGCTGATGCCGCACGTAGGCACCTGGCGCGAGGGCGGCACTGTGCGCGAGGCGTACAGCCTGAACATGCCGCTGACCGCGCACGCTGCCGGCAATGGCGACCTTTACGCCACCGGCGACGAGTTCGCCATAGCCGAGCCGGGCGTGATGGTCGAGGCTGTAAAGCAGCAGCTGGACGGCAACGGCACCATCGTGCGCATGTACGAATACAACGGCGCGCGCACCGAGGCCACGCTGCATCTGGGCAAGGCTGCGGCGCACGCCTACCTCACCGATCTCATGGAGAACGTGGAGCGCGAGCTGCCCATAGTGGACGGCGGCATAAAGCTCACCTTCAAGCCCTATGAGATACTGACCGTGCTGCTCGAGGGCTAAGCCCGGCAAGCATGCGCCTGCGATATAGGCAGCGGCTGCCATCCGACGCGATTGCAGCATCCGCCATCGCGCGCATAATGCCGCAACGCAGGGCGCTCTGTGAAAGTTTGCTTTCGCGGAACGCCCCTTTTTGCACTTGAGCGCGAAGACATACGCGAACCGCGAGGGGCATTCCCGACATTTGCGGCGGCTGCGATTGGCGCGAGGACATGCGCAACTCTCTACCGCTGGCAAGCTCTGCACACCCAGAACTTTCCATGGCCTGCTCGACTGAAATGGTGATATCTGCCTGTGCCGTCGGATGCGCCTGCAAATCGCGGCTGCACAGGCACTTGGACTTCACTTGCAAGTTTGCCTTGCCCGAGCCGCGGAATTCGTCCGTGCTTAATCTCGCCGGAGGCTTTGTCAGCATGCAAAGATCCGTGCGCGGCTCTGCCATCGACCATATCATCGCACAGCTGCATTCCCACCCCTGCGGAAACGGCTTTTACGGCTGATACACGAATAATATCGCCTTATTTTCCCAATATGCGCTTGAAATGTACGAACGGCCGCGCTATAATATGGCCATATTATGCGCCTTTAAGGCGTCTTGTGCGAGGTGGCATATGAATATACGCCAAAGCTTTTCCCGCTCAGCGCGCATGCTCTCAAACACGCGCGCATTGACACTGGCCGCCATGCTGGTGGCGCTGCACATAGCCCTCTCCAGCGTGCGCGTGCAGATAACCCCCGAGCTGCGTCTGACCGTGGGCTATGTTACGCAGGCCGCTGCCGGCATGCTGCTGGGGCCTGTCGTAGCCATGCTGACCGGCGCTGCGGGCGACATCGTATCGCTGATATGCTTCCCCACCGGCGCTTACTTCCCCGGCTATACGCTGACCGCCGCGGTGGGCGGGCTGATATACGGGCTTGTGCTGTTTGGCAGGCCGCGCGTGAGCTATCTGCGCGCGCTGGGCGCCAAGGCCATAGTAAACGTAATCTGCAATCTGTTTTTGAACACGCTCTGGCTCACCATGACCTCGGGTCAAAGCATGATGGCGCTGCTGCCCGTGCGCGCCATAAAGAACCTGGCCCTGCTGCCGCTGGAAGCGCTGCTCATATACATGACTGCGGGCATGGTGACGGTAGCTGCGCGCCGCCTGCATCTGTTCCGCGGTTCGCGTGAGTGACGCACAGTCCGCGCATCCCCTAAACGACAAAAGCAAGCCCCGCGCCCTCGCAGTTCCGATGCTGCGGCGGCGCGGGGCTTTATGCTGCTCATGGAGGGCTGTGGCCTCTGTATTGCGATTAGAAAGGCCCTTCACTGCTCGCCCAGTGAATGACTCGCCAAAGCATATCGCGGCTTCGCCATTATGGAAATGGCAATGACCGTCTGCTCTGCATCTCCAGCATTGCCGCATTCGCTGAAGCGGCGGCATCTGGCTTTTGCTTTCAACACATTGCAAGCGAACTATTCTTAAAACGCCTTAGCCCAGCTTTCCGTAAAGAGATATCAAACTGGCATTCAGAGGAAAGGTCCATGCCAAATAGCGCGCCGCCCTCTGCTGCGCGCAGGGCGAGACCGCGGCATGCCTTCGCGCGTCCATGCCCAAAGCACCTATTGAGCGGCAGCGCAGACGGCACCCCGCCTCAGAACAAATCCAGCATATTATCCAGATAAATCTCCTCCCTGACCTTCAGCTGATATTCGGGCCTGGTCATATAATAGAGAAGGAACTCCAGTATCAGCGCGCTGCCCAGCCCGCGCCCCTCTATCTTGAAATGAGAAAAGCCCATGGGCAGATATGTGCCGGTTATGTCGCCTATGCCTATGAATCCGGGATTCTCCATTGCCCGGGAGAAGCGATAGCCCGCGCCTGCACCGGGCGCGACGCAGCGATGCTCGGGCGCATCCTCGCCCAGCACCTTGCGGCTGACCGCCTCATAGCACTGCTTTCTGTCCCTGCATCCGAACCAGCAACATTCATTGCACAGGAATTCCACCTTGGCCTTTTGCCGGTCAGGCAGCTCGCCTAGCCTGTCAAACACCTTGTTCAGGCGAAAATCCGGCACCACATACCTAAAGTCTGCCCGCGACAGCTCTTGCTCCAGCTCATCAAACTCCGTAAGCACCTTGGTTGTCGATGAAACGAGATACAGCCCCGGATACGCTTGCCGAATATGGTCAAGCAGCAGCTCCGAATGGACGATAACCCCGTTTTGCGGCGCGGAGGATTGCTCCAGCAGACGGCAGAGCGCATTGCATTTGGCATCGGAAAGATGCTCCCTGCGCAGCAGCGAATTGCTGAAGGTCAGCCGCGCCGATATGCCATATTCCCCTGCCAGCGCCAGCGCCGCCCGCGCATCGCACTCCTCCGCCCCGACGCGGCCACCGCCCCATATGCAGTCTGCCGGAGCGCCATAGAGCGAGCCTATCTCGCACCAATCGTAGAAGTACTCCCTATGCCTGCGAAACAGCGGCAGAAATACGGAATACAGCTCGTAGAATTCAAACAGCCCCGGCAGATGATAGTAAGCCATGCCCGCCTTCGGCCTCATGAGTCCGTCATTTACCGTCATATCCATCATCCTATCGTGGACGCATGCTCTACACGCCCTGAGCAAATGCGTTTATTTTGCGCACAGGCGCAATGACCCCGCGCCGCATTCTGCCCAAAGCGCCTGCATATCGCGGCAAGTCCCATCTCATTATACTCCAAAATAGGCGGCGTTGGAATCCTCCCGCCTGCCAAAGCTGCCTTTTGCACGCCTGCGGGCGCTGCCCTGAGATATGCATGCGCCCCACATCGTTTCTGCTCATAAGCCGTTAATGCATGCGGCGCGTCCCGTCCATGACCGCAGGACGTACTGCGGATTGGGCAGGCTGCGCGGCATCTCATGAAGCCCCGGCCATGACCGCAGGATAGGCAAGCCGGCTTTACGCGCGCTGCGGCGCATACAGGACCGCCCGCACGGCCAACGCTGCGCGCCATGGCAAATGCATTTCTCACCCCGATGCCATCCCGTTGACGATATAAAGCCGTCGCGCGTGCCTGATTTGGGACATTCCACAGCTTCGCAGGCATCCGCTTGCGGCTTGTCTGATGCAGGGCTGCATCTCAAGGCGATTCTGCTTGCAGCGCAGCTATGCTCACATGCCCGCCACAGCCGCCAGCACCGCGCCCAGCGCCTTGCCCAGCATGAGCGCCAGCACCGAGGGCAGCGCCATCGATGCCACGCGCGAACTGACTATCAATACCGGCAGCAGCTCAAGCAGTTCGGCCAGCGCCGCCGAAACCATGCCCACGAACGCGCCGCCCATTATCAGCAGCAGCCAGCCCGCCCATGCGCCCAGACCCACGCTCCAGCCGCTCATGTACATAAACGCCGCCGCGCCCGCGCCCAGCGCCACCGCCCACCCATGGCGCGCACGCCCGCCGAACATGCTTATCACGCGCGTCAGCACGCCCAGCGCCAGCATCGCCCCGCCAAACGCAGTGCCTGCCGTAAGCCCGCCCAGCGCCGACACGCACCATGTCATCGCCCGCATGTCACGAGTCCTCAGCCGAATCGGCCTGCTCAAGTTGCTGACGGTACTGCCGCAGCTTGAGCGCCAGCGGCGAGCGCGCCCGTCCACCCAGCAGCATGAACGCGCCCACGCCCGCGAACACGCCTATGGCGTACGGCACGGCCATGTCCAGCGCGCTGCCACCGCCGCCCACCATCTCGCACAGCGCGCGCTGTGCCTCCAGCATGTTCACGTCGGCATGGAAGAACGTTATGCCCATGGCTGCGCCGCCAAACAGCAGCAGTATCAGCACCGCCTTCATGCCCCACGCCAGCGGGCCGCGCCTGTGCGAGCGTCGCGACACGAACACGCCGCCCGCACCCAGTACATGCACGCGCTCTCCGGGGCGAAGCTGCTCTATGCGCTCTATCACCTCCAGCGCGTCCACCTGCCTCCCGCGCGACGGCACGTCTATCCCCAGTGCCTCCAGCTCCGCATCGGGCGGGGACACGCGCGCCATGTCGCCAAGGCGCACGCCTTGCCGCTCGTCCACCTCGCAAGCCGGCTTAAATTGCAGATATATCATCGCCCTGCCCGCCTTCCTCGGCCCAAACCAGCCGCGCCGTGTTGAACGCCACGCGCCCATCTTCGCGCGCAAGCACCATGATGAGCGCACACAGCGCGCACAGCACCGTGATGAGCGCCACCATAAGCGCTATGCGCCCGCGCCTCTGCGCCTCGTTCTGTTCCATGCAAACGCCTCCCTGCCGTATAAAGACTTGACCTTGCGGCCTTGCACGGATATGTTGCCCAATATCCACGCTCTGTAAACATGCGCCGCATGCCGGCATGACATAATATCTCCACGCCATAGAATCAGGTGCCACGAAAAATGAAACCTGCGATATACTGGCAGCCGCAAATCAGCCGTCGAGATTTTTGTGCAACAGGGGGGTTTGCGCTTTTTCTATTATGGCATCATGATTTCAAAGAAAAATATCCGAACCCCGTTGAGGGTTCGGATAGCCTGTCAAAGAACCGCAGGAGAGTTCGGCGTGCCTCGCAGCCCGCCGGCTTAGGTAGCGCCCAGCGACATGTGGACTGTTCCCTAAACAGTAGACAAAAGAAAGAAAGGCCCTGCTGTAGATAGTAATAGTTTACGCGGTCTTGCCTCGGATTTCAACCGGGGTGAGGCCGTTTTTGAGTGAAATACGCTCA
>JBMNUB010000012.1:0-65506 GCA_050946055.1 Candidatus Fimadaptatus sp. | reverse complement strand
GGTTTCCGGTTAAGGGAGACTGAGTGAAAGTGAAAGGCGAGCGGATTGACAGAGACATACATTTTCCGGTGATAATGGCTGAGGGGTTCCACCTGTTCCCATCCCGAACACAGAAGTTAAGCCCTCATGCGTCGAAAGTACTTGGCTGGCAACGGCCTGGGAGGATAGATCATCGCCGGATTCTATTAGGAGCCGGAGGGCAACCGATGGCTCCTGTTTTTAATTGAATATTGTTTTCCGGTGACAATGGCACGAGGGTTCCACCTGTTCCCATCCCGAACACAGAAGTTAAGCCTCGTCGCGCTGAAAGTACTTGGCTGGCAACGGCTTGGGAGGATAGGTCGTCGCCGGATTTTTATTTTGCAGCTATGTCGCGCTTTGAGCGCGGCTTTTTTTATTGCCCTTATTGCTTAGAACAGTGTAGTGGTATGCATATCGCGCCGGTTATCATCGCTGCGTTTTAGACTGTGACATGTCGCACGCGCTGAGATTTCTTGCCAGAGCGGGGCTTTCTGCATCGCAGTACACCTAAATCCTCCTCTTATTTGACCCTGCATATGGCAAAATAAGATTGGCTTATCCGGACTTTTGCAAAGAACTTGCAAACCCCTTGCGCATACTCGCACGCCCATAATAAGACTATGAAAAAACTCGCGCATTTGCCCCATTATGGGCAGGAAAGCAGTGCATGCGCGTCGAATACGAACAGGCTTGCCATTTTTCCCGGCGCATTGTGCCGGAGTATCGTTTGTTTTATTACAGGAGGACTCAATGACCCGCGAACAGCTTCGCAAACTCGCCGGCGACGAGATATTCGCGGCCGGGCTGCAATTTTATCAGAATCAGGGCGTGCGCGAGATGCCGCGCAGCCAGCTGACCGCTCAGGGCGCTCAGTCAAACGGACTGCACTTTGTCGTCAATGACTCGCCACGGCGCACGGTTGCCGTGCGCGCCGATGCCCGCGCCGCAGTGTGCAACTGCGAGATATATCAGCAGGAATATCGCGAGCATGGCCGCCGCGTCTGCCCGCATGTGGTTGCCGCTATACTCTACTATCTGGCCAGCGGCAAGGCCGATGAATACTTCTCCCGCGTGGCTCTGGAGGCGGGCGACTCGCTGCTCAGCTCCTACGAGCCGGTAATACACGAAACTCAGCTCGTGCTTGAACCCACGCTGCACGTGTCCGCGCCCGCTCTGCGCGCGTCTCAGGGCGGCGCACAGCTCACCGGGCAGGATAACTCCGCCGTTGCCTCGGCTACGCTCTCGCTGCGCGTGGGCAAGCGCCGCTCCGATCGCTCCGGGCGCATGTATGCCGTGCGCTCCATGCCCAAGTTCCTGCGCGGTCATATGGCCAAGCAGGAGGTGGAGTTCTCAAAGTCGTTCACCTATCAGCCGCAGTGGATGGAGTTCACTCAGCCGCAGCTGCCGCTTATGCGCCTGCTGTGCGAGATATTCACCACCATCGAGCCTGCCGAGCGCGCCGGTTACAAGCTGGTCGCCGATGCGCGCATGCTGCCCATACCGCCGCTCATGATGACGCGCCTGCTGCGCATACTTTCGGCCTGCCCCTTCCGCCTTGCAATAGGCGATAAGGAGTTCGAGATAGAGGAAGTGCTGCGCGACGATCTGCCGCTGCGCGCGCATCTGGATACCGCCGGGCGCGACATAGAGCTGACCGCGCGGCTGGAAGGCGGCCGTCCCGCGCCGCTCGATTTGGACGGCGAATTCGTATATCAGGGCGGCAATGTGTATCGCCTTGCGCCCGGCAAGCGTCAGGCGCTGTTCCCGCTGATAAAGCAGCTGGCGGGCGGCATAGGCTCGTTTAGGTTCCAGCCGAGGCAGGCTGAGCGCGTGATAAGCGAGCTGCTGCCCCAGCTAAAATTGGCCGCCACCGTCAGCATAGGCGACAATCTCAAAAAGCGCATAGTAAATGAAAAGCTGCGCCCCCGCGTCTATCTGGAGCGTCAGGGTACTCAGTCCACCGTGGGCGGCATATCGGCGCGCGTAAAGTTCTGCTATGGCGATCTGGAGATAGACCCCTTCGCGCCCGCAGGCACGCTTGCCATATCCGAATCCCACGGCCCGGAGGAGGGCTTCAGCGAATATGATCCCGATGATCCCATGCGCGTAATAGTCCCTGAACGGCGCAAGGAGACGGAGCATACCGCGTTTCAGCCCGGCGAGCGCCTGCTCATGCGCGATGCCGAGGGCGAGCGCTCCATAATCGACGTGCTGTCGGGCTATGGCTTTAAGGTTAGGCTGGGCGAAGTTCATCTCACCGGACAGGATGAGATATATGAATTCTTTGTAGAGGGCATAAAGGAACTGAGCAAGGTCTGCGAGGTGTACTGCTCGGATTCCTTCCGCCGCATGACCCCGCGCAAGCTGGTGCCGCGCGGACGCAGCTGCATATCCGACGGCAAGCTGCTGCTAAGTCTGGAGGGCGAGCTGGGCGAACTGCCGCCGCAGGAGCTGGTTGCCATACTGGCCGCGCTGCGCGACCGCAAGAAGTTCTTCCGCCTGCACGATGGCTCCATGCTGTCGCTGGACGACATAGGTCAGGACTGGCTGGAGCTGGCCGACGCCGTGGCCGATGCGGGCGTGGTGCGCCAGAGCGGCGTGCTGGAGCTGGAGAGCTATCGCGCCACTTACCTAAATTCCCTGCTGGGCAATCTTACCAACATGCAGACCGATGCTTCGGTCGAGAATGCGTCGCATCTGGAAGCGCCCTCCGATCCCTGCCCCGAGGAGCTGGGCGCGCGGCTGCGCCCGTATCAGGAGCGCGGCTTTGAGTGGCTGCAGGCGCTGTATAAGCTGCATCTGGGCGGCGTGCTGGCCGACGACATGGGTCTGGGCAAGACGCTTCAGATGATATCGGTCATGTTGTATGCCCGCCTGCACGATGGACGCATGCCTTCGCTGGTGGTCGCACCCACTACGCTTACCTATAACTGGCTCAACGAGCTTAGGAAGTTCGCGCCGCAGCTCAATACCATGGTGCTGGATGGCTCGCGCCAGAAGCGCCAGGAACTCATAGAAAAGCTGCGCGAAGATCAGGACGTGGACGTGCTGATAACCTCTTATCCGCTGATACGCCGCGACGGCGAGCTGCTCAGCGGCTTCAAGTTCCGCTTCTGCATACTGGACGAGGCGCAGAACATAAAGAACGCTCAGTCGGTGGGCGCGGAGGCCGTGCGCCAGATAGACGCGCTCAGCCGCTTTGCGCTGACCGGTACGCCCATGGAGAACCATCCGGGCGAACTGTGGTCGATATTCAACTTCGTAATGCCGGGCTATCTGCTCTCCAGCAGCGCCTTCATGCGCCAGCACGGTCAGGGTCAGAACTCCGAGCAGCTCAGAGTCAAGCTGCGCCCCTTCCTGCTGCGCCGCCTGAAGCGCGACGTGCTGCCCGAGCTGCCTGATAAGGTGGAGCAGACCATAATCGCCGAGCCCACGCCCGAGCAGCTTAATGTTTATCGCGCGTCGCTGCTGCGCCTGCGCGGCCATGTTCAGGAGCTGCTGGGGCAGAACGAGGGCGGTCCGTCCGCGTTTGGCCGCAACCGCATAGAGGTGCTGTCGGCCATAACCGAGCTAAGGCAGATATGCTGCCATCCCTCGCTGTGTCTGGATGGATATGAGGGGTCTTCGGGCAAGCTGGAGCTGCTCATGGACATACTGCCCAGCGCGCTAGAGAATGGCCATCGCGTGCTGCTGTTCAGCCAGTTTACCTCCATGCTGGCGCTCATACGCGAGCGCCTCGCGCAGGAAGGCATAGGCTGCCTGTATCTGGACGGTCAGACTCCCGCCGAGGAGCGCATGGCGCTGGTCGAGCGCTTCAATTCCGGCATGGAAAAGAGCGGCGAGAACAGCGATGTGCCGGACGTGTTCCTGATATCGCTGAAGGCGGGCGGCTCGGGTCTGAACCTGACCGGTGCCGACATGGTAATACACTACGACCCGTGGTGGAACCCGGCGGTCGAGGATCAGGCCACCGACCGCGTGCATCGCATAGGTCAGACGCGCTCCGTGCAGGTGCTGCGCCTGATAACCAAGGACACCGTGGAGCAGGGCGTGCTGGAGATGTCCCAGCGCAAGCGCGCGCTGTTCGACCAGGTCATCACCGCGGGCGACACCATACCCACTCAGCTCACCGAAGAGGAGATACTGGCGCTGTTCCAGATGGATTAAAGCACATATCACAAATAGAAATCGGACTGCCGCAGGAGCAAAATTGCCCGCGCGGCAGTCCGATTTTTGTTTTATGGTGATGGGGTAAATGGTGACAGAGTCACTTGCTATGCGGGCCATGCCTGTGCCGCATTAAGCGACCGCGCACAAGCGCGATGAACCTTCAAAAGACCCCGGTAGAGCTAGAGAAGGCACGCAATCCGCCGACTTTGATTGCCACCGGCGACATGTGCGGTGGGCGCATGATTTTGCAGCGGGAGATACCATTTCCAACAGCCAAATATCTGCCTTGCAGTTTCCGCGCCCGGAAATCCGTCGGGATTTCAGTGGCAACTGAGTAGGTGTGGCAGTGGCAGGGGAGGTTAGGATGCTTTGACAAGCATCCGCGCTCAAGCGCGATTGATTAGAACGCCACCATGGGTATCTGCTGAGCCGTTTCTTCGGTGGGCGCAAGCTCGCCCGCGTTTATTGCGTATATCGACTGGGCGCTCTCGCGCGAGGCTGCGAACATCTCGTCGTAGGGGCGCAGCGTCACGTCCAGCAGGCCGATGTTGTAGTTCTCGCCGTCAAAGCGCCCCAGTGCAAACTGGTCGAAGCACTGGAAGTAGTGGCAGCCCACGCCCATGGGATGCGCCGCAACGCGCTCGCAGTAGTAGCGGTAGGCCAGCGCGCGCTCATGCTGATTGGGTACGGCCTTGAGTCCGGTAGAGGGCAGGCCCACGTCCAGCGCGCCAAAGTGGAACTCGCCTATCATTATGGGCAGATCCACGCCCAGCGAGCGCACGTTCTCCAGCGCGGGAGTGGGATCGAAGGCGTAGCAGTTTATCGAGAATACGTCGAAGTAGCGCCAGCCGGTCACTATGTCCGGGTCGGATATCCATGCCCAGCGCATGCCAAGATTGAGATGCTCCGGGTCGGCGGCGCGGCAGGCGCGCGCAGGCACGCCCACGTACAGATCCAGCATGCGGCGTGAGAACTCGCGCATGTCCTCGCGCGCGGCATCCGACATGTGGGAAGCGTCCTCTATCGAAGCGTCGAAGGCATCGAAGTCGGCGAAGCTGGCGTTCCATGCGGCGTTGAGCGCGGCGATGTTGCCGTAGCGCTCGGTGAGGAACGCCTTGAGCGCGGCGCGGCTGTGGGAGGGCGCGGGGTTGCGCAGCACCTCGTCGGCGATTATCAGCCCGTCCACGAACGCCCACGACGGCTCATTGCGCATGAAGTAGCCTATCATCCAGCGGTCGCCGCGGCGCTGCTCCAGCTCCCCTGCGCATACGGCGGCATCCTCGGCGTACTCGGGTGCATATACGTCCGGGAAGTCGCGGAATATCTTGAGCGCAGTCTCGGGGAAACGGCTGAGCTGGGTCACGTAGGGCAGGCCGGCAGTGCCGTACAGCTTGTGTTCAGACCAGTTGCCCAGCGAGTTCATGCCGCCCGCGCGCAGCTTGCGGCCTATGTAGTCGCTGAACGCCTCGTACCAGCCATCGCCAAAGGCGCGGCGCAGGTTCCACTCGGTGAAGGATATGGCGCGGCAACGGCGCAGCCCGCCCGGGCAGGGGAAGTCGCTCTCGGCATACAGCTCGGGCTCTTTGGGCAGCTCGTCCAGCATGTTTTCCAGACCGTCTATGCGAGCATCGCCGCGAATGACCACGCAGTCAGGGCCGGTGGCAAAGTAGGCATTGCCGTTGGGATCGAGCAGATACCAGCGGCCATCGCGCTTGAGCGTGGTGAAGCGGCCCGTGCCTTCGGCCATGTGACGGGTGCTGTCGCCGCCATATTCGTCCCACTCGGCCACGGGGTACGCGCCCTCGCCCGACTCGCGCGCGCCGCGCAGACGCGATACCAGCTCCTCCTCGCTGTGGGTCTTGCCCGGCCAGTCGCGGGTCTTGAGCTGGCCAAAGCGGTCTATCAGCTTCACATCGGGCAGCGGGTATTCCTGCGGGCGCTCGTCGGTCAGGCGCAGCCCCTCTATGTACAGATGCACGTCGTGATAGCAGCGCGCGCACATCAGGCGCACGCTCTCCAGCGCCTGCCTGTGTACGCGGTGGCCGTGTATTACCACCTTGAGCTGACCTACGGTGTGGCCGGGGAACAGCTGTGCCGCGTCCATCCAGTCTAGGTCTATGCATATGCGCGCGCGCAGCGGCATGGCACCAAAGCGCATCTCCAGTCCCAGCGCATCGCCCTGCTCCATGCAGTTGAGGCTCATCACCGCGCAGTGATCCTCGCGCACCTCCAGATCGAACACCAGAAAGCGCTGGTCGGAGCTTATGACTTCGCTCACGTCTATGCCGCCGCCCGCAGCGGGTATGGTCAGCGCCCAGCCCTCGCCCTCGCGCACGGCCTGCGCGCCGCCTATGGGCCGTATATCATTCAGCATTATGTCAGCCATGGTATATCCTCCTTCTTGCTCGCCTGTACAGTTGAGCGTTCAATCAGATTCGACAACAATTCTATTCGACGCATTTGGCCGGTCTCCTGCCTGTTTGACAGCGTGAAGCGGGCAATGTATAATCAAAATGTGTGTACGGCGCGCATCCCGAGCAAAATCCGGGGTGACAGGGACAGGGCAATGGGCGACAGGATGAGCATTCATCTGATGCCAGATGGCCCGATGCGACGCAGTGGACAGCACATAAGCATTTTACGGCGGGAGCATAGCCTTCCGCAAGGAGGATATATTGATGCCGGATATAACCAGCACGCAGAACGCGCGCGTCAAGGCATTGCGCGCGCTAAGAGAGCCTAAGTCGCGCCGCAAGGCAGGGCTTATGCTGATAGAGGGCGAGAAGATGATTGAGGAGGCACGCGCCTGCGGACTGCGGTTTGCGGACGTGCTGTATGACGAGGCGCGCGTGAGCGCCGGCGTAGCGGGGCCGGGCGCGCTCAGCGCTGCGACGCATGTGCTGGAGAGCCTGTGCGACACGGTCACGCCGCAGGGCATAGTGGCGGCAGTGGAGCCGCCGCATGCCCCCTCGCTGGAGGAGATAGCGGGCCGCGCCTGCGCAGAGGGCCGCGCGCTGCTGATAACCGCGCTGGACGGCGTGCAGGACCCCGGCAACGTAGGCACGATATGGCGCACCTGCGATGCGGCGGCGTTTGACGCCATGCTGATAAGCTCAAGCTGTCCCGACCCGTTCTCGCCCAAGGTGCTGCGCTCGTCCATGGGCGCGGCCTTCCGCGTGCCTGTGTTGCGCGTGGACATGCCCGGTGCGCTGACCGCGCTGCGCGATGGCGGCTGTGCGCTGGTATCCAGCCAGCTGGACGGCGAGCCGTTCTTTGAAGGCCTGCCGCAGGGCAATCTTGCGCTGATAATAGGCAATGAGGCGCGCGGCGTATCCGACGAGGTGCGCGCGCTGGCTACGCACAGGCTGCGCCTTCCCATGCCGGGCCATGCCGAATCGCTCAACGCGGCAGTGGCGGCGGGCATAATGATGTATGCCTGCATAAGCGGGAGAAGGTGAGCGGCGCAAGGTGCGATGAGGGCCTGCGCGCACAGTACTAATTGGCGTCATGCTAAGGCAAGGCATGGACTTAGCGGCATCGCTGCCTTGCGCGCATAGCCGCTATCGTATGAGGCTTTGCCGCAGCACAGCGCTCGCTCATCTGAAATGAGCGGTCAATTCAGCTATTTGAACCGCAATGGCATAATGCATTGCATCGGTACCGCAGCGCCGGAATGCATCAGCGCATGCTATTTGTGCAGCCGCGCCATGCGGTGCCGGGTATCGTTTGCTGTACGCCTATGCGGTCAGATCGAACATGGAATCAGGCTGCCACAAATGATTTGGAATAACTTGGCGGGCTGCGCAATCATCTCGACTTCCAGTCGCGCCCGGAGGCATGTGCGGCGGCGCTGATTTTTGCGGCAGGGAATCCCATTTACCAGAGCAAAAGTATCTTCCTTGCGGCATCCAGCCCGCGATGCGCAAGGATTTAAGTGGAAGCTGAGAAGCGTTGGCAGTGGCGGGGAGATTCACTCCTGTCAGCCAGCTTGGCAAGCGACTTTTTTGACGAGCTGATTGGGTATGCGCAGTGCGCAGTGAGGAGGCGCCTTATGCCGGTGATAGCTGGGCTGGAATGGACGTTTGACACGGTCGCGGATGACTATGCGCTGCTTCGTCCGGGCTATGTGGATGAGATGTATGAGTACATGTTTGATGCGGCGCACATAGGCGCGGGCAGCCGCGCCGTAGAGGTGGGCATAGGCGGCGGTCAGGCAACCCTGCCCGTGCTAAAGACCGGCTGCGCGGTAACTGCCGTTGAGCCGGGCGGGAACTTTTGCGCGCTGTGCCGCGAAAAGTTTTCCGAATATCCGGGCTTCAATGTCATAAACGGCAAGTTCGAGGATGTGCCGTTTGAGGATGATGCATATGACCTTGTGTACTCCGCGTCGGCGTTCCATTGGGTGCCGGAGGAGGTGGGCTATCGCAAGGCGTTTGCCATGCTGCGCAGCGGCGGCGTGTTTGCGCGCTTTGCCAATCACCCCTATGCGGACAAGGGCCGGCCCGAGCTGGACGCTGAGATACAGAACCTGTATGCGCGCTACATGCCACACTCCAAGCGCTCGCCCGAATACGACATGGCTCAGGCGCGCGAGCGCGCGGACATCGCCCTGCAGTACGGCTTCAGGGACGCAAAGTGTGCGCTGTTTATGCGCACGCGCAGCTTTACTGCCGCTCAGTACACACGTCTGCTCGGCACGTATTCCGACCACATTGCCCTAGATAAGCCGGTGCGCGAGGAGTTCTTCCTCGGCATAGAGCGCGCCATAGACCGGCATGGCGGCGTGCTGACGATGTACGATACCATAGACATAGAGCTTGCCATAAAGCCGTAGGGCAAAGGAGCGGGAGAGAGAGCATGAGGATATACATAACCGGCCCCGTGGGCAGCGGCAAGTCCACGCTGGCGCGGCGCATAGCCGGTGAACTGGGCATGGAATGCTTTCATCTGGATGAGGTGGTATACGAGGCCGATCCCACGGACAGCTGGGGCAACCGCAAGCGCCCCATAGCGGAGCGCGACGCGATATTCAGCGGCATACTTGGCACAGAGAACGCGGTCATGGAGGATGCGGGCAGGGACTGCTTCATAAGGGGCATGGAACTCGCCGACGAGGTGGTGCTGCTCGATCCGCCCAGGCGCGTGCGGCTCGTGCGCATACTTAGCCGCTGGGTAAAGCAGAATCTGGGCATGGAGGAATGCATATACCGCCCCAAGCTGGACGTACTCAAGGCGATGCTAAGATGGTCGCGCAACTACGACACGGGCGCGGACGGCACGAGGGCGCGCGCGGAGCGCTTCGGCGGCAAGCTCAAGGTGATAAGAAGCGAGCGCGATGTGCAGAAATACATCGCTGCGCTAAAGGACGGGCAAAAGGATAGAAATTGACGCACACGTGGCCTTGTGCTGGTATGTCATGCGCGGCAGCCACGCACATGCCGCTGTGTGCGGCAATGCAGGCATATACTGCGACGCCGCACGGCGTGAGCGCATAAAAGCGGCGTTGAATAGCGGAGGAGGATGAGCATGACCAATATGATAAAGCTGGATACGCATGTCCACACGAGCGAGGTGAGCGCCTGTGGCCGGCTGACGGCAGAACAGATGGTGTCGCTGTACCGTGAAGCGGGCTATGCCGCCATAGTCATAACTGACCATCTCAAGATAGCCGAAATACCCGCGGATGCACATCCTTATGAGACGCTTGAGCGCCAGCTGCGCGGGTATATTGCCGCGCGCGACGCTGCGGGCAGCGACATGCGCGTGCTGCTGGGCGCGGAGATAAGGTTTCCCGGCGGCGATGAGGACTATCTGCTGTTTGGATTGGATGAACAGAAGTACTTTGAGCTGATGCGCGCCCTGCCGCGCGATTTGGCCACCTGCCGTGAGCTTGCGGGTGGGCTGGGACTCCTGATATATCAGGCGCATCCCTTCCGTCCCGGCCTGAAGCCCGCGCCCGAGGCGCTGCTTGACGGCGTGGAGGTGTATAACGGCAATCCCCGCCACGACAGCCACAATCATAGCGCGCATGCTTTTGCGGTGCGCTCACATCTGCGCATGCTGTCCGGCTCGGACGCACATCAGCTGTCCGACGTGGCGCGCGGCGGCATACTCGCGCCAGAATGGGTGCGCACCAGTGCTGAGCTGGTACATTTCCTGCGCGATACGCATCAGCCGCACATGATAGAGGACGGGCAGATATAGCAGCACTATTAGCGTGCAGAACATGCGGCGCTTAAACCATCTGAATTAGAGCGTCATCACAGTTTACTTCGCGAACGGATTCTTGCGTTTACCAATGCCTTCCGCGAAATGGAAGGCCGCACGAAGTGCCGCAAGTATGGGGCGCTGTCTACGCAGCTTACGATACTCCCAATGAGCCATCGTTCAGCGATGGCTGGGGCAGTTGCCAAGCAACAGCGCTCTTGCCCCCATAACCTGATATCCCGGTAATATCCAAGAACCGCTTCCAACTCAAACCCGTTGGAAGCGGTTCGGCTTGTCAGGGCGCATCTTTTGACAAGCGTGGACACGGAAGAACCTTCCCGCCCCTGCCCCTCATACTATTTTCCACTGAAGCCCTAATGGATTTCCGGGCGTGGGGACTGCGAGGCAGATGTTTTTGCTCTAATGAATGCGATTTCCCTGCTCATAAGGCCATGAGCGCCCACCGCGCATGCCGCTGGGCGCGATTGGAAGTTGTGCAGTTGCGCAGGATGTAGCCAGCTTAAGCGCCACGGAGTTTTTAGGCAGTGTAAAAGAGCCGCTTCCAACTCAAACCCGTTGGAAGCGGTTCTTATCAATATCCTGTATCGTGCAGTGCGGGGAGTTTGCTTACGGTATGTGCTGTACGCTGCCCATGCCGTGACGTATGCGGCGGCGGTACCAGCGCAGCTTCTCGCGCAGGCGCATCGCCTTAACCGCGTCGTCATAGGCGCTTATGCCCAGCAGGCACATGTCGGGCGAGGCGGGCTGTCCCGCGTAGCGCGAGCGCACCACCGCATCGGTGAACGCCGCAAACGAGGGCGCGGCCAGCTTGTCGCCGGTCAACCGCTGCGCAAATGCCGCAGGCGTTTCGCCGCTCATGGGTACCTGCCCCTGCATCTCCAGTATGGTCAGCAGCGCTCGGTAGTATACCATCAGCTTGTCGGCGGCGGTGCGCGCCTTGCGCGCCTGATAGCGCGGCGTGGACATGTACAGCCTCAGCGCCGCTATGCCGATGAGCAGCAGTATCAGCAGCAGTATGCCAAGCGCTATCATCCAGAGCTTGGGCGCGCCGCTTGAGCCGTCGTGGTCGGGCGCGTCGCTGGGCAGCGCGGTTGGCTCATCCTCGGGCAGCATCTCGGGCGGAAGGCTGGGCGCGGGGGTCGCGTCCGGCGGCACATTGCTGGTCGGCTCGGGAGAGGGTTCGGGCGTGGGAGTGGGCTGCTCCTCGGGCTGGACATCGTCCGGCTCGGGCGAGGGCTGCGGCGAGTTCATGCCGTCGCCGTCGGGGGTGGGATCGAAGCTCAGCCAGCCGAATCCGTCGAAGTACAGCTCGACCCATGCGTGCGCATCCTTGCCTATGACCTCGGTAGAACCTGTCTCCGCCGGCTCCACCAGATACCCCTCCACATAGCGCGTGGGTATGCCCGCTATGCGCGCCATAACGCCCATGGCCGAGGCAAAGTAAGTGCAGTAACCGGCGCGGCTCTCCAGCAGGAAGTAGCTCACGAAGTCCTCGCCCTCAGGCACGCTGCCCGGAGTCAGCGTGTAGCGGCAGTTGGCCTTGAGGTAGTTCTCTATGGCGCGGGCCTTGGCGTAGGGGGTATCGTGGCCGCGGATTATCGAATAGGTCAGGTCGTAAACATTGGTGGATATGGTGTCGGGCAGCTCTAGATACACAGAACCCGGCCCGCTCGAATCGCCCTTTAGCGAGGAGAGATACTCTTCCATGTCCTCGGAATAGGTGTCGGGTACCTGCGCGGAGAACGAGTAGCTGTCGCCCGCGCGTATGGTGCGGGTTATGAACACCTCGCCGGACGAGTTGAAGTAGGGTATCATGTCCGCACCCGTGCTCATGCCAGTCAGCCTGTGCGGCGTGAACAGCGTGCTTGTGCCGCGCGAGAGGAACTTTACGCTGGCATCGGCGGTGGTTATAAGGCCGTCGGGCGCACTCTCCAGCTGATTGCGCTCGGGCATGTCCAGCCCGAACACCTGATTGCGCAGGCCGTGACGCAGCGGGCTTATGAACAGATTGCGGCTGTTGACCGCCGTGTCCACCCATACGCTGCCGGTGTATTCGCGCTTTATGGAGCCGCGCAGCAGCAGCGGCACATCGGTATCCACTTCCATTATCGGGAAGTCGGAGGGGTTGGCATTGCCGCCCAGCTGTGAGGAGCTGGTCTGATATCCGTCGGACTGCACAGAGTAGAGCGTGCGCGCCTCGGAGAACATCAGATAATCGCCTATCATGGTGCGCACATTGCGCCCGAACTGCTGAAGCGCGGGCGACACGCCGCCCATTACCGGCATGAGCGCCAGCGCCGCTATTACAGAGGTCAGCGCAATGGGCAGCGCCGCATTGAAGCTGGTCTTTTCGCGCGCAGAGCTGGCAAAGAGCATGGCCACGGCGATGAGTGCCGGCGCGACGCAGTATATGTTGAGCGACTGCCCAAACAGCCAGCTGCCCATGGCGACCAGCACAAGCAGCGTCAGCGCCGGGTACACGCCGCCGCGTATGCGCGTCATCAGGAACGCCATCGCGGTCAGCAGCACGCCCATAAGCCCCTCTATGGCGGCGGCACTGGCGCTTATGTCGCCGTTTGTAAGCACCGCCATGACCAGCTGGTACATGTTTTCATAGGCCGGCAGCTTAAAGTATACCGAGGCCGCGCCGCCTATGGCCAGCGCGGCCAGCGTTATCGTGAGCGGCCAAGCGCCCAGCGTCATCAGCGTGCAGCTTATCGCCGTTATCACGCAGGGCAGGATCGTGGCGAACATGTGCAGCGACAGCCCCATGGCGTCGGCCAGCGTCAGCGCCAGCGAACTGCCCAGCAGCGTGGCTATTATCATGCCGCCTATCGATTCCTTGAGTTTCTTGCTCAGGTTCATGAGGCCAGATTCCTTTCCTTCCAGTCGCACAGCGGGGATACGCGCTTTACCGCCACGCCCATGCTGGAAAGCCGCATGAGCATGCCAAGCGCCTCAGGCCGCTGGGAATCGCTTATCCAGTATAGCCGCACCTTGAGCCCGTTGCGCTTCATGCGCAGCGCCATGTCGCTTATCTGGGTGTTTATGCGCTGAGTGATTATCACCGCGCCGCCCGAGCGCGACAGCCTGCGCGTCTCCAGCTCCAGCACGCTCTCGAACGGATTCTCGCCGTCAAAGCGCACCTCGGTCAGCGCCGTCAGGAAGCGCCCGAAGTCGGCCAGCGACTGACCGGCTACATCCATGGGCGTGCGGCTGGCCAGCGGCATGCGCACCGGGAAGCCCGCGCGCAGCTGGCTCAGCGCCACGGCCGCCGCCACCTCGCACATTGCGTCCTCCACGTCCAGCGCCATCTCGCGCGTGGCGGTTATCTCGCCGCAGTCCATCATTATCAGCGTGTCGGGGCGTGCGGCCTCCTCGTATTGGCGCACTATCAGTTCGCGCTTGCGCATGGTCAGCTTCCAGTGTACCTTCTTGAGCGAATCGCCCTCGACATAGGCGCGCACCGATGAGGGCGAAGCCATGTCGTCGGTGTTGCGCGCCATGGACTCCGGGCCGTTCTCGCCCGAAGCCAAGTCCAGCGCCGTTATATCGTCCACATTGGGCTGCACGGTCAGCACTATCGAGCGGTCGTTTATAACCCGCCTTAGCGTAAACAGGCCGAACACGTCCGACACCCACAGCGTGTCCACGCCCACCTGATACACGCCCCTGTGCGGACACTTGAGCATGTACTTGAGCGAGGTGGTGAAGAACGGGCGCGGGCTTATGACCAGCTCGTCCACCGTGGATGAATCCTCGGGCAGCGACATGGTGAGGTACAGCGCCGCCACGGGCAGCGGGCAGCGATGTCGCACCGATATCTGCATGGGCAGGCTCTCGGTGCGCCGCACGGTCACCGTGGGCATCTGAAAGCCTATCTGCGCGCTGTACAGCGTGACTATCGCCGACAGAAAGCTCAGCACCAGCATGACCGCCATTGTGACGCTTATCACATAGTAGAACATCGACCCCGTGGACAGTGCCGCCAGCAGCACGGTGATGAGCGCCAGCAAAAATACTAGCCAGCGCCTGTTCATGACAGCTTTACCGGCACGGGTACGGCGCTGACCACGCTCTGCAGCACGCGAAGTGAATCCAGACCCTTCATGCGCGCCTCAGGTCCCAGCACCAGTCTATGCCTCAGCACGGGCCCGCACATGCCCTGCACATCCTCGGGTATCACGTAGTCGCGGCCATCCAGCAGCGCGGCGGCCTGACTGGCGCGCTGCAGCGCTATCGCACCTCGCGTGGATATGCCCAGACTCAGCGCGCTGTGATGGCGGCTGGTCTGCGCTATGGAAGCTATGTAGCTGCGTATCTCGGGCGCGGCGTATACGCCGGATACCAGCTGCTGAAGCTCGACTATGTCCGCCGCCGAGCATACGCTGCCCAGCTCCTCTATGGGATTGCCGCCCGTCGTGTAGCGGTCGAGTATATCCACTTCCTCGTCGTGGGTGGGATAGCCCATCGATATGCACATGAAGAAGCGGTCCAGCTGCGCCTCGGGCAGCGGATATGTACCCACGAACTCGACGGGGTTCTGCGTGGCCATGACTATGAAGGGCTGGGGCATCTTGTATGTCTTGCCGTCCACGGTCACCTGACCTTCTTCCATGACCTCAAGGAGCGAGGACTGGGTCTTGGGCGAGGTACGGTTTATCTCGTCGGCCAGCACCAGCTGGCTCATTATAAGGCCCTGCTTGTACTCCAATTCGCCGGTCTTGAAGTTGACTATCGAGAAGCCGGTTATGTCGGAGGGTGTTATGTCGGGCGTGAACTGTATGCGCTTGAAGGAGCAGTCCAGCGAGCGCGCCATGGCTGAGACCAGAGTGGTCTTGCCCACGCCCGGCACGTCCTCTATCAGCACATGGCCATGGCACAGCAACGCTATGAACAGCAGCTCCACAGCGTCCTGCTTGCCGACCACAACGCGCCCTACGTTTTGCTGCAATGCGCCTATAACGCGCCGAGGTTCTTGCATATGATTATCTCTCCCTGTTGCATTATGTATTTTTGCTTTCACCGCGCGCCTTGCGGCGGAGCAACTTGCGCAGTACGCCGCGCAGCGCGCGGTGACACCGCTATGTGCATGTATGCTGTCCATGCATGCATGAGCCTGCGCGGTATATTTGTACCATGCGCGCAGACAGCGCGTCATGTGCATGCAGGTGCTGCGCCGCGCAAGCGCCCACATCATCGGGCGGCAAAGCGCCGCAATGGATGCTGCGTCCTCTGCGGCGCTTTGCACGTGATCTGGGCGAACACGACTATGCCCGCGGCAAATCTACTTAAATATGTGCGCGATACGCGCATAATAGTACAGTTACAGTATACCGAATATTTCTTCGGTTTACAAGCATGCTTGAAAAAAACCTCATTTCCGTGGTACACTGTTAACGTAGCCGTAGCAAAAGATTACAATGCCCGCCCGTCAAAAAATGTTTTTTTGAATGACTGGTGCGAGTGCGCAGGGGGAGTCCGTCCTTGGCAGAAGCGGCTGCGCTGGCGGGCTTTGAGCGCGGAGAATGCAGACAAGCTATGGCTGCACAGGTGAAAAAGCATATCCCGGCGCAATGCACACTGAGAAAGGCAAATGCCGTGGGCGCAACTGAGAGCCGCGAGACGCCTTTGTGAGCAGGGCGCGGGGTATTGTCTGTACAATGCAGCCCCAAATGCGGGCGCGGGAGGCGCATATGCGCGACGAATATATACTGGAAAGACTTATGCAGGGCGGCGCGGTGTCGGGCGAGGCACTCAGCCGCGAGATGGAGCTGAGCCGCGCCGCTGTATGGAAGGGCGTGCTGCGACTGCGCGAGGCGGGCTGGCATATAGAGGCCGCGCCGCGCGTGGGCTATCGCCTGATACCGGGCGAGGACGAGCTTTTGCCCATGTGCATATACGATGGGCTGAGTACGCGCCGCTATGGCCGCGCCGCCGAGTACCATCGCGAGATAGGCTCGACCAACGCGCGCGCTAAGGAGCTGGCGCTTAGCGGCGCCTGCGACGGCACGCTGGTGGTTGCGGACAGCCAGACCGCCGGGCGCGGCAGGCTGAGCCGCACGTGGCAGTCCCCTCCCGGCGCGGGCATATACATGTCGCTGATAATGCGCCCCGACCTGCCCATGCAGCGCATGGCGCTCATAACGCCTGCGGTGGCGCTGGGCGTGTGCCGCGGGCTGAGCGTGCTGTGCGACGACGCGGTGCGCATAAAGTGGCCCAACGACATAGTGTGCGCCGGGCGAAAGCTGGTGGGCATGCTGCTGGACGCGCAGGCATCGACCGGCTCGGGCGGCGTGGAATGGGTAGTGGCCGGAATAGGCATAAACGTGCATCAGCATATGGAGGATTTGCCCGAGGACATACAGGCCACGGCGGGCTCGCTGGACATGGCGACCGGGCGCATAAACTCGCGCGCCCGCGCGGTGCAGCTGGTGCTAAGTGAGATAGAGCGCGCCATGGACATGCTTGTGTCCGGCCGCGAGGACGAGCTGATGGCGGAATACGCCGCCATGAGCGCAACGCTGGGCAGGCGCGTGCGCGTTATAGGCATGGGTGGCGAATACGAGGCCGAGGCGCTTAGCCTGCGTCCGGACGGCGCGCTGATAGTGCGCGCGGAGGACGGACAGGAGCGCGCGGTGTACGCGGGCGACGTGTCGGTGCGCGGCATAATGGGCTATGTATAGCGGCTGTGCGGAGGTAGCGCTGTGTGCGCGGATGCTGTGCCGGCTTTTACGGGCTGTGCATGGAACCGGTAAGTGCGGACAGGGCCGCCGCGCATGCAGGCGGTGCGCCTTTGCGCGGGCTGATTGACAGGACATAGCTAATCAGATGGCGATGAGTGCGCCGCATGTGCAGGCATATTGGCATTGGAAGGCTCACGGCATGGCGCATGGTATCCAGATATATGAACATTGATTATGGCATGGCGCGGCGCATGTGCCGGTAAGGTTGTCCGGGCAGGGCGAGCGAGATTATGACTTAGGAGCTGATAATATGTTTGATGGACATATCTGCGACGTACCCGGAATACTTGTAGGACATTCCAGCGACACAGACGCGCTGACCGGCGTGACGGCGATATACTGCCCAAACGGCGCGGTGCCGGGAGTGAGCGTGCGCGGCGGCGCGCCCGGCACGCGCGAGACTGACCTGATGAAGCCCGGCGAGCTGGTCGAGAGCGTGAACGCCATACTGCTCTGCGGCGGCAGCGCATTTGGGCTGGACGCGGCCACGGGCGCAATGGATCTGCTCAGCAGGCGCGGCGAGGGTCTGGACGTGGGCGTGGCGCGCGTGCCGATAGTGGGCGGCGCGGTGCTGTTTGATCTGGCGGTGGGTGCGGCAGACGTGCGCCCCGATGCGCAGATGGGCCGTCTGGCGCTGATGTGCGCGGGTGAGGACAGGCGGCAGGGGCTGCTGGGCGCTGGTCTGGGCGCGAGCGTGGGCAAGTTCGTGCCGGGCGCAGTGCCTGAGCGCTCGGGGCTGGGCAGCGCTTCGATAGAGCTGGGCAACGGCGCATGGGTGGGCGCAATAGCCGCGGTCAATGCGGGCGGCGATATATACGATCCGTATTGCGGCGAGTTTCTGGCGGGCGGCAGGGATGCGTCGGGCAAGCCCATGCCCGTAGTCGATGCCATGCTGCTGGGCGCGGGCGCGCGCGGCTTTGCGGGCGCGAACACCACCATAGCCACGCTTGCCACCAACGTGCGCCTGGACAAGGCGCAGGTCAACCGCATGGCGACCGTGGCGCAGGACGGCTTTGCACGCGCAATACGCCCCGTGCATACCCAGATGGACGGCGACACGCTGTTTGCGCTGTCGACCGGCGAGGCCGAGTGCGACTTTGCGCGGCTGTGCGCCATGGCGACCGAGGTCGTGGCGCGGGCGATAGCCAACGCGGGGTATCTGGCCAGGGAGCGCAGAGCATGATACTGGGCGTGGGCGTGGACATAATAGAGCCGGAGCGCATAGCCGGAGCCATGGACAACGCTCGCTTTATGGAGCGCGTGTACACTGAGTCGGAGCGCGAGCGCATCGCACAGGCGGGCCGCTCGGGTGCGCAGCGGGCGGCGGGCATATTCGCGGGCAAGGAAGCCGCGGTCAAGGCGCTGGGCTGCGGCTTTAGCGGCGTGGGCATGCGCGACGTGGAGGTGCTGTCCGATGAGGCGGGCAGGCCACGCCTCGCCATGCATGGCGGCGCGGAGCGCATGATGCGCGCACTGGGCGCGGCACATGTACACATATCGATATCGCACATAGAGCGGGCGGCGGTGGCCTTTGTCGTATTGGAGGGTGATGCGGATGCGCATAGTGACGCCTGACGAGATGCGCGCACTGGAAGCGCGCTACATGGAGGTAAGCGGCGAGGATTCGATAAAGCTGATGGGGCGCGCGGCGGCGCGGCTGCGCGATGAGGCGCTGCGCCTTGTGGAGCGCGACAACTGGCCGCCCGAGGACTGCAACATACCGCACGAGCTGAGCAAGATGACCGGCATAACCACGGCGGTGTTCTGCGGGCCGGGCGCAAACGGCGGCGACGGCTGGGCAGTTGCGCGCCGTTTGTTTGACCTCAACAGCCGGGTGGTGATACTGACCATGGGTCTGCCCGAGCCGGGCAGCGCCGCGCGGCATTACTATGAGAGATGCATAGGCTTTTTGACCGCGATGCGCATAGTGGACATAAGCGGCAGCGGCATGGAGAACTGCGAGGACGGCGCGCGCATGCTGGACTACGTGGTCAGCCGCTGCGGCGAGGCGCAGATATGCGTCGATCTGTGCGTGGACGCGCTGTTCGGCACGGGGCTGAGCAGGCCGCTCTCGGGCGGATATCTGGGCATGGCGCGCATGATGCGGCTGCTCAAGCTGCGCGGGGCGCGCATGCTGGCGGTGGACATGCCCTCGGGCGTGAACGGCCTCACCGGCGAGGACGGCGGCGCATGCCCGGCGGATGTTACGGTCACATTCCAGTTCATCAAGCGCGGCCAGCTGCTGGGCGCGGGACAGGATGCCTGCGGCGAGCTGCTCTGCCGCGACATAGGCATACCGCCCTCGTATGCGCCGCAGGACGCGCCGCTGTACATAGCGCCCTGCGATATAGCGCTTGAGCGCCGCAGGCACGATTCGTATAAGGGCAGCTATGGGCATCTGATGCTGATAGCAGGCTCCAAGTCTTACGCGGGCGCCGCGCTGCTCAGCACGGGCGCGGCACTGCGCGCGGGTGCGGGGCTGGTCACGGCGGCGAGCGTGAGATACATAGTGCCGCTGATGCAGCTGCGCGCGCCCTCGGCCATGGCGCTGGACGCGGGCGCGGGCGATGTGCTGGATGCGGCGAGCGCAGACATCATCCGCGCAGCACTGCCGGGCAAGACCGCGCTGGCGATAGGGCCGGGACTTACGCGAAGCGCCGCGCCCGAGGTGCTGCGCGCGGCGCTTAAGAGCAGGCTGCCCGCCGTGCTGGACGCGGACGCGCTCAACATAATATCGGAACATGACGATTTGCGCGCGGCTTTGCATGGCGGCTGCGTGCTGACACCGCATCCGGGCGAGATGGCGCGGCTGCTGGGACGGCGCTGCGGCGATCCCGTGCAGGATGCGCATGAGCTTGCAAGGGAACTGGGCTGCACGGTGCTGCTCAAGGGCGGAGCGACTTGCGTGAGCGACGGCACGCGCGACTTCATAATGGCGCCGGGCGCGCCGGGCATGGCCTGTGGTGGCAGCGGCGATGTGCTGACCGGCGTGATAGGCGCGCTGCTGGCGCAGGGCATGGAGCCGCTGCGCGCGGCGCTGACCGGCGGACTGATGCATGGCCGCGCGGGACAGCTGGCACAGCGCCGTCTGGGTGAGATAGCGATGAACGCCTCCGACATAATCGACGATCTGCCGGGCGCGTTCATGGAGGCTACCGGCGAGCGGGCGCAGGAGACGCGCGAATGCACGAGATTTGCGTATTGATGGGCGTAAGTCGAACGGCGGCCTTGCGCTCACGCTTGCGCGGCGCGCCGCCAATCGTCCATGTCGCATACGGCATGCTGTGCGCAGCTGAGCAGGTTTGCCACCATGTTCAGCAATCGTACATGCTGCGCGCGGCATGCGGGTGGGCGGGTACTTCGGTATTTGCCACTCGCATTCAAGCTGCCTGTGCCCGCCGATCGATGTGAACGCAAGCTGCCGCCGCTTTGCCCTGCGTGACAGGGCGCATTGCCTGTAAAGCGTGGCACTTGTGCGTCGCATGGAAGGGGGGTAATGTACACCATGTTTACGCCGTTCATACGCGCGGTCAGGCTGCGCCGCGATGAGATAGAGGACTGGAGCGAGTATCCGTTTTCGCTGCCGGCGGTGCGCGCGCTGGATGAAATCGACCTGAGCGCGCCCATAACCTTCCTGTGCGGCGAGAACGGCAGCGGCAAGTCCACGCTGCTGGAGGCCATTGCCATAGCCTGCGGAATGAATCCGGAGGGCGGTTCGCGCAACATGCGCTTTTCCAGCCGCGATACGCATAGCCCGCTGCACATGCATATGACATGCGTGCGCGGCGCGCGCAGGGAGCGCGACGGCTTCTTCCTGCGCGCCGAGAGCATGTACAACGTGGCCAGCGAGATAGACCGGCTGGAGGAGGATATGCCCGGCATATTCGGCTCGTATGGCGGCGATTCGCTGCACGGCCAGTCGCATGGCGAGAGCTTTCTAAGCGTAATACAGCATAGGTTCGGCGCGCGCGGGCTATACGTGCTGGATGAGCCGGAAGCGCCGCTCTCACCCACGCGTCAGCTCACGCTCATGTGCGAGCTGGACAGGCTCACGCGCGCGGGCAGTCAGCTGATAATCGCCACTCATTCGGCCATGCTCATGGCCATGCCGGGCGCGCGCATATACTCGCTGGATGAGCATGGCATATCGCAGGTGGGCTATGAGGACACCGAGCATTTCAGGATAAGCCGCGCCTTCTTCACCGACCCTGAGCGCATGCTGGGCATGTTGTTGGACGGCGACTGACAAAGGGATATGGCCTTGTGCAGGCGCGCAAACTGATGGCCGTGCGCGGCGATGCATGCGCCACGCGAATAGTGTCAATGAGCGCCTGCCATGCACAGGGCAAGGCTGCGCTGCGTCCGCACTGACATGCTCGCATTGCGGTGGCAGGTGTATGCCCTGCACGCGGCAAAGCAACGCTGCGTCCGCATTGCGGTGGCAGGTGTATGCCATGCATGTGGTGAAGCTGCGCTGTACCCGCACTGCCCATGCTTGCATTGCGGTATCAGACGCATGCCCGGCACGCGGCAAAGCTGCGCTGCGTGCATATGCGCAAGGGATGTTGCGTAGATATATATGGAGCTGTTCTTACTGGGAGAGTGGTATGGATATGGCGCATAGCAAGGTGCTTATATCGCTGCCGCCCGAGCTGCTTGATGAAGCCGATGAATTTGCGCGGGCAAAGGGCATGTCGCGCAGCGCCCTCATGCGCGCGGCGCTGAAACAATATCTGGAGCGCGAGCATAGTATGGAGCTGAGGGCAGAACTGGAGCGCGGCTATATGGACATGGCGCGCCTGGAGCTGACCCTGGCCGAGGAAGCGCTGCCGCTGGATGAGCAGGCGCTTGCGGCCTATGAGCAGAGCTTGCGGAGCGTGAATGGGCATGATAAAACGGGGCGAGATATACTGCGCCGACCTTAACCCCATAATCGGCTCGGAGCAGGGCGGAGTGCGCCCTGTGCTGGTGCTGCAAAACGATGTGGGCAATCGCTTTAGCCCCACCGTGATAGTGGCGGCGATAACCTCGCAGATAGACAAGGCGCGCCTGCCCACTCACGTGGGGCTGCTACGGGGCGAATGCGGTCTGGAGCAGGATTCGGTGATACTGCTGGAGCAGATACGCACGATAGATAAGCGCCGCCTGCGCGAGCGCATGGGTGCGCTCACGCCCGCGCAGATAGTCCGCGCTGACGAGGCGCTGATGATATCGCTGGGCATGGCGGGAGTTTAGCTCATATGAACCGCCGGGCAAACTGCTGCGCGCCGATGCCCCGGGAGGGCTTAAAGCGCATACGGCGGGCATGGAGCTGCTTTTGCGCCCGTGGACTCCGCTTTGCGGAGCAGGGCCTTTGGCGCACGGAGGTTCGAGCGGATTTCCATGGAAACTCAAAGAGTACGGCAGCGGCGGGGGAGGTGATTCCCCGCCCACATGCCGTAGATGCACTCAAGGGCTTAGGCCATGAAAGGAGCGGGTATGAAACAGGGCTGGAAGGGATACGTAATACAGGCGGCATACATAATAGTGGGCTTGCTGCTATGCACGATAGGGTACAGGATGTTCCTGATACCCAACGACATCGCGCCGGGCGGCTTTACAGGCATAGGCCAGCTGGCAAACGCGCTGTGGGGCGTGAATGTGGGTACGGTGATAATCGTGCTGAACGTGCCGCTATTTCTGCTGGGCTTTAAGTCTATGGGGGTAAGATTCGCGCTTTTGTCGCTGGCGGCGACGTTTGCGCTGTCGGCCATGATAGACTATATGCCCACGACCTATGTGTCGGATGACCTTGTGCTGTCTACGCTGTTTGGCGGCATACTGTCGGGCGCGGGCTTTGGCCTGATACTGCGCGGCGGCGCATCCACCGGCGGCACGGACATGCTGGCCAAGATAATCCACGAGCGATTGCACTTTGCGCGGGTGGGCGTGGTGATGTTCTCGGTGGACTTCATAGTGGTGTTTGCGTCCATGTTCGTGTTCGACGTGACGCGCGCCATGTACTCCATAATCGCGCTGTTCATAGCCACGGTGGTAATGGACTTCGTTATAGACGGCCTCAATACCGCCAAGGCCTACTTCATAATATCGCGCAATTCTGATAAGATAAGCCAGCGCATACTGGTCGAGATGGATCGCGGCGTGACCGCGCTCAAGGGCCGCGGCGAATACACAGGCGCTGACATGGATGTGCTGCTGTGCGTGGTATACCGCATGGAGGTGCTTCAGCTCAAGCGCATAATCCACGAGTGCGATCCGCACGCCTTCGTGATAGCCACCGACGTGCGCGAGGCGTTGGGCGAAGGCTTTAAGCCGCATAAGTGAGCGGGCTTTTGCCGGTATGATGGGGCATGAGTATTGACGGTGCGGATCATGGTGCTGCAATAAAGACATGCGCCTGTGGGCGGCAAAGCGTCAGGCGTTTTGCAGAACGCCTGACACTCGCGATGACAAATACGGCGCGGCGATTCTAGCGACACCTGAGAACGCGGACAGTACTTTTGCTGCCGTCGTTCTCTTGGCGAAGCCATGAACATTGCTCCCCGGGAAAACGTGGCGAAACAGGTTTTGTGAGAATATGCAAAAGGGTCTGCTCATGACGGCAACGTCCGAAGCAGACCCTTTGCTATTGCTGAATGGGCGCGGAACAGCATTGCAAGGCGGCGGTTTGCGAGATGTGTGCGGCTCAAAACCGCGATGTGCAAATGTATGTCTTGGATATGAGCGAATATACATGCCCTAAACATTCCTCCGCCCAATGCAGATGCGCGCATTATGCGCATACAATGCGGGCTTGCCGCGCCGCAAGCAAACGCGATACACACATCAATGCGAACATAAGTTCACATTATGCCCCGCGTACGGCCTGCATGAGCGCGCGGGCATTTTGCTCTATCTGGTCAAAGCGCCCCTCGCGTATCAGGTCGAGGCGGGTGAGCTGGCCGCCCACGCCCAGCCCCAGCGCGCCTGCGCGCAGGAAGTCGGCGGCGTTATTAGGCGTTATGCCGCCCACGGCGAACATGGGTATGTGCGCAAGCGGCGCACACAGGCTCTTTACATAGCCCGCGCCCATGTCGCCTGCGGGGAACACCTTCACTATGTCGCAGCCCAGCCGCGCCGCCAGCGTTATCTCGCTGGGCGTGAGCGCGCCCGGCAGCGAGGCCAGTCCCAGCTGGCGAGTGCGCGCAATCACGCCGGCATTGACATCGGGCGATATGATGTAGCGCGCGCCCGCGTCCCGCGCCATGTCCACCTGTTCGGCAGTCAGTACGGTGCCCGCGCCCGGCAGCACGCGCCCGTCCAGCTCGCGGGCTATCATGGCTATGGCGCGCATGGTGCTGTGCCAGCTGTCGGGCTGGCGCTGGTCAAACGTGACCTCTATCGCGCTTACGCCGCCGCGGCAGAGCGCCTGCGCAAGCTTAAGTATATCGGCCTCGTCCACGCCGCGCACTATGGCTATAACGCGCGCGTCTATCAGCTTTGCCGCCACTTCGTTCATGTCAGTTACCTCCGGTATAGTCATTTTAAGGCGCATGTCTGCGCCTGTGTATGTGAAGTATGCTTGAGCGCCCGTATGCTTCGCATATCATGTGCATGTCCATGGCCGCGCACACATAGGCGGGGCAAGCAATCTGCCCATCTCTGCGGGCGAACGCGGGGAGCTTACGCCATGGCAAGCCGCACGCTTACGCATCTGCCATTGCCCAGCTCTGCGTGCCTAATGCGAGGAGGGTAATCGTCATTGCCCGATCGCGCGCGCCGACAGCTCCGCCCACGCGGGCGTAAACCCGGCGGATATGGCAGTGCGCTGCGAAGCTATGTGCGAAAACGCCGTGCCATAAAACGGCACTATGCCGCGCGCCATGAGCGCGTCCTTTAGCAGCGCGACCAGATGCGTGGCTATGCCGCGCCCGCGCGCGTCCGGCTCTACGTTTATGCCTATCTGCCACAGGCGGCCGCTGTCCCGGCTGGCAGCCGCCATGCCCAGTATGCGCCCGCCATAAAGCGCGGCTGCGCCCAGCTCGTCGGGATGGCTGGCGCTGCCCGCGAGCGCCTCGTCAAAGCGCGGATCGCCCGCCATGGCCTTTAGCTCGCCGGCATCGTACCAGCGTATCTCATACGGAAGCGCGCGGGCATGATCGTGAGCGATATGAGCCTGCGCGCTGCCGGCGCCGGTTGCGGGCAGGAAGTACAGGTGATGGCTGCTTATGCGCATGCCGAAGGTGCTAAGCAGCTCATCCAGCCCGTGCAGGCTGTCCGATTCAAGAAACCATTCGCCGCCCGCATCGGCATATCGGGCGCGCAGCGCATCCAGCAGATGCAGGTCGCGGGTGCAGAATGCGCATATGCCACCCATGCACAGCACGTTCAGCGCCTCGCCGTTGAGATACGGTCTGCGGCGCGCGTCGTTGCGGCTGAGCGCGAACAGATTGCGACCGCCCGCCAGCGCACATGCGTCCACGCAGTAATCGTAGGACAGCTGCTCCAGGCTCACGGCATGTATGTCCATATCCATATCACACTGCCTCCCATTCACATGGGCTGTATTGACACATGCATGTTCACATCCGGCTTACTGCTTCGCCTCGCGGCGGCGCTTTTCCAGATATATCATCAGCGCCTGCACATCGCTGGGCGATACGCCCATCATGCGGCTGGCCTGTCCCAGCGAGCGCGGACGCTGGCGCGCCAGCTTCTGCCGCGCCTCTATGCGCAGGCTGTTTAGCTCCATGTAGTCTATGTCGTCGGGCATGAGCATCTCCTCGGCGCGTCGGAACTGGTCTATCTGCGTCTGCTGGCGCGCGAGATAGCCCTCGTACTTGGCTGCTATCTCGGCCTGCTCCATGGCCTCGCCGTCATGACTGGCAAGTTCCGGGTCGAGCGAAGTCAGGTCGCGCAGCGATATGCACGGGCGGCGAAGCAGATCGCGCGCCAGTGCCGTGCTTTCGACGGGCGGCTCGCCGCGCGAGGTGAGCAGTGCGTTCAGCCCGTCCGCGCCGCGCAGCCGCGTGCTGCTCAGCCGCTGATTCAGGCGCTCTGTCTCGGCGCGTTTGTCTAAGAAGCGCTGCCAGCGCGCATCGTCCACCAGCCCCATGCGCCGTCCTTCGGGAGTAAGGCGCTCGTCGGCGTTGTCCTGGCGCAGTATCAGCCGGTATTCGGCGCGCGAGGTCATCATGCGGTAGGGCTCGTCCACGCCGCGCGTGGTGAGGTCGTCTATCAGCACGCCCATGTAGGCCTGCGCGCGCGTGGGCAGGAAGGGCGGCTGTTCCCTTATCGCCATGGCGGCGTTCAGCCCCGCTACTATGCCCTGCGCGGCGGCCTCCTCGTAGCCGGATGTGCCGTTTATCTGCCCGGCGAAATAAAGCCCGGCGATGTCGCGCGCTTCCAGCGTGGGGCGCAGGCAGGTGGGGTCGATGCAGTCGTACTCTATCGCATAGGCAAGGCGGGTGAGCTGGGCATGCTCCAGCCCCGGCACGGTGTGATACATCTCCCACTGTATGCGCTCGGGCATGCCGGTGCTCATGCCCTGCACATACCATTCAAACGTGTCCAGCCCCTCGGGCTCAAGGAATATCTGATGGCGCTCCTTGCCGGCAAAGCGCATAACCTTGTCCTCTATGGATGGGCAATAGCGCGCGCCCGTGCCGCGTATCATGCCGGCATAGCCGGGAGCGAGGGATATATTGTCGCGAATGATGGCGTGCGTGGCGGGCGTTGTATAGGTGAGATAGCACAGTGCGCGGTTCTCAAGGCGGCCTCGCGTCATGAACGAGAACGGGGTTATTGGATCGTCACCCTCCTGACGCTCCATGCGGTCAAAGTCTATCGTGCGCACATCCACGCGCGCGGGCGTGCCGGTCTTGAAGCGGCGCAGCTCAAAGCCCAGCTCGCTCAGCGCGCCCGAGAGCGGCCCTGCGGGGAACAGTCCCTGCGGCCCGGCCTGCCAGGATGCATCGCCTATGATTATGCGGCTCTTGAGATACACGCCCGTGCAGAGTATGGCGGCGCGGCAGGCATAGCGTGCGCCCGTGACCGTGACTATGGCGCGCACGCGGCCGCTTTGCACATCTATGTGCGCGCATTCTCCCTGACGCACGGTGAGGTGCGGCTGCTCGCCCAGTGCGCGGCGCATGCGCGCCTGATACGCGCGCTTGTCCGCCTGTGCGCGCAGCGACAGCACTGCAGGGCCTTTGGAGGTGTTCAGCATGCGCGATTGTATGAATGTATCGTCTATGGCGCGCCCCATCTCGCCGCCCAGCGCGTCTATCTCGCGCACGAGATGCCCCTTGGCCGTGCCGCCTATGGCGGGATTGCAGGGCATGAGTGCTATCGAGTCGAGGTTGAGCGTGAGCATGAGCGTTTCCAGCCCCAGCCGCGCGCAGGCCAGCGCAGCCTCGACTCCCGCATGTCCCGCGCCGACCACGACTATATCGTAATTTCCAGCGTCAAATTCCATATGATCTTCCCCTGTATGATGTAGGCTAAGTATCGCATAGCGCCCAGCGGCGCTTCATACATTATACAGCGCGCCGCACCCGCGTTCAATCTAAGATATGCGATATTTTAGGCAAGGCCGGTTGAGCATACGGTGAAAGTCCTCCCGCGCATGCCAGCATATCGCGGTGCTGCCTTGACTGACCGACGGGGGTAGCAACCACGCGAACGGCTTAGCGGCAATCCCTCCCGCGCATGCCAGCATATCGCGGCGCGGCAACTCCGATGCACATCCCGCTAATCATAAAGCTGCCCTCCCGCATGCGGGAAAGCGCTTTGGGCGCTTCACTCCGCATTACATTTCGGGAGGGCATATGATAGGGTAGGGCTAAGCCGCGGCACGGCTTCAATCTCATGTCAGGGGCCAGCCAGCATGTCTACGCGCTGCATGCGCTCAGAACTCGTCCGTCCAGCGCACGGTCATGCGGTCGCCGTCGAACTCTATGGGCAGTATGCTGTATCCCGAATGGCGTAGGTCGTTAGGCTGCCAGTGGTCGAGCATCAGGTATGCCTGGCCGTCACATTCGAATATGTATGTACTCTGGCCGTGGAAGGTGTTGCGCGCGTCCGGGCCTTCGCAGGGATCGTCTATCAGCTTCATGCCCATGCACAGGCGCTGGGTCGTGGCATAGAGCGCGCTGTTGGCCGCCCAGCCGGTGCAGCCAGAAGTCACGCAGTAGTACAGCCCGTCGCGATACATAAGCGCAGGAGCTTCGCGCTCCTGATCGGGCATGTGCGCATAGCATACGCCGGTGAAGCCCGTGCGTGCCTCGTCAAGCTCGGAGAAGTAGAGCGTCTTGTTCCAGTCGCCGCTGTGTACAAGATAGGCGCGCCCGTCGGCGGGATCGGTGAACAGCGTCATGTCGCGGCAGTCGCGCCTATTGGGCAGGAACGCGCCCAGCAGCTCAAACGGCCCTTCGGGGCGGTCGGCTACGGCGCAGCCCGCGTGCGCAAAGGTGTAATCGGCGCTGTCGGAGTGGAACCACATCACGTACTTGCCGGTAGCGGCGCTGTATATCACCTTGGGGCGCTCCATGACGCGGCCGGGATGCAGCGGCGAATCCGGGCTTGCGTTCGGGTCGGCGGAAAGCGCCAGCCCCTCGTAATGCCATGAGTGCAGATCGCAACTGGAATAGCAGCTCACGCCCACCACGTCCACACGGCTGAGCGCGCGCCCGTCCACCTGTACGTTGTCGGCGTCCTTGTTCTCGCCGTACCAGTACCACTTGTCGCCAAACCTCGCTATCATGCCGCCGTGCGCCTGTATAAGCGCGCACTTGTCATCCAGCCAGCACTGACCGTTCTTCATTTGGAATACCTCCCGATATTTGTAGTCATAATATCCGCCGCGCGCTCAGGCGCGGCAAGGGGCGCTGCCAATGTGTTTTGCGCGAGCGCATGGCGGACATGTGCAGCGCAATGTCCGTCCGCGAATGAGCGCCCTGCATATAGCGCATATAGGTCGTTTGCAATTTGCTGCGCAAGCCCCGCCGATTCGGCCTATCGGCGCGCATATGCGCCATGAATAGGTGTCAACTATGCGTATGGTTGATGTGCATATCGGCCGGGCAATGCGCGCATAGACATTGACGGTTCATCCCGTCGATTGACATGCGCCCTGCAACGCGCCCGCCCTGCGTCAAGCCAGTGCGCTCGGCTCGTTCCACTGAGCATAGAGCCGCGCAATCACGTCCTCTATGGGCGCGCGGGCGCTCTCTACATCCTGCACGCCGTCCATCAGGCTTATGCTGTACAGCAGTTGCTTCATGTCGGTGTGGGTGAGATCGGCCTCGAAGGTGTAGCGGTTGCCGTCGCGCAGCACCAGCTTTGCGCCATTAAGCTCGGGCATGCGCGATGCCGTGACCGTTATGCGGCGCAGCATGCCGGACTTCTCCTGAAGCGCGGCGAACTCGCCGTCAAAGGCCAGACGCCCGCCGTTTATCATTATCACGCGCCGCGCCATGTGCTGAAGATCGTCCATGTCGTGCGATGTGACCAGTATGGTCACGCCGCGCTGCTCGTTCAGGCGGCGCAGCAGCTCTATCATGCGCTGCTTGCTCAGCACGTCCAGCCCCAGCGTGGGCTCGTCCAGCAGTATCAGCTCCGGGTCGTGCAGCAGCAGCATGGCCAGCTCTGCGCGCATGCGCTGTCCCAGCGACAGCTCGCGCGCGAAGGTGTGCAGTATAGGCTCTATCTCCAGCTCGCGCACCGCCATGCCGAGCATGCGCTCGTATGTATCCGCATCTATGTCCCAGACCGAGCGCTTCCATTCAAAGCTGGTTATCACGGGATGGTCCCACCACAGCTCAGTGCGCCCGCCAAACAGCACGCCCGTGCGCCGCATCAGCGGTATGCGCTCGCGAAGAGGCTCGCGCCCCATCACGCGCACGCTGCCGCCGTCGGGGGCGAGCATGCCGCACAGCAGCTTGAACGTCGTTGACTTGCCCGCGCCGTTTGGCCCGGCATAGGCCACAAGCTCGCCGCGCTTTACCGAAAACGACACGTCGTCCAGCGCGCGCACGGTGCGGTACTGCGGATGCAAAAACTGCTGCCAGTCGAACTTGCCGCCGCGCTGGCGCTGCGAATACTCCTTGGATACGCCGCTTAGCTCAATTGCGGTGTCCCATGCCGCGGTAGCGGTTTGAACCGACCTTGACATAATGTCTCAACCCCTTTCTGAAAGCGAGCGCGGCCAGACTGCACGCGCCTGTGCATATAGCCGCCGGGAGCAGTATGCCCGGCATGAGCGGCGCCTTGCCCAGCAGCAGCAGCGCCGGAAACCATCCCAACAATCCCGCCGGCAGCACGCTGAGCAGCGCGCCCTGAAGCACGGGGCTAAGCCCGCCCAGCGGAAAGCGCGACAGCGTATTCAGCGCGTCGATCATTATCGAAGATATCTCCTCGCAGGATACCGGGCGATAGAACGCCGTAGACGATATGAGATAGCTCATGCCCAGCATTATGCCAAGATAGCATATGAGCAGTAGCGCCATGACGGGCCACGCCCACCACGCAAGCGGCTGCTCAAGGCGCAGCATCGCCCATACGGTGACGAATATGCCCGATATAAGCGCGCCCGTGCCGGTAAAGGGCGCAAAGCCCTCGGTGGCCAGCTGCGCCGCCAGCGGCAGCGGCTGCATCATCATGTGATCCAGCTGCGAGCGCCCTATGCGCCGGGAGATGTTGGCCACGTTGAAGTTGCAAAAGAACATCGTGAACAGGCCGTTGCCGACCGTCGCAAAGCCCAGCATGAACAGCGTCTCGCCCTCGCTCAGCCCGCCCACGCCGCCAAAGCGCACCGCCAGCAGCAAGACCGACGACACCGCTGATATCATCGACACTATGTCGGACAGTATGCAGATTATCGAATACTTGGTATCCTGAGTCAGCCAGTTGAGGTCCATGCGCGCATACAGGCGCATAAGGCGCATGTATCGCCCAAATGTCAGCTTATCCTCCATAAGATATCATCCTTTCGCGGCTGCGCCTGAAGCAGATGAGCGCCAGCGGCCACAGCACGGCGTTCCAGAGTATCTGCATGAATATTATCATGAATGTGTCGCCCGTGCCGGAGTATACCGCAAGTGCCGCGCCTGCCAGCGTGCCAAAGGGCGTGTATTCAAGGTACTTGCCCAGGTTCCACGGCAAAAGCGCAAACGGTATCACGGAGCCTGTGAACAGCGCCGTGAGCGCGCCGCGCAGGCTGTGTATCGTCCAGCTCATGTTCTTCATGCGTATCAGCAGGCAGGCAAACAGATAGTCCACCGCAAAGCCCTGCGATATGGTAAGCGCTATCGACACAAATGCCCAAGGCGTAGCGGGCGCTATGCTTATGCCTATCATGGGCGCTATGATTAGCGCGGGCAGTGCAAACAGCAGCATGGGCTGCACCCATGTTCCCACGGTGTGCAGCGTGAGCTGGGTGAGCAATCCCAGCGGGCGCATGAAGTTGGACACTATGCCGCCCTCATGCAGCCAGCTGGAGGCGGGCGTGCGCACGTCCAACATAGGCTCTAGCACCGAACTCATGTAGGTATATGTAAGCACCTGCGCAAGCGTCATGCCGCCGGTGTCCGCGCCCTGCGCAAACAGCCCGCGCCATATGAATATCATCGCGGCCAGCCTTACGAGCCGGAGCAGATAATTGCCCAGCATGTTGGCAAGGCCGAAGTAATCGTGAGTGCGCGCCGCCATAACCACAGTGGCGGCGTATTTCTTTATGTTCATCATGCTCCTCCGTGACATATTGTTTTGTTCCAGCCGCGCTGGACTCAAGTTCATATGCATGCGGCAAAAGCGCGCAGACGCACGCACATGGCTATAAGCGCCGCGGGCTATGCGCAACCGCTCATGCGCCGCAGGAATGTGCGTCTGTATGGCCAGCGCATGCGCGCACAGCATCGCGCTAAGCCGTGTCTTAGTCGGGCTAGAGCTTGCGCATGCGCGCACATAGCGGTGAGTTTGGCCCAATCAAACCATAGACAGCGCATGCGCACAAAAATAGACGGGCGCACAAAACGCCCGTCTGATTGAACATGCTCCGATATTATGAGGCTCAGAGCGGTATCGACGCGGGCGAAATGGGCATAGTTATCCCCTTAACAGCCATATCGCCCGAAGAAAAACCGCATATGTCGATGAGCAGCGTGGCCATCTGCTCGCACGCCGCGCCCAGAAGTATGTTGCGCCCGTACATGTCCATGTCGCTCGCCTCCTTTGTCACATCATGGCGTAATCATAACATGCGTGCCTGAGTTTGTCAAGCGCCTGAGACTTGCCGCAGGGCATTTTATATGAACAGGCTTAACGCCAGCGCGCGCAGGGCAGCAATGCGCCAAATGCTTGCATGCATAGCATGGAGACAATGCGCCGCATGCGCACTGGGCGCGTCGCGCGGCATGCCTGAGCGCGCCCGCTTGGTAGGCAATGTGACATGCAAAAGCGCGCCCTGCCCTGTGGATGCGGGAGACGGCGGCGGACAAGGCTTCAATATCCGGTGCTGCGCGCGCACCTCACAAAGCCGCAGGGCCATTGGCATAAGCGCCTTGCCCCGCGCCCGACTGAACCGGGCAAAACCGCATGGCAAGCGCAAGCCGCCCCGCTCTGACGGCGCATGTGCATTTGCGCATAATGCCAAAAAGTGCGGCAGAGCTATCAGGCTCTGCCGCATATGCCGGACTTATTCGTCGGCGAAGTTGTCGAAGTAACCCTGTATGAACACTACCGGCGTACCCTTGTCGCCGCTGCCGCTCACCAGGTCGCACAGGCTGCCCAGCAGGTCGGTTATGCGGCGGGGCGTGGTACCCTGCGACTCCATCTTGCCGGTCAGATTGCCGCCCTTGTGGCGTATGGCCTCGCGCGCGGCCTCATTGGCGTGGGCGCTGTCCATGCCCTTGAGGGCGTTGTCAGCCAGATACTTGAGCTTTATCTCATTGGGCGTGCCGCTCAGACCCGCGGTGTAGCCCGGCGAGACTATGGGATCAGCCAGCTCCCATATCTTGCCCACGGGGTCCTTGAACGCGCCGTCGCCGTACACCATTACCTCTATGCGGCAGCCGGTCGCCTCTATCAGGCGGCGCTGCACGTCCTCGACGAACTGCTGGCAGTCGCGCGGGAACAGCTTGACCTTCTTTACGCCGCCCTTGTCGGTGGACAGGTTGGAGCCGTACAGGCCGTAATCGGGATTGTAGCCGCTGCCGTCCACGGGCGCGCAGAGTATGTCGGCCATGGATATGGCGGTCTCAGCGCCCGCAGCCTTGAGCAGGCGGCAGGTGCGCGCGCGGGTGTGTATGTCGCAGGCGATTACATGCTTTGTGAACTTGAGCATGGCGCGCGGATCGTTGGCAAGGAATATCTCGCTGTTTGGCGCTATCTCCTTGTAGAGCGATACGTAGTCCACGCCGGTAAAGGGGTGCTTGACCTCGTCGCCGAACAGCTCGCGATAGCGCTGCTCGCTCAGCACGTCGGAGTGCGGGTCGATGCCCAGCTCATCCAGCTGATCCAGCGATACCAGATGGTTGCCCACCTCGTCGGCGGGGTAGGCCAGCTGTATGTAGAGCTTGTCCAGGCCGCGCGATATGCCTTCCAGCAGCAGCGAGAAGCGGTTGCGGCTGAGTATGGGCAGCACTATGCCGGCCACGCCGCCCGGGAAGAGGCGGCGCACGTCCGCCGCTATCTGCTCTACGGTGGCGTAATTGCCCTGGGTGCGCGCCAGCACGGACTCGGTCACAGCCAGTACGTCGCGGTCGTGGAACTCAAAGCCATTGTCGCGCTGAGCTGCCAGCAGTGCTTCCACTACCAACGCCGCCAGATCGTCGCCCTCGTTAAAAATAGGCGTGCGTATGCCGCGCGCCACTGTTCCCACAGTCCTCATCGGCTATTCCTCCAGTGTACAGTCCGGGCGCGCCTTGACGTCCCGGGCGGAATTTTTCTTTACGCCTAATGATAACACAGTTTGGCGCGCTTGGCAAGAATTACGAACGCATGTACATGTTTCGTCTTTATTATATGGAGAAGAAAATAGCGCGCCGCTTGCTGTGAACCGCTCACATATTGGGCGCGCAGGCGCATTCAGAAGCGGCAAAGCCCCTGCTCAGCGCGGGCAAAGTTTGCAGCTTGTTCGCGTTTGGGGCATGATCGCGGTCGAGCCATGCAAGCCAGTATGAACTGACGGCAACCGGGCGCGCTCGGTCTCATGAGCGCGCCCGGTAATCTGTCATCAAGCATATCATCCATGCCGCAACACATCAATTGCGCAGAGTATGTCCGGCATGGGTGAGAAACTGCCCGCAGGCGTTCCTGCGCAGCGGCGGGATGCATCACATGCGCGTCAGCTCGCGCAGCGCCTCGATGACCGCGTCCATCTGCTCGTCCGTGCCTATGGTTATGCGCAGGCGGTCGTTCAGGCGCGGCTTGTCGAAATAGCGCACCAATATGCCGCGCTCGCGCAGCCCTGCAAGCAGCGCCTTTGCGCCGGCGCGCGCATGGCGGGGGAACACGAAGTTGGCGCGGCTGTCCGGCACGTCAAAGCCCAGCTCGCGCAGACCGTCCGAGAAGCGCTCGCGCGTGGCGATTATGGCATCGCGGGTGCGCTCAAAGTACGCCTCGTCCTCTATGGAGACGCGCGCCGCCGCCTGTGCCAGCGAGTCCACGGGATACGAGTTGAAGCTGTCGCGCATGCGTTCCAGCCCGTCGATAAGCTCGGGCGCGCCCAGCGCATAGCCCACGCGCAGCCCGGCCAGCGCATGCGACTTGCTGAACGTGCGCACTACCAGCAAGTTGTCCAGCTCGTTCACGCGCCCGGCCAGCGATTGCCCGCCGAAGTCGCAATATGCCTCGTCCAGTATCAGCGCACGCCCGCGCCTGCGCAGCCCTGCGGCCAGCTCATACAGCTCATCGCCGCCCAGCGCCAGCGATGTGGGCGCGTTGGGATTGGCAAGGGCGACCGTGCGGCCATCTATCAAATCGCGCCACGGCACGCTCATGTCGGCGTTTAGCGGCACGGTGGCCAGCGGCAGCGAGAAGAACGACGCATATACCGGATAGAACGAATAGCCTATGTCGGTTGTCAGTATGCCCTCCGGCCCGCCCAGCGCCGCAAAAGCAAACGCCAGCACCTCGTCCGAGCCGTTGCCCACGAATACGTTGGCAGCGCTCAGGCCGTGATGCCGGGCTATGGCCTTGCGCAGCTCTAGGCAGGTCGGGTCGGGATAGAGCCTGAGCGCGGGAGTCAGCCCGCGCAGCGCCTCCTCCACGCGCGGAGTTGGGGGATAGGCGTTCTCGTTCGTGTTCAGCTTTATGTATTGGCGGTCGCGCGGCTGTTCGCCGGGCGTGTATGGCTGTATATTGCGCGCCTTGGGGCTAAGGTAGCTCATTGTAGCGCCTCCATTGCAAAGTGTGGCGGCATGCGCCGCTGTCGATGGGTATACTATATCACGGTGAATCACTAAAGTCAAGCGCGGCTATGCGCAAATTGTGAGCATCATATAAAATGCCTGCGCAAAGCAGCCGCGCATGCACTATGCCTTTCCGCACGCATTCCGGGCGCGCATCCGCTCCTCGCTGAACATGCGCTCCAGATACTCGGCGGCGCTGCATGCATTGCGGGGCGCTGTGCCGAAAGCATCCGCCGTTACAGCTTCATCTGTGCTGTCGGCATCGTCGCGAGGACAGCCGCCTGAACTCTCCCGCGCGGCAGTGCATTCGGGGAGCTCACCATTTCCCTGCATGTCTGCCAGCGGCGCGTGTGGCGCAGGGTGCATATCATCGGTGCGGGCAGTACCCGTCTGCATATCAACCGGCAGAGAATCTGCCGGGGTGTGCGCATCCCCGGTGCATAACTGCACATCGCGCATGCGCTTGCGCGGCGAATAAACAAGGCCGGTATCATCCGCATTCTGCGCAGAATGGCGGCCATGCCTGCGCGGCGCTGCACATGTCTCAGGCTGGTTCGCCATGGATGTGCATCCGCTGCCGGCTGTGCAGGGCGCGATATCGTGCACATTGTCTGAGCATATATCGCCATAGCGCTTGCCGAAAGCGCATTTTTTCGAAGCGTGCGCGGAGACGATATCGGCATTATCACAATGAGAATCCACATTGTCCGGGTGGATGTTGCCACCCGAATCGGCATTATCGCTGTCAAAAATGCGCTCGTCATCGCCAGGCGTATCCGCAATGCGCGCTAGCTCGCGGCCTATATCGGATATGTCTAGCGCGGTATCGGATTGGATATTGCCAAAATTGCAATGCGTCAGGCGCGATAAATGTGCATTATCCCCATGCATATCACAAAATTCAACGCTGTGTTCGCCTTTGGCTGCGTGCGATAATTCATTTTCGCACGTGGCATCGGCGCATATTCCCGCGCAATCGCCTGCGTTTTTTGGCATATCATCGGCTGCTGGGGCGCTCTGTGCGCTGCACAATTCTGCACTACAGGGGAAGCTGATGCTTATGCTCACGCCTTCATCAGCATGGCATGCGCTCATGCGCGCGTCTATGCCCGCGCTCCTCAGCTTGTCCACCACGTCGGAGACGGCATTCACTATCAGCCGCGCGTCGCGGACATAGCCATGCGATACGCGGCGCGAAGCCGTGCTTCTGGCAGCGCCCGTGTCGCAGGGCGCGGCAGAGGCTTGCCCGTGCGGCGCTTGAGCATAGGCATTGAGTGCGCTTAGGCATTGTGTATCGGCCGCACACCCGCGCGGCGCTTTGTCGGCGGTTGCGCACTTTAATGGGCTGAACGCATCGCTCTCGCTGCCGATATGCTTATCGCCGCGCGCACTGCTCTCATCGCCAATATCATCACAGCCATGCGCACCGCTTCCATCGCCCATATCCACCCAGCCGCACCAGCCGCCGCCGCTCAGCTCGTCCAGCTCGCCTTCGGTATAGCCGTGGCGCTCGCTCAGCTCATGGCGTATCGCGCGCATGGCATCGGGCGCGGGCGCGGCGCGGCAGGCATTCTCGCCCAGCGACGCCAGCAGACACTCCTCGTCCAGCGCGGGCATCACTATGCACTCCACCTCATCCATGCCCAGCGCGCGGCATGCGGCCAGCCGCCGCGCTCCGGCTATTAGCTGATACTGCCCCGCGCCGCGCGCACGCACCAGCAGCGGTGACAGCAGTCCCACCCGCCGTATCGAGCGCTTGAGCCCCTCTATGTCGCCCAGAACCGTATCGCCGCCGCATATCGTAGAGCTTATGCTGGAAGTACTTATCACGCTTATCTGCCTGTGCCTGCGCCGCTGTACCTGCGCCTGTTCCAGACAAAACGGCATGCACACCCTCCCTTCGGGCAAAGTTCCGTATCCGATGCATGCCGCCTGACTCGCTTGCCCATATCTAGGATAAGTCTTATTCGCGCACGGCATCGCAAACTCCTGCATTGGCGCGCGGGAATCGTTCGACAGGACGCGCGCTTTCGGCGCGCATAATGCCGCATGTATGCCGGGCGCAGCATAATCCGCGCCGGGTGCAGCCGCGCGGCTGCACGCCGCATAGTCGCGTCAGTCACGCGCTTTACTAAATTAAATTTGTAAAATGGTGGCGAATGCGGTTGACAGGCGAAACGTTGTGTGTTAAAATATTCGTCCCAATTTTTGCAGCACGCATGTGCAGAGGAGGCGCTCATGGCCAATATACAACATCCCGCAGCTCAGACTGAGCTGGACCACCTGTCGCATACACTGGAAGTTATCAGCGAGGAGACCGCTCTTGCAGACAAGGCTTTGAGCGACGACCTCAGTAAGCTGACCGAAGCGCGCAAGTACGACCCGGATGCAGTGCCGCTGCGCGAGATGATGTACGCGCGCGACGAATTCGCGCTGCGCAACCTCAAGCTGGCCGCGCAGAAGCCATACTTCACGCGCGTGGACTTTCGCCCCAGGCGGCACAAGTACACCGATACCTATTATATAGGAAAGTACGGCGTGACCCGCCGCGATACGCTGGACATAGAGGTGGTGGACTGGCGCTCGCCCGTGGCCAACCTGTACTACTCCGGCCAGCTTGGCCCCATGCACTACACGGCGCCCGACGGCGAGGTGCGCGGCGAGCTGCTGCTCAAGCGTCAGTTCGGCATAGAGCAGGGTCAACTAATCAGCATATTCGATACCGACGTGGTAGCGCAGGATGCGTATCTGCAATCGGTGCTGGGCGCGGTGGGCTCGGACAGGCTGCGCGAGATAGTCACCACCATTCAGGCCGAACAGAACTTCGTCATACGCCACAAGCCAGACCGCCCGCTGATAGTGCAGGGCGTGGCGGGCTCGGGCAAGACCACGATAGCGTTGCACAGGATAGCATATCTGCTCTATGCCTGTCAGGACGTAATGCAGCCCTCGCAGATGATGATACTCGCGCCCAACCCGCTGTTTCTGGACTACATATCGGGCGTACTGCCCGATCTGGGCGTGGACAGCGTGGTGCAGACCACGTTCCCGCGCCTGATAGGCTCGCTCATGGGCAAGCGCCTGCCGCGCGTGGACACCGGCGACAGGCTGAGCGAGATGCTGTCGCTGCCCGGAGATGAGCGCGAAAGGCTCACTCGCATACTGCGCGAAAAGGGCTCGCTCAAACTCATGGACGAGCTGGACGGCTTTATGGACGAATACGAGCGCCGCTTTGCCACGCATGAGGACATAGTATACGGCCCTGTGACCATAATGACCCGCGCGCAGGTGTATTCCTTCATGATGGAGGATGCGCGCCCGCATCCGTTGGAGCGCAGGGTGAAGGAGTTCGGCAAGCTGCTCAGGCAGCTCGTCAAGGGCGCAGCCGACGAGGTCGAGCGCGTGCTGATAGAGACCTGCGACCGCAAGGTGGACAGGCTGTGCGCCGCCATGCCCGACGGCGAGCCGCGCCGGGTCAAGATACGCCGCCTGTTCGACCAGCGCGACGAGCAGATAAAGCGCGCCCACACCGGCGTAGCCGAGTTCGTCAAGGAGACGCTCGCCTCCTTCCCCAAGCTGGACGCGGTAAATGCATACCGCGAGTTCTGGCAGGCGCGCGGCGGCGAAACTGCCGAATACACGCTCGAGCATGCCCAAGCGCGGCGCGTGGAGAGCGAGGACATAGCGCCGCTGTGCCTGATAGCCGGGCGCATGTTCGCGCTGCCGCGCCCCGACATACGCCATCTGGTCATAGATGAGGCGCAGGACTTTTCGCCGTTTGAGTTCAAGCTGCTGCGCAGGCTGACCGGAAACGACTCCTTCACCATAGTGGGCGACCTTATGCAGGGCGTGCATGCCTATCGCGGCATAGCCGACTGGGACGAGGTGGCGCAGGGCGTGTTCGGCGGCAACGTGACGCGCCACGACCTTGTGACCAGCTACCGAAACACCGTCGAGATAATGAGCGCGGCCACCTGTGTAGCGCGCGCGCAGCCCGTGCCGGGGCAGATAGAGGCGCGGCCGGTGCTGCGCCACGGCACATTGCCCGGCTTCCAGCACTTTGACAATGCCGCCCAGCAGGCCGCCATGGTAGAGGAGTTGCTGAGAAGCTACATGGCGGCGGGATATTCGACGATAGCCATAATAGGCCGCACCCAGAAGGAACTTCAGGCACTCATAAAGCGCCTGCCCGCCGGCATGAACGTGCATATGCTGGACGCGAGCAGCGACTCGTACAGCGGCGGCATAGTGGCGGCGCTGGCGACCGGCGTAAAGGGACTGGAGTTCGACTGCGTGATAATGGCCGACGCGGGCGAAGCGCACTTTGCCAACGCGCCGCTGGACGGGCGGCTGCTGTACGTGTGCCTGACGCGCCCGCTGCATGAGCTGGCCGTGCTGTACGGCGGCGAGCTTACGCCGCTGCTGTGCGAGGCGCGCGAGCTGTCCGAGGGCAGATAGCGCGGCAAGGTGCGAGATGGCATATGCTCAGGCAGCGCATAGCGTCGCACGCCATGGGCTGCGATAAAACATATTTGCGCTGCACGGCGCGGCAATTTTAAGGAATGCCGCGCCGCTTCTGTCTTGCTGGCAATATCACGGCCATGGTTAAAGCCGCATGATTGCGCCGTTCTACTCTGCCATATGCCCGCATAGCATATACCGTTCAGGCGAAAGGAGGCGGGCTTATGCTGTGGGAGCGCGTGCGCGCGGGCGAGACGCTGAGCATGCTGGCGGCTAGGCTGGATAGACCGGCCTGCATGATAATGCGCGCCAACCGGCTGATAAGTCCGGCGTGGCTGCTGCCGGGGCGCGAGGTGCTGGTGCCGCCTGCGGACTACTGCCTGTGGGATGCGGGCGAATGTCCGCGGGCGCTGTTTAAATGCCCGGCACGTCGCGGGCGGACGCGGGTGCGGCATGTGCTGCGCGCGGGCGAGAGCGTGAGCGATGTGGCGCGCGCACATGGCCTGACCGAGCGGCTGGTGATAATGGCGGCGGGCGGCGAATGGCGGCATGGCATGGCGCTGGAGCTGCCGGTACCGCCGCCTGGTGCGCGCATACTGACCGTCATGCCCGGTCAGACCGTGGAGAGCATAGCCCAGCGCTTCGGCATGAGCAGTGAGCGGCTTGCGATGATAAACTCGCTGAGCGCGCCGCTGATGCCGGGCATGCGCGTGCTGGTGGAGCGCGGGGTATGAGGCATGTGCGGGAGGCATGCCCTGCACAAAGGTGATATGAAAAACCGCTCTGTTCTCAGCGATGCCGAGGACAGAGCGGTTTTGAGCATACGGAAAAGCGCGCAGGGCGGCCCGAATTATCCGGCCATGAATGCGGGGCATGAGTTTGCCTCAAATGCGTCATGGCAGCTTTGGCGGACTGCTCGCGCCCAGCTGCGGCGCTGCGCTGCCTCGGCGCTTGCAAAGCTGGCGGGGCAACACTAAGCTGCTCATGCGACAGCTTAACTTTCAGGTGAAACGAGGTGCTTGTGCCCGAAGCTGCCAGCTATAATAGCCGCGTTCATGAGCGCCTCTTATCCGGCCATGAATGCGGGGCATGAGTTTGCCTCAAATGCGTCATGGCAGCTTTGGCGGATTGCCCGCGCCCAGCTGCGGCGCTGCGCTGCCCGGCGCTTGCAAAGCTGGCGGGGCAACACTAAGCCGCTCATGCGACAGCTTAACTTTCAGGTGGACCAAGGAGAGTTTCTTATGAATACAAGATGGTGGGTTTAGTAGGAGCGTAATTTGTCCCGGTACACGCAAGGCTGCTTTTATCGTAGCGTGGTTAACCACTCAGCCGCTCACGCGACAGCTCCCCTTTCAGGTGAGCCGGGGATGGGTACCCCTGAATAATAAATGACAGCATCAGTATGAGCGAGGTTTGTTCCGCTCATACTGATGCTGCCTTAATATAAATGTGGCTCTCCCGCAGTCACATGACCGGTTCAATCATCCCTTCCAAAATCCCACGCTCTGCTCGCCGTCATGCTCCCAGATGGCGCGCTGCTCGTCGCGAAGCGCGAGAAGATGAGCCTTTACGCCGGCCATGCTGCTGTCGCCGTACAGGTTGTGCGTCTCCCATGGGTCGGCGATCAGATCAAACAGCTCAAAGCGATTGCCGCAGGGACCATTGCGGTACTCTATCAGCTTGTAGCGCTCGTCCTGCACGGCGCGTATCAGCTCGCAGTACATCATGTACAGCTCGCGGCGAGTCTTGTATGAGGGGTCGCGCAGCATGGGCGCAAAGCTCACCCCCTGCACGCTGGAGGGTATGTCTATGCCCAGCAGTTCGCACAGCGTGGGATATATGTCCATCAGATACACGTAATTGTCCACGCGCAGCCCTGCCGGTATGCCGGGGCCGCTGATGAGCAGCGGCACGCGCACGCTGTGCTCATACAGGCTCTGCTTGCCCATGAGTCCATGCTCGCCGCAGGCAAGGCCGTTGTCGCCCGCAAGTATTATGATGGTGTCGTCAAGCAGTCCTTTGTCGCGCAGCTTTTGTATTATGCGGCCTATCTGGTCGTCCAGATGGGTTATCATGGCATAGTACTGAGCGATGTGGCGCTTTACCTCGCACTCGTTTCGCGGATATGCGGCCAGCACTTCGTCGCGTATGCCGTGTACGCCGTAATCGAAGTGCTCGCGCATGAAGTTGGGCGGCAGAGGGATGCTTTCCGGATCGTACATCTCCTCAAAGCGGCGCGGCATGGTGCGCGGGTCGTGCGGCGCAAGGTATGCCGTGTACATGAAGAAGGGCTTGTCATCGGGCAGCGCATCCAGCGCGTCAAGCGCCGTCTGCGTGAGCAGCTCGCTTGAGTGTACGCCGGGATGGAACTTGTCGCAATGCACGCGCATTGTGCCGTTGTCATGCAAAAAGTTGGCCACGAAGTTTATCACATTGTCGTAATGGCCGGTCGGGTCATAGCGATTGACAGGCACGTTCCAGTGATCCCACATGCCGCCGAAGAATATGTTGTCGCCCGCGTCAAAGCTGCGCGTGAAGGCGGGAGGGCCGTTGTGCCACTTGCCCGTACCGAAGCAGTAGTACTGCGCGCCGCGCAGCGTCTCGCCCAGAGTTGTGTGATCCTCGGGGATGGTCTCGCCCTGACCGCAGAGGTCGTAGAGACGCCTGCCCGTGTTTATCATGGCACGGCTGGGCATGCATACCGCGCCGCTGGAGCCGCCGGGTATGTGCGCCTGTGTAAAGGCCGCGCCGCGCTCTGCCAGATAGTCCATGTTGGGCGTTATGATATCGGGATTGCCCAGCGCGTGTATGGTGTCAAAGCGCTGGTCATCGGTTAGCAGAAACAGCACATTGGGTCGCTTTTTGCCAGACAAGATATCGCCTTCCTTGCTATTTGCTTGTATGTGCGAGAGTGTTGGCCGCCACATCGACAGGCGCGGGGCGCGTCCGCGCGGCCATGCACGTTAGGCGCGCAGCTCTATGCCCGGTGCGCACCGGCGCTTGCCTTGGGCAGGGCGCATGCTTGCAATGCCGCACATGTGCCGCGCCTTGGCTATGGCAATCCGCAAGGATTGCACTGCCGTGCCGCCGCCGCGCGTCGCTCACTTGTGCATGCTGCTGCGCACGCTCATGCCAGCGGCGTATTGCCTGCGCAGCGTAGCTCACTTGTGCATGCTGCTGCGCACGCTCATGCCAGCGGCATATTGCCTGCGCAGCGTAGCTCACTTGTGCATGCTGCTGCGCATGTTCATGCCAGCGGCGTATTGCCTGCGCAGCGTAGCTCACTTGTGCATGCTGCTGCGCATGTTCATGCCAGCGGCATATTGGTTACGCAGCGTAGCTCACTTGTGCATGCTGCTGCGCACGCTCATGCCAGCGGCGTATTGCCTGCGCAGCGTCGCTTATTTGTGCATGCTGACGCGCACGCTCATGCCTGCGGGAGTGGTGGCTATGCCGCCCAGAGCCGTCTCGCGCAGCTGTGTGGGCAGCATATGCCCCACATTGTACATCGCCTCGACCACCTGGTCAAGCGGTATCAGCGACTCCATGCCGCCCAGCGCGAGGTCGGCGCTGAGCAGCGCGTTGACCGCCTGCGATGCGTTGCGCTGCGCGCATGGCACCTGCACAAGGCCGGCCACCGGGTCGCATATCAGTCCCATCACGTTTTCCAGCGCGAACGCGGATGCAGCCAGCGCCTGCTCGGGCGTGCCGCCCTTTAGCTCTACCGCGCCCGCCGCCGCCATGGCCGCCGCCACGCCGCACTCGGCCTGACAGCCGCCCTCCGCACCCGACACGGTGGCGTTCTTGATTATCACCGCGCCCACGCCCGAAGCTGTGGCCAGCGCGCGCAGCACCTGCTCCTCGCTGGAGCCCAGCTCCTCGCTGAGCGTGATTATCACGGCGGGCAGTATGCCGCACGCGCCCGCAGTGGGTGCGGCGCATATGCGGCCCATGGCGGCGTTTGTCTCGCTGCAGGAGAGCGCGCGCGCCATGAGCCTGTTTATCATGCCGCCGCATATGGTGTTGCCGGATTTTGCATAGGCATTTTGGGTGCTGGCCACGCCCGATATCAGCGAGAATCCCGCGGAGAGCGGCTTGTCCAGCGCCTTCTGCGCGGCGGCGCGCATCACGTCATACATGCCGCCCAGACCGTTTAGCACCTGCTCGCGGGTGGAATCGGTCAGCTTCTGCTCGTTTACGATAACCGCCTCGCTTATCGGGCATTCGTTTACGCGGCAGTACTCGAGCAGCTCGGAAAAGTTGTTATACATCGGCAAGATCCTCCGTCACTGTACGTTTATGGCGCGCACCGATATCACGTCCGGCACGCTCTTTAGGCGCTCCACTATATCGGGCGTTATGAATGCATCGGCCTCGATTATGGTGCAGGCCACATCGCCGCGCGCGCGGCGGCTAAGGCGCATAACGCCTATGTTTATGTCGTGCTGCGCCAGCACGCCCGCGATATTGCTTATCACGCCCTTGCGGTCGTGTTGGCGTATGACCAGCGCGTTGGATTGCGCCGTGTATTCCACGTCGAAGCCGTTTATCGAGGTTATCACTATCTGCCCGCCGCCTATCGACGAGCCGGTCACGGTCTGCACACCGCCCGTGCGCATATGGAACACCATGCGCACGGTGTTCTCATGCACGTCGCGCATCTCCTCCTCGGCGAAGGAGTAGCTCAGCCCGCGCTCAGCCGCCACGGTGAACGCCGTGGGCAGCCGGTCGTCATCCTCGCGCATGCCCAGCGCGCCCGCGACCAGCGCGCGGTCGGTGCCGTGACCTCTGTATGTGCGCGCGAACGAGCCGTGCAGCACGAAGTCCACGCGATCGAACTCGCCCTGCACGGCCAGCGCCGCCACGCGCGCCAGCCGGGCCGCGCCCGCCGTGTGTGAACTGGACGGGCCTATCATTATCGGGCCCAACGCTTCAAAAATGCTTACGTCCATCAGGTTGCACCGCCTTATGCTTATTTGTCGGGAACGGCTTTTAGCTTGCCGCCCGTATAGTCCGCCGCTATGCGTTCGCCCGGATGCAGCACCAGGAACTCGTCCTCATTCCATGTGCCGTCCACCATCATGCGCAGCAGCCGCAGGTCATCGTTTATCTCGCGCAGCCGCCAATCGCGCTTTTTGGCCTCGGCCATGGCCTGCACGAGGTAATCGGGATTGTCGAACACGCTTGAGTGTATGAAGCCCAGCGTGGAGTAATTGTTCATCCAGCTGGATTCCACCTCTATAAGATAGTCGGCATTCTCCTCGCCGTACTTCTCGGCGTATTCCAGCCAGCGATGGCGCTTGAAGTCATCCGAATCGACCAGCCGCGCGCTGTGCTCCATCCAGCCGCTGTTGAGCCAGTATGCGCCGCCAGAGGAGTTGAACTCGTCCATATAGCGCTTCTGCGAACCCATGAACAGCGCTATGCAGTCATCCGTGCGCGGCACGACTATTGGTATGTCGCGGCAGCGCAGCCCCACCACGCCGTTTGAACAAAGCCCGTATCCCAGCACTATGTAGTCGGGCGCATGCTCCAGCTCGCCGCGCTCTATCTGGCCGTATATGTCCTCGAGCGTGTCGCTGAGCTTGTCGTTGAGCTTGGCGGGAACGTTGTGCAGTCCGCGCGCCACCCAGGTTATGTCCACCGCATTGGCGCTCTGCGCAGCCAGCGCGCTCAGCTCGCGCGCCAGTATGCGGCAGGCCACTATGTGTATCCTCATAGGGGAAACCTCCTAAGGCATGTATGCCATCCATAGCATTATATCACGGTTTCATGCGTTTGGGCAATGTGCATGAGGCGGGCGGCGCAACTTCTGATGGCATGCATTTGTGCGCCATGGTGCGGATTGACAGCGCTTTGCGGCGCGTGCTAAAATCGGCTATGCAAAATTTGCACGGCAGAAGGAGGCGGACACTTATGCGCATTGAGACTGAGCGCCTTGTGATACGCAGTTTGGAGCGCGCGGACGAGGTAAGGTTCATAGACATGGCCGCTGATGGCAGCCTTAGCGAGATATTTGGCGACTGCACAAACTGCGCTGACTGGATGGGCGACTGGATAGCCGACAGCATGCGCCTTGAGGCCGAAAACAATCCTCATCGCGACTATATAGCCTTTGCGATAGCCGGGCGCGAGGGCGGGCAGGCGATAGGCAGCATAGGCACGACCTATTACGAGGACATGGACAGGGTGGGCATAACGTACTTTCTCGGCGCAGGGTATCGCGGCCATGGCTACATGGCCGAGGCCGTCAGGGCGTTTGCGCAGTATGTGTTTGCCAACTACGATGTGGACAGCCTGTTTGCCGTGGCGGCGCTGCGCAATCCCGCGTCCTGCCGCACGCTGAGCAAGGCGGGCTTTGCGCTCATAGATACGCGCATGTATCAGGACATGTACGACGCCGAATCCGAGATGCAGAATTTCTATGAGCTAAGGCGCGCATAGCCGGTTGAGATGGGCGGCGCGCGCGATGCAAGCAATGTGCTGCGGCCTGTGCAATATGACAAAGGGCACATCGGAGCGCGCGATATGCATGGCAAAACGAACCGGATGGTATTAGGCGATGCTTGGGAGAAAGTGATATTCTCCTCAGGCATCGCCTTTTTTGCTTGGCATGCGCAATTTGCACAATGTGCGCGATGCCATGCCGGATATCGGTCGTGCATAGCCAAGCCGTCTGAGCGCAAGGTAGTGCCCGGTATGCGCTATAAACCGCAAGCCGCAAATACAATGTCTGGCTTTTTGTAAAGCGCGCAAGTCCGCATCAGGTCTGCCCGTCGCGCAGACTGCGCATGAACCGCTCCGGCGCGTTCAGAAAGTCGCGCAGCAGGCGCACGCTGTCCAGCTCGCCGTATTCTACGCGCCGCGCGGGAGCATGGTCGAACGACCATATCGCCGCGCCCGGATACGCGGTCAGCATGGGCGAGTGCGTAGCGATTATGAACTGGCTGCGAGCCTCGCGCTGCATTATCAGCTCTATCAACGCCAGCTGTCTCAGCGGCGAGAGCGGCGCTTCCGGCTCGTCCAGTATGTACAGGCCGCCGTCGTGTATGCGCTCGCCAAACATGTGCAGAAAGCTCTCGCCGTGCGAGCGCGCGTCGGGATCGCGGCCATGCGCGCGCTCCAGCTCATACAGCGAACCGGCAAACGCCATGCGCGCCTGTGCGCGCGTGAACGCGCTGGCGCCTGCGTACTCCTCATCCACGCGCCTTAGCTCTGCGCGCATGTCGGATTGCAGCGCGGCTATGCGGCGCGTGTAGCCGAAGAAGTCCTCGGCGCGCAGGAACATGCCCAGACGAGGGCGGCGCGAGAACACTGGACGCATGGCCTCGCACAGCGGCTGCACGGATGATAGCGTATCATCGCTGCCGGCGTCGGCTGCACCCAGCGCGGGCAGGCGCATCAGCCGCGCCAGCGCTTCCAGCAGCGTGGACTTGCCCGAGCCGTTTTCGCCCACTATTATGGTGACGGGCGCGAAGTCGATGCGCTCAAGCGCGCTCAGCGCCGGACAACTGAAGGGATACGCGCCCGTGCGCGCATCTATGCTTACAGAGCGCAGGTATATCATGCTGCATCCTCCGTGTATGCTGCCGGCGGGCAGGGTTGAGCGCGCCGGCAGGCTGGTGCTGACTAAATTATATCATGCTGCCATGGCGCGGCACAAGTCCGCGCGGCTCATGCTTGCGAGGCGCTATGCCGGGTGGTATGATATTTGCGTGATGGGCTTGCTGCGGCGGCTCTTAAAGGCGCTGTGCGATGGCTCGGACAATGGGCTGGCGCGTGCAGCGGCTCAAGCGGCATTGACCCTGCCCGTCGGCGGGCCGGTATGACATATGGGGAGGCATGAGCATATGGTATTTGTATTTGATTTGGGCAATGTCATGGTGTACTTTCAGCCGGAGAGGTATCTGAACGATTTGGGATATCAGGGCGAGCGGCGCGAGGCGCTGCGCAGGGCGATATTTGCCAGCCGGGCGTGGCTGGACTGCGACGCAGGCACGCGCACGCGCGCACAGGCGACCGAGGCGATGTGCGCCGCAGCGCCCGATTTGGAGGAGGACATACGCCGCATAATGGCGCGCTGCGACGAGATGCTTGCACCGATAGCTGGCAGCGTGCGCACGCTGAAGCGGCTGACCATGGAGGGCCAGGACTGCTACTTCCTGTCCAACACCAACGCGCCCGCGCTGGAGTTCATGCGCGGCTATGATTACTTCCGCATGTTCAAGGGCGGCGTAGCCTCATATGAGGAGCGCATCGCCAAGCCCGACCCGGCGATATTCCGCCTATTCTGCGCGCGATACGGGCTTGCGCCTGAGGAGTGCGTGTTTGTGGACGACAACCCCGCAAACGTCCGCGCCGCGCGCGAGTGCGGCATGGACGCAAGGCTGCTGGAGGATGCGGAGGGATTGTGGGAATTGGTGGAGGGAGTGGTTGGGAAGAATGAACAGCACAAAAAATAGGTCCAAAATTATGGGGGGGGGTAACTATAATCACGCATTGTTATTGGAAATTTGCTGAATGTATTTAGATATGTGCTAGAATGTGAGCATTGCTTGACTATATTACGATAAAGTGCTAAAATTTCGACTTGAAGTTAGGCACAGGTAAAGACGATGGCGCTTTTTCGTAACGATTCGCGCTTTAGGAGGGGGCATTTCATGAATCGGACAATATCAGGCAGTGCTAAGACGGGCAGACACGGATGGCTGGAAGCGCCTAGGCGCGCGTTTCAGCTACATTGGCAGCTATATCTGCTCTTGTTGCTACCGCTAATATGGGTAATAGTATTCTGCTACTGGCCCATGTTCGGACTTCAGATAGCGTTTAAGAATTTCAAGATAAGCAAGGGATTTTGGAATTCCAGCTGGGTAGGGCTTAAGTATTTCGAACAGTTCTTTTCTGACTATTCGTTTAAGCGGCTTATAACTAATACCGTTGGTATAAGTGTATATTCGCTGGTGGCCGGATTCTTCCCGCCCATAATACTGGCCGTGGCGCTCAATGAATGCCGCCACAAGTACTTTAAAAAGGGTGTGCAGACGATAACCTACATGCCGCACTTTTTGTCAACTGTTGTAGTGACCAGCATAATCACGCAGCTGCTCAGCTACGGTGGCGCGATAAACACGGTCGTAAAGGCTCTTGGCGGCACACCCAAGAACTATCTAAGTGAACCGGCGTATTTTAAATCGATATATGTTTGGTCGGGCGTATGGCAGAGTCAGGGCTATAACTCTATAATGTACCTTGCGGCGCTGGCGGGTATAAGCCCGGAGCTTCAGGAAGCAGCATATGTCGATGGCGCGAATGTCTGGAAGCGCATATGGCATGTCGATCTACCGGGCATAATTCCCACGGCGATAATATTGCTCATATTGAATACGGCTTCCATACTCAATGTAGGCTATGAGAAGGTTTATCTGCTGCAGAACTCGCTGAACATGTCGTCTTCAGATGTCATATCGACATACGTTTACAGGGTCGGCCTTATCGATATGAATTACAGCTTTTCTACGGCGGTTAACCTGTTCCAGTCGGTTATATCCCTGGCACTTATGACTATAGTCAATGGCATAGCGCGCAAGGTATCCGACTATAGCCTGTGGTAAGGAGGGTATGCGGATATGAGCAAGAAGGAAAAGTCGGTAGTGGCCGGTAACACCAACATAAAGATAAAGCTCACGCCGGTGGATAGGGCGTTTTATGTCGTGGTAGATGTATATCTGGCAATATGCGGCATAATAGTCCTGCTGCCGCTCCTGCACGTGCTGGCGCAGTCGCTGTCCGACCCGATGATGGTAATATCGGGGCGCGTGAGCTTTGTGCCGTTGAATCCCACTCTTGATATATACAAGCAGGTGCTTAAATCCGACAGCATAATGACGGGCTTTGTCAATACGCTGTTTTACGCCGGTGTCGGCACATGCGTGAACATGTTCATGACGGTGATATGCGCCTATCCTCTGGCGCGCAAGGGACTGTGGGGACGCAAGTTCTTTGTATTCCTGTTTACGTTTACGATGATGTTTGGCGGCGGCATGATACCTACCTACCTTGTAATAAAGCAGCTGGGCCTTATAGATACAAGGGCGGTCATGATACTGCCGGGCGCGATAACCGTTTGGAACATGATAATGTGCCGGACCTACTTCATGAGCAGCATTCCCGAGGAACTGTATGAGTCGGCTTCGCTGGACGGTGCCAGCGACATACGCATGCTGGTGAGCATAGTCCTGCCTCTGTCCGTTCCGATACTGGCCGTAATGGTGCTGTTCTACGCGGTGGGACACTGGAACTCGTACTTTAACGCCATGATATACCTCAACTCGCCCGATCTTTACAACATACAGCTGGTGTTGCGCAACGCTATAAACAACGTAAAGTCTATAACAGACAATGGCGCCAGCGACATGACCAACATGATAAAGAACGAGGCCAATGCCGAGGCTATAAAGTACGTGCTGATAGTGATAACCATGATTCCGGTAATGCTCATCTATCCCTTTGTGCAGAAGTACTTCATAAAGGGCATAATGATAGGCTCAATAAAGGGCTGATACAAAGTCGGCTCTGTGAGATATTTATTGAAGGAGGTAGACCATAATGAAGAAACTGGTATGTCTTCTCGTGTGCCTGATGCTGGCAGTGAGCGGCAGTGCATTTGCCGCCGAGCTGGCTGAGCCGGGGGTATTCCCGGTCACGAACGAGGACGTGACTATCAACGTGTTTGCTCCGGTAACGGGCGGCAGCGAATTTGATTGGAACACCTGCTACATGACCGGGTGGTATCAGGAGCAGACTGGCGTAAAGGTAAATTGGACCGGAGCCAGCCAAGACGTGTTCATAGAGAAGCTGAATCTGGCGCTGTCCAGCGAGGAAGACCTCGACCTGATAGTCGCCGGTGGCAGCGGAATGACGCAGATAACCTCTACCATGGTAGTGAAGTACGCCGATCAGGAGTTGATACTGCCCATAGAGCAGTACATAGACAACAACACCGTTTCTATGAAGCAGCGCCTAGATAGCGTGGAGGGCTTCCGCACTGCGCTCACCACGCCCGACGGCCACATATACGCTGTGCCGTGGTATAATGAGTGCTATCACTGCATGTACTATGGCAAGATGTGGGTAAACAATGAATTCCTCAAGAACTGCAATCTGGAAGTACCCACTACCGTTGATGAGTTCAAGAACATGCTGATTGCCTTCCGCGACCAGGATGCCAACGGCAACGGCGATCCCAGCGATGAGATACCCATGATAGGCGCTATCGACAGCTACGGCGCCAAGGTGGATACCTTCCTCATGAGCGCGTTCATCTATGATGACGGCGAGAACCGCCTCATGATAGACGATGACGGCAAGGTGATGGCCGTGTTCACGCAGCCCGAATTTAAGGAAGGCCTAAAGTATCTGGCCGACCTGTACTCCGAGAACCTCATATACCCGGATTCCTTTGCGCAGAACCGCAATCAGCGCAATGAGATAAACTCCCGCAAGTATGAGTCCGTATGCGGCGCTATGCCCAACATACATCACGGCATAGGTTCTCGCGATACCGATGCTGGTGAGACTGCGCGCTTCCTTGAGTACACTCCCATAAAGCCCCTCGTAGGCCCGAACGGTCTGCAGGTGACTCGCGTCAACTACTTTGACAACTTTGGCCTGAATGGCACCGCCGGCCTTATACCCGCCACCTGCGAGCAGCCTGAACTGGTCATGCAGTGGCTGGATCTGCTGTACACCGATGAAGGCATAATGATGCAGGATCTGGGCATAAAGGGCGTGAGCTGGGATGACCCGGACGAAGGCGCTCTGGGCGTGGACGGCAGCCCCGCTACCTACAAGAAGATCACCATGACCCCCGATCAGGAGTACTACAACAACATGAGCTGGGGTCAGGTATTCCCCGAGTTCATGACGGCTGAGCATCGCCTTGGCTATCAGCAGACCGATGGCATGATGGCTGAGGACGGTTCCGGTCTGGAGGCTTTCCTGTATCACTTCTCTCATGAGAACTACGCGCCCTACGGCATACCCCAGAAGAACGTCGTTCCGCCGCTGTATTACAGCGAGGAGGATGCCTCTGAAATGGCCATGCTGCAGACCAACATCAATACCTACGTCGAAGAGTGCATCGCCAAGTTCATCGTAGGTCAGATGGATATTGAGTCTGATTGGGAAACCTTCCAGAACGAGCTTAAGAACATGAAAATAGACCGCTATCTGGAGATAATACAGAATACTTACGACGCTTCTGCTTTTTCGGCAAAGTAAGTAAAGGGCGGGCATTTGAGGAGGTCGCCGGTATGGCGATCTCCTTTTGCTTGCCAATGGCGCTGAAGAAGCGCACTCTGCCATCTCCCCAATTTAATACCCAAAACCCCAAGAAAATTACATTGCCATTTGATAGTGCGTTAGCGTATAATTTGACGCAGAGCGCAAAGCTTGGCAGCAGGAGGCAAAAATGAGCCAGAACAATGTGTGGTATTCCGCGCCCGCCGCAAAGTGGGAGGAGGCGCTCCCCATAGGCAATGGCCGCATGGGCGGCATGGTTTATGGCGGCGTGAGCGAAGATCAGATACACTTGAACGACGATACTCTGTATGGCGGCACGCCCATGCAGCGCATCAACCCCGATGCGCGTGAGGCGCTGTCCCGCGTGCGCGAGCTGCTCAGACAGGGCAGGCTGAACGAGGCGCGCATGGAGGCGCAGGCGCGCATGACCGGCACGCCGCGATATACCGGGCCGTATCTGCCGCTGTGTACGCTGTTTCTGCGATTTGCGGGCAAGGGCAAGGTCACGGGCTATAAGCGCGAGCTGGAGCTGGACAGTGGCGTGGCGCGCGTCAGCTTCGACATGGACGGCGCGCACTATGAGCGCGAGTACATAGCCAGCGCGCCCGCAGGGGTCATGGCCATAAACCTGCGCTGCTCGCGCCCGGGCGCACTCACGCTTTATGTCAACATGATGCGCCGCCCCTACGACCCCGGCACGCGCATCACACCCGAGGGCAGGCTGCTCATGCAGGGCCGCGCCACCGATGGCGGCGTTGAGTATGACTGTATGGTCGAGGCGCGCGCCAAGGGTGGCCGCGTGGAGACTGTGGGCGATTGCCTGCACATAGTCGGGGCCGACGAAGCGACCATATATGTGGCCTCCGATACCAGCTTCCGCAGCGATTTCCCGCAAGCCCAGTGCGCGCTTAGACTTTGCGATGCGCCCGATTATGAGGAGCTAAGGTGCGCACATGTTGAGGATCACGCCGCGCTGTATGGCCGCGTGAGCCTGAAGATAGGCGATAAGACTAGCGCACTGCCCACCGATGAGCGGCTGCGCGCGCTCAAGGAGGGCGGCAGCGACGAGGAACTGATGGCGCTGATGTTCAACTTCGGGCGCTATCTGCTCATAGCCTGCTCGCGTCCGGGCAGCATGGCGGCGAACCTGCAGGGCATATGGAACGATTCGTTCGCGCCGCCGTGGGAGTCCATATTCACGATAAACATAAACACCGAGATGAACTACTGGCCGACCGGCCCCTGCGACCTGAATGAGCTGGCGCAGCCGCTGTTCGACCTGATATGGCGCATATACGATTCCGGCAAGGTCACGGCGCGCACCATGTACGGCGCGGATGGTTATATGGCGCATCACAACATCACCATATGGGGCAACACCGCGCCCACCGGCGCAGGCGTGTTCATATGGCCGTTTGGCGCGGCGTGGCTGAGCCTGCAGGTGTGGGAGCACTTCCAGTATACTCAGGACATCGATACGCTAAGGCGCAATTACCCGCTGCTGCGCGACGCGACCAGGTTCTTCCTCAGCTACCTTATAGAGGACGAGCGAGGATATCTGATAACCGGACTTACTCAGTCGCCTGAGAACACCTACATACTGCCCAACGGCGAGCGCGATTCCATAGCCCGCACCTGCACCATGGACAACGCCATACTGCGCGCGCTGTTCGATGCCACGCTGGGCGCGGCGAGCGAGCTGGGCGAGGACGAGGGCTTCATGGCTGAGGTGCGCTCCGCACGCGCACGGCTTGCGCCCTATCAGGTGGGCAGCAAGGGTCAGCTGCTGGAGTGGGAGAGCGAGTACGAGGAGGCCGAACCCGGCCATCGCCACATGAGCCACATGTTCGGGCTGTATCCGGGCTGCGATATAGCTACCGACTCCACGCCCGAGCTGGTCAATGCCTGCCGCCGCACCATGGAACTGCGCCTGAGCGCGGGCGGCGGTCATACCGGCTGGTCGCGGGCGTGGCTGATATCGCTGTGCGCGCGCATGCGCGATGGCGAGGCCGCGCGCGACAATGTGGAAAAGCTGCTAACGCTCTCCACCTACGACAACCTGTTCGACCGGCATCCGCCCTTCCAGATAGACGGCAACTTCGGCGCGTCGGCGGGCATAGCCGAGATGCTGCTGCAGAGCCATCAGGGCTGCATCGACATACTGCCCGCACTGCCTAAGGCATGGAGTTCGGGCGAGGTGCGCGGGCTGCGCGCAAGGGGTGGATTCTCTGTGGATATCCTGTGGAATAACGGCGCGCCTGAGCGCGTGAAACTGCTGGCACGCAGGGATGGCGAAGTCAAAATACGCGCCAAAGTCCCGCTGAAATGCAGAGAATCCGAATTTAAAGACGGTTTTACATGCGTTTACATGCGAAAAGGCCAGCACATAGTGCTTGAAGCGGACTAATGTTCGACGAAAGGCGCGCGTTATGCGCATGCTACGAATGACGCGCGCCTGCCTGCCCACAGAATGCACCTTGTGGAAAACACTGTGGACAACATACGCGAAAACGTGCGCGACGGCGAGCGCGCACTCGGGCGCGATGCATACCCGGAGCATGCGCATATATGCGCTCTGGCTGCATAAATCCATAAATACCCTGCCCATTATGAGCGGGTCACCACAAAGGAGAATATATCATGACCAAACGCGAACTGGTACACGCTGCGATAGCTCACAAGGCAATAACTGCAACGCCGCAGGCCATAAACCTGACGGGCGAGGGCTACAAGGCATATGGCGAGCGCCTGATGCAGGACTATCCCAATGCGCAGGTACAATCCGACCTCAAGGCGGGCAAGATAAGCTTTGAGCAGGCGGTGTCGCTGTCCATAGGCAATAACGTTTTGTACACCTACTGCCCGTGGTGGAGCTGGTACAACCTGCCCGACCGCTTTACCAAGTGCGAGGATACGCCTGAGGATCTGCCCGACACCATAGCTTCCGGCAGCTATGAGCAGTTCTTCGAGCGCAGCGAGTACATACGCGCCAATTACGACGTGTATCAGGTGATAACCGTGTGGGGCAGCCACTGGGAAAAGGCCTACTTCGCGCGCGGCATAGAGAACTTCCTGTATGACCTAGCCGGGTCGCCCGAGTGGGCGCAGCGCCTGCTGGACATGATAATCCGCAAGAACCTGGTCATGCTGGAGAACGTGCTGCCCGCCGCGTGTTCGGACGCGGTGCTGCTGGGTTCGGACTGGGGTACGCAGCGCGATCTGATAATGTCGCCGCGCTGCTTCCGCACCATGCTTCGCCCCGGCGAGCAGCAGGAGTATGACCTCGTACATCGCTATGGCAAGCATGTGTTTGTGCATTCCTGCGGCTGCATACTCAAGATAATGCCCGACCTCGTGGAGATGGGCGTAGACGTGCTCAACCCCGTGCAGCCCGAGTGCATGGATCTCAAGTTCCTCAAGGAGACTTATCCCGAGATAACCTACTTTGGCGGCATAAGCACGCAAAAGACCCTGCCCTACGGCACGCCCGCCGAGGTCGCCCGCGAGACCGAGGACACGATAGCGCTTATGAGCCGCAATGGCGGTTACATAACCGCGCCCTCTCAGGAGATACAGACCGACGTTCCCTACGAGAATCTGCGCGCCATGATAGACGTAGCGCGCGATGCTCAGGGCAGGTAAGCAGACAGAGCCGATATTAGCTTAATGCGAGCGCCGCATGAGATTAGGTTTCTCACGGCAAGCCGAAATAGAGTGATTTAAAACAGCCTGTCAAAAAACCCCGGGAGAGCTCGGCGGGCCTCGCAGCCCGCCGGCTTAGGTAGCGCCCGGCGACATGTGCGGTGGGCGCGTAGATATTTTGGCGGCGGGAAATCCCATTTCCCAGAGCAGCATATCTACCTTGCAGTTTCCACGCCCGGAAACCTTAAGGATTTCGGTGGAAACTGAGTAGGGGTGGCAGTGGCGGGGGAGGTTCTCCTCCGTTCACGCTTGTCAAAAAGAATTTTTTGACAAGCTGTTAAAATAGGCTCTTTATGGAAACTTGGGAAACCTTGCAAGGCCGGATATAGCAATTAAGCGAGAGGGTTAATGCTGAAAAACCGCAAGCCAGACCTTCGTTATTATTCCTCATGGCGAAGCTGTGATATGCTGTATCACGTTAATCCTAAAGGCAACCGTGAATAGCCTAGATATATGTCTGAATATGCCAATGCCATATTGATAAGCAAAAACGCCATCCCCGCGATATACTGCCGGGGATGGCGTTTGGCTTGCCAAAGATAGTACTTGGAAAGACAGTGGGCGTGGGATGCTTTCACACATCCGCGATTACATCGGTCAATTTATTTTGCCAATCGAGAACATCTGTTCCAGCGACGAGATAAGCTCCGGATGAGACTGCGCGTTAGAAGCATGCTGACCATCGACGTATTCAACGGTTAGCGCCGCGCCGACCTCGCCGGGTGCGGGCCAATCCCTTGCGCCCGCAGCATCCAGCAGCGACAGTATGCTGCTGAACGCGGCGCTGTCCAGCGTGGCAGGCTCCGCACCCTCGCGGGAGAGCGTAACCGTGTCGCCGGTGCGCGCAAGCGTCCAGCTGCCGGCCTCAGTGTTCAGAGTCAGGCTCATGGGCGCGCTGTCGCCGTAGGCTATGCGGCCCTTGTCGAGAAAGCGCTCGGGCGGCAGATAGCCGCGCAGCCACGCCTGCAATTCCTGCGCGGCGGCGCTCATGTTCTCGCTGAGCGATGCACCCGAGGTCATTATCGTGAGCGCGTCGTTGCCGCTTGCGCCGGGGCGAAACGCGAACATGCTGTACTTGCCGATGGACTGCCTGTCTACCGAGTAGGCCGCGCCCATGTCGGAATCGATGTTTGCGATGAGCGCGGTTATGTGCGCCAGTTCCTCGGCGCTGAGCGTGCCGGTGCGGAAGTCGGCGGGCAGACTGAGCATTATCGGGCATATCTCGCCGCAGGTGTCATAGCCGTTTGCCGTCATGTCAATCTGGTATACATCGCCCAGCGTGTCCACGAACATGGCTTCGTATGCGCCGCTGTCTATGTCGCTAAAAGTGGTTAGCAAGAGTATGTCGCGCTCGGGACGCGGACTGAGCGCTTCTGCGCCCGCAATGGACGGTATCAGTGCAATTAGCAGGCAAAGCGCCGCCGTTATAAATCTTTGCTTCATATTTCCCTCCTTGGGGAATGCATTTATTTCGCTTATATGACGCATGAATGCTCATGTTGGTTGCAAGGATGATGTAAAATATGCAAAAAGTGGACGGCAATGCCAACCTCATTGCTCCTGTAAGGGAAGGAGCTTTAGGCACGGCGCATGAGATGCTTACAAGCGCGGCTGATATCGCACCGGACGCAGCCGTAGCCCGGCTCATAGCACTACTGAAATGAGAACTGATGCCTGAGCGGCTGAGGGGTAACACCGCAGCGCTGAAAGTGGCATTGCGTTTGCCGGGACAAAGTCGCGCCGTGCCTCCCAATGCCGCGATCCGGCATTCGTGGGAAGCCTTACGACGCGCACTCTTTCGACGATTCGCGCTCCTCCCTTTCAGGGCAGGCATTGTGGCAGAAAGGGATGAGCTACGGAATAGCCCTGCGCAGGCAGAGCGTCCCATTGCAAAAGCCGCGCCGCTCCCGGAAATGTTCGCAGGGAGTGGCGCGGCTTGCTATATTGTTTGGCGGCACTAAGCGCATGCCGCCTGACGGGCGCTTAGGCTCAGCCCCTGTCCTTGCCCACGAAGAACAGCGCTATCGTGCCGGGGCCGGAGTGCGAGCCGATTATCATGCCTATGTAGTTGATAAGCTCGGGCTTTACGCCAAAGCGCTCCTCTACCATGGCGGCCAGCGCATTTGCATCGTCCAGACAGTCGCCGTGACCTATGTATACGGGCGTGCTTTCGGGATCGGGGCATTGCGCCGCCATGTGGTCAATCAGCGCCTTGAGCGCGCGCTTGCGGCCGCGCTCCTTGCTTATCGGTATCAGATGTCCCTCGTTGTCCACGTGCAAGACCGGCTTTATGGACAGCATAGTGCCTATGGCGGCGGTGGCGGCAGAGATGCGTCCGCCGCGCTTGAGGAACTTCAAATCGTCCACGGTGAACCATGCGTTAAGGCGGGGCTTTATGCTCTCCACCCACTTGGCGAGCGCGGCCACGTCCTCACCGGTGCGCTCCAGACGCTCGGCGGTCATTATCGCCAGCATGCCTTCCATGAGGGAGGGCGCGAGCGTGTCTATGACCTCTATCTGCCTGCCGGGGAACTCGGCGCGCAGATCGGCGGCGGCCAGCATGCCGTTGGAGCAGGTGCCGCTCAACCCGGACGAAAACGCCAGATACAGCACATCGTCACCGTTTTCAAGGTGCTTCTTGAAATAGCTGTACAGATAAGCCGAGTTGATCTGCGAGGTGGTTGCGACTTCGCCTGCGCGCATGCGCTCGTAGTTGGCGTGATGGTCGGTCTCACCGGCTATCTCCAGATGCTCCTCCGAGCCAAACTGAAATACCATGGGAACTACTTCCAGACAGGGATGAGCGTCGATATATTTACGCGGCAGATCGCATGTGGATTCGGTTACTATAATGGTGGCCATGTTGTGGTCTCCTTTCAGGTCGTATCTGCATCCAATGCGACTAGTATACCATAATGAAGGTCGCGTTTCAAGGCGCTCAAAGGCACAAAACAGCGCTCCTTGCGCGACAAAAACCGCCATGTGTCGGAGGAGGGCATGCGCTTATGCGCGGGCATGTCAGCGCAATGCAAGGGGAAGGGCTTTTCGTGAGTGCGCCGTGCGGCATCGCTCGAAAAGCCGCGCTTTGCATACACAAAGGCCGCATGCCGCGCATGTTGAAGCGCAGTATGCGGCCTCTTTGTCAAAAGTCAGTCATGTTTCCGCCTGCAGCGGTTTCCTACAATTTATATGAAATTGTGCGCGCGCCGTCAGCACAGCCCCACGGCTGTCAGCATCACGTTCGCCGCGCCGCACATTGCCATGACCAGTATGGGGTTTAGGCGCTTGAGCCTGAGCAGCAGCAGCGCGCCCGCGAACAGCAGCAGCCCTATCCAGTTTATAGATGCGAAGTTCATTATGCCGCCCGCGAACACTACCACGGTCAGTATCGACAGCGCCGCCGAAGCTATCAGCGCCACCACGGTGGGACGCAGACAGCCCAGCACCGACTGCATGCCGCCCGACGCGCTAAAGCGCGCATATATATAGGACATTATCGACACCACTATCAGCGAGGGCAGTATGCAGCCCAGCGTAGCCACTATCGCGCCCAGTGGCCCCGCCAGCCGCGTGCCTACGAATGTGGCGGCGTTTATGGCTATGGGGCCGGGCGTCATCTCGGCTATGGTGACAAGGTCGGTGAACTCGCTTAGCGAGAGCCATGCGTGCTGATCGACAACCTGCGCCTGTATAAGGGGCATGGCCGCGTAGCCGCCGCCCACGCTGAACAACCCCACCTGTATGAAGCTCAAGAGCAGCTGAAGGTATATCATTTGCCCGCGCCTCCCTTGCCGCGCGATACCAGCAGGCGGATGATGCCCAGCGCCGCCGCACACAGTATCACGATTATCACGTTTACGCCCATCAGCGCCGCTATGAACGCCGCTACCATTATCGCTACCGACAGCGCGCTGCGCTCATGCACGACCTTTGCGCCCAGATTCCACACCACGTCGCATATGACCGCCGCCACGCCTGCCTGCATGCCGCTCAGCGCCGCCGCCACCCAGCGGTTGCTGGCAAAGGCCGAATAGAACAGCGATATCACAGAGAGTATCACCATGGGCGGTATTACCGTACCCAGCACCGCCGCCAGCATGCCGCGAGTACCGGCTACACGCCTGCCTACGAGTATCGCGGCGTTTACCGCTATCGCGCCCGGCGCGCTCTGCGCTAGCGCGGTCATGTCCAGCATCTCATCCTCAGTCAGCCACTTCAGCTCGTCCACGAACTTGCGCTTCATGAATGTGACTATCACGAAGCCGCCGCCAAACGTGAACGCGCTTATGTACAGCATGGACGTGAACAGCGTCCATAGCGTGTGCCGCCCCTTTTCGGGCTGTGTGCGCTCCATATCAAAATTCCCCCTTTTGCACTATAATGATACCTCTTGCGCGCCGATATGTAAAATGCTATTATTTAATGGAAAGGATAATTTTTTTAATATGTATTGGGGGAACCGGCATGACCATAAGGCATATGCGCATATTCCTGGCCGTATACAGGCAGATGAGCGTGACCCGCGCCGCCGAGACGCTGCACATGGCGCAGCCCGCGGTCACGCGCGCCATACAGGAATTGGAGCGGTACTACGGCGTGCGGCTGTTCGAGCGGCTGGGCAGGGGTATAAGCGCTACCGAGTGCGCGCATGAGATGTACGGCTATGCCGTCCACATAGAGGACGCTTTTGCCGAGATGGAGCGCTGCCTGCTCAACTGGGATGCGTCGGGAGTGCTGCGCGTGGGCGCGACCATGACCATAGGCAGCTGCGATCTGCCGCGCATAGTGAGCAGGTTTCAGGCGCGGGAGCCGGGCATGCGCGTGCGGGCGCGCGTGGCCAGCGCTATGCAGCTGAGCCGGGCGCTGATGAGCAACGAGCTTGACTTGGCGCTGATAGAGGGCGCACCGCCTTCGCCCGAGCTGTGTGCGCAGGCGTTCGGCGGCGATAGGCTCACGCTTATAGTGCCGCCGGACAGCGACATGCCCGAGCGCGTGCCGCTTGAGGACGTGCTGCGCAAACCGCTGCTGCTGCGCGAGCCGGGCAGTGCCGGGCGCGCCGCCGTGGACAGGCTGCTGGAGGAGCATGACTGCGCGGTAAGCCCCGCATGGGAGAGCGCCAGCACACAGGCGCTGGTGCGCGCGGTAGAGGCCGGGCTGGGCGTGGCTATACTGCCCGACCAGCTGGTGCGCGGGGCGATAGAGTGCGGGCAGGTGCGCGAGCGCGCCATATCCGATGTGCATCTGGAGCGCTCGTTTAACATAGTCTGGCATCGCCACAAGTACCTGACGCCCGCCGCCCGCCGCTTCATGGAGATGTGCGCGGGTGAGGAGCGGACTCGCCTGTGACGCGGCTCACGCGGAGCAACTCGCCGCGCCCAACCGCGCAGGCTTTGCGTTACGGCTCACGCGGAGCAACTCGCCGCGCCCAACTGCGCAGGCTTTGCGGTGCGGACAAAGAGAGGCGCTTGCGCCATGGAATCACTTGTGCCATGGCTCGCATTCGGAGCGCATATACAAGCCGAGCGGGCTACGCGCCGCGATTTAAATACGATAAATATTGCTGAGTTAGGTATATGGACAGGCCCTTCATGCAATACTTGTAATACAATGGCATTGAGGGGTGAGCGATATATGCAGGCAGGGACGAGCCGAAACGGCTGGAGCGAACAGGATTCCGACGAACTTATGCTGCAGGCGCGGCAGGCGCGTGAGGCGGGGCGGCCTCTGCGCGAGGTGTTCGAGGCGACGGCGTTCCGCACGGGGCGCAAGCCCAACAGCATACGCAACTATTACTACGCGCGCAGCCGCGAGGAGGATGGCGTGCGCCGCGCGCACTTTACACCCTTTACCGATGAAGAAGCCGAGCAGCTTGTGGAGCAGGTGCTGCGCGCACGTGCGGCAGGTGAGAGCGTGCGCGCATGCGTCACGCGGCTGGCGGACGGCGACCAGCGGCTCATGCTCAGGTATCAGAACAAGTATCGCGCCATGCTCAAGAGCCGTCCCGACGTGGTGAGGAACATAGCCGAGCGCCTGCGCAGGCAGGGTCTGGATATGCCCGAGCCCACCGGCGCGCGCAGAGCGTCGGCATCGATAGAGGGCATGCGCGTTAAGGCGGGCGGCGACAAGTGCGCGTGTGCCGTGCTGGACGCGCTGGATAAGTTGCTGGACGCGCGCGCGGCGGCGCAGGAACCGCTGCGTGCGGCGGCTCAGGACGCGCTGGAGTGCGTGCGCGGCTATCTGGCGCTGGACGCAGGCGAGCGAGATGAGCAGTGGGGCGGTTTTATATGCGAACTGGTAAGGGTAAGCGGTGAACTGGAGAAGGCGCTGTGATATGCGTGAACTGGCGAAATACAGCGCAAGCATGCCGCTGATATTGCCATGAGAAGCATGCATATTAGCATAACGGGCATAAAAAATGTGCTTTCCCTGAGACAGGGAAAGCACATGCGCATATAGCGCAAAGATATGCGTGACGATTACGCCTTGAGGGCTTCCTCAACCGCAACAGCGCAGGCAACGCTCGCGCCGACCATGGGGTTGTTGCCCATGCCGATAAGGCCCATCATCTCAACGTGCGCAGGCACGGAGGAGGAACCGGCGAACTGGGCGTCGGAGTGCATGCGGCCCATGGTGTCGGTCATGCCGTAGGAGGCGGGGCCGGCAGCCATATTGTCCGGGTGCAGCGTGCGGCCGGTGCCGCCGCCGGAAGCAACGGAGAAGTACTTCTTGCCGTTGTCCCAGCACCACTTCTTGTAGGTGCCGGCGACCGGATGCTGGAAGCGGGTGGGGTTGGTGGAGTTACCGGTTATGGACACGTCAACGCTCTCGCGACGCATGATGGCAACGCCCTCGTTTACGTCGTTGGCGCCGTAGCAGCGAACCTTGGCGCGCTCACCCTCGGAGTAAGCCTTGGTGTTGACTACCTTCAGCTCGCCGGTGTACTGGTTGTAATCGGTCTGCACGTAGGTGAAGCCGTTGATGCGGCTGATTATCATAGCGGCATCCTTGCCCAGACCGTTGAGGATGACCTGCAGGGGCTCCTTGCGAACCTTGTTGGCGGTGCGGGCTATGCCGATGGCACCCTCAGCGGCCGCGAAGGACTCGTGACCGGCCAAGAAGCAGAAGCACTTGGTCTCCTCGCGCAGCAGCATGGCGGCCAGATTGCCGTGGCCCAGACCGACCTGACGCTGATCGGCGACAGAGCCGGGGATGCAGAAGGCCTGCAGACCCTCGCCGATGGACTCAGCGGCATCGGCAGCGGCGGTGTTGTTCTTCTTGAGCGCGATGGCTACACCCAGGGTGTAGGCCCAAACGGCGTTCTCAAAGGCGATGGGCTGTATGCCCTTTACTATGTTCTCGCAATCGATGCCCTTGGAGAGGCAGAAATCGCGAGCGTCTTCCAAGTCCTTGAAGCCGTACTTCTCAAGCACGGGCGTGATCTGGTTGATTCTTCTCTCGTAATTTTCGAAACGGACCATTTTGCTCACCTCTCCTTAGATTATTGCTTGCGGGGATCGATGTACTTGGCAGCGTCGTCGAAGCGGCCGTACTTGCCGATGTTCTTCTCGTAAGCTTCCTTGGGATCGACACCCTTCTTGATGGCATCCATCATCTTGCCCAGGTTTACGAACTGATAGCCGCATACCTGATCGTCGGCATCCAGAGCTATCTTGGTCACGTAGCCCTCGGCCATCTCCAGATAGCGAACGCCCTTGGCCAGCGTGCCGTACATGGTGCCGACCTGGCTGCGCAGACCCTTGCCCAGATCCTCCAGACCGGCGCCTATGGTCAGGCCGTCCTCGGAGAAAGCGCTCTGGCTGCGGCCATATACGATCTGCAGGAACAGCTCGCGCATGGCGGTGTTGATGGCGTCGCACACAAGGTCGGTGTTCAGAGCCTCGAGTATGGTCTTGCCGGGCAGTATCTCGGCGGCCATGGCGGCAGAGTGGGTCATGCCGGAGCAGCCCAGGGTCTCTACCAGAGCTTCCTGTATAACGCCTTCCTTGATGTTCAGGGACAGCTTACAGGCACCCTGCTGAGGCGCGCACCAGCCCACACCGTGAGTAAAGCCGGAAATGTCCTTTATCTCCTTGGCCTGTATCCACTTGCCCTCCTCGGGGATCGGCGCGGGGCCATGGTTGGGGCCCTTCGCCACACACACCATCTGCTCGACTTCATGCGAGTATTGCATATCATTGTCCTCCTTGCCATAGGGTTTTGGAATCATGCGCCCGAAATGGCGGTCTTGACTAATTATAGCATATATGTGCAGATTTTCAAATGGCGCTTGCGTGAAGTTTTCATACTTCCGGCTTGGTATATGTGAGACTTGGGTGTATAATATGGAATATACAGTCGGCGCGGGCTACTGGCGCCGCAAAGGAGGAGAGCAAAATGGCAGTAAAGATATGGGCGCACAGGGGCGCTTGCCGTCAGTTCCCGGAGAACACATTGGCCGCTTTCGCGCGCGCAGCCGAGCTGGGTGCGGACGGCATAGAGCTGGACGTGTCGCTGAGCGCCGATGGCCGCGTGATAGTCATGCACGACAACAAGGTAGACCGCACCACCGACGGTCACGGCGAGATAGCCGACATGACCTGGGACGAGCTGCGCAAGCTGGACTGCGGTCAGGGCCAGCGCCCGCCGCTGCTCAGCGAAGTGCTGGAGCAGATGCGCGACAATCGCCTGCTGCTCAATATGGAGATAAAGTCCGGCCTGAACCCGCGCGGCTTTGACGGGCTGGAGGACAAGGCGGTTGCGCTGGTGCATGAGTTCGGGCTGGCATCGCGCGTGCTGTACTCCTCGTTTAATCACAGGGCGCTGATGCGCGTGCGCGAGCTGGATCACAGCGCACCCATAGGCCTTCTGTACTCCTGCCAGATGGTGCGCGACTGGGACTACGCCAAGGCTATAGGCGCGGAGGCGCTGCATCCGCACTATGCCAGCCTGCTGGCACCCGGTTACATGCAGTCAGCGACCGAGGCGGGCATAATAGTGCGCCCGTGGACGGTGGACGACCCGGAGCTGATGCGCCGCTTCATGACAGAGGGCGCGGAGATAATAACCGATCTGCCCGACGTGGCGCTGGATATACGCAGCAAGCTGTGATAGGGCGCGAATGTCAAGAAGCGGCTGCTCCCGCATTCGCGGTCTCGGGCTTTTGCCGGTGGAGCTGAAAACATATGAGATATACCATATGTAAAGCGAGATGAGGCTCGGGGCATGATGGCAACGCATAAGTTTATAGGGCTGTCGCAGGGCTTTGGCTGTGCGGCAGCCCTTATCTGTAAGGTCATGTATGAGAGGATTATTTAAAACAAATAGTATGTTTGCGCAGCCCGCCGGCTTTAATCGCGCCCGGTGACATGTGGACTGTTCCCTAAACAGTAGACAAAAGAAAGAAAGGCCCTGCTGTAGATAGTAATAGTTTACGCGGTCTTGCCTCGGATTTCAACCGGGGTGAGGCCGTTTTTGAGTGAAATACGCTCA